>JALCQC010000032.1 GCA_022650895.1 Bifidobacteriaceae bacterium | reverse complement strand
GCTTCGACCCTCATCATCGTCGTCCTCACCGGAATTCTTCTGGGGATTCTCTCAGCAGTGGAACGCTGGGGCTTTACGACGAGCGCTCAGGATTTCGCGACCGGCAACTAGTTTGGCCTACCGAGACGACTGGGCTGATCGGGGAATGAAGTAAATCCTCAGAAATCTGTGTCATTCTTATGCGTAAAGATTATTTCGTACTGGGTTTATCAAGAATGGGGTACGCAGCGATGACACAACCGAACTCTCCTTACTCTCCACAATGGGGACCAGTCCCACAGGGGCAGCAGGGCAACCAGCAACCTGCTCACGGAACCTACGGTGCCTACGGAACGAATGGAGGCTACGGAACAAACACTCCGCAGCCTCAGCAGTTCCAGAATCCACAGTCCATGTACACCGCCCCGATGAATGGCCCTCTCCCACCACAACAGGAGCGCACCATTGAGCTGAGCCAACCGGTGTATGGAATCAGTGCACCAAAGGCCTTCGTCCGGTTCTTCAAGAAATATGCGACCTTTTCGGGGCGTGCCTCGCGCAGCGAATATTGGTGGATGATGATGTGGCAGGTCATCTTCTTCTTCGTGGTCTCCATGCTCACTGATCTGACCGATGGCCCCTTTAGCATCTTCCTAAATTCCATCGTGGGAATCGTCAGCCTTGGCATCCTTGTTCCCCAGATCGCGCTCACGGTGCGGCGCTACCACGATAGTGGTCATTCAGGCTATCTCTACCTCGCCAGCATCATTCCGCATTTCCTCGGTGTGCTCCTGGTTGTGGTCGGCGTTATACAGATCGCCTTCGCTGCGATTTCCAGCTCAGGCAGCTACACGAATGGTGCGGCCAGCAGCAGTATCAGCTACCTCGCTTCCGGAGTTCATGGGGCTCAGAATTACGATTATCAAGGCAACGAGTTCCAGCACCTGTTCTCGGGCATCGATTCCGCCACAGTGTCACGGGGTTTCATCCTTATCCTGGTCGGAATACTGATGAGCTTGGCGGGCGCTATCGTCAACCTTGTCTTCACCATTCAGGCGAGCAAGGTCGAGGGAGTCCGCTTCGACAACCCACAGCTGCCGCCGCAGTACACGGTGTACCCTCCCACGGCAATCTATGTCGGAGGACCTTCTACGGGCTATAACGGTCCCTACAACAACGGAACGCCAAGCATGATGCCTCAACCATCACAGACACCGCAGCCACCCACCGCCTATCCCAACGGATTCACGGATACGCCCTACACAAACGAGGGCCCAACACCATCAAGTACAGGCGCTCCCCACCCGAATATGGATGCCACAAATCAGTATGGTCACGGCGACACCAGCAGCAGCAACGGCTCCACCTCGCAGCCACAATGAAGTCGGCAGTCACAATGAGGTGAAGACGAAGGCAGGGAAACGGAAACGACCCTATAGTTCGACCGGTTCCTTGCCCTCGTCGTTGCTCTTCACGTCCTTGAACTTGGCCGCCAACGCCGCCTTGTTCTTGGCTTCGTCCTCTTCCTTCGCACGCTTCTTCGCCTCGTCGGGATCCCACAGAACATCGTCGCGGTGCTTCACACACTCCCGTTTGGCCACGTCGGCATAGTCGGCAATGAAATCCGTGGCTGCCTGCGAATCCCCCGACGCAATCTTGCCGGCCAGTTGAACAAACAGGTCACTTTGGGAAAGTTCGACGAAGAGGCGAGGAAGCCCCTGAATCTCATTGAGCTCGTTCACGAACAATAAGCCAACGCTCGCAAACTGCTCCCCCAAGGAGAGCACGGCAGCATACGAGGCGGCACTCAACGCCAGACGATCAACGATCTCCGCTTCCGTCTCATCGTTCTCGCCCTTGTCCTGCGAGGCACCCACACGCTCCATGACGAAAGTCACGATCTGCTTCAACTGCGCAACTTCCTCTGCACTCCACGTGTAACCAACAGTTTCGGCGACGCTGAGAATACGCTCGACATCGCGGTCATCGGAGAATCCGGAAACATCGTCATAGGCGTCATTCGACGCCAGAAGTGCCGTCGTGATGGAATCCGGGCGTCCGGGAATCTGCTCCGCGGCACCCTCATACACGTATTCGGCATCAGCAACGGTCACGTCCTCGCCACTCATCCGCGCCGCCATCTCACGCGTCACCCGAACCTGGAGCTCTTCCCCGTATTTCACATCGTTGTCGATGCGCATGGCATCCTGCAAAGGCCACAGCGAAACCAGCTCCTTCACCTCTCGAGCCACAGGTTCCAGCGCACCGGAATGAGAAAAAATGCTTGCGGTCTCCGCAATATCAACGTGTTCCATCGGTATGAATCCCTCCTCTGCGCCACCTTGCGCAACTTTCAAAGTACTTCCTCATCAGTAGTATCAGACCGTTTCGCTCCCCGCCAATCGGAAGGCACAGGTGTGGTCTATTCCACATCCGCAGCCGGATTCGCATAGGAGACCGCGATCAGCTTGTGGCTTTCCGGCTCGATGACCAACGAGGTGATCGATGCCAGCGCCGTCTTACGCTTGAGCAAATTGCTCTGAGGTTTCCCCGTAACGAGGAAGGTGCGCAACGTCCAGATCGGAGACTCATGGCTCACTACAATCACCGTGGAACCGGCATACTCATCGGCCTTTTCAAAGACAAAATCCGACATCCGTTCGGCGATGTGCTCATAGGGCTCACCCCAGCTCGGCTGCATGGGACGCAGAAGATGCCGCCAATTCCCGTGCTTCCACAGCGCCCCTTCGCCATGACCGAACCTTTCGCCTTTGAAGAAATTCTCCGCTTCCAAAAGTCGTTCGTCCGTCGCAATCTCCAGAAGGTCACCGCCGGTTTCCGCACGCTTCTCGTTGAGAGCGTCGCGCACATGCTGTGCCGTCTCAACGGTGCGGTCCAGAGGCGAGGAGAACAGAGCCGCCGCCTGGGACATGCGCTTGTTGGCGGCCATGTAGCGCGCAGTCGCCTCCGCCATGCGATGCCCCCGTTCCGAAAGATGGTAGTCAGGAAGCCGCTCATAGACCACATGTTCGGGATTCTCCACTTCCCCATGACGTACAAGATGAATCGTGGTTGCCAGCATGTGGACTCCTTCGCTCAGGCCGTATCCAAGCGATCTGTAATCGCCGTGGAATACAATCAATACTTCTTCAAATCTACCGTGTGTCACTGGACGTCAAGAACTAAACTGACACCGCGTTCGAACTAAAAGAGAGCTCCCTCGTAGACGTTGAATTTCCGCATCACCGCTGATCTCGGCAAGTCCACCACAGCACCATCCCAGAAAATACACCAGACGTATGTCAGGAACGAAGAAAAGAAAAACAAGGAGGAATCGATTTTCATGAAGAAAGCGTCGTTCAAGCAGATTCGGTCCGCACTGTACAACCGGCTTTTCTCCGGTTATGCGGAACTGCTAGCAACGCCACATTCGCCGCGCTTCGCCATCGGCGCCGTCATCGCCGCCATGCCTTACCCCATGATCGGCATGACCATCACCATCTCCGTGCAGCACTACTACGGCTCCTACGGTCTGGCAGGAAGTCTCACCGCCGTCCAAGCAATCGCGCTGGCCATTGTCGGGCCAGTTCTCGGTAAGCTCGTCGACCGCTTCGGACAGCGCAAGGTCTCGATTCCCACCATCTTCGTCTGGATGGCGGCCGCCATTGGCATGGTTACCGCCATCACCTCCCATGCGCCCACATGGGTTCTTTTCACCATTGCTCCTTTCCTTGCGGCAATCCCGCCGTGGGGGGCGATGTCCCGCACCCGCTGGACGCATCTTCTCAATGGCAAGCCGCGCAAGATAGAAACCGCACTGAGCCTCTCCTCCATTTTCGATGAGTGTCTCTGGGTCGTCGGCAACCCCCTCGCCTCGATTCTGGCCGTCATCTCCGGCGTCCTGGCCTTTTCGTTCACGGGAATCTGCGTTCTATTGGGCGCGTTCATGTTCCTTGGCGAGCTCACCACGGAACCTCCCTCGCAAACGGATCTGGCCCGCGCCGCCGGTCTGAGCCGCAAGGAGTACCGCGCCAAACTCGCCCTCAAAATCGCGCAGCCTGCCGCCTCCCCCGCCAACGTGGCGGGCACGCTGGTGGCGAACAAAGTTCTCGAAGAAGACGCCAAACGCCGCCGCCGCGGGCTCAAGCACTTGAGCCTTCATCTGCCGAAGAAGGCGGACTCCATCATGGGTCCCGGCCTCCTGTCTCTGTGCGCCACCTGGTTCGGCCTCGGTGCGTTCCAGAGCGCAACCAGCATTTCCGTCATCGCCATGGCGAAGGAACAGAACATGCAGCAGTTCACGGGCTTCGTGTTCGCGTGCTTCTCCATCAGCTCCCTCATCGGCGTCACCATCTACGGTGCAAAGCACTGGCAGATCGCTTTGTGGAAGCGTTTCTACTTCTGCCTCGCCGTCCTCGTCGTCGGCATGTGCTCGTTCATGTTCACCTCACACCTGTGGGCCATCATGATCATTTACCTCATCATCGGCGTGTGCCAGGCACCGACATGGGTCAACGGCAATCAGATCGTGCTGCATCTTGTGCCACCTGCCCGCTTCACGGAAGCCGTTGCGTGGATGAGCGCCATGAATTCAATTGGCGGTTCGATGGGCTCCTCCATCGCTGGCGTCTACATTGACCAGAACGGTTCCAAGGGAGGGTTTGCGACCGTCTTTGCCTTTGCGATTGCCGCACTCGCCATCGCCTTCATCGGTTTCAAACAGATTCGCACCTCCACCGAGAAGCCCATGCTGACAGAGGTGTCTCTCTAGTTCAAAATAAGCTCACATAAAGTAATTGCCTCTGTGCGAAAGCTGTTATCTTCGCACAGAGGCAATTCAAACCTACGACCTACGACCTACGACCTACGACCTACGACCACAGTGTCACCGAGGCCAGCCCTTGGGCGTGTGCTCCAGCGACCACTTTCCAATCGTCCGAGCCAACGGACTTGCCTGTTTTCCCTCGGCCGGGGCATCAAGCAGCCACTTGCGGATAACGAAGTTCCACACGGAGACAATGACCGTCGCCACCAGTTTCGCAATGTTCGCATAGAGCAGGTAGGTGGAGTGCTGGCTGTAGATGGTGCCGGACGGCAGCATCACGCCCGTTGCGATCCAAATGATCACATCGTTGATGAGGAGCCCGATTGCCGACGAGACGAAAAAGATCAGCATCTCCATCCACTTGGCCATGTCGTCCCTGCGGGTGAAAACGAAATGCATGCTCGCGAGGTAATTGAAAATCAGCGAGACGATGAAGGATATGGTTGCGGAAAGCGTCGCATTCATGTGGAATCCGGCAATCAGCAGATTCATGAGTCCGTAGTCGATGACGAAGCTGATTCCACCCACGACACCGAATTTAAGAAGCTGGGCAATCAAATTTTTCACATCGCTAATCTACACACCTCAAGCTTGGCAGCAACTGAAATAACGCCGAATGCCGCCTCTTCTCCACAACTCAGCCGTTTCCCCACCACTTTCAACGCCGTGACATACCTAGAATAGGAAAGGTATTTTTGTTCATCAGAAAACTTCCGAATGACGCAGGAGGAAATAATGCCAGTCGTTTATACGCATGTCAGCACATCCACTACCAAAGAGCAGCGTGACCATCTTAAGGCAGTTTATGGAAAGGCGATTTCGATTCTTCCAGGCAAGTCCGAGGGGTGGCTCATGTGCCCCTTCGACGACAACATGCCCATCTACTTCGGCGGAGACGACTCCAAGCCCGCCGCCTTCATCGAAGTGAACGCGTATGGACGCTCCGAAGTCAGCCCCGCCAATTGGGAGAAGCTCACCGAGGCGATCATGCCCGCACTCACCGAAGAGCTTGGGATTCCCCAGGATCGTATCTATATCCGCTACCTTTCTACTCCCGATTGGGGCTGGAACGGCAGCAACTTCTAGCAGCCACTGTGTCTACCATGCCCGCAAGGTGCTGAGCCACATGGGCTGAGACATAGGCTGGGACCAATGCGGACGCCTGACTGGGGCACATGCGGCCTAGGAACAGAACCAACAGGGCACGCATGCAGCGCTTGTCACACGCCCACAGCGCCTGCTTAAACAAAAGTGATTGCTTAAACGAAGAGCCTCCCACAGATTTCTCTGTGGGAGGCTCTTTGAAGAATACGGTATTACCGCACCGCTCCCGGAAGGATTCCCGAAGCGGAGACAGGCGCTACCTTACTCAGCAACGACCTTGATGGTGAACTGAGCGGAGATTTCGGGATGCAGCTGTGCGGTTGCAGCGAAATCGCCGACCTTCTTGATGGGGTCAACCTTGATGGACTTCGCGTCAATGGCGATGCCCTTCTTGCCCAACTCGGAAGCGATCTTGTCCAGCGAAACACCGCCGAACAGCTTGCCGGACTCAGACACCTTGGCGGCAATCTCAACGACGGTGCCGTCGAGCTGTGCCTTTGCGGCGACTGCATCCTCACGAGAAGCGAGCTCCTTGGCACGACGTGCGCGCTTCATCTGCTCGATCTGTGAAGCTGCCTTCTTGGTCCATGCGAAGGCAAAACCCTCAGGAATGAGGAAATTGCGTGCATAGCCGGGCTTTACTTCGACAACATCACCGGGACGACCGAGATTGGAGACGGTCTTGCGGAGGATAACTTTGGTTTCCTTTGCCATGATCTACTCCTTCTCAGCGGCCGTTGGAAGCGTAAGGAAGAAGCGCCATTTCGCGGGCGTTCTTGATTGCCCTTGCGAGTTCGCGCTGCTCCTGAACGGTGACGCCAGTGATACGACGGGAACGAATCTTGCCGCGGTCCGAAATGAACTTGCGCAGCAAAGCGACGTCCTTGTAATCGATTTCCTTAACCTTGGCAGCCTTAAGTGGGTTCGGCTTCTTCTTGAAGGGCTTAACCGGTGGCTGTGGCCTCTTACGTGACATAATTTCTCCTGATTTTTAAATATCTAAAGTCTGATGACCTGAAACTTAGAACGGCGGCTCGTCCATGGGTCCCTGACCGAGCGGGTCAGAGGAGCCTTGGGTTCCGGCGCTGCCGAAGCCTGATGAGGAATCAAAGTTTCCGTACGAGGCCCATGGCTCAGAAGGAGTCGATTGAGCAGGTGCGGACTGTGCCGGTGCATGTGCGCCACCGGTATAACCGGACGGCGTATTACCGGAATTTCCTCCGTTGAATCCAGAATTTCCACCACGAGGAACACGCTGCACCTGGGCAGTTGCGTAGCGCAGGCTCGGTCCGATCTCATCGACCTGCAGCTCGACCACGGTGCGGTTCTCGCCCGCCTGCGTCGTGTAGCTGCGCTGGTTGAGACGGCCCTGCACGATGACGCGCATGCCCTTGGTGACGCTGGCCTGGATGTGGTCGGCGAGGTCCCTCCACGCGGAGCACCGCATGAAAAGAGCGTCCCCGTCCTCCCACTGGCCGGAATTCCTGTTGTAGGTTCGCGGTGTCGAAGCGACGGTGAAATTGACGACCGAAGCGCCCGAAGCGATCGTGCGCAGCTCGGGATCCGCAGTGACGTTCCCGATGATGGTAATGACTGTTTCGCCTGCCATTTTCTTTGCCTTTCGACTCAACGATTTCTGGAATTACGAAGCTCGTTCCAAGAATCGGATTCTTACTTGACGTCCTTGCGAAGGATCTTCGTACGGACGATAGATTCGTTCAGCGTCAGCTGGCGGTCAAGCTCATCGCTCACTGCAGGCTCAGCGGTGTAGTTGACGACGACATAAATGCCTTCGGTCTTTCCATCGATTTCGTAAGCGAGCTTGCGACGGCCCCAAAAATCAGTGTTATCAACGGTGCCCTTGCCGGCAGTCACCACTTCAAGGTACTTCTCGACAAGCTTCTTGACACTGGCATCGTCAACCTGTGGATCGACGATGAGCATCATTTCATACTTATGCGCAGACATCACCCACCTCCTTCGGTCATAAAGGTCACGGACTTTCCGTGACAGGAGGGTGTAGCGCGTGCGCCGGCAGGTGCCGACAGCAACTTTTTTATCTTACACCACGGGGTGCCATACGGCTTCGATTGTTGTACCCATTGTTGGTATCGATTGCCAATACCGATTATTGATACGGTCTCGTCTCCGAACGTTCACTCGTCGGAGTCGTCAACCGCGGCCTTCTTCACGTCAGCCGAGCTGGAGGCCGCCGTTTCGTTCGCTGCCTTCTGCGACGATTCCGAAGAATCTGCGCTGGAATCAGAGGCGGAGTCCGCACTAGAGGCAACATCAGAGTCGGCGGAGTCGTCAGCGTCATCTGAATCGTCGGACGAAGTGGCTGCCTTCGGCGCTGCCGAAGCTTCCTTGTCCTTCCCTGGCAGATTCATGAAGCCGGTGTTCTCGAGGTACTTCTCCCCCGCGGTGATGTCGTACTGGATCAGCTTGTAATCGGAAAGCAGCTCTTTCTGCTCCGTGGTCAGCTTGTCGGCTTCGATCTGGTTGCCCTTGGAATCGAGATTGAGATACTCACCCGTCGGAATTCGTCCCCACTGCTGAATGTGATTGGCAACCGGAGGCTCCATTGCGGAGATCTGCTCGTGCAGTTCCGTGAGGAAGGCGAGGTACGGCGACACCTTCGCATCCATGTGCTCGGCGGTCTGAGCCATGAGGAAGTTCGGGGACGTGTAATCGGCCGCTTCGGCGGACAGCTTGTGTCCATGCGAGGCCGACGCCTTATTCGACCAGATGAAGTAGTCCGTCTCGTGCAGGGCCACGGAATTCGCGGTGTCACGGCTGGCGGAAGCGTAGATGCCGGGAAGGTGGTCTCCGTAGAAGATGACGGTAATGGGCTTGTCGATCTTGTCGAGCTTATTGAGGAAATCCTTGGTGGCCGTATCCGTGTAGCTCATGCCCTTGGAATATGTGTTGATCTGCTGGTTCTCGTCGGGTCCAAGTGCGGTGCCAGTGGAGGAGGTCGCCTCAAACTCGTTGTTGTCGTACCAATTGTCATAGCCCATGTGGTTTTGCATGGTGACGAGCTGATAGAACTTGGTGTCCGCCTTATCGGACTGTGTGGATTCGAGCTTGTCGAGCACCGACTGGTACGAGGATTTGTCCGAAACGTAGGGATTCTTGTCGATCCTGTCGGTGTGTGCAATGTACTCAGGCCCCGACAACGTCCAGAAATGCTGGAATCCAAACTTCTTGTAGTTCTGCTGGCGCGAGTACATAGAGCTGTAATACGGGTGGAAGGCAAGGCTTCCGTCCGCCATCTCATTCCACGGCTGGTTGAAGGTAGGTGCCCAACTCATCTTCGGCACTAGCTGCTGATAGGGAGAACTGAGGGAGGCATCAAAGTTGGCCATGCTGAGGCCGGTGAGCGCCTGGAATTCAAGATTCGCCGTGCCACCGCCGTAGCCGGATGACAACATCAGTCCCGATGTGGTGGACGCCTTGGTGGCACGAATATTGGGCATCGGGTCCTTGTTGAGCTTCACGCCCGGAACGCGCGTCGGATCGGAGAAGGATTCGGAAAGGATCATAATCACGGAACTGTCCGTCATGTCCGCCGACCGGTCCTCGTTCAGTTCCTTGGCAGCGGTCTCGTACTTTTTGGCGATCTTTTCCATGGCGGCCTTGGAATAGCCCTTCGGCTCGTCCATAACCTTCGGATTCGTGAAGCGTAGAAAACCAATGAGTGTGCCATTGCCCTGCGCATCTTCGACGGAATCCCATAGTCTGGGGGCATCGCCGAGAGTTTCGGAGAAGTTGTAGGCCCACGTTCCCACAGTCCCCAAGGATGACGCATAGCTGACGAGCAGACCGGCGGGCAGGAGGAAGATCAGGATGCGGGCGGTGATGTAGACGCCGAGGTTCGTTCCGAGCAGCCGGGTGTTCCGCGTGAAAAGCTGCGCCTTGCCATCGCGGTAGGCAAGCAGAACGCACAGAAGGATGAAGACGAGAAGGAAGAGACAGATCTTGATGAAAAGACGGCCGCTGCCCGCCGGAATGAACTCGGCAAGATTGGTGGTATTGGTGCCGGCCATCTTCAGATCCGAGGGAAGAATGGTCTCGTTGCGAACCATCACCTTCATGCGTTCCACCACAGCGACAATGGTGACGATGGCGATGAACACCGGAGTCGCTATCCAGAATCTGTTGATTGCAGCGATAAGCGCGAAATAGAAGACGCCCAGAACCAACAGATTAAGGATGAAGACGAAACGCCCCGATATGAACATCAGGTTCACGAAGTTGAGAAAGGCGCTGAAGGGTTCCACATAGTTGGCGCTCCATTGAAGAAGCATCACGCCCAAAGTGTCGACCGCGAGGAAAGCGAGCACATAAAACCACAACGCATAGCCGTGAGCACGGCGGATGCGCTGCCTTTTCCGTGTTTTCCCAGCCACATCTGAAGCTTTTTCAGCAGAGGAGTCCGTTTGATCCGGAGAAGTTTCAGGTTCGGCCGCGTTATGATTCTCTGTCGACACTTTCATCCCGTTCTGTCCATCAAGCACGCTTGAAACTAAGTCACTATAACATCGGAAGCTTTCGAAAAGTACGAATCCAGTGGATATTCATACAAGGCGTTGGTCTTTTTACATGCTCTCACATTACCGTGGGGCATATGCCATCGAAGACCAGAAAAACTTCGTCTGCAAAACCAAAGACTTGGGGTAATAAGAAATTGGGAACAACGACGAAGAAGAATTCGACGGCGTCGGCTAAATCGTCGGCCGCAAAAAAGTCGACTTCGCATAAAAACACCAGCCCGCGCCCATCGAACAATAACAATCACAAGAAACGCAAGACACAGTCGAAGCACCGTGTCCTGAAGTTCTTCCTTATCTTCTTCGGTTCCCTGTTCGCGCTTGGGGTGGCGGCATTCATCTATCTGTATGCGACAACTTCCGTGCCAAAGGCGGAGGACATGGCGCTCGCGCAGAAGACCACCGTCTACTATTCGGACGGGAAGACGCAGATAGGCTCCTTCGCGCAACAAAACCGCGAGATCATCGAATGCGGCACCCTTCCCGACTACGTCGGCAACGCCGTGGTGTCCTCCGAAAACCGCACGTTCTGGACGGATTCCGGAATCGACTTGCGCGGAATCGGACGCGCGCTCATCAACAACGTGACCAAGGGAACGCGTCAGGGCGGCTCCACCATCACCCAGCAATATGCCGAGCGCTACTATCTGGGACAGACGGAAAGCTATCTCGGAAAGCTTCGGGAAGCCTTCCTCGCGTTGAAAATCACGCAGTCACAGGACAAATCCACGGTTCTGTGCAACTACATGAACACCATTTATTTTGGCCGAGATGCCTATGGAATCGAGGCGGCCGCCAAGAACTACTTCGGAAAGTCGGCAAAGGACCTCACGCTTTCTGAATCGGTGCTCCTTGCGGGAATCATTCCCGCTCCGAACACGTGGGACCCGGCAAACAACAAGGCCCAGGCGGAGTCTCGATTCGAACGCACTCTCAACATCATGGTCGAAGACGGCTATGTCACCGAGGCACAGGCAAAGAAGGCTACCTTCCCGGACA
>JALCQC010000031.1 GCA_022650895.1 Bifidobacteriaceae bacterium | reverse complement strand
GCCATATCTACGCATCATCCCCTAAAGATGAAACGACGGATGGCGGAAGTATTCGAGAATATTCGGATACCGAGGACGACGATAACGGCGGTGGTCAGCTGCGAACCGACTCCAAGTTGGTTGCCAAGGAAGACCAACAGTGTTGCAATAACGACGTTGGAGAGAAAGGAAATAACAAAGACCCGATCGTTAAAACTGCGTTCGAAGTACGAGCGTGCGGCTCCAAGCAGCGCGTCCAGTGCGGCAACCACCATGATGGGCAGGTACGGCTGCAATTCCACAGGGATACTGGGCTTGAGAAAGATGCCGATCACTACCCCGATGATGAGGCCGAGGATTGCTGCCATGGCTATTCGTTCCTTTCCGCATGGGAAATATCGGGCTGTCCTGCCGCTTCAAGCTTGATTTTCGACTTTGTTGCCACGTTGGGATAGATTCCCTGTCCTTCTAGGGTAGCGAAAAATTCCGCTGTGCTCCCAGCCGACAACGACTTCTGGAGAGTGCCTTGATCGCCGATGGCTTGAATGGTGTAGGTGGATTCGATGGGAGTAACGCCGACCAGGATGGCGTCACCGGCAGCGCGGACTGCCGACTGAACGCCCAAGCGAACGTCATTGATGGAGATTGCCTCGGCTCCCCCGGCCCAGAGCGCCGCAACGATTTTTTGGAGATCGGTATCGGTGATGGTTTTGATGCGAGAAGTCGTTGAGTCCCGCGGTGACGAGCCTTTTTCGGAATCGGATTCACGTGGATCCGCCACAGTGATGACAACCCCTGGTCCTTCCACAGCGGATGTTCCGTTTGCCAGAGCGTCAGTGGTGGCTACCGAATCCTGTGACTGTGCGCCGGCAAGTTGTTCAGACAGCGTATCGACCTGCGATTTCAAGCTGTCGATGTCTCCGCTGAGCGTCTCAGAGCGTTCATAGGTGCTGGAAACCTGATTTGCCAATTCCTCGCGGACTTTCTGACGCGTGTCTTTATGAAGCTCTTGGATGGCGATGATGGAGCCTATGCCGACGGCCACACAAATCAGAAAGGTGATGGTCTTCGTGATGGCCGTGGCCACAGGACCCTGCTTCCTGTCCTTCAACAGAGTGGCATCCTCGAACAGAGGATCCACGGGTCGATTCGTCAAATCGTCGAGAAGGTGAAGGGGATCGTCGAAATCGGGACGTTTGGAACGGCGAGCACTCACCGAAAGAGCCTCGGGAACCGACATGACGTGCGAACGTTCGAGGTTGCGCACGTCGTCCGAGAAGACCGAGCGGCGCTGCTTTACGGCACGTGAGGAAATGACCGGAAATGACACCGGTCTCTCTCCCTCACCTTTACCGTTCATCACTCGTTAATTCACCTTTCAGCAGACGATACCCCTGTGCAAGATAGATGATAGCAGCGAGCCAATAAAGCCCTAGTCCCCACCACACCAGAGCCAACCCTGCACAGTGCGTGAAATAGAAGAACCAGTTGTGCACGATGTCGGAAACGATGAGCACTGGAATGGACACGAGAAGCATTGCCGTTCCGGCTTTGCCGACGAAATGAACAGGTAGGGGTCCATAGCCATGTTGCGCGAGAATGAGGATCTCGATGGCGAGAACCACGTCACGCAAGCAGATTGCGACAAGGAGCCACCACGGGACGATTCCCGCTATCCCCAGCGATAATGCCGAGAAGATAATGAGAAGACGGTCGGCAATGGGGTCGAGGACCTGTCCCAGCAAGGAAACCTGATTGAAACGGCGGGCAATGTAGCCGTCAAGGCCGTCGCTGGCGCTTGAGATGGCCATGACGATGAGGGACTGAACCAGATAATGATTTGCGACAAGCCATGCGATGAGAGGAATTGACGCGATGCGTAGAAAACTGATGAAGTTGGGCACTGTCCAGATGATCCGGCGAGGCGCAGGACCGAAGTGTTCTTTTTGGCTCATCGAGGTTACCATCATCTACATTCTAGAAGCTTGGAGTGCCGTAACGAGAATCGCGCGTGCCCCCACATTGTAGAGATCGTCCATCGTCTTGTTCATCTGTTTCTTCGGAACCATGGCACGAACTGCGGCCCACTGTGAATCATGGAGTGGAGAGACCGTCGGCGACTCAAAGCCGGGAGTGACCTCCACGGCGGCCTCCACCTTTGAAATCGGAATGTCGTAGTCAAGCAAGACATACTGGTGCGCTGTAAGGACTCCCGAGATGCGACGCTTGAACACGGCCAGTTCCTCATTGTCCTCGGCCAGACGTGGTGAACGAACGAGAATAGCCTCCGAATGAAGTATCGGCTCTCCGAAAACACGGAGTCCTGCATTGCGCAAGGTGGTTCCCGTGGATACCACATCGGCAATGAGGTCGGCGACACCGAGGTGTACGGACGATTCGACGGCGCCGTCCAGATGCGTGATATCTGCCGAAATTCCGTGGGCCTTAAGGTAATCGTCGACGAGCTTGTCGTATGAGCTCGCCACGCGTTTACCCTCGATGTCCTCCAATGTGCGGATATCCGATTCCTGGGGTGCGGCAAAACGGAAGGTGGAAGCGCCAAAGCCAAGCTTAAGGTCTTCGACTGCCTCGGTGCCTGAGTTGAGCAGCAGGTCGCGGCCCGTGACACCGACGTCGATTGTTCCGCTACCCACGTAGACAGCGATATCTAGTGGACGTAGATAAAACAGCTCAATGCCATTTTCCGTGTCTTCCACCACTAGTTGACGCGAGTTTTTTCTGGTCTCGTAGCCTGCCTCGCTCAGCATGTCCCACGCTGGCTCACTCAGCATTCCCTTGTTGGGAACGGCAACTCTCAACATTTTTGGCTCCTCACAGCCTCATTCTGTTATGGATATTCTGCAAAGCTACCATCTTCAGAGATGCTTGTAGACATCCTCGAGACTGATACCGCGATCGATCATCATGACTTGAACGTGATAGAGCAGTTGGCTCAATTCCTCGGCCGTGCGATCCGCGCCCTCGTATTCCGCGGCAATCCACGACTCTCCTGCTTCCTCGACCAGCTTCTTGCCGATGAAATGCGTGCCTTTTTCGAGCTCGCCAACGGTCAGAGAATCAGCTGAGTGTGCTGCAGCTTTGCTGCTGAGTTCCTCGAAGAGGGAATCGAATGTCTTCATCATGTCCTTCGGATTAATTCATGGAAGCGGGTAACTCAGCCGAACGCTGCGTCACGACGGTTGAGGCTTCGATGAGGATTTTTAGTTTTTGTAAGCTTTTTCGGCGAGGTCACGGATCTCGTTGATGCGCTGGTTGGGATTCTCGGCCCCGTACACCGCCGAGCCTGCCACAAGGACATCCGCGCCGGCTTGCGCGACGAGATGCGCGGTTGTAGGACTTACTCCCCCGTCCACCTCAATGTGAGTCGACAGTCCCTGACGAGTAATTTCATCACGAAGTCGACGGGTCTTCGCCAACTGATTGTCCAAGAACTTTTGGCCGCCGAAGCCCGGCTCAACCGTCATGATCAGAATCATGTCGAACTCACCGAGAATGTCGAAAATCGGCTCGACCGGTTCCGCCGGGCGTACGGCGAAGCAGGCCTTTGATCCGAGCTCATGCAGCTGTCGTGCGAGGCGGACCGGTGCATGGGTGGCTTCCATATGGAAAGTGACGGAGTTCGCACCCATTTCAGCGTAATGGGGAGCCCACCGATCCGGATCTTCGATCATGAGATGAATATCCGTTGGCAACGGGCTGACTTCACAGATGCGCTTCACTACGGGTTCACCGATGGTGAGATTTGGGACGAAATGGTAGTCCATAACATCCACATGAACCAGGTCGGCATCCGAGATAGCGTTCAGATCACGCTCAAGGTTCGCGAAATCTGCTGAAAGAATGCTGGGTGCGATTTGAATCGTCATGCTTTTATCTTAAGGAAGACGCCCGACGAGAATGCGGGAATGCGTCGTAATGTTTTCCAAGTCTTCCCAGCCACTATCTGCGGCCACTCTGTCAAAGCCCACCGGCGACATCTGTGCGACATCTCGCCGTTCTTCCTCGCTGTCCAACACTGTTGTCTGTATCGCATCGCACTGATACAACAGTGTCGTTTTCTCTTTGAAGAGCGCGATTGCCTCCGAGTGCGTTTCCTGCGGCAGACCGATAGCTTTGCGGAGCTCCTGCATGTGATGCTCACCGGGAACCACTTTGATGAGAACTCCTTGTGGACAGACGCGCGAGAATTCGCTGTATTCCGAAGGTGCGAAAACATTGAGGAGATACGCGGCAGCGGCATCGACAAGAGGAAGATGGGCACCATCGCCGCATGCCCACAGAACGGATCCACCTCCACGAGCGGCTACCCTGATGCCCTCCAAGGATATGTCGATCCCGGCGGTCATTCCAAGAGCACGGGTGATGAAACCATCGCCGCATCCGACGTCGACACTCGTTCCTCCGGGCCCATAGTGCTGTGCCACTTCGGAGAGTCGATCCACCAGATCCGAATACATTCCGCGGTGCATCATGCGCAGACGTGCATTGAAAAAAGCATCTGTGTAGTGGGACGATTCGCTGGGACGTTTGCGCAGATCGACATAGCCTTTTCGACTGATGTCAAAGGTATGGCCGTTGGCACAACTCAAGGATGCCTGTGCGAAAGTCAGCGCGGCAGAACAAAACGGACACCCGAAAAAGGGGGCGTCCGTCTGGAACTTAGAAATCGATGGCCGCATGGGTCCTCGTTTCAACGATCATTGCGCATCGGGTCTCTGCGCTGGATTCTGAGGCGACGATCCCTCCGAGACGTCTGCATCAGTATCGCGATGAGGGCCCACAGAAGTGTCGTCATTCTGTTGATCGCGTTTCTGATCGTGCTTTGTGTGAGCCCGTTCTTCCTGTGCCTTCTCCCGCGCGATGTCACGCTTGGTGACCTCTTGGAGCTGAGCCACGAGAACTTCACGCTTCTTGCCCTTTTGCATGAGGACGGTGAACAGCACCAAGCCGATGAAGATCACGCAGATAGCAGCCCATACATTGGTGCGGATTCCGAGGAACTCGGTGGAAAGGTTGATGCGCAGCATCTCAATCCAGCTGCGGCCGAGACCGTACCACACCAAATAGATGGCGAAAATCTGGCCTCCGCGTAGCTTCTTTTCGACCCTGCCGATCAAGAAGACAATGATGGCAGCACCGATGAGATTCCAGATCATTTCGTACAGGAAGGTCGGGTGGAACAGCGTATCCGCTGCGGAGGGGCAGGAGGTTCCGGTATAGCATGCCTCGCTCTTGCCGATGGCGTCGGCATCGTTCAGCTTCAGTCCCCAAGGAAGGGTGGTCTCCGAACCATAGAGCTCCTGATTGAACCAATTGCCCAAACGGCCGACGGCCTGTGCGACGAGAAGGCCGGGCGCCAAGGCATCTGCCAGGAGAAGCACCGAATACTTCTTATGGTGGGCCCAAATGGCGGCACCAATGACACCACCGATGAGGCCACCGAAGATGGCCATTCCCCCTTCCCACACCTTGAGGATGTTGATGAGTTGTCCTGTAGGAGGAAAGTAGGCACTCGGGACAGTGACAACATGGAAGATGCGCGCTCCGACTAGGCCACATGGCACCGCGACAATGGCGGCGTCAAGCACTTGGTCGAAGGTACCTCCCATCTTCTTCCAGCGGTGTGTGAGAATCCAAATTGCCAGGACGATTCCGATCAGAATCATGATGGCATAGAAGTGGATGGTCACAGGACCGATGGTGATATAGGAAATCGTCGGTGATGGGATGTACGCAAGCGTCATTGTTCCTCGCAATCAAAAATCGCCCTGATGGGGACAAGCCTCTTTATCCTACGCCGAAAGACGGGCGTTATGGATACCCTCCGCCAACTCCGTTGCCCTTTGCTCTAGGAGTTTCAGGGAATCCTGAATGTTGGAAGTTCCCAGCAGCGTGTGAACCAGTGCGGAGCCGACGATGACGCCGTCCGCATAGGAGCCGACCTCCGCGCCCTGCTCGGCGGTGGACACGCCGATGCCGACACAGACGTTCTTCGCACCTGCCGCACGTGTGCGAGCCACGAGATGCTCCGGAGAGGCCGACAGCTGACTGCGCTCACCGGTGACACCCATAGTGGAGGCTGCATACACGAATCCGCGAGAGTTTTCGGCGACCAACTTCAGCCGCTCCTCCACAGAATTCGGCGAGACGAGGAAGATGCGGTCCAGACCGTAGCGGTCGGAAGTCTCAATCCACTCCCCCGCCTCATCCGGAATGAGATCAGGTGTGATGAGGCCCGCACCTCCGGCGTTGGAGAAATCACGCGCAAAACGATCGACGCCGTAATTCATGATGAGATTCCAATAGCTCATGATCAGTGGGATACCGCCTTCATTCGCGACGGCCTCAACGGCTCCGAAAACGTTGGCGATCTTTTCGCCGTTCTCGATGGCTTCCCTCGCGGCCGCCTGGATGACGGGGCCATCCATCACGGGATCAGAATAGGGAAGGCCTATCTCGACGGCATCCACGCCTGAACGAACAATGGTTTTCATGGCGTTGATGGAGTCGTCCGTGGTGGGAAAACCGTAGGGCAGATAGCCGATGAAGGCTGGCTTGTTCTGCGAACGGAAATCATCGAAAAGAGTTTCCATGGGACTCGTTTTGTGCGCAATTCCCAATGGCTGTCCGGAAGGGGTAGTTACCTGTTCACTCATCGTTCACTCCTGTTCGCTCGTTGAATTGCCATGCGCACCATTGGCATCGAGAGCAGCGGACTGCTCATCGGTGAGATAGCCGAACCAACGGCCTGCGGTTGCAACGTCCTTGTCCCCACGTCCCGAAACATTGACGATGAGGACAGGGTTGGTGATGCCCTTGTTGTTGACGAGGTCCGCAGCGGCTTTGTAGGCACCCGCGACAGCATGTGCGGATTCGATCGCAGGAATGATGCCTTCTGTCTCACACAGATCCTTGAAGGCGCTCATGGCTTCGTCATCAGTGGCATAGTCGTATTTCACGCGGCCCATGTCCTTCAGCCACGCGTGCTCCGGTCCCACAGACGCATAGTCAAGGCCTGCCGAGATGGAGTACGTCTCTTCGGTCTGTCCTTCGGAATCTTCGAGAAGATACGAACGGGTTCCCTGGAAGACACCGATATGTGCCGCTCCTGGGGCAAAGCGGGACGCATGCTCCCCTGATTCGATGCCGTGGCCGCCGGCCTCATAGCCGTAGAGATTGACGCGGTCATCGTCGAGGAAGGCGTTCATGACGCCGATGGCATTGGAGCCGCCGCCGACGCAGGCGACGACTGCATCCGGGTGGTCGATGCCCTTGGAAATCAGCTGTTCCTTTGCTTCTTCGCCGATGACCTTCTGGAAATCACGGACGATGGTGGGGAAAGGATGGGGGCCGGTTGCCGTACCAAGGAGGTAATGGGTGTTGTCAACGTTGGTGACCCAGTCGCGGAGGGCTTCGTTGACCGCATCCTTGAGAATGCGCGAGCCTTGGGTGACCTCGACGACCTCGGCTCCGAGCAGACGCATGCGCGCGACGTTCAACGCCTGGCGCCGCGCATCGATCTGCCCCATGTAGATGCGGCATTTCAATCCGAGAAGCGCGCAGACGGTAGCCGTGGCAACGCCGTGCTGTCCGGCACCGGTCTCTGCGATGACGCGCGTCTTGCCCATGCGCTTGACCAGAAGCGCCTGTCCGAGCGCGTTGTTGATCTTGTGCGCACCCGTGTGATTGAGGTCCTCACGTTTGAGGAACACCCGCACGTTCCCGCCAACGGTGGCGGAGACCTTCTGTGCAAAGCGTGGAGCCTCCGTCAAGGGCGAGGGCCTGCCAACGTATTCGTTGCTCAGGCGACGGAGTTCTTTTTCGAACTCCGGATCCTGGCGTGCTTCCTTGTATACCCGGTCCAGCTCGTTCAGAGCGCCAACCAGCGCCTCCGGAACGAAACGGCCGCCGTATTCGCCGAAGTACGGCCCTTCATGGGTCGACAACGGCATCCTATCTGATGCTTTCACTCGTTTTCCTGCTTCCACGATTCGTTTCACTGCTAGTTCATGATCATCTGCTGTGGCGACGCCTTCGCCCACCAAGACGGCGTCGGCGCCTGCACGTGCATAGTCCTCAACTTCGACCGACCCGAAGATCCCGGATTCGGCAACACGGATGACGTCATCCGGAAGATCGTCCGCCAACTCCCGATATTTCGCGGTATCAACGCGAAGGTTCTTGAGATTGCGGGCATTGATGCCAATGACATCCGCACCGGCCCTGATGGCTCTGTCAATCTCTTCCTTCGAATGTGTCTCCACCAGTGCGGTGAGACCGAGCGAGCGGGCGAGATTGAGGAGGGACACCAGTTTCTCGTCACTCAACGCTGCCACGATGAGCAGAATGAGATCCGCACCATGCAGACGCGCCTCGTATACCTGATAGTCAGTGACGATGAAATCCTTGTTGAGAACGGGAATTGAGACGGCCTTCCTCACTGCGTCGAGGTCCTCGAAAGATCCAAGGAATCGGCGGCCTTCAGTGAGGACGGAGATGGCGCTTGCACCCCCAGCCTCATACTGCGAGGCCAAGGCACCGGGGTCCGGGATGTCATTGAGATGACCTTTGGAGGGCGAGGCCCGCTTGATTTCTGCGATGACGGGAATTTCCCCCGTCTTCTTGAGCCAGAGGTGCGCGTCGAGCGGAACCCGCTGTAAACGCGCAACTTTACCCTTCAATTCCTCTAGAGACACGTCTGCCTCACGCGCCCGCTGATCCTCACGTGCCCCTGCGACCAGCTCATCCAATACTGACATGAAACCCCCATCATCTAGTGACATTCATAAACTACCTGTTGAGAGACGCCAACCAGTGGTTCATCTCACATTGAGCGAAGCTGGGCTGCAATGCGAATGGCCTCCACCGATGCCGCTCCTTTATTGCGTGATTCCTGCCACTCCTTCGCCGGGACGGAATCGAGAACGATACCCGCTCCCGCCTGCACGCTGGCATGATGCTCGCTGAGGTAGGCAGTGCGGATGGCAATCGCCATATCCATGTTGCCGGAGAAATCGAAGTATCCCACGGTTCCTCCGTAGATGCCACGATCGGCCGGCTCTAGTTCATCGATAATCTCGATGGCGCGAGGCTTTGGCGCTCCTGTCAGCGTTCCTGCGGGAAATGCGGACTTGAATACATCGAAGGTTGTCTTACCGGGTGCCACCTCCCCTGTCACCGTGGAGGCGATGTGCATGATATGGCTGAAGCGCTTGATTTCCATGAGGGAAACAACCTCAACGGTGTCGGGAATACAGACTTGAGAAAGATCGTTGCGAGACAAATCCACCAGCATCACATGTTCGCTGCGTTCCTTCTCGTCGGCGAGCAGCTCCTTCTCCAGTGCGGCGTCCTCTTCCGGAGTGGCACCACGTGGCCGTGACCCCGCGATGGGGAACGTCATTGCATGTCGGCCGTGAACCTTGATGAGGGTTTCGGGCGACGAACCGATGACATTGAAGTCACGTCCCTGCGCATCGGTGAGTGAAAAGAAATACATGTAGGGACTCGGATTGACTGTGCGAAGGACACGGTAAACGTCAAAGGCGTTCGCCGGCGAATCGATGTCTACTCTGTTCGAAATGACGACCTGGAACGCATCACCATCGACGATATGCCGCTTCGTCTTTTCCACAGCCTCCTCGAACTGGGCTTCAGGGGTGCGGAACCGCATCTCGGGCTGCGTGAGAGACGAATCGAGAACGCTGGCGTGAATCACACCTTCTTGGGAAGGCGACGTCAGTTTGTTCTCCATGCGGACGATGCGGTCAAGCGCGTCGGCGTAGGCAAGTTCCTCGCGTTCGGAGCTTCCGTCCATATTGATGGCATTGGCGATGAACCATACCGAGCCATCCACATGATCGATGACGGCGATGTCGGTGGCCAAGGCGAGCACCAGTTCCGGCTGACCTGTTTCGTTGGGTGCGGTTCCTCGAAGAGTGGGTTCCCAATGGCGTGTGACGTCCCAGCCAACAGTTCCGACAAGGCCTCCGGTAAGATCCGGAAGACCTGGAACGCGCGGGGCCTTCAAGACCTCCATCGCAGCGTGTGCGACGTCAAGAACGTCTCCCGTCAAAGGAATGCCGCTGGGAACGGTTCCTAGCCAATCTGCTTGACCGTCACGGGAACGCAGCTGCGCCATAGAACGGACCCCGATAAACGAATACCTGCTCCACGAACCGCCATATTCTGCCGATTCAAGGATGAAAGTTCCTGATTTTCCACCTGCGAGCTTCTCGTAAAAACCTACGGGAGTCAAGGAGTCAGCAAGAATCCTGCGAACGACCGGGACTGTCCTGTACCCCTCCGACGCCAGTACGTGGAATCCCTGCGCTGAGGGCCACGTCTGTCCCCAATCAAGGCCGTTCACGCCGTTTTTTTGTTCGTCGTTCATCGGATTCCCTCCTCCTGTGGTTTTCTGAACCCCTCGACTACGGGTACGGGACCGCCGGCATCGAAGCAGCTGCGCGCACCCGTATGGCATGCTGCACCCACCTGGTCGACGGTTATCAGCAGTGCGTCACCATCACAGTCGAGGCTGACTCCCTTGACATACTGAACGTGACCGGAGGTATCCCCCTTGCGCCACAACTCCTGACGGGAACGACTCCAGTAGGTAACCCTTCCGGTCGTCAGTGTGCGGTGCAGCGCCTCTGCATTCATATAGGCGACCATGAGAACCTCTTTGGTGTCATACTGCTGAACGACGGTGACGACAAGGCCCCGCTCGTCAAAACGAATACGGTTTTCAACGTTGTTATTATTCATTTTCCTACCTTTGATGGCATCGAATCGAGCACAGAGACACTACGCCGAAGACGTAGCATATTGAGAACACAAAAGTTATGAACGCTTCACCATCGACGCACGGTGAGACCGGCGTGATGCAGTTCTTCCTTGACCTGAGCGATGGTGACTTCGCCGAAATGAAAAACAGAGGCAGCGAGAACGGCGTCGGCTCCCGCCTGTATGGCCTTCGGAAAATCAGAGGCCTTCCCTGCGCCGCCGCTTGCGATGACGGGAATGGAGACGATTTCGCGAACCTTGGAGAGCATTTCGAGATCGAAGCCGTCCTTGGTGCCATCGGCATCCATGGAATTCAGCAGGATCTCGCCAACACCGAGTTCTTCGGCGCGCTTGACCCACCACAGAGCATCGATGCCTGTGGAGGTGCGGCCGCCGTGGGTGGTGACTTCATAACCTGACGGGGTGTGCTTCTCCCCCTGTTCGCGCCGTGCATCGAGCGAAAGAACGAGGACTTGCCGCCCGAAACGGTCGGATATACGGGAAATGAGGTCAGGATCACTGATAGCTGCTGTATTGATGCTGACCTTATCGGCACCGCAGCGCAGCAGATTGTCAACGTCGTCCACAGTGCGGACCCCGCCACCAACAGTGAGTGGGATGAACAGCTGTTCTGCAGTGCGGCGCACCACGTCGTACATGGTTTCACGACCGGAACTTGACGCTGTGACATCGAGAAAAGTGAGTTCGTCCGCTCCTTGGCGGTAGTACTCCGCAGCCAGTTCCACGGGGTCCCCGGCGTCGCGCAGATCCTTAAAATGGACGCCCTTGACAACCCTGCCCGCATCAACGTCGAGACATGGGATGACACGAACTGCCAAGGACATGCGCTAACCTTTCTTCGATTACCTGTTCGTAACAGTAGCCAAAGGCTGAGACGGGTTTGTTACGAGGCTCTTTGCCGCGAGTTGCCCACACGCACCGTCAATTTCATCACCGCGAGTATCGCGCATGGTCGCTGCAATACCAGCTCGATGAAGGATTTCGATGAATGCCTGCTCATCCTCTTTCTTCGAGGCAGTCCAACGAGAACCCTCGATGGGATTGAGCGGAATGGGGTTCACATGCACCCAGTCGTCTCCGTAGTGGTTGAGGCGCTTAGCGAGTTCGTGAGCATGTTCCGCCTGATCGTTGATGCCGCGCATCAGGGCGTATTCGATGCTCACTCTGCGCTTCGAAGCGAGGTAATAGTCATGGGCTGCGTCCAGAACCTGATCCACGTTGAAGCGGCGGTTCATTGGCACCAGCTCATCGCGAAGCTGATTGGTGGGAGCATGGAGCGATACCGCCAGCCGGAGTGGAATACCTTCCATCGTCAGCTTCTTGATTCCCGGAACAACACCGACGGTGGACACCGTGATGTTGCGTGCCGAAATGCCAAAGCCGGCCGGGGGCAGGGCACTGATCTGACGAACGGCGCTGAGAACGGATTTATAGTTCGCCATGGGTTCGCCCATGCCCATGAAAACGATGTTGCTCAGTCGACCTGGTCCTCCGGCAACCTGACCGTCACGCATGGCGACGGCAGCGGCACGAACCTGTTCTAGGATTTCCCCAGTGGACATGTTTCGTGTCAGCCCGAGCTTTCCCGTGGCGCAGAAAGGGCACCCCATTCCACAGCCGACCTGGCTCGAAATGCAGAGGGTCGTCCGGTTGGGATATCTCATCAAAACGCTTTCGATGCGAGACCCATCAAACAGTTCCCACAGGGTTTTGACAGTGGTGCCTGCGTCAGCGGTCTGTACCAGCAGTGGGGTGATGAGTGTTGGAAAGAAACGATTCGCCAATTCGTCGCGCTTGGCGGCGGGTATATCCGTGAAGTCCTCGGGATTCGTCGTCATGTGCGCGAAGTAGTGGTGCGAAAGCTGAGACGCTCTGAAGGCTGGGAGTCCCAGCTCCTTCATTGCCGCCGCTCTCTCCTCTTTCGTCATGTCGACAAAGTGTTGTGGTGGCTTTCTCCGGGCATGATGGTTCTTCGCGAGAACATCTCTGAAGGCGGAAGGATTCCCGCCCTCGGTAATTCCGGTTTCGACGGCTTCCTCTGTGACGCTGGAACTCATTTTTCCTCTCATACACCAAATACTGCAAATAAAACGTAAACGAAGGGAGCCGAGATAAGGATACTGTCGACCCTGTCGAGAATCCCACCGTGGCCCTTCAGTAGATGCCCCATATCCTTGATTCCAAGGTCGCGCTTCAACATGGAGGCGGAAAGATCGCCCAATGTCCCCGTGATGGCGACGACCACACCGAGCACCACTGGCTTCCACCAGCCTCCCCCGAGAAAATCTGCCTGGAACGTGAACCCATAGAAGAGCATGGAGCCGATAATGCAGAAGACAATGCTACCGAAAAGACCCTCGTAGGATTTTTTCGGTGAAATCCGCGGTGACAGCTTGTGCTTACCGAACGCTGCGCCGAAAACCAATCCACCTGTGTCTCCCAACGCCGGAATGAAGATGGCCATCATCTCTTTGATATGCGGCTGGGGTTGCACGAGTAGAAGAACAAGAAAGCCAGCAAGCAAAGGAATGTAAAGGAGAGAGAATATCGAGACGGCAACATCCGCCATACGACCCACGAAAGGTGTCTC
>JALCQC010000030.1 GCA_022650895.1 Bifidobacteriaceae bacterium | reverse complement strand
CTACTCCGGATACAAGGGCTATCTGCTGCAGATGGTGAAGGAAGAACTGACCAAGAGCAAGACGTTCAGCGAAGATGAACTCAACACCGGCGGATACAAGATCATCTCTACCCTCGACGCCACCAAGCAGGCGGCGATGCAAAAGGCCGGAGAGACCCGTCTCAGCGGCGTACCTAGCGGAGTAGAGCAGGGCGGAATCTCGGTCGACCCTCGCGACGGTTCGATCTACGCTCTCTACGCAGGCAACGACTACATCAAACATCCATTGAACAACGCGACACAGGCGCAGTTCCAGCCCGGATCCACCATGAAGCCATTCGCACTGCTTGCAACCGTTCAGAAGGGTGTAAGCCTGAACACGCGCTTCAACGGCAACTCGCCACGCACCTTCTCCGGCATCTCAAAATCCGTAAGCAACTCAGGCGGGAGAAGCTATGGCTACATCAATTTGTACCAAGCAACCGCGAACTCGGTGAATACCGTCTTCATGGACCTCAACGAGCACCTCACTCCGAAGGTGACCGCCGAAACCGCCCATAAGGCAGGCATCAAGGGCGATATCGATGAAACCTCGCCCTACAACGTTCTGGGAATCAACTCCCTGACCGCACTGGACCTGGCACGCGGACATTCCGCCATCGCCAACGGCGGCAGCACCGTCACCATTCACGTCGTGAAATCGGTGCAGAGCACCGCGGGCAAGGAGCTGTACAAGGCGAGTACAAAAACCACGCAGGTCTTCGACAAGGACGACACCTCCCTCGTCATCAAGGCCATGGAGGGCGTTGTCACCAGCGGAACCGCGAAAGAGGCGAGCAGCCTCGGACGCACCATCGCCGGTAAAACCGGAACGGCAAACGATGGTAAAAGCGTTTCCTTCGTGGGCTACATTCCACAGATGGTCACCGTTTTCGGCGTCTGGTACCCGGATTCCAATGGCAACCCACAGGAGCTGCCAGAAACCTTCGGCGCCTATTACGGCAGCGCCTACCCCGTCCACCTGTTCACTGAATATTCGAAGACAGCCTTCCAAGGACTGAAGGTCGAGTCCTTCCCCACCGCCACCGATAAAGGAACGGTGGGCGGCTCCGACGGAACCTGGGGATTGGGAGCCGCCTCTTCGTCCTCTTCCGGAAGCACCACCAACAACCAAGGCCGCAGTGAATCCGGCAGCGATTCGGATTCCTCGGAGTCGAAGAACAGCACCGGTACCGGCGGTTCCACGGATTCGGGAACAGATTCAGGTTCCGGGAATGGCACCGACTCCGATAACGATTCGGGCACAGGCAACTCTGGTAGCAGCAACGGGTCAAACGGACAGACCGAGACCACCCCCGGTAGCGGCGGAGGAAGCTCCAGCGGTAATGGAAACAGCTCCACCGACAACGGCAGCGGTAACGGCGGCGGCACGGGAACCGGTAATGGAAACAGTGGCAGCAACAGCGGCAGCGGAAACAACGGCACTGGCAACAGCGGCGGCACGGGAACCGGTAATGGTAGCAGCGGAAACAACGCTGGTACCGGCTCTGGCAGGAGAAGCGATGACTGAGCAGTGCCATGAGCGCAAAGTGGCATGAGCAGTGGTAATTGAGTGATGTGCGCCCCGGCATTGGGGCACACACGAGGAATAACAAGGGGCCGTCACACATTAACTGTGTGACGGCCCCTTCTTTGATTTACACTGAATTGATCTCAACGTGCCACGTTGATGCGAAACACTGAGCTGATGCGCCGATCTCCCTCAGCTCACTGGCTTTCGGTTCGTTGGTTTCCCGTGAAACAAATGCTTCGTGCGAAAATCAGCGAACCGAAACCACTGCACCTTACCGTTCGAAACGGTTGATGGCGGAAATGATGGCCTTGAACGCCGAGTTGGAAATCGAGGAATCGATGCCAACACCCCAGATCACCTTGGTATTCCCGGCCTCACCAACCTGCGCCTCCACATAGGTGGCAGCGGCAGCATTGGTGCTCGACGAGGTTGTGTGCTCCACATAGTCCAGCACCGATGCCTCGATGCCAATCCCTGCCAGAGCGTTCAGGAAGGCCGCGATAGGGCCGTTGCCCACGCCCGAGATGTCACGAATCTCAGGTTCGCCGGTACCGCCGACGCCGCGATCCGAAATCTTCGCCTTGAGTACTGTGTCGGAGCCATCCTCGCCGGAGGAGACCGAAACGCCCATGAGCTTGAGACGTCCCCACGAAGTGAGGGAGTCGTCGTTCATGCCGTCGTGAGATTCCTCGTTCGGGAGGTATTCGTCGCAGAACAGCCTCCAGATGTCGTTGTCCTTGACTTCCTTCTTGGTGGTGTCGGCGTACTTCTGAACCACCTTGTCGAACTCCACCTGCAGACGCTTCGGCAGATCGAGATTGTGGTTCGTCTTCAGCAGGTACGCCATGCCGCCCTTGCCGGACTGCGAATTGACACGGATGATGGCTTCGTAGCTGCGACCGATATCCTGCGGATCAATGGGCAGGTATGGCACCAGCCACACAAAGTGATCGAGGTTGACATCCTGCTCCATGGCCGCCGTCTTGCGGGCTTCGAGGCCCTTCTTGATGGCGTCCTGATGGGAGCCAGAAAATGCCGTGAACACGAAGTCGCCGGCGTAGGGGTGGCGTTCGGAGATCTGAACCTGGTTGCAATACTCCACCGTCTTGCGAATCTCGGGAACGTTGGAAAGGTCGACCTGCGGATCCACACCCTGAGTGAGCATGTTGAGACCCAGCGTGACCAGATCCACGTTGCCCGTACGCTCTCCATTGCCCAGTAGACAGCCTTCAACGCGGTCGGCACCGGCGAGAATCGCCAGTTCCGTGGCCGCCACCGCCATGCCCTCGTCGTTATGGGGGTGCAGAGAGAGCACGATGGAATCGCGGCGCTTCAGATTACGCGAAATGTACTCGATCTGATCGGCGAACACGTTGGGGGTTGTCATCTCGACCGTGGCAGGGATGTTGATGATCATCGGATGATCCGGGGTGGGCTTGATGACATCGGCCACCGCATCGCACACCTCAAGCGAGTACTCGGGCTCGGCGCCGGTGAAGGACTCCGGAGAATACTCATAGGAGAGATCGATTCCTTCGGCATCCCCTTCCAGTTCCTTGCAGAGCTCGGCGGCATCCGTCGCGAGCTTCTTGATGCCCGCCTTGTCCTTGCGGAACACCACTTCGCGCTGGAGCACGGATACGGAATTGTAGAAATGCACGATGGCCCGCTTGCAGCCACGCAGCGACTCATAGGTCTTGCGAATGAGGTGCTCGCGTGCCTGAGTCAGCACCACGATGGTGACGTCGTCGGGAATCAGCTCGCGTTCGATGAGCATGCGGATGAACGAGTAGTCGGTTTCGGACGCACTGGGGAAACCAACCTCGACCTCCTTGTAGCCCATGCGCATGAGGAGATTCCAGAAGCGCAGCTTTCTCTCGGGGTCCATGGGGTTGACCAGCGCCTGATTGCCGTCACGCAGATCGACGGAACACCACCGCGGAGCACGCTGAAGGGTCTTGTCGGGCCATGTGCGATCCTTCAGAGTGAAGGGCACCTGCTTGTCATAGGCAACGTATTTGTTGTAGGGCATCTTGCTGGGCCGCTGTGGCAGTCCCACGAATTTCGCCGGAGGAAGCAACGGATCATTGTTCCCTCCGTTGGATGCAGCTGCAACCGCATTCAGCTCAAACACTGATGATTGATCCATGTTTCCTCCTTTTCCTTGTGTGAACAGGTCTTCGCTCTGTGGTGAAGCCTGAGGTACTTGTGTGTTCTGGTCCATTTAAACGCCCTTATCTTACAGGTGAAGCTGTCGGAATCGCTTCAACGTTCCATTTTTGGCATTGCGAATAGTTAGTTATGGATAGTTGCGGATGATTACGAATAATTGCGAACGGATTCCGTAGCGACTTTTGCGTTCCTGCGCTGCTGCCGATGCTGCTGTTACTGATACGGTTGCAGCGGTTGCGATGCCGGTGGCTGTTTCAGGCGAACAGCGAAACACCACGGCGGGCGGAGCAATAGGCATTGCCCAACCACGTGTGCTTGCTCGTTGGCCACACGGCACCCAACCTCGGCGCATTCTGACTCATCCAAATGCTGGGAACGCGACCGTCTGCCGAGCGAGAGCCCAACAGATTGAATCCGTTCTTCTTGACGAGCCAGTCCGGATGCTGGGTCGCTATGGCAAGGCCCTCTTCGAGGGCCAAGGGCAATCGCCCGTCGGAATCCATCAACTTGCGGGCCACATCGGGCTCGCGATTCGTGTACGCCGTGCCGGTATGCGGCGCGATGACCAAATAGAAGGGACCTTCCGGAGGAGCAAAATCGACGGGAAGGAAGCTGGCGATATCCCGGGGAGGCATCGTGGTGAATCCGGCGTTGCGGTCAATGCTGGTACGCGCTATCAGCGATTCCGGAGACACAAGCTCGCGCGTGGGTACGAGGAGTACATCCTCCTCGATCTCGACATCTTCAAGAACGTCGAGCAACGGTGTGGCAAGAGAGATGAAGGCATCATCGCTCATGTCCGCCACGTCGGGATATCCCAGCGCGACGATGCGGCTCAGCTGCTGACGAACTTCGTCGGATGTACGTGACATTGCCGGTCTCAGGCCTGGATCTTCGAGGCCGAGGGAGCCGAGGCCGAAGAGTTGGAACTCGAAAGCTCCGGGGTCTTCACGCCAAAATGCTTTTCGGCGATGATCTGCGCGATGTTGACGGCGTTCAGTGCTGCCCCCTTGCGAAGATTGTCATTCGTGATGAAAAGCGCAAGTCCCTTCTTGCCTTCCACCGCCTGATCCTGGCGAATGCGGCCCACATAGCTTGGGTCGGTTCCGGCCGCCATCTGAGGCGTCGGAATATCAGCGAGGACAACTCCCGGAGCAGTGGCAAGAACCTTGCGTGCGTCGTCAGGGGTCACGTCCTTCTCGAATTCCGCGTTGACGCTCATCCCGTGAGCGGTGAAGACTGGGACACGTACGCAGGTGCAGGAAGCCAGCAGATTCGGCAGGTGCAGAATCTTGCGGGATTCGTTACGCAGCTTCTGTTCCTCGTCGGTCTCCTCCGAACCGTCATCGACGATGTCACCAATGAACGGCACCACGTTGAAAGCAATGGTTCGCACAACCTTGGTGGGCTGCGGGAAATCGATGGCGGATCCATCGAAAACGAGCTTGTCGGCACCTTGGTCGATTGCGGTCTGAGTCTCATTCTTCAGCTGGAGCACGCCGTTGCGTCCCGATCCCGAGACCGCCTGATACGTCGAGGCCACCAGACGGCGCAGACCGAAGTGGTCGTTGAGTACCTTCATTTCCGGCATGATGGCCATGGTGGAGCAATTCGGATTGGCGACGATGCGCTTCGGAATCACGTCAAGGTCTTCTGGATTCACTTCCGAAACGACGAGAGGAACATCCTCATCCATGCGCCACGCAGACGAGTTATCGACAACGTACGCTCCCGCTTCAGCGAATCGAGGAGCCCACTTTTTGGAGGTGCCACCACCGGCGGAGAAAATGGCGATATCGATGCCGCTGAGATCGGCCTGTGCCACATCCTCGACCGTAATATCTGTAATATCTGTGCCTTCCCACTGCAGCACGGTTCCCGCGGAGTGGGCGGAGGCGAGGAAACGCAGATCCTTCACAGGGAACTTGTGTTCAGCCAAAATGCTGCGCATCACCATGCCAACTTGACCGGTCGCGCCAAGAACCGCGACATTGACACCGGAATCGTTGATGTGCGCCATTGATTTCCTCTTTCCTAGTTTCCTAGTCCTTCAACGTCTTTCACGCTACAGTTTTACCAGCAGTGGTGAGAATTCGCGCCTAGCGTCCAGTTCCCCCGTAAACGACTGCTTCGATCTTATCGGCATCCAAGTCGAAGGCACTGTGAACTGCGCGGACGGCATCATCCAAATCGTCGAGCGCAACGACGGCCGAAAGACGGATTTCCGACGTCGAAATCATCAGCACGTTGATATTTGCGTCACTCAGCGCTTTGAAAAACAGCGCCGTGATGCCGGAATGCGTCTTCATTCCCACTCCGACGAGCGAGATCTTGCCAATCTTACGGTTGAGATTGACGTCTGTGAAACCGATGAGATCCTTGATGTTGTTGAGCTGCGTCAGTGTGAGTTCGCTCTGAGACTCCGGAATGGTGAAGGAGATGTCCGCGGTTCCGCTGGTGGTGCCGGACTGCACGATCATATCGATGTTGACACCCGCCTTTGCGAGTGCCTCGAAAACGTCCGCCGCCATGCCTGTGCGATCGGGAATGTTGCGCAAGGTGATCTGCGATTCCGTGCGATCATGCGCGACTCCGGAGATCACGGGAGCCTCGGGGCCTATGAGATCGGGAAACATCTCGCCCATCGACTTCGCCTTTTTGCTTCCTTGGGTCTTCATGCCATCACCTTTTCGTCAAGTACCTTGCGGTTTCTTTGTTCTTTCGATATTCAGATATGGATTTCAGCTGCGGTGAGCCGCACTTTACTGCCAGCTCACGTTGGGAATCGACGCCGTATCGACGCCTTCCGGAAGGATCAACGTTCCCGGGCGGCTCGAGAAGGAGCTACGAACATGGATCGGCATATTGAAACGGCGCGCGTATTCGACACACCTCAACGCCAGAATCTTTGAACCGCTGGCGGCCAGTTCCAACATTGCCTCATACGAAACCGACGGAATGCGCCGGGCCGTCGGAACGATGCGGGGATCAGCGGTGAAGACACCATCGACGTCGGTATAGATCTCACAGACATCGGCCTCCAGTGCGACGGCGAGTGCAACGGCCGATGTATCGGAGCCTCCTCGACCCAGCGTGGTGTCGTCTCCCAGACTGTTGGCACCCTGAAAACCTGCAACGATGGCAACCTTGCCCTTGCCGAGTTCCTCCGCCACACGGTCGGGCTTGACGGCACGGATGTGTGCGGCGCCATACCGTGCATCCGTCATGAAACCAGCCTGCGAGCCAGTAAAGGAGTGGGCACGCTCACCTTGTGCATAGATCGACATCGCCAGCAGACTCATCGAGATGCGTTCGCCTGCCGTCAGGAGCATGTCCATCTCTCGAGCCGGAGGGCGGGAGTTGACATCCATGGCCTGATCGATGAGGTCGTCCGTTGTGTCCCCCATCGCAGAGACGACAACGGCGACATCGTTGCCCCGTCGTTTCGTCTCGATAATCCGGCGCGCGACTCGTTTGATGGAGTCAACGTCGGCCACGGAGGACCCACCATACTTCTGAACGATTAATGACACTCGATGTCCTTCATTCGCTTGGCGCTGTCCGCGTTGAATACTAACGCTGCAGCAGATCCCATTGTTTGTTTCATTGTATGAAACAGCTTGGAGAACGCCACACGCGCGTTCCCCGTCATATCCTTCTGCACGGCGATCCATACCTGTGATTCCACACGCATATTCCACACATGCCTTAAACTCATGTCTCCATGCCGTGCCGCTATATCTTCACTGTGTCTTTACTGCCGCCTTGCTGCGATCTAGTGCGAGGTCTTGCGTTACGCCTTAGTGCTAGGTCTACTAGGTCTTAGTGCTGCCGCCTTAACACCACGCCTTGCTGCAGTACTATGCCTTACTGCGACCCGAGAAGGCGCGGCCCAACGTGATCTCGTCCGCATATTCCAGATCGGAACCGACGGGAAGCCCCGACGCCAAACGAGTGACCGTCACCCCGATCGGATCAAGCAATCTCGACAGGTAGGTGGTCGTGGCCTCTCCCTCGATGTTGGGGTTCAGCGCGAGAATGATCTCCTTGACCTCGTCATCTCCGAGCCTTCCCAACAGTTCCTTGATCCTCAGATCCGCAGGACCGACATTCGCCATGGGATTGATCGCTCCACCCAGCACATGGTATTTCCCATGGAACTCACGCGTTCTTTCGATGGCCATCACGTCCTTCGGCTCCTCGACCACACAGATTTGGGAGGCGTCCCTACGCGGATCGAGACAGATGGAGCACGGGCTGGATTCCGTCACGTTTCCGCATATCTCACAGAACTTGACCTTCTCCTGAACGGTCATGATCGTTTCCGCAAGATGCTGCACCTCGTGCTTATCCGCGGAAAGCAGGTAAAACGCGATGCGCTGAGCTCCCTTGGGACCGATGCCCGGGAGTTTGGCAAAAGAATCGATAAGGTCCTGAATCGCTCCGTCATACATGAGTGCCATGAGAGACTAGTCGCCTTCCTCCGCAGAGAGTGTTTTCACTTGTTTCACGTCAAAGATCTTTTCGAGCTCTTCCATGCTCACCTGATCGGAGGCCCCCAACGATTCGTCGTCAAGGGAATAGGTGTCCTCCTCCGCACTCACCGCAGGCTGTTCTGCAGCGGAGGCCTCAGACATATGCCCCGGTTGAAGCTGAGATTGTGGTTGAGTCCGGGTGGTCTGCTGCCCAGAGGAGCTCGGTCCTACCCCATTAACGGTCTCTGCACCCGGCCCGGCCGCCGTTGCAGAAGCCTGGCCAGTTCCGTTAGCTCCGTTAAGCCCCTGAGATCCGTTAGGCTCCGAGGAGGGTACCGCAGATTCCGGTTCAGACTCAGGCTGAGCCCAGGGATCCTCATCGTCCAGTTCATCGTCGGTTGGATGAGCGGAAGCAACTGAAGGAGCAGCCGAAGGATCTGCGGATTCCATGCCACCCTGTTTGCTAGAAACCTCAGTTTTAGAAATCTCAGGCTCAGGCTGAGCCCAGGGATCCTCATCGTCCAGTTCTGCTTGGCGGTGGGCGTCAGCATCGGCATCCGACGATGCAGATAGTGACTCTCCTCCTTGCGAGGAATCTTCCCTGCCTGATTGCTCACGCTCACCCTTCTGCGTTGCACGGATTGCCGATTCGGCCGAACTCGACGCAGGCTTCTTCTGGGTCACATTCTGTGGGAAGCCGGAAACGGTGGAATTCGTCGCCGCCATGGCGCCTTTCATGGCGTGCAGCGCGATCTCACGCTTCAGGGCAGACTGCTGCTGCGGAGTCATCTTCTTGACGATCTGAACCACTTCGCCGTTCGCCGCCACTGTGTTGGGAGCGATGGTGGCGTTGTCGCCAAAGGCCTTCCGCACTTCCTGCTGAACGAGGACCGGTACTTTCTGGTTCTGAGAGGTCACCGCCATGGCGAAAACATGCTGCGACATGGGCTTGTCAAAGGTAAAGACCAGGTGCTTGCCGCCAAACTGATTCCGTCTGAATTCAACGATAGGGACCTTGGTCCTATCGACATACGAGCTCAACGACGGTGGCATTTTCGCCACCACCATGCGCCAGAGATCGAGATCAGACTGCTGGTCCTCGGCCTTCGCTGGGGTCGCGGCAGACGACATCTCCGATGCGGCAGGCGTTCGTGCGGCTGAAGATGCGCCAGACTCAGTAGCGGCATGACGCACACTCGCCTGTTCCTGCTTTACCTGTGGTGGGTTGAATCCGCTTTCCGAAGCCGGTGAAGGAACTGGTCTCGCGGAGGCCACTGCCGGGGCCGTCTCCGAAACTGAAGCAGCAGCCGAAGGCAACGATGACGACGATGGTGACGGTGACGACGAAGCAACCGGAGACACTGATACAGACGGAGTGGACTGTACAGACTGTACGGGCTGCACAGCAGAAGGCTGCTCATCCATAATGGCGAGGAGTTGCGCGGCCAAAAGCTCAAGTCGCATACGCGGCGAGGTCGCCCCCGACATCGTCGACATCGTATCGTTGATCGCGTCGGCGATGACCGTCAGCTTTCGCAGGCCCAAAGCTTTTGCCTGTCGAGAGAGGGCGGAGGAGTCCTCCCCTTCCGCAGCTTCACTGAAAACGCCTACCGCCTGTTTGCCCGCCAAAGTGAGAACCAGCAGATCACGGACTCGCGAGAGCAGATCCTCCACGAATCGACGCGGCTCAAAGCCTCCGACAACGACCTTCTCCACTGTGGAATACAGAGTCGAACCGTCTTTAGCGATGACGGCATCCAGCGCTTGAGTGATTAACGCTTCTGGAGTGTAGCCCAGCAACGCACTCGCTGAAGCATAGGTGATGACTCCCTTCTCAGAACCAACCATGAGCTGGTCGAGAACGGAGAGAGTGTCACGCACCGAGCCGCCGCCGGCACGCATGGCGAGTTTGAGAACGCCTTGCTGCGGCGTGATCTTCTCTTCCTCGCACACCTTTTGCAGATACGGACCCATGATTTCCGGAGGAACCAAGCGGAAGGGATAGTGATGCGTACGAGATCTGATCGTACTGATCACCTTTTCGGGCTCCGTCGTGGCGAAGATGAACATCACGTGTTCCGGTGGTTCCTCGACGATTTTGAGCAGCGCGTTGAAGCCCTGCTGCGTCACCATGTGGGCCTCGTCAAGGATGAAAATCTTGTAGCGGTCACGCGCAGGGGCGAATCCTGCCCGTTCTCGCAGTTCACGAGCGTCGTCAACGCCGTTGTGGCTCGCTGCGTCGATTTCGACCACATCAATGGAGCCAGCACCATTCGCGCTGAGGTCCCGACAGCTTTCACATTCGCCGCATGGATGCGAGGTAGGGCCTTTGACGCAGTTAATGCACCGTGCGAGAATTCTGGCCGAACTCGTCTTCCCGCAGCCACGTGGCCCAGAGAACAGATAGGCGTGGGTGAGTTTCCCCTCATCCAGTGCGCGTGAGAGCGGCACCACCACCTGATCCTGTCCTATTACGCCATCAAAAGTGTCTGGACGATACCGCCGATACAGTGCTAAAGCCATAGTTCAAACGTATCCTAATCCCGAGTCGAAACGACTCTTCTTCTCGCGTCAACGCCGCACGAACAACAATAAACGTTGTGTCCCCAAAGCGGTATTCCTTTCTTTCTCAGAGGAGTCGCCACAGGAAGCGGGACCTGCCTTCGAACGCGACGAAATCCTAGGGTAGAGCGGCACTCCGGAGGAGACAGACACCTCCACCACAACATCCGATCCAACCGAAACGCACGATTCCACCTGAGCGGAATTCTTTGTCGCCACCACCTCCGCCACCGCGCAAGGAGAGGACACGGCCACCGCTCCCGAAAAGGCACTTGCGCCAGCGAGCGCAGACAGATCTGAAGCGGTCTGTGCCTTGGATTGGGTGACAACTACTTTCCCCAGCACCGACACCGACCCGAGGAAAAGACTCAGCACCAGCACCAGTCCCACGCCCAAAAGAGTTCCGGAGCCACGATCTCCTTTGTTCTCATCTCTCCTGTTCCCAACACTCCCGGTCTCAGTGCACCGAACACCCATGAGTCAGCTCTTCCCCTGGAGCATCGCAACCGCATTGCCCTGCACCTTCGCCGGAAAAACACCCAGTGGCCCTGGCATGAGCGGACACCCAACCGTGACCACAACGGTTTCATTGACTTCCGATAAGGAGACTGAACTCTCTGCCGAGACTTTCGCGGCGGCCGCCATTGCACGCTGCTGGACCTGTGCGTCGAATTGTTGGGACACAGCGATTTCACGAGCCGCCGCTCGTGCCGAGTCCTGGCATTGAATCCCCACCATCACCGAACGTCCCAGCCCCATGACGATGAGAGCCACCACCATCACTGCAGGTAGCACCACCGCAAATTCGGCGGTGACGGAACCGGGGTCAGAGTCAGATGGCCTCCGCAGCCATGCTGACTTGCGGAGGCACTCCCCCTCTCCGTTACTCATCGCCGTACCAGCCGCGTAGCAGGATCCTATACATTGAGAGCCTTCTTGATGATTCCCGTCAGCAAGGTCCGCACTGCGGATGATTTCAAGATGGTGACCAACAGCCCAGCGAAACCTGTGGCGGCAACGAGAACAACCGCATATTCAGCGGTCGCCATTCCTGCTTCCGGCTGCAGCGTTGCCACCTGCCACTTCGCACCAACAAGCCGCGAGTAATAGTCCATCCGCTCTTTCACACCATTGAATCGCCGCCTCACAGAGGCGATGGGATGCATTCTTTTCATAACGAGCTCTCCACTTTCTCATCTTGTATGTTCCAAAGCCGATTGCGGTTCTTTATCCTCTCCAAGGACCGTTCGTCATACCGCCATCGACGCTTCCCCATCCGTGTGGAAGGTCCCTTCAGTCTGCCCAAATCGCCACGCGTATCAGCGAAGAATAATGGGATGTGGTCGAATGGGATTGTCGAAGAGGACTACGAGGGGTATGAATCCCCCTCCACCACAGGAAAACCCCTCCATCACAGGGAGACACCCGCAAATGCGGCCACGCAAGGAATGACACCGATCAGAACGAAAGCGGGAAGAAAGCAGCAGCCAAGAGGAAGAAGAAGACGAACGCTCAGCCGCGAGGCACTCGTTTCGATAGCGGTTTCCTGCGCCTCCAGTAACATCTCGCAGAGGTTTCCAAGTCTTGCTTCAGGTGTTGAGCCCTCATGCCACGCAGGCTCGAGCGCTGACCTTAGCAATCGAAGATTCTCGTTACCAGCGATTACCGGGCGCCAGGCACTCTCCCATTCCTCTCCTCGTTTCAAGGCGCTTCCGACACGCATCAACGACGATTCCCGATTCTCCGGGCACGCCTGCCCCACCTTGATGAGGCAGTCCGGAACCGACGCGCCCTGCGAAAAGGCGACACGAATCATTTCAACAACGAGTACAAAGTCGGAGACGTTTTCGAGACTGTACAAATGCCGGGCTGAGGGACCGCTTCGTTCCTTTGCCAGCGATGCCACCTCACCGCCGAAGAGAGGCCGCCGTGCCGGAAGCCAGATTTTCTCACCATAGAAGAAGATCGCTACGCACAGCAGAAAAATGCCGGACAATGCGAGCATTCGTGTCATGATTCGTTTTCTTCCCCATGATGATGAAGCAGCCGCATGCACCACCACGCGCCGGAGGCAAAGCACACCAGACCCATTCCAAGACACACTCGACCCACCGCCGTCAGGAATAAGAACGAAACACCATGTGCTCCCATCACTTCGCCGCCTACAAGAGTCACCGCAGGAAGTGCGGCCAACAACTTGACCGTGGACCTCGGCATGGCGAAAACCTTCTTGCTGAGATCATCAACCTTGCGATTTTGCCGCTGCAACCTGAGAACGATTTCCAACGTCTCACTGAGATTGCAGCCAAGGACCTCACTGAGCTGGAAACAGGAGAAAACCCTCTGGCTCATTTGCATCATCTCCACCGAGGAATCCACACCGTTCCACGTTGCCCGACGCAGATTGGGACGCCGGCTCCGATCCTTCACGCCACAACTTGCCGAGAACGCCTCCGCGATATTCGAAAGACTCAGTGTCCGCATGGCAAAGTTCCGACCGACCATCGTCTCCATCTGTCCGCGAAACGACCCACCATTCTTCATGTGGGCGATCACTGCCGTCAACGCCTGTGCGAGATCCTGAGCGGTCTTCACCTCATGAGACCTCCGCCTGGAAAATGCCATCATTCTTCCGATTCCCTCGGATTCGTTGCTCCATCTCAGAAGCTTGAAGAGACAAAGCAGAATGACCATGACACCCACGAAAATCATCACGGTGGCGGTCTTCATGGAAGCCACTGCCGAGAGAATGATTCCCATCCACACAGCTCTGTAGGGGTGTCAGCATGACCTCTCCACGAGGCAACCGCCCGTCCACGTATCGCGGCCGCACCCACGCCTACATCGGCGGCACCCATGACGCCTTCTGAATCCTGACCCCGCGAAGGATCCTCAAGGATGCCAATCTGTGCAAGCATGCGTCGACCGTTGACGCGTCTCAGATGAAGTACAACGTCGAAAGCACCATGCACCAAGAACAGCAAACTCGACGCGTCCAAACCTCCCAGTTGCCCCAAAGCCACCAAACGCTGAGGGACCCTCTCGACACCGTTACAGTGAAGCGTCACCATTCCGCCGCTATGACCGGTGTTGAAGGCGCGCAAGAGATCCGCCACTTCTGCGCCGCGACACTCACCCAGAACAATGCGGTCAGGACGCATTCGCAATGTCGCCATCACCAACTGTGACAGAGTGATGCCACCCGCTCCCTCGACATTGCTCTCCCTGGCCACCAATGAGACGGAATTTCCTTCATGCGCCGCACCGATCTCCCGAATCTCCTCGACCGTCACAATTCTCTCCTCTTCAGGGCATTCCAACAGCAGCGCTCGCAAAAGGGTCGTTTTCCCCGTCCCCGTTCCTCCGCTGATGAGAATCGAAGCTTTCCGACGAACCAACTCCCTCACAACACCCGTCCAACGAGATGGCAGAAAACCACGCTTTTCAAGGTCGTGAAGTGTTAGGCACTGGCCGGGTGGCA
>JALCQC010000029.1 GCA_022650895.1 Bifidobacteriaceae bacterium | reverse complement strand
CTGGCGACGTCACGGTAAAGTGGACGGAATTGGGGACGGGGACTGTTTTTGAGGGTGGCAAGACCATAGTGGTTGACGCCTCGCTCGATTACGTGCCGGTATTCGCGCGTAATGGGGCGGATCATGGACTGTTGGGTAAGTTCTAAACAGTCGTGATGATGAAAGTGGTCTGGTACGGAGGAAATCTCTCCCGACCAGACCACTTTCATCAAAAGCAGCAGGTGCTTTACTTGCGCGCCCTCTTCCTCCGCACCTGCGTAATCTGATACGCAATCAGCAAGACCGCGAGCCAAATCGGTCCGACGATGACCGCAGGCCGATAACTCGGCGAGAAGCACATCAGCACGACGACGGCCATAAGGAAAGCGATGGCGATCCACGGCGTCACCTTGTGCCAGGGGAGTGGGAAGTCGAGTTTGGTGGTGATGCCCGCCGCGCGGCGCTTGGCGCGGAACTTGAGTTGGGTGATCATGATCATGGTCCAGTTGATGATGGCGGCGGTCATGGCAATCGACATGAGGTAGTTGAAGGCGAACGCGGGCCACAGGAAAACCACGACTACGGCGACGGCGGTGATGGCGGCCGAGGCGAGCACGCCCACATAGGGCACGCCGTTCTTGGAGAGCTTGGAGAGCGCTCGCGGCGCGTTACCTTGCTCCGCCAACGAGTACAGCATGCGGGAGTTGGAGTACAGGCCAGAGTTGTAGACGCTCACGACCGCGGTGAGGCAGACGAAGTTGAGGATGGTTGCGGCGGACTTCACTCCGATGGAGTCGAAGATTTGTACGAAGGGGCTGATGACGGTCCCGTTGGCGTCCGGCTGACCGATATGAGCCCACGGCACAACCGCCATGATGACCGTCAGTGCGCCGATGTAGAAGACGAGGATTCGCCAAATGATATCGTTGGTGGCCTTCGGGATCGTGCGCTTAGGATCCGCTGTTTCACCCGCGGTCACGCCGATGAGCTCGACGCCGCCGAAGCTGAACATCACCACGACCAGTGCCATGAGGAAACCGGTCCATTGCCCTCCGCTTGCTCCCGATCCTGCGGCAACTTTAGTCATGATGCCGTGCGGGAAGAAGCCGCCGTCCGAGAACAGGTTGGAGAAGGACGCCACCGCTCCGCCGACTCCTGGAACGGCCATGGCCACGACGACGATACCAGCGACAATCATTGCAATGACGGCGACCACCTTGATGATGGCGAACCAGAATTCGAACTCGCCGAACATTCTCACGCCCAAGAGGTTGGCGACCGTAATTCCCACGAGGAACGCGCATGCAGTGGCCCACTGCGGAATTTGGGGGAACCAGTAGTTGACGAATTGACCGACCACGCTCAGCTCCACCATGGACACCAGGATGTAGTTGAACCAGTAGTTCCAGCCCGAGACGAAGCCGGCCCGCTTCGACCAGTATTCGCTGGCGTAGTAGCTGAAAGCGCCGGCCTTGGGGTCTTCGACCGACATTTCTCCGAGTGCGCGCACCACCAGGAAGATGATGATGCCGCCGATGAGATAGGCCAGAAGGACCGAGGGGCCCGCCAGTGAGATGGATTCGCTGGAGCCGTAGAACAGGCCCGTGCCGATGGCGCCACCCAGTGCGATGAGCTGAATGTGCCGGTTGGTTAGGTTCTTGCGAAGACCCGAGTTCGGCTCCTTCTCGGAAGTCTTGGAAGTTTCGGAAGAGGATTTCTCCGCTTCACCTACGGCCGAAAATTGCTTGCCTGCTTCTGGGACTTTCCCGAGCGACGTGCTGGAGACCTCGGAGATATTGGGAACCTGTGATTTCGCCATGTCAGTATTCTTTCATCAGAGGGGGAGAAGTTCCGTCTGGGTGGGGTGAGTTCCACTTTCCTTGATTTCATTGGGATTTGAGGGGATATAATTGGTTATGTATTGCAGCGGTCGGAGACCTCGGACCAAGGTATTCATAAACATCTATTGACAATGTGTATATTTTCCAAGGTTCCTCACAGGGAAACGCTGGGTTACTGCTCAGGTACGTGAGGTTATATATCAAATGTCAGCAAGGAAACGACCTGGCCAGGATGCAAATCCCGATAACTGAACCCTCTTCTTCTCTCTCTTACCCGGCGGCTTCTCTCTCCGCCGGGTTTTCTTTTGTCATGGTGCTTTTGAGAGAGCGGCGAAGAACCGTAAAGGGCCTTCGAATGCTAAGAAAGAGAAGTGCTCGAGACGTCTCATTCGGGTAGAGCTTGCGGTAAACTCTTGACGGCAAGGTTGACATCACAGAAGCCGGAGTAGATGAGTCTCAGCAAGCGTGACATCGCATATAACTATTTGCGCAAGAAAATCATCTTTGGAGATTTGCGGCCTGGGGATGTGCTGGATGAGAAGAAAATCGTTGAGGATCTGGGGTTTAGTCGCACGCCCGTGAGGGAAGCAATTAACAAGTTAGTCGAAGAGGACCTCATCCTGGTATTTCCGCGTAAGGGTTTTATTATCAGTTCCATTTCCTTGCATGACCTTCATGACATGTTAGATACGCGTCTTCTCGTTGAGCCCTACCTTATTCAGAAGTCTTTCCCTCAGCTGGAAAAAGACACCTTGAAGCAATTCCGCGCGCGCGTGGAAAAAGATATTGCGAATGAGGGCAAGGGACCGGCATCCGTCGAGGATGATTTCGATTTCACGTTGCATAGTTATTTTGCGCAAAAGTCAGGAAATAGGTTCCTGCAAGATCTCATGAATTCCCTCCTTTCCCTCAGCCAGAGGACCAGGGTGTTCCTTCCCTCAGAGGCGGAGCGCATCGCTGAGTCGAATCGGGAGCACCTCGCCATCATTGATAGCTGCCTCGAAGGCGATGTCGAGAAGGCTATGGACTCGGTGAGAGTGCATCTGGAGAATTCTCGAAGAGGTTATATGCAGATGCAGAGATCAAATAGCAGCTTGTTGCGTGATTAGAGTTTTGGTGCGGGCGCTGTTGTTGTAAGGGTATGTAGGCGCCAAGAGCGTGTACATGCTCGGGGATGTGATCGGATGCTGAAGAGTCACCCTCTGCTACGGCGGAAGGTGACTCTTCGTGCAAGTGGAACAGGAAGCAACGGACGCTGATTAGGCGTTTGCGACACTTAAAACGTAGTCCTTGATGTCACTTTCTTCTGCTGTGGCTTCAAAGTACTTCTTGAAGTTCTTGCCAGAGATGGTTTCCTTGAGAAAGTCGTGGTCGATTTCCTTCAGAATCTGGAGGAGCGGCTTGTAATTGGCCTGCTTGAGACCGCGCAGAATCTTCGCGTTTCTCTGCTCGGGGACGGCGCGCTCCTTGGGGTAGCCTCCGCCGATCTCTTCGGCGAAGAGACGCTCAAAGATAAGTTTCAGATTGAGTTCCGCTCCCCAGCCAAACCCCTTTGCGTAGGGGATAGAGAGTGCATTGCCGCCGTTAATTTGACTGAAGAGATACGCATCGGTGGGCTCGACGGCCAGGCCGCAGACCACTCCAGGGAAGGCGTTGAGAGCACTCATTGCTCCCTCACCTGTTCCGCAGCCAGTGACGACAAAGTCGACGGCGTGGGTGTTGAGGAGAATGGCAGCGAGGAGACCATTCTGAACGTAAGTGAGTTGGGATTCTCCCTCTTCACCGTACATCCCATAGTTATAGGTCTCATACCCCTTGGCATCGGTGACCTCTTTGAGTGCCTTGTAGATAATGGGGTTCTTGCTGGCCTGTGAGTTCTCGTTGATGAGCGCGACTTTCATGATTATCCTTAGTTTTCTTGATTTTTGGGAGATGTTGAGTGGCGGGTTGGCTTATTCCGGCTGCTTGCCTATGTAGGCGAGAATTCCACCGTCCACATAAAGCACGTGGCCATTGACGAAGTCAGAGGCGTCAGAGGCGAGGAACACTGCAGGGCCTTGTAGGTCCTCCGTGGTTCCCCAGCGGGCAGCGGGGGTCTTGGCGATGATGAACTGATCAAAGGGGTGCCGCGACCCATCGGCTTGACGCTCGCGCAAAGGCGCAGTTTGCGGTGTCGCAATATAGCCGGGTCCAATGCCATTGCATTGAATATTCGCCTCACCGTACTCGGAGCAGATGTTGCGCGTCAGCATCTTGAGTCCGCCCTTGGCAGCCGCGTAGGCGGAGACGGTTTCGCGGCCCAACTCGCTCATCATGGAACAAATATTGATGATCTTTCCGTGACCTTTCTCAATCATGCCGGGGATGACGGCCTTAGACACGATGAAGGGGCCGTTGAGATCGACGTCAATGACCTGCCGGAAGTCCGCCGCGCTCATCTCGAGCATGGGGATGCGCTTGATGATGCCCGCATTGTTGACGAGGATGTCAACTCCGCCCAGATCGCGTTCGATGTTGTTGACGAGGGAGGAGACTTGAGTTTCGTCGGTGACATCGGCGACGTAGCCTTGTGCCTCGATTCCTGCTTCCTTATAAGAGGCGAGCCCCTTTTGGACGGCCTCTTCGTTGCGATCGTTGAAGGCGATTTTTGCTCCTGCTGCCGCAAAAGCGGTGGCGATGGCGAATCCAATGCCGTAACTCGCCCCAGTGACGAGGGCAACTTTGCCCTTGAGTGAGAAGCTATTCATTTCAAATGTCATGATGATCCTTTCTGATTGAATCGCACTCGTTACTTGGTGGCGCGAACCTTCTCGATGGAAGCGGTTGCCGCGTCAGCAACATGTTCTGTGGTGATGCCCAGCGCCTTGAGATTGTCTTCTCCGCTGCCCTGCAGTCCAAACTGTTCAACTGAGACTGCAATGCCGTATTTACCGAGGTACTTATACCAGGGCATTGCAATGCCTGCCTCGACGGAGACGCGGGCCTCTATACTTTCGGGCAGAATCGTCTCTTTATATTCCTCGGTTTGTTCTTCGAACCATTCCATGGAGGGCACTGATACGACTCGTGCGGCAACGCCTTGCGTCTTGAGGGTGCTTGCAGCACAGACTGCAAGCTGAACTTCAGCGCCGCTCGCCATGATGATGACGTCCGGAGATGGTGTATCTACGAGTACGTAGGCCCCGTGACGAACCCCAACACGAGCCTTCGCTTTGGTGAGTGGCATATTTTCGACGGGCTGGCGGCTCAGTACCATCGCAGTCGGCAATGTGTTGCTCTTTTCGAAGAAGTACCTGTAGGCCTCGGCGGTTTCGAATTCATCTGCAGGACGTACCACTTCAAAGTCTGGAATAGCACGCATGGCAGCAAGATGTTCGACAGGTTGATGGGTGGGGCCATCTTGCCCGAGTGCCACGGAGTCGTGTGTCCATACGTAGAGATTTGGCAGTTTCATGAGGGCCGCAAGGCGTACCGAAGGGCGTTCATAATCGCAGAATTGGAAGAAGGTACTTCCGAAGGGGCGGGTGAGGGAATCCAGCAGAATGCCGTTGGTGATCGCTCCCATTCCGAATTCTCGGACACCGAAGTGAAGTTGGCGTCCGTAAGGATTTGCGTCGGGTGCTTGTTTGGTAGCATATTCCTTCGGCGCAAATGAAGAGGCTCCGGCGATGTCAGTCATGCAGGCGCCGCCAAGGTCGGCAGAACCTCCCCACAGTTCTGGCATGACGGGGGCGATGGCGTTGAGGACTTCGCCGGAAGCGTGGCGTGTGGCGAGCAGAGATCCTTCCTTTACCCCTGCTTCAAGAGCGTCGATGGCGTCGTCAAAGCCAGCTGGGATTTCACTCTTCTTGAGACGGTCGTATAGAGCTGCCTTATCCGGATTGCTGCTACGCCACTGCTCGAATTGTTGCGCCCATGCATTGTGTTCTGCGAGACCGCGCTGGGCTACTTCGCGCGCGTGGGTAAGTGCAGCGTCGTCGATCTGGAAAGTCTGCGATGGATCGAGTCCGAGGACTTCCTTGAGACCTGCGACTGCCTCGCTTCCGAGAAGTGAGCCGTGGGTGGAGGGATCCCCGGTCTTTCCGGGGGTTGGCCACGCTATGAGAGTGTCAACTTTGATGAACTTCGGGCGGTCGGTGACCTTTTCTGCTCTTTCGAGTGCGGCTGCGAGCCCTTCTACGTCCTCTTTGTAAGTTCCGTCCGACTGAATGAAACTGACTTCATCGGTATACCATCCGTAGGCTTCATAACGTTTCAAGACGTCTTCTGCAAAAGCGATCTTGGTGTCGCCTTCGATTTGGATGTGGTTGGCGTCGAAGATAACGGTGAGGTTGCCGAGCTTTTGGTTGCCTGCAAGTGAGCAGGCTTCGGAGCTTACGCCTTCTTCGAGATCGCCCTCTCCGGCGATGACCCAAATCTTGTGGTCAAAAGGAGAGGCTCCTTGAGCTGTATCCGGGTCGAGGAGTCCTCGCTGATAGCGCTGCCCGTAAGCGAATCCCACTGCTGTGGCGAGTCCTTGTCCGAGCGGACCTGTCGTCATCTCGAGACCGGGAGTGAGGCCGTATTCGGGGTGTCCGGGAGTCTTTGTGTCGATTCCCCCGCGGAAATATTTGAGGTCGTCGAGGGTGACTCCGTAACCGGAGAGATACAGCTGAACGTATTGCGTTAACGATGCATGTCCACCTGAGAGGATGAAGCGGTCCCGTCCCTCCCATTGTGGGTCGCTAGGGTCGTGTTTTATGAAACGTTGATAGAGCAGATAGGCAATAGGTGCGAGGGAGATTGCTGAGCCGGGATGTCCGTGTCCGGCGTTTTCGACGGCGTCGGCGGTGAGGGCCTTGGTCATTTTGACTGCCCTGTCATCAAGCTCAGACCATGTGAAATCCGTCATGTGTAATAACTGTCCTTTCAGTCGAGGTGGAGCCATTCCTCATTGCGTTTCGTTGTGCATTCCAAGCGTCTTTGGATGGAGGCAAGTTCTTTTCGATGGCTTCAGTTTTATTGGTTGAGGTGTTTGCTTCGAAGCGGAGATTTTTTCCCAGAAGCCTTCGTCGAGTTGACAACCTCTGTAACAATCTCTAATATATCAGAAATATATCAGGTATGCAACGCAATCCTACTTCGGTGGATAGCGAAGTAGATCTGAGAAAGGCTCAAAGAATCAATATTCTCAACACGAAGGAGTGTGGAAAAGAAGAAGTCGAAATGTCCGTCCGTTGAATATCCGTTGGATAACAAACAAAGAAGTTGTTCATATGGGGACACGCCAGAACCTGAAATGTGCAGACAACGATGGTTTGCTGTAGCTGTCAGAGTTGACGGAGGTTGTGGACGTCTCCAGTTATGTGCACTGCTAAAAATTCGTAAATCTCACGCATGGAAGCGTGGGCGGTCGAAGTGGATCGTTGAACGATTGCGGGTTTAGGTGCATTCACCGGAGCTTTGAAAAGAGAATCATGGCAGATTTAACAATCTACAACACGATTGAAAACGCGAAAGCTGTGCTGGGCAAACAAGAGGCAAAGCATTCTTCGCGAGCAGGTTGGTTGATGGTCACGGCTTTATTGATCGAGTCGTGGGACATCTACTCGATGTCGTTTATTATGACGCATCTCAACGATGTGTTTCATCCTAGTGCCGGTCTTCTCGGCTTTACGGCCGCTGGAACCCAATTGGGTGCAATTGTCGGCTCGATTGTGGGTGGTTGGCTCACCGATAAATTCGGGCGCAGGAAAATCTTTATTTTCTCAATGTCCATGTTCGCAATCTGTGCAATCGCACAGGCTTTCGCCCCCTCCATGTTGGTTCTGGCCATCATCCGCTGTGTCGCAGGTTTCCCCGTGGGCGCCGACGTGGCCAATGGCTTCACCTACATGATGGAAATCTTGCCAAAGGGCAAGCGTGAAATCATGGGCAACAGGTGGCAGTTCATGTTCTCCTTGGGAATCCTCTGTGCAATTCTTCTGGTCACAGCCTTCGAGCTCGGGAGTCTTCCTGCAAACATAACGTGGCGTATCATCCTCGCTGTTCCAGCGATCCCCGCGGCAGCGTTACTTCTTATGCGTCATGGTCTTCCTGAGACCCCGACGTGGTTCGTCGAGCACGGTCGTTTTATTGAAGCTCGCGAAACCGCGAAGAACTATTACGGCAAGGACGTTCTCGCCGGTCTTATTCCCGATCACGATGTTGAGATTCCACAGCCCGGTTGGGGTGAAGCAGTCAAGGATCTCTTCCACGAGCCCTTCAGCCGAAGGAGCACCATCTTCGGGTGGATCTCCTGCTTCGTTCAGGCCTTCGAAAACTATTCCTTCTCCTTCTATCTCCCAACAATCCTCGCGGGACTCGGTATTGCGACCCTCGTACAGAACAACCTTGCGATGTTTGCTGTATATGTGCTGGCGTCTGTCTCTGCGTTTGTCGGTCCGCTGACACTTCCCAAGCTTGGTCATAAGGGTTTGAGTCAGTGGGGCTTTGGCCTGGTCACCGTCGGAATCCTCGTCATGGTGTTCGGCGTGGTTCAGACCAATATGATCTTCATCATTGCCGGCGCGGGCGTCATGCTCTGGGGACACTACTGGTCTTCAGAATCGGGCATGACCATCTGCTCTCTGGTGGCAAAGCCTGCTTACCGCGGTGCGGCTTCCGGGATCGCCTACGTCTTCGTCAAGCTGGCATCATTCCTCACTCTCTGGGTTTTTCCCACGCTTTATGCGAATCTCGGCGTTCCTACAGCGACTTTGCTCATTGCAATTGGACCTGTTGTCGCGCTTCTTGCGGCTACTTTCGTCCTTCCTGAGACCTTCGGTCATGGCGAGGGTTCAGACAAGAAGTCGAATCCTGTGCAGGTTGCCGAGGCCGGCAAGGAGGAGTTCGTAGCCGTTAAGTAAGTGCGCCGTGCCACTACGCGGTGCCGGCGCAACATTAATTGTTATTTTGAATCAAAAGAAAGAAAGTGCAATAGAAATGCCAGAAATTCCAACTATCGAAAGTATTACACTCACTCCGGCAAGGGTTCCGCTTCCGCAGGGTCCCTGGGGTGACCAGATTCACCACGTGGAGGACATCGAAGTCATCGTGGCGGACGTGAAGGGTTCGAACGGCCTTGTTGGCACCGGCTTCAGCCATACTTCCGGCTGGTGCGGGGCAACAATCAAGACTCTCGTCAGCGAGATCATTCCTGACGTCATCGGACTGAAGGTATCTCCTCAAGGACTGTGGCGCCGCAGCTACAAGTACATTCACGATGTTGGCGGCGCGGGCGTCACCACCCACGCGCTCTCCGCTCTAGATATTGCGTATTGGGATCTGCTCGCTAAGTCTCTCGACGTTTCGCTGTGGGATCTGCTGGGCAAAGTTCGCGATAAGGCTCCCCTCTATGGCTCTGGTATCAATCTCGACCTTTCTATCGAAGAGGTCCTGGAGCAGGTGAAGCGGTGGCATGATCAGGGGTACAAGTGCGCCAAGGTCAAGGTGGGTAAACCCGACATCGAGGAAGATGTGGAGCGTCTCACCAAGATTCGTGAGGCTTTTCCCGACTTCCCTCTCGCGGTGGATGCAAACCAGGGCTGGGACCTGCCCAGCGCTCTGCGTGCCTTCAAGAAGTTTGAAGACCTGGATCTCCTCTGGATCGAGGAGCCACTTCCAGCGGATGATATTCGCAGTCACAAGCTGTTGCGCGAGCAGGTGAATACTCCGATCGCATTGGGGGAGAACACTTACACGCTTAACCAGTTCAACGACCATTTCGAGCAGGGAACGTGCAACTACGTCCAGTCCGATTTGGGTCGAGTCGGTGGCATTACGGGCTATCTCGACATCGCTGCTGCCGCGCGCGCACACAATCTGCCGATGACGCCTCACTTTGTGATGGAGCTCAGCGCCAGTTTGCTGACCGTGGTCCCCAATATCTATGCATCCGAGATGACCGATGGCGGAACGTGGACCGATCTGCGCATCGTGAAGTCTTCGGGCCATATTGAGAATGGTTTCTGGGTGCCCCCGACGGCTCCAGGGCACGGAATTGTGCTTGACCGCGAATATTTGGAGGCTCACAAGTTCTGAGTCTTTCCAACTACTCTTCGGCCCCTCGTCATGGAGAAGGGCCGAAGAGGACTAGTGCGGGGATTTCCCTTCCGGTGTCCCCGCACCTATTGCCTGATTACTGGCAAGGAGCGTGTGGCTCAGCGATGAGCGGAGGGGGTTCGTAAATGATGAAGCACGAAGATTTTGATATTCAGGGTATTCGCCCAGGCAAGGTCATTCTCGTCGGTGAGGCGATGACCCTGCTGACCGCGGAACAAGAGGGTGACTTCGGTGACGTTGTCACTTTCGATGCCTCCGTCGCGGGTGCCGAGCTCAATGTGGCTGTGGGGCTCTCGCGTCTGGGCCAACACCCTGTGTACATGACGAAAGTGGGGGCCGATCCTTTCGGCGTGCGGATTTGTCGGTTTGCTCAACGCAATGGGATTGATACGTCTTTTATTGAGGTCGACAGGACTCGGCGCACTGGATCCATGATGAAGTCCAAAGTGCGTGAGGGCGACCCCTCAACCTTCTATTTTCGAAAGAATTCGCCGGCGTCAACGATCGGGATTGACGACGTAGAGAAGTTGCTGACATGTGATGCCCAGGTGCTGCATATGACCGGGATTTTCCCACCGCTTTCCAAAGTAACGCACTTTGCGTCTGTCAAGCTCATAGAAGAGGCGCGTGCTGCTGGAATGTTCGTCTCATTCGACGTCAACGTGAGACCGAGTATCTGGGATTCCCGCGAAGAAATGGCAAGTACGCTCCGGCTTCTGAGTGGCAAAGCAGATCTTGTTTTACCAGGAATCGAGGAGGGCCGAGAGCTCTTCGGAGTCACAAAGCTCGAAGAAATTGGCAAGGCGTTTATTGATAACGGTGCTCGTTATGTGGTCGTTAAAGATGGGCCGCGAGGTGCCTATGCGACCGATGGCACAAGGGGGATTTACGTTCCAGGATTTGTAGTGGATGAAGTTGTTGACACGGTCGGCGCCGGTGACGGTTTTGCGGCGGGCGTTCTTTCCTCCCTCTTGGAGGGAGGCAGTGTGGCGCAGGCGTTGACGCGTGGGTGTGCGGTAGGGGCGATGCAGACGCAATTCGTTTCAGACAACGACGGACTTCCGACACATACCGAACTCGAGAAATTCATGGAGACGCATAACCGCGCTTCATGGGGCGTTGCTGCCTAAGGCCAGTAGCTTTATAGATTTAAGGAGAATTTATCATGGGAAAACAACTGGAGAACGAAGAGCTGATTCAGTCCATAGAGCAGCTAGGAATTGTGCCGCTGGTGACGCTGAAAGGCGAGGATGAGGCGCTTCCTCTCGCTGATGCGCTTGTAAAGGGAGGGATTCCCGTTGCAGAGGTCACTTTCCGTTCGCCCTATGCTCTGGAGGGAATGCGGCAGATACATGAGCAATTGCCAGAGGTGATGCTTCTGGCGGGCACGGTACACAGTGTTGATCAGGCGAAGGCTTCCGTCGAAGCGGGGTGCGTGGGCATCGTGACGCCATCATTCGACGAGGATGTTGTTGATTGGTGTCTCGAAAACGAGGTGATGGTGTTGCCGGGAACCGCTGCGCCTTCGGACATTGAAAAGGCATACGACCGCGGCTTGCGGCGTGCCAAGTTCTTCCCTGCGGAGGCCTATGGCGGGGTGAAGACACTGAAAGCTCTCTCTGGACCCTTTGCCGAGATGAAATTCCTGCCCACCGGTGGAGTGAACCTGAAGAACGCCGCCGAGTACATGATACAGAAGAATGTTTTCGCGATTGGTGGCTCGTTCCCGGTGCCATCAGATGCTCAGGATTCTCACGATTGGGATGCGATTGTCACGGCGTGCAAGATGGCGCGCAGCGTCGTCGATCCGATTGTTGCCGGGAAGAATCAAGACTACGTCATCGCTTGATGAGCCGTTCAAGCTCGCCATGCATCACGCGCCTTCAGTGGTTTCGCGAACCATGATGGGGCATTCTACCAATGTCACTCCGTGCTGTACCTTCCCGTTGATGGCGTCGATGAGCATATGTGCAGCGGTTTTGCCGATGAGTGGGATGTTGTTGTCGAAGGTGGTAAGGGTGGGGTGTGAATCAGTTGAGAAAACGGTCCAATTGTCGTGTCCAATGACGGCGACATCCTCCGGGACCTTGCGCCCGCTTGCGATGATGCCGCGGACCACGCCGCGGGCTTCCTGACGGCTGTCGGCTCTGCGTTCTGCATCCAGGTCGGCTCCGGTTTTGGAGCGTTCCTGCCTCTGCAGATTATGAGCGCTGCAGGCTTTGTCGCCAACAAGACGCAGACGGTGGCCGCGCAGAATGCGATCAGTTTCTGCTTCATCTGGCTGCCGGTGATCATTTATACGATCGTGGGCGTGATTATGCTCTTCTACCGCAAGTTCGAGAAGATGGAGCCGATGATTAAGGCTGAGCTCGAGCAACGTCGTAACGCCGAGTAAGGACGTCAGTCCAGGGCGCTGATCAAAGAGGTGATACGAAAAGACGAATAGCGGTGGAATGCGGCTGATGTGGTTGCGTTCCACCGCTATTGTTTTGCGCCGCACGGGAACATCTTCTGGCGCGCTACTGTGAAAGGGAATGTAAGGAGTGCGCTTGTATGACGGATCCATCGGAGACCCTTGATCTGGGGGACCTCGATTCTGCGGAGGTCCATTCGCCAGAGCCGTTGTCTGAACAACGAGCAGAGTGGATTGGCAGGACGCTCGAGCGTCTCTCGCATTCTCAGTTTCGTTCGAAATTCCGGCTCTCTGCAAAAGACTTGACCTACACAGTAGACAAGGGCCCCGAGACCATTGACCGACACGCACATGAGATGCTGCGCAAGCGCGTTGGCGATGCTTTTCCGCTCAAGGATGGCAAGCAGACTCCGTGGCGAGGCCATCCCGTTTTTACTGCACAACATGCGACGGCGACGTGCTGCCGTGGATGCATGGAGAAGTGGCACCACATTCCCAAGGGGCGTGAGCTCACCGACGATGAGGTGGATCGGCTGTCGGCGCTCGTGATGGCGTGGATCGCGCGCGATGTGATGCGCAGTGAAGCGGCTCACGAGGATTAATAATATTGTTGGCGGTGCGTCGTCGTTATGATTCTGTGCTTCTTGCCTGGGGTGGGTTCTCTAGTCCCCGCTTCAATAATTCGCGCAGTATTACTGAGAAGGGTAATTTCTCTTTCTTCGCAATCTTCTTGAGCGTTTTCACTTCTGATTGTGGCAGCCTCACGGTAACGGGCACAAGAGCTTCGTCGTAGATGCGGGTGTGCCGTCGGAATGACAGGGATTTTCGACCTCTGTGGTCGAATGAGCTTATGTGAATCTTGAGCATAAATAAAAACCGCGCCGCAATCCCGAAGGACTGCAGACGCGGCTTTCGCAACGTGAACTGAAAGAAGCGAGCGGAATGAATCCTCTCAGCCCTTCAGCGGCTTGAAGGCGGTCTCCTTTGCCATCACGAAGGTGATGCCGGAGATCAGGGCGGCACCCATCAGGAGGAAGGCGGGGGCAAACTTGTTGCCGGTCCAGGTGATGAGAGCGGTGGAGAGGTAGGGGGTCAGGCCGCCGAAGATGGCGACGGCGATGTTGTAGCTCAGCGAGAGGCTACCGTACCTCAAGTTGGTGGGGAAGAGCTCCGCCATGGCGGCGTTGATGGCGCCGTCGATTGCGGCCATGAAGATTCCGAGGAGCGCCATAGCAGCGGTCGCGGCCCAGAAGCTACCCGCGTTCATCAGCATCAAAGTGGGGTAGGAGAGCACCACGAAACCGACGCAGCCGGCGATCATGACGGGGCGGCGTCCAATCTTGTCGGAGAGCAAGCCAAAGGGCATGCACAGCGCCACGATGACGACGAAGCCGATGACGGTCACGCCGTAGCTGGTGAGCTGGTTGTAGCCCAAATCGGTCTGCAAGTAAGACGGCATGAAGGTCTGCAGCATCCAGTGACCGACCGACTTGACGATGACGAAGCCGACGCAGAAGAGCAGAGCGCGCCACGAGGTGCGCAGGGAGGTGCGAATCGGGTTCTTCTCGATCTTGCCGGATTCCTTGGCGGCGCGGAATTCGGGAGTGTCCTCGAGCTTTTCTCGCAAGTAGATGCCAACCCAACCCAGGGGCAGGGCGAGGAGGAACGGAATGCGCCATGCCCAGCTGTTGAGGGCATCGGTTCCGAAGAGCCACGACATGAGGAAGACGAGGCCGGCGCCGACGAGGAAGGCGACGAAGCCGAAGACGTCGATGAGGCTGGAATAGAGGCCGCGACGGTGTGACGGCGCGTACTCGGTGAGTAGGGCCGTTGCGCCAGAGCTCTCGCCACCCGCTGCGAAGCCCTGAATGAGTCGCATGAGCACGAGGAGGACCGCCGCCCAGATTCCAATCGTTTTCCACGTGGGCAGAACGCCCATGAGGAAGGTGGCTCCGGACGTCGAGAGGACGACGATTGCAAGAATGTTCTTGCGACCGAAGCGGTCGCCGAGCGAGCCCCAGAAGAGTCCGCCGAGCGGGCGCATCACAAAGCCCGCCGCAAACACGGCGAAGGTGGACAGCATGGCCGCCTGAGTATCGCCCTTCTGGAAGAAGTTCAGGCTGATGACGGTTGCCAGGGTTCCGTAGAGGCCGAAGTCGAACCATTCCACGAAGTGACCGATGCCGGCCGCGGGAATGACCTTCTTGAGTGCGTGCTTCCTCTGCTCGTCATTTTCGATCGACTGTGCGTCGACGGCGCCGCCTGGCGCAGTTGATGGTGCTGTTGTTTCCATCGAGATTCTCCTTTGCATGCCTCTTTGCACGAAACACATCTTTCAGCAAAACAATAACACAAGTTGCAGAAATTGCATGTACCATTGCAATATCAGAAAGTAGTTGGTGATCTAGTGCAAGTATTCTGCGGGTGCGCTCGCGGATGCGAACGGAGTTTGTACCAAAGGAGGTACGTCATGAGGGAAGTTCATGAACCCGCTGGGACTGTAGAATCTTCAGATGTCGTCGTCATCGGTGGTGGCCTTGCTGGCTTGAGCGCAGCTGTGTCCGCCGCGCGTTTGGGCTCGTCTGTGTCGCTCATTACCAATCGGCCGGTCCTTGGCGGAAACTCCTCGAGCGAGGTTCGCGTCTGGGTCGTGGGCGCGAGTTCTCACGGTGCCCAACGCTTCGCCCGCGAGACTGGCATCATGGACGAACTCTTCACGGAAAACCAGTACCGCAACCCTGAGGGCAACCCCATCCTCTGGGATCAAGTGCTTCTCGATCTGGTGCGATCCACTCCTGGGGTGAAGCTCTATCTCAACACAGACGTGCACGAGGTCAGCACCGACTCTGAAACCGGCGCCATCAGCTCCGTGCGCGGGTGGACGATGGACAACGAGGAGCTCACGACCTTTGAGGCACCGATCTTC
>JALCQC010000028.1 GCA_022650895.1 Bifidobacteriaceae bacterium | reverse complement strand
AGTGTTCATCGAAGGAGATGCACTATGAGTGAGGTTTCACTCTCTCACAGTAAGGATGAGAGACCTGTCACGCTTTATAAACGCGGTGATGCAATGAGATCATCGATTATTCGGACCGCGCGTGACCTCATCGTCACCGAGGGTTTTGAAAAAATGTCTGTATCGTCAATTGCTGCGCATAACGGTATAACGCGTTCACTTTTCTATCATTATTTCTCAAGTAAAGCTGATGTGGCTGAAGCGGTTCTCGATGATGTGGCCAATGAGTATCTCGGAAAGATCCGTGAGTGGAACAGAAAACGAGTCACGGGAAATATTGAGAAGGCATTGGATGATATCGTCGATCTGCTTTACTCGACATTAGACGAGAGTGGCTTATTTCATCATCGGCTCCTTACTGCCGGAAACGCTTCCCTCTATATCAGCTTCATGGATAAGGTGGCTGATCGGATCTCACACTATATTCAGGAGACCACGGTAAAGGACTTCGTCAAGCATCACCACTTAGCGATATTGAATGTACGAGAGACTTTCTACATGATGATCGTTGGACTCATCTCGTATATCAGAGCACATCCCGACACGGAGCCTGCGATCGTCAAACAGGTGGTTGTACAAACGTTACATCTTGAGAATTATCTCAGTGAAAGCAATAGTTCTCCGGTCGGAGACACTGAGCCATAAAAATTTCCTCGAAAAGAGGGATGGGTTGAGATCACCCTGGGCAAGACGCGATCCCAACCCAATTTCAACATCACATCAAAGGAGACATGATGCTGTTTCAAGTATATGGTGATACGGCTGTTTACCAATGGATTGGATGGATAGTGGTTTTTGTCTGTCTCATGGGGGTAAACGAGATTGCGCGAAGGACGAAGGTCGGAGGTGTTATCTGCTTTATTGGCATTCCCGCAGCGCTGACGGTATATTTTGTCGTAATTTACATTGCTGCAGCGCATGGTGCATCGTGGGCGCTGACGAATCCGACGTATGTGCATATGAACAGCTGGTTCCATTATGCAAAACTATATGCTGCAACTATCGGATGCATCGGATTCATGGCACTGAAATACAAGTGGGGGAAAGTTGGGGAAATCCGATTGGTTCAAGGCTTTCCCCTTTGTCATTGTCGCCATTAATATTCTCATCGCTGTGGCCTCGGATTTCGAGTCCGCTTTTCGTGCTTTCGGGACCACCTGGGTCAGCAGCGAAGGCGTTACCCTCATGGGAGGATGGCATAACATCTTCAATGGCGTTGCTGGAATCATCAACATTGCTTGCATGACAGGCTGGTGGGGAATCTACGTCAGTAAGAAGAAGCAGGATATGCTCTGGCCAGACATGACGTGGGTTTTCATCGTTGCTTATGATCTGTGGAACTTCTGCTACACCTACAATTGTTTGCCAACACACTCGTGGTACTGCGGACTCGCTTTGCTTCTCGCACCCACCGTTGCCAATTTCCTGTGGAATAGGGGAGGTTGGATACAGAATCGCGCCTTCACCTTGGCGCTCTGGTGCATGTTTGCCCAAGTCGTTCCTTCGTTCCAGGACTACAGCAAGTTTTCGGTCAGCTCGGTTAACAATCCGACCGTAAATCTCGTGGTGTCACTCTTGGCCTTAAGCGCCAATGTTCTTGCCATAATCTACATCGGCTATCGTGCCAAGAAGCAAGGTATCAATCCCTACACGCATGAAGTCTTTAGAGGAACAAGGGATTTCGAGCACGCGCTGTCGCGAGTGGAGAGCATCCCTGAGGAGGTTAACCACAGCGTTGTTGCATCGTGATGGACGAAGTGGGACCCGGGACAACCGGTCAGCTTCTAGCTGACAGATGGCAGCCCGTGTTGACAAACGCTTGTCCTAAAGTGGAGGACTGTGAGACGGAGCAGTAGTCACTTGCCTTATCAAGGCGGGTGCGGTGTATCCGGCACGTATCAAGAATGAAGCAAAGGAGCGACATGAAGAGGTTTACTTTTGGGTCCACGGACGTCGAGACGTCCCGTGTGGCGCTCGGAGTCATGCGTATTGATTCTCGATCCCGCGACGAGGCGAAGACGATCGTAAAAACGGTTTTGGACCACGGTGTCACTTTCTTCGATACAGCAGATGTTTATGGTTTGGGTAAGAGTTCCGAAGTCCTAGGCCAGGCGCTGAAAGATCTTGGAATCAAGCGGGATTCAATCTGGCTGCAAACCAAGTTCGGCATCATCAGCACCGATAAGGGAAATCAGCGTTATGACTTCTCCAAAGAGCATCTCATCGAAGCATTGGACGCCGAGTTGGAGCGTTTGGGAACGGATCATGTTGATTCGGTACTGCTTCATCGTCCCGATACCTTGATGGATCTCGAGGATGTTGCGGAGGCGTTTGATGACATGGAAGCTGCAGGGAAGGCCCTTCACTTCGGTGTGAGCAACATGAATCCCTGGCAGGTTGAGCTGGTACAGAGTGGTGTCTCGCAGAAGCTGGAGGCCAATCAGCTTCAGTTCGGTCTGATGCATACCCACATGATTCAGCAGGAGCTTCACGTAAACATGGAGGATAGCCCGAGTCTGGATCACGATGGTGGTATTCTGGCATATTCTCGCCTCAAGAAGATGACGATTCAGGCATGGAGCCCCTTCCAGTATGGGTTCTTTGAAGGGCCCTTCATCGACAATCCGAAATTCCCTGAGCTGAACGCGGAGTTGGACAAGGTGGCGAAGAACCACAAAACCAATAAGAACGCGATTGCCGTTGCTTGGATTCTGCGGCATCCGGCGAAGATGCAGGTCGTGTTGGGGTCGATGAATCCTGATCGTCTGACGCAGATGGCCGAAGGTGCAGATGTGGATCTGGAGCGTCAGGAGTGGTGGGATCTCTACTTTGCGGCAGGCAATGACCTTCCCTAAACGCGTGGACGTGCATTGTGATCGGTTTTGTTGTCTTCTGTAGAAGATGACAAATACAGGCGGCGCACTGACTGCAGAAAAACGAAGAGGCCGTGGGCTTCCTGAACGGGAGACCACGGCCTCGTTACAATGGGCCTGTGCACTTCTTCACCCCTCAACGCTGCCAGACGTCAAACAAGATCATGTATCACACGAAGGTACAGGCGTTGCAGGCGGCCGATGAGGGATACCGGACTCGGGGTCAGCATCTCTGGGTGTATCAATGCGCATACTGCGGAACGTGGCATCTGACGCACAGGCCTCCGGAGCCGGATTTCGCTGCAGGGGCCAAGAACACAGGACGCAAGCCGATATCGCGGAAGCGGGGGTATAAGCCGCGTCATCGGTAAATTGCCTCTGACGCTGTTTCAGGCAGTGAACCCCTGTTGACGCATGAGTGTGGAGAAACGGCGCTGTGCTGGAAGCGGGTCTGTCGCCTTCTGAGCGACTTGGTCGGTGAACCTGTCAACAGGCTTCTTGGCATTCCGAAGGTCGTAATACTGATGCACCTTCTCATCGAAATCTGTAAGGGCTTCAGCGAGATTGGTGTTGTCTCCATCCTCTGGATAAGCATTGTCAAAGAACTGGAAGGAACGGTCCATGCGGGGCTTGAGTGCAGGCTGCTGCGCTGGCTTCCCGATCGCAAGACCCAAAACGGGGAACGTCAACTCGGGAAGATGAAGCAGCTCGACGAGTCGGGGCATGTCATTGAGCAGTGATCCCAGGACCACGGTTCCCAGTCCGAGAGACTCCGCGGCCGTCTCCATGGCGTGGAGCGCGAGCACGGCGTCGTTGTGACTTTCATTGTACGAATACTGCTCATGGAAGGCGGTGGCTTCCGCTGGGCTGACGCCCTTTCCTTGGGAGATGCGGCTGTTGCGGTGCAGGTCGACAAGGAAAACGTACAGGAGCGGCGCCTGAGCGATGTATTTCTGCTTGCCGATGTCAGCAAGCTTCTGAGCGAGGTCGGGGTCAGTGATGCGGATGGCGGACCAGCCGAAATTGTAGCGTGACGTCGGCGCCTGCTGGGCCGCTCGCTCGAGCCAAACGATGGTGTCATCTTCGATGGGTTCGGGAGAGAAGCGCCGTATCGAGCGTCTCGTCATCAGAGTCTTGATGGTGCTGTTGGGATACGATTGCTGATTTTCGGGCACGATAGCCACCTTCCACGAAAGGATCATGCAGTAAAGGATTATGGGGTACAGCGCATGAATGAGTTCATGGTACGACCATCACGATCGCTGTGCGTAAAAAATCAGCCATCGGCTATGGATGTCAGGGCCAAGTTCACGCATCCGGGGTTCACAGTGCGTTTTGGAACTGACAGCCCACTTGTAACCAGATAGCTGACATGTGGCCTCGATGTCCGCAGGATGGCATTCGATGCCGCTCGGAGTTGGCCACGTGCCTTGTTACGGAGGTGCTTGCCTCTAGGAGTTACTTGGCTTTAGCCAAACGCTTTGCCTGACGGTGATTTACCAAGGCCTTGGATCCCTTTGTGGAAAGACGGGAGATCAACGCCGCCAACGCACCGGAAATCGATGCGAAGGCCATGGCATTCAGCAGACTGCTGGACGTGTTGGTGCCGCTAGGAACCGTGTCGTCTTTCGTCGTCTTTTTCCAGGCTATTTCGAGAACCTTGCTGAGAACCATTCCAGCGAGTGCGGGAACCGCCATCTTGATGATGATATCGGTGATGTTTTCCGGATCGGATTCAACGGAGGAACGCATGTCGTCCACCTTCCTGTTAACGCTGTCGAGCTTGGGCAATACCGAATCTTTCATTGACTCGATACCGGAGGATTCTGATGATGAAGCCGCGTATACCATGCCCCTATTATTCCATGTATGACTGGGGAACGGGTGAATTACTGATTTTCTCCCAAGAGAAGAGAGGGAAGCTCGGTGAGGGATTCGATGCGGATGACCTTGTCGGCTCCAGGTAGATCTTCATATCGATGCGCTCGCGCTGCAAGGCGTTGGGAGGGTCTGTCGATCCAGAAGCCCTGCAGGCCGGCCGCACAGGCCGCCTGGGCATCGATATCGAATTCGTCACCCACATAGGCGACCTCGGAGGGTTCCAAATTGAGTTTGCGTGTGGCCTCGAGGAAAACCCGCGGATCGGGTTTGCCGAAACCGAAGGTGTCCATGCTGACAAGCAGGGGTACCTCGTCCGACGTGATGCCGCACGCCTCCAGCTTGCGGGTCTGCAAATCTGCTCCCGCGTTGGAGAGCGCTCCAAGGCGGTAATGGTGAGCAGAGAGGCTGGTGAGGCACGGCTCCACATCAGGGGTGGAACGCCAGTTCGAGGTGAAGGTTCCCCAGAAAATGGCCGCCCATTTTTCATACTCGGAATCGTCGAGATATGGTCCTCCGAAACGGGCGTGAAGTTCGTTCGCACGCAGGTGGCGCTGTTCCTCGAAACCTATTTCTCCGCGGGTGTACTGACGGTAGTGACCGTTGGGATCCGACCGCCAATACTTGATGACCTGCGGATATTGCGCCGCCGGGAGATCTGGAATATAGACACGGGTGGCGGCCACGATGCCTTTGCCGAAAGCGGCCGCCGAATCGCAGAGGGTGTCGTCCACATCGAAAACCACTGCCTTGATGGGCTGCATCGGAGAAGGGGAAGAAGTTTTCAATGATTGCGTGGGCATTCTGTGGAGTCTCCGGTGTCGAGTTACTTTTTCAGCAGGTTCGTGTGACGAAGCTGAACAAGGATGACGGCAACCCACACGATGGTGTTGAGCAGGCCGAGGATGAGGCTGAGCCAGTTGAAGGCGAAGAGGGCTCCGACGGCACCAACGAAGTTCAGGACGGCGACGATGATGGCGATGATGAGAATGACATTATCGCGGTTTGGCTTTCCTGAAGGCGTGGGTGTAGAATTTTGAATTGAATTATTTTCAGTCATTTCCTAGTCCTCTTATCTTAAAAATCCGCTAACAGAAGTAGCAGCTATATAAATATCGTACAGTTATAAGTGGATGTATCCATTGCGAGACGAGATGGACTATGGGAACAAATGAAGGTAGTTTGTTCCACGGAAGGGTTTCAGAGCGGACTTGCTGAGGGGCTGTTCGCCGATTGAGGAGCGGTAGTGTCGGCTTTAGTGTATAAAAGTGTCTCAAAAAAGAGGATTGTCAAAGGAATTCTGGCAGTTCTCGCAATTGCTGCTTTCGGCGTGGCGGGGAACCAAGCGAATGCAGCCACAGAGGAAGAAACTGGTTCCAGCGAAGCGTCGACGACCGCAGCCGCTGGTTTCTACGATGATGCCGCGTCCACTTGTGAAGGGACCGTTTACACGGGAAGTGGCTCAGAGTCGTCCGAGAATGATCATCTTCTGAGTGACATTCTTGGAGATGCCCGATATTACGGAATCGTCGCCCACTCATGGAACATGCAGGAGGCCGAGACGAATGCGGCGGTCGAGACGATCACTGCGAATTTCCAGTCTGGAAATGATCTGACGAACACGAATTCGGTCCAGCCCTGGGTGGTGGGACGCATCGACGGCGAAAAACTGAGGATCAAGGGGACTGCCGCCGAAGTGTGGGCGCCCGCTTCCGAGGAATCAAAGATCTCCAACGAGACTGGGAGCGACCTGACCTTCCATCCCACAAGCTCCAGCGTCATTTCGGACTACGTCGATGGACTCATTTCACAGGCACAGAAGGTCTCTGACCAGTACGGACAGAAATCGTCCGTCATCGATCTGTCGGGATACAAGCTCAACGGGAGCACCACGGTTCCGCTCGACCTCACTTCGCTGGGAGCGGGCGCTTTTACAATTAATATTGACGACGTGAATCAGGCGTTGATCAATGCCGGTGGCGATGGCCTTCAAATTGAAAAGAACGAGGACCAGACCGTCGTACTGAACGTGACAGGGTCCGGCTCGGTGAGTCTCGGACGCTTCGCCGTCACGCAGCACAACGACGACGGTTCGACAACGACCTTGAGGTCCGGAAATACAAGCACCGCGAGTGCTGCCGATCTGGATAAGGTCGCGTCGACGATCGTATGGAACATTCCGAATGCGCAGTCGGTGACGATTGTCGGATCCACTTTCGGCATCGTTCTCGCTCCGCGGGCGGCGGTGGCGGTCAGAAGCACCTCTTCGGGCTGGCTTGTGGCGGACAGCGTGGCCAACGTCTCGGCTGAATGGCACAACATTTGGCAGGACCTGGTGAAGCCTGTCTGCAGCTCCTTTACGGCGCGGAAGACCTTGACGGGTGGAACCTTGAAAGCAGGGCAGTTCAGTTTTGACCTCAAGGACGCCGCCGGTGACGTCATCGACACGGCCACAAACGATGCCCAAGGAAATATCGCGTTTGACGCAGTGAAATTCGTCAGCGCTGGAACCTATACCTTCACGATGTCCGAGAAGGTCCCAGCCGACGCCACTACGAAGAACGGGCGGACCGTTGATGCGGACGGAATCATCTACGATACGCAGCCGCATACCGTCACGGTTACGGTGAACAATGACACGGACGATGGTGACCTTGGAGTGACGAGCGTCATCTATGACGGTAAGACCAAAGAGACGGTACCCACCTTCGCCAATAAAGAGGAGACTCTGACGCCGACCGAATGGACGCCCACGGTGTCGAAGGCCCTCACGGGACGCGATTTGTCGGCGGGGGAGTTCAGCTTCGTCGTTACGGATGTGAATGGCAAGAAGGTCTCCACTGGCACGAATACAGTGAACGGGACGATCTCATTCGAGCCCATCACGGAAAATTCCGCCGGCACCTACACGTATGCGATTTCCGAGGCCGCGGGCAGTGAGGGCGGAGTCACCTATGACAGCACCGTCATCACCGCAAACGTAAAAATCGAGGAAACCGATGGCAAACTCGCCGTCGCGAAAGTGACCTACACCGAGAACGGTAAGAAACTGACCTCCGGCGAGACACCCACCTTCAATAACACCTATACGTCGACAGGCACTGTCAGCCTGAAAGGCGACAAGAAACTGACCGGTCGTGCGTTGAGGGCAGGAGACGATTTCAGATTCCAGCTGACCGGTACCGGCATCGATACTGCGAAAACCGTCGACATGAATGACGACGGCACCTTCAGCTTCGACGACATCTCTCTGAACAAGGGAGCCGGTACCTACACCTATGAGATTCGCGAAGTCGGAGCCGGGACCACAAAGGACGGCGTGACGTACGACTCCACGCCCGTCGAGGCCACGGTGAAGGTCACCGATGACGCAAAGGGCAAGCTGGTGGCCTCAAGTCCGGTGTATACGAAGGGCGGAAAGACCGTGGACTTGGCGGAATTCACCAACACATATTCGCCGACGCCCGCCAGCGCGTCATTCAATGCCACAAAAGAGCTGAACGGCAAGGCGTTGAAGGAGGATGAATTCACCTTCACGCTCACCGGTGCGAACGAACGCTCTGCGGCAGTCCTGGCAAGTGCCGCAAACCAGAAGAACGCGGATCTGCATATGTCCGCCACCAATGCCGCCGATGGCTCCGTCGATTTCGGTTCGGTGCAATTCGCTACGCCAGGTGTCTACGAGTTCCGCATCGCCGAGAAGAACACCGGCGAAACGGGAGTGGAGTACGACACCGCGACGTACACGGCATCGGTGAACGTCTCTGATGCCGGGAATGGCCGGTTGGTCACTTCGAAGGTGAGGTATTCGACGGAGAACGGGAGCGCGCCGGAGTTCGTGAATACGTACTCTCCTGCGGCTGTTTCTGTTCAGCTTGGTGCACGCAAGACCTTGGACGGCGCGGCTCCACAGGATCGACGCTTCTCCTTCGAACTCGTCGATGAGGCGGGCAACGTTGTTCAGACAGCGGAGAACGGTGAGGAGGGTGCCGTCGCCTTCGACAAGATCACGTATGCGAAGGCAGGCACACACGTCTACACGATGCGCGAAGTCAACGACGGACAGGACGCCATCACCTACGATGACTCCTCTTACAAGGCGACGGTCACCGTCACCTCCGATGGGCAGGGGCATCTCAAGACTGCAGTGGACTACTCCACCGATGACGCCGCGATCCCGACCTTTGAAAACACGACCATTCCGCCTTCCGAACTGGCGGTCACCGGTTCAGCTCCGCAGATCGTGGCTGCTGTGACGGCGGTCTTCCTCTTCCTCGGAACTGCATTTGCGCTCGCGAGGAGACATGGCGGTGCCGTTGCTGCACTTGCATCCGGAGCTGGGACTGGAGCCGGGTCCGCAGGAAAACGACAGGTGAGGGGTCGCCACATCGGCAGATTCTGATCCGGAGGTGAGGTTCGCCCTCTTGCCCATGGAATGAAAGACTTCATACAGTGAGAGACTTCATGAAATGAGGGGTGAACGCTAGAAAACGGTGTCGTGACTGGTATCTTTTCAGGTACCGCCATGGCACCGTTTTGTATAGGACGTTCATGCACAATAGCTGTTTTGAACGGTAAAGTACTGCGATCCTGTGTTTCCGCCGCTGCGCGTGATCTTTCCACGCTAAAGTTGAAATATGGTGGCTAAAAATGAGACCAATTCCAACGCGCCCATGGAAGCTTCGGCAACGACCGTTACGAAAGAGGGCGTGACGGGCATCGGCTCCGCCGCCGGTATCGGCTCGACGGCTGTCGTCGGCTCCGGTGCTGGCATGAGTGCGACCCCGCAGTGTCCACCACATCGGTCGGGAGCCATCGTCTTGCTCAGACATGGACAGACGGTATGGAGCGAATCAGGGCAACATACTGGCCGCACAGATCTTCCGCTCACCAATGTGGGCGAGCAGCAGGCGCGGGATGCGGGGGAACGTCTGCGGCATCTGTTCCCCGAGGGATTCGACGCTGAGCACGTTTTTGTGAGTCCGCTGCATCGCGCCCGCATGACCGCACAGCTGGCGGGATTCTCTCATTATCAGATTGAGCAGGCGCTCGCGGAATGGGATTATGGCCGGGCCGAAGGCCGTACGCGGGAACAAGTCGCACAGCTGCATGGGCGTCCATGGAAACTGTGGGAAGACGGCACCGAGGTGTTGGAACCGTCGCTGGACGCCGACTGGGTCGCGACGATGCCGGATGGCACGCAGTATCCGGTGCACAACGGACGGGGAGAGACGCTGGACGAGGTGTATGCGCGCACTGAACAGGTGATTGACCGGGTGCTTCCGCTGATCGAACGCGGGGAGAATGTGCTCCTCGTCGCCCATGCGCACGTGTTGCGGATTCTCAGCGCCCATTGGCTGGGGCTTGAGCCCAGCAAGGCGAAGATCTTCCGTTTGGATACGGCCCATTATTCACTGCTCTCGCAATACAAGGGCGACAATGTGATCGAACGCTGGAATTGCTGACGCGTCATTGTGTGTGTGATGCAGTATATAGGCACGCCGCCTGTTCGCAGTATGTGGTCAGAGTGCGTTTGACACATTTCTAGTCACGGAGCGTGTGTGGTCACGACGCGTACGACTTCCGATTAAGGGTGGTGCGCCGTACGCGAGCTTTGTGTCCCGTGTCGGCGGATGGCTGGGGTATGGCAGATAGTTTTGGAAGTGGGAGAATCCTAGGAATAACTGCTCAACACGACGTCGAATAAAGACGTGGGTACCGTGAGAACGTTTGCACCGGGTCTCATCATAGACTTCGTTTGCAGGAATGCCTGGTGAGTGAAAATATCACGAAACGATTCTCTTGTGGGTTATTGCTCAACAAATAATTATATTTTGTCCACCCAAAGCGTATATCGCGCCCTTTTCTGAGACGTGGTGTATAGAATTTTATCAATTCGTAATAAATTTACCCCGCAACGCGCGTATGACATCGTTTGCATTGTGTGTTACTGTTTGAGGTACAAAGAGCTTTAAAAGTGATGGTGCAGAGGTTCACACTAGGAGGTGTGGATCTGTGCATCCCCGTAACGACACAAACAGTGCTGTTGACGTCGGGCAACCGAAAAGGTTGTGGACGATGACCATGACCTCGAGGAGGAGGAAGTGGGGCAAATATGGTAACCATGATTGGTAAGTCAATCCGCCGCTGGTGGGCGCTCTTTGCGCTACCGACGTTCGCGGCATTCATCATAGGCTTCGTCGCACCCTTCGTAATAGGTGTCTATCTGAGCTTCACCAAGTTCACGACGATCACCGATGCGAGGTGGGTCGGGTTCAATAACTACAAGGGCGTCTTTTCGGATTCGACCTTCGTGCACGCTTTGGTGTTCACGGTTCTGTTCACCATCGTCACCACGGTTCTCATCAACGTTCTGGCATTCTTCGTGGCCTACATGTTCACCCGCCATATGCGCGGCGCGAACCTCTTCCGCGGCGTGTTCTTCATGCCGAACCTCATTGGCGGCATCATCCTCGGCTATATCTGGCAGCTGCTTCTCAACGGAGTCCTTGCCCACTGGGGACGCTCGCTCACCTATAAGGGAACGTACGGATTCTGGGGCTTGGTCATCCTGATGTGCTGGCAGCAAATCGGCTACATGATGGTCATCTACATCGCCGGTCTGCAGGCACTGCCCACGGACGTGATGGAGGCCGCGCAGGTAGACGGTGCGAATTCCCGCCAGACGCTGTTCCAGGTAACCATTCCGCTGATGATGCCGAGCATCACCGTATGCTCGTTCCTCACCATCACCAACGGCTTCAAACTCTTCGACCAGAACCTCGCGCTCACCAACGGCATGCCGTCGCGTAGCTCTGAGATGCTGGCCCTCAACATCTACAACACGTTCTACGGCCGCGTTGGATTCGAAGGTGTCGGCCAGGCCAAGGCAGTCGTGTTCTTCATCATCGTGGCGGTCATTGCCGTTCTGCAAAACCGCCTCACCACCAGCAAGGAGGTAGCGGCATGAGCAGCGCAACCGTCAACGCCAACACTTCTGCAGACAAGAAGAACAGGAAGCACGTTCAGAAGAACGAGTACATGAAGCACGGATGGCTGTGGACCATCATCTTCACTCTCGTCTCGCTCGCTTGGGTGTACCCGATCTTCTTGGTCGTCATCAACTCCTTCAAGCAGAAGGTGTACATCTCCTCGGAGACCTTCTCCCTGCCGAACTCCACGAGCTGGGTGGGACTGGACAACTACACCAGCGGCATTGAAAAGACGGACTTCCTGGCAAGCTTCGGCTGGACGCTCGTCACCACCATTGGTTCGTTGATCCTCATCCTGCTCTGCTGCTCCATGTGCGCATGGTGGATCGTGCGTGTGGACAACTGGGTGGCGAAAGGTCTCTACCTCCTCTTCCTCTTCAACATGATCGTCCCCTTCCAGATGGTGATGTACCCGCTTTCCAAGCTGTCGGACATGTTGGGTCTCAACACCCCCTGGGGTCTATGGATCGTGTACCTCGGCTTCGGTGCAGGCCTCGCGGTCTTCATGTTCACAGGCGTGATCAAGGGCATCCCTGGCGAAATCGAAGAGGCCGCCATGATTGACGGCGCCTCCGTTCCCGCCACCTTCTTCCGCATCGTTGTTCCCATGATGAAGCCCTCCATCGTGTCGGTGGCCATTCTGGAGACCATGTGGATCTGGAACGACTACCTGCTTCCCTACCTCACGCTGGATCTGCGCAAGTACAAGACCATTTCGATTGCGGTTCAGTACCTCAAGGGTGGGTACGGTGCCGTCGATATGGGTGCCATGATGGGCTGCCTCGTGCTGGCCATCATCCCGATCGTGGTCTTCTACCTGTTCTGCCAGAAGTTCATCATCGCCGGCGTCACGGCTGGCGCAGTTAAAGGCTGACACACTTCCGTGGGAAACGGGACCCGCTTCCCACGGGTGACACACACAACTGAAATTTGTAATTAATTTTTTGAGGCTCGTCCTCAAACCCCCAGAAAGGAAAGGTTCAAAGATGAATCGAACAGTAAAGTCAGCGCTCGCGCTACTTTCAGTAGGAGCAATGTCACTCGGAACGCTTTCTGCTTGCGGTTCGGACTCAGGTTCGTCTTCAGGCAGCAGCGATGAGAAGGGAAAGGTCTACTACCTCAACTTCAAGCCTGAAGCGGCAGATGCCTGGAAGGCCATCGCCAAGACATACACGGAGAAGACCGGCGTTCAGGTGGATGTCGAGACCGCCGCTTCTGGGACCTATGAGCAGCAGCTCAAGTCCGAGATGTCGAAGTCCGAGGCCCCGACGCTCTTCCAGGTCAACGGTCCCGTTGGTCTGGCGAGCTGGAAGGACTACACCGAAGATCTTTCCGACACCGCGGTGTACAAGGATCTGAACAACCAGGACGTCGCCCTGAAGAATGGCGATGAGGTTGCCGGCGTTCCTTACGTGATGGAGACCTACGGAATCATCTATAACAAGTCGATTCTGGAGAAGTACTTCAAGCTCTCCGATGCGGCCGTGAAATCCTTTGATGAGATCAACAGCTTCGACAAGTTGAAGGCACTCGCCGATGGCCTGCAGAAGCACAAGAGCGAGCTTGGTATTGATGGTGCTTTCACTTCCGCCGGTTTCGACTCCAGCTCTGACTGGCGCTACAAGACCCACCTCGCAAACCTTCCGCTCTATTACGAGCTCAAGAAGGACAACATCACCGAACAGCCCAAGACGGTGAAGGGCACCTATCTGGAGAACTTCAAGAACGTCTTCGATATGTATCTCACCGACTCCACCACTCCCGCAACCCAGATCAGCTCCAAGACCGCCGATGACGCAACTTCCGAGTTTGCCACCGGAAAGGCCGCTCTCTACCAGAACGGCACCTGGGCATGGACCGATCTGCAGAAGGCCGGCATGAGCGCTGACGACATCGGCATGATGCCGATCTACTTCGGTGTGGACGACGCGAACGAAGGCCTCGCCACCGGTTCCGAGAACTACTGGTGCATCAACAAGAACGCTTCGGACGCCGACAAGAAGGCAACCGAGGACTTCCTCGAGTGGATGATCACCGACGAGGCTGGTCAGAAGGCCCTGTCCACCGAGATGGGCTTCACCACGCCGTTCAAGACCATGAACGACATCAAGTCCGACAACCCGCTGGTGCAGGCCGCACAGGAGGATGCAACCTCAGGCAAGACCCAGGTCTCTTGGAACTTCACCCTCATGCCGTCCGAGCAGTGGAAGAACGATCTCGGTTCCGCAATGCTTGAGTACGCCCAGGGCACCGGAAAGTGGGACGCAGTCAAGACGGCGTTCGTCGACGGCTGGGCCTCCGAGATCCAGAATTCAGCAGCGGCGACTGAGTAGTCTCGTCATCCCACCGCTCTCCTCCGTCTGTAAATGGAGGGGAGGGCTGGGGAAGTGTACGGATGCACTGATTCGCACCACGTATCTGCCCGGCCCATGAAGAGTGGCAAGGACTGAAGGACCCTCGATCTAGCAATAGGTCGGGGGTCTTTCCATATCCGGCAGTGCGCAGGCGAGGACGCCTTCGCCGATGAATTAGAGTGGTGAGTAACTTTCGAGAAGGGTAGGGCGATGGGATCGATCTTTAGGCAGGACTCCGCATTCATGCGGGCCTTGAGCTGGATCGTCGAAGTCATCTGGATCAACGTGCTCATGGTGGTGACGTCAATCCCTATCATCACCATCGGTGCCGCGCTCACCGCCGGCTACGACGCCGCACGCCGCTTGCGCATGAGCGAGGGCAAGACGGCGTCGAATTATTTCCGCGCCTTCAAGGCCAACTTCGGAAAGGCGACCATCCTGTGGCTCATCATGGGCCCCCTCGGCGCTGGCATCGTCGCGCTATGGCTTTTCGTGCAGCTGACGCCACTGCTCGTCATCAAATTCGCTGCGACCATCCTGTGGCTCATCACTTTCCTGTGGCTGTGGCCGGTGCAGGCGCGGTTCGAGAACACCGTGGGCAAGCAGCTGTGGAATGCTTTTCTGATCGGGCTGAACCGCTTCGGCTTCACCCTCACGCTTCTGCTCATTGACGTCGCCTACATTGCCCTCGTGGTGTCCTCATGGCTGTACATGCCACAGGGACTCTTCCTATTGGCGGTTCTTGGCGTGGGGCTGCTGACGGCCCTCCATGTGCCGGTGGCGGAAAAAGGACTCGAGCCCTTCATCAAGAAAGCAGCGAACGCGTCACCCTCCGTGGCTGGCGAAGCACAGGCCCTCATTGAGGATTCAGATGCGGATACCAGTAAGAAGGAGGCGGCAGCGGCCCCGCGTCCCTGACCTGGACAGCGTTTCCGGTCTAGAGATCATTGTGACGGGCGCCTCTGATCTGAAAGACGACTATGGAGTAACGGAAACCTTCAGAGAGTGTTCTCGGACAAAGTCCCCGCCCCGAACGCTCTCAGTCCTCACTTTCGATGGCGATGGGGGAGGTGGTCTCGCGCAGCATCAGCTGGGTGCTGAAGGTCTCGAAGGGTTGGTCGGTGTGCTCGGTGGCGATGAGATCCAGAATCTTGTCGGCGGCACGCTTGCCCATTTCCACCGGGTCCTGATGCAGCGTGGTGAGTCCGATGGCGCTGGTGTAGGTGGAATCGTCGAAACCAACGATGGAGAAGTCCCCGGGGATGGTGCGTCCGTATCTGCGGAGGCGGTAGAGGACTGGGACAGCCAAATCATCCGTCTGGAAGCAGAGGGCGGTCGGCGTGGGGTCGAGAGCGAGGATCTGGCTCACGGCGGAGTTGATGGGGTTCGGGATGATCGGGCAATGCAGCACCGTGGACTGAACGTCTTCCCCGGCCTCCTTGCACGCCTGCTCGAAGCCCGCTAGGCGTTCGTCGGCGGAGAAGGTGAAGGGGGTGTCGTGCGTGGTGCGGATGTAGGCGATGCGACGGTGGCCGATACTCACCAGATGGCGTACGACGGTCTTCATGGATTCGCGATCGTCGATTTTCACGCCGGCATCGAAACCGTTGTAATCGGAGATATTGACGCCCACCACCGGAACGTTCATGTGCCGCAGACGAGAGACCTCGCTGGGCTTGATGTTGAAGGAGCAGACCACCACGGCATCCGCGTTGCGCCGCACTGGCAGCGTGGAGAAGAACTCCTTGCGCGCCTCGAAGGTGCTGATGGTGTAGATCGAGATGTCATAGCCGCGCTGCTGCAGCACGGAATTGAGACCGAGGAACACATGCGAGTTAAACCATGTGGTCACCGGTCCACTGAGCAGCAATGCGATGCGGAAGGACTGGCCTGACTTCAGAGCCGTTGCAGAGCGGGAAATCTGAAAATCCATGGTTTCTGCGATTGCCATGACCTTTTCACGTGTTTTCTCCGACACGAGTTCCGGACGTGTGAAGGAGCGGGAAACCGTGGAAACGGAAACCCCCGCTCGCCGTGCCACGTCCTGGATACTTGCTTTCATGAAGTGCTCCTTGGAGGCTTAGCGTTGTTCTTTCATATTACGGCCTATGCGGGGAAGCCGACAACGTTGCAAAGCTTCCCCACCGTCTTACTTCAGTACGAGCCAGACAGTGGTGTCTGGTGGCAGGTGGCCATCGCTGAGATCGCCGGAAGAAAGAAGAATCTCGCCATCCGGAATCTGCAATGGCTCGGTGTCAAAATTGGTGATGCTGGCAAACCGACGCGGGCGTTGTGCACTTTCCGTGGATGCCGACCCCGTCTCCGAACCGGTGGAGGAGGGGATTCTCAGTTCACGTGTATAGGCGATGGTGGTGTCCTCGCGGTTCCCCATCGGTAGCCAGTCAAGTTCAAGCGATCCGGTTGGCGTGATGAGCTGCGCCCGCAGACTGAGGGCACGGCGATAAAGGTTCAGCACCGACACGGGGTCGAGGCTCTCTCTGTCGACGGCGAAATTTCCGAACCACAGAGGTTGGGGAAGATGCGGGTTGGCCGCCGGCGTGCCATCTATCTTCGTGGAGGGCGAGAAGCCGAAGGACGCTCCTTCGCCGAACTCCTTGGAGTAGGAAGCTGGACGGGGAACGTCGTTAGCCACCCACGGCAGAGGGACACGGCAGCCATCGCGGCCCTTATCCGTCCAGTTGCGGGCGGTGTTGAAGGCGTTGGGATCCTCAAGTTTGTCCCACGGCAGGTTCGCGACTTCGAAAAGCCCCAGCTCCTCTCCCTGATAGATGTAGACGGAGCCGGGCAAGCCGGTTTCCATGAGAATCGCTGCGCGAGCGCGTTTGGCGCCCAGCTCACGATCCTCGAAGTAACTGGTGCCGTCGCGCAGAATCCAATCCTTGGCAAGCTGGTGGTGGACGCTCGCCTTCACCTGTGGCAAGGCGAATCGGGTGGCGACGCGGGGGACGTCGTGGTTGCTCATCACCCAGGTGGTGGTGGAACCGGAACGTTTCGCGGCGGCGATGCCCTCATCGATGGCAATCTTCATGTCGGCGCGATCCCAGTTCGCCTTGGCGAACTCGAAATTGAAGACCTGGCCCAACTCGTCCGGAGACGCATAGCGGTACTGGTGTTCGGGGATGACCCATGCCTCTCCCACCGCGAAGCGTGGAGGCGTGTATTCGTTGAAGACCTTGCGCCACTCGTGGTAGATGGAGTGGACGTCGTCGCGGTCCCAGAGCGGATTCTTGCCATCGGGATTCAGTTGGTTATGCATGCTCCACTGGCCTATCTGGTCCATGGGTTTGCTGTCTAGATCCTTTGCGAGACCGTGGGCGACGTCGATGCGGAAGCCATCGGTGCCGTGGTCGCTCCAGAAGCGCAGGGTCTTCTTAAAGTCCTCGTGGACATCGGGGTTCTTCCAGTTGAGGTCCGCCTGCTCCTTGGCGAAGATGTGCAGGTACCATTGACCGTCCTCGACCCGTTCCCAAGCGGGGCCGCCGAAGAAGGACTCCCAGTCGTTGGGAGGAAGCTCTCCCTTCTCGCCGCGGCCTTCGCGGAAGATGTAGCGCTCGCGGGCGGCGGAACCGCGGCCGGCCTTGAGCGCCTCCTGAAACCAGATGTGCTTGGTGGAGGTGTGATTGGGGACGATGTCGACGATCATTTTGAGACCGGCGTCATGGACTTTCCGTGTGAGGGCATCGAAATCGTCCATGGTGCCGAGGCGGGGATCCACGTTTCGATAGTCGATGACGTCGTATCCTCCATCCGCCAGATCTGAGGGGTAGAAGGGGCTCATCCAGAGCGCATCGACGCCGAGGTCGTGGAGATAATCGACTTTGCTGGCAACTCCCTTGAGGTCGCCGAGGCCATCGCCGTCGTCGTCCTTGAAGCTGCGCGGA
>JALCQC010000027.1 GCA_022650895.1 Bifidobacteriaceae bacterium | reverse complement strand
CCGGGTGGAACTGAAGTTCCTCGCCGCGCTTGAGAAGTTCCTCGCGCAGTTTCATGTCGGTGCCGCCGTTGCGCAGGTACCACTGACGTGACGTGACAATCTCGAGTGGCTTGTCGCCCTTCTCGTAGAAGTTCGTCATACGCTTCGTGGGAATTGGGTCTCCGACGAGGTCTCCGGATTCCTTCAGAGCCTCCACGATGATCTTGCGAGCGGTGAAGGTCGTCTTGGTGGCGGTCTGCGCGTACAGGGAGCGACCGTTCTCACTGGTGATCCAGTCAGGCGTCTCTGCCGAGATGCGCCCGTTGTGGGTGATGATTGAACGTGTGGGGAGCTTGAGATCCCTCCACCAGTCGACGTCGACCATATCGCCGAAAGTACAGCACATGGCGATGCCCACGCCCTTGTCCATCTCCGCTTCGGGGTGTGCCAGAACCGGCACTTTGACACCGAAGATGGGGGAAATGACGTACTTGCCGAACAGTGGCTTGTAGCGCTCGTCGTCTGGGTGGGCGATGAGGGCCACGCAGGCACCGAGCAGCTCGGGGCGGGTGGTCTCGATGTAGACGGGCTCACCGTCTTCGGTATGGAAGGCGATCTTGTGATAGAAGCCGTCGTATTCGCGTGATTCAAGCTCTGCCTGGGCCACTGCGGTCTGGAAGGTGATGTCCCACAGACCCGGGGCCTCCTTCTGATAGGCCTCACCACGGGCAAGGTTGCGCAGGAAGGCCTTCTGGGCCACGCGACGTGGGTGCTCGCCGATGGTGTGGTAGGTCTGGCTCCAGTCGATGCTCAGGCCCAGGGTCTTCCACAGGGCTTCGAATTGCTTCTCATCCTGTGCCGTGAGCTTTTCGCACAGCTCGATAAAGTTTTGGCGGGAGACCGGAACCTGATCGCGGGCCTCGATCTTCTTTCCCTCGGTCCCTTCGAAGGGGGGCTTGAAGTCGGGGTCATACTTCAGGGAGGTGTCGACGCGGACGCCATAGTAGTTCTGTACGCGGCGCTCTGTTGGCAGACCGTTGTCGTCCCAGCCCATGGGGTAGAAGACGTCATAGCCGCGCATGCGCTTGTACCGTGCCATGACGTCCGTGTGGGTATACGAGAACACGTGGCCAACATGGAGATGGCCCGAGACGGTTGGCGGGGGAGTGTCGATGGAGTACACGCCTGAACGGTCAGTGGTGCCCTTGAACTTGAAGACCTGTGACTTTTCCCAGTCAGTGGTCCACTTCTCCTCGAGTCCTTCCACGCCTACGCGGTCGGGCAGGGGAGTCAGATTTGCTTGAATGATTCCGTCTGTAGCCATAGCCGCTAGTTTATGAATCGTCACCGACTTCCGGGTGATCACGTCTCTGAGAGAGAAAGCCCTGAGAGCGGAAGACGGGAATCGAGGAGGTTCGTGGGCATGCCGCTGAGTTTCGAACTCCATGCCGAAGCGATCTTTTCGGTGTATAGCCAATCCGCCGGTGAGGCCTCGTTAAGCGTTTTGGCAGCTTGGGCCAAGCCCTTCTCGTAGCTCTTCGCCGTGGTCGATTGCATGGCTTTCTCATAGAGTTCGTCAGCGTCGGGAGAATCAAAGGTCCACCAGTTGTCTCCCGTCATCCAATCACCAAGGTCGTGACTGCCACTGACGGTGGTGAGGGCCATGTCAAAGGACCGTTTCGTTTCCACCTGCTGCTTCCACTCCTTGGCGCTGAGCTTGGTGGCGGTGACGGTGAGCCCTTGCGCCGTGTACTGGTCGACGATTGAGGTGACTACCGCGTCGTTGATGCCAGGAGCAACCGCAAGTTTGATCTGACGCGTCAGGAAGTATGCCCGAAGGCTTTGTGACTTAGCGATGTCATAGGAGAAGACGGGGGTGAGGTCCTCATAGCCGGGGTCAAGGGCGGGGATTGGACCACCTAACTTTGTTCCCAGCCCTCCGGCGGCAGTGATGATGCGGCTCTTGTCCAGCCCGATACGCAACGCTTGGCGGAAGCGTTTGTCGGAAAGGATCGAGGTTGCGTCCGAGTTGTAGTAGAGCACCGCACGCGTGGTGGTGTCGCCTTCCGTGGTCGTCACTCCGGAATTTTTCTTGAGCTGCGTAGCTTGTGCCTTGCTGATACCTATTACCCCGTGGAGATCTCCGGCAGTGAGGCTTTTCACTGTGGCGGCAGTGTCACTCGTCTGTGTCAGCGTCACAGCCGCCACTTTCGATTTCTGTCCCCAATAGTTCGTATTGCGCGTAAGGGTCAGGGATTTTCCATCCTTTCCCCCATTCTCTGCGTCCCCTTTGCTGAAGGCGGCGGTGAAAGGCCCCGAACCCACAGTGGAGGATTCCAGATTGGCTGCGTCATTGCGGTCGAATACCAGCCCGCAGCGTCCGGCGAGAACCCACAGAAGGTCGGGAGCTGGCGAGGAAAGTGTGAGAACCACCGTTTCGTCGTCGGTGGAGGTCGCGGATTTCAACTTCTTGAGGTCCGCGTGGCCAACGTATTTTTTTGTCATGAGCTGCTGCAGGGACCACACCACGTCGTGGGAGGTGAGATCATCTCCGTTCGAGAAAGTCAGCCCCGGGCGCAGGTGAAAAGTGTAGGTGAGGGCGTCCTTGGAGACGTCCCAGGACTCGGCCAGTCCGGCGACTGCCTCGTTCTTCCCGTTGAGTGAGGTGATCCCTTCGTACACATTTCCGATGAGCACGCGTTCGGCGCTGCGGTCGGAATTGGTGCGGATATCGAGATGGTTGGGAATCGATGTCACCGCGAGGGTGACGCGAGCCGATGAAAGATTTTCCTCACTGCCTGCGGATTGGGCCGACAAAGTGCGCTTGTTCAGCAGCGCGTAGGCTCCATAAACTGCTCCCACAAGGACCGCCACGATCAGAAGGAACAGGATTCCTCTTTCCAACTGCCCGATTGTGGCGGATTGCTGCGGTGACCGGTGTTCTCGCGGTGGCTGCTCTGCTTCATAGTTTCCCAGCTTATTCTGTCCGTGTGAAGGAGTGACTTAAGGAGTGGCTTATTCTGGAAGCGTGTCACGTGAGCTGAAGGCAGACCGCATCGCCAGGATGCATGCGGAATATGAGGAACTGAAAAAGCTGTTTCCTAACCCCCGGCCGGCGTTGAACTACGCCACGCCGCTGGAACTGTTGGTCGCAACGGTTCTCAGCGCCCAGACCACGGACGTGCGCGTCAACAGCGTCACGAAGGCTCTTTTTCCCGCCTATCCCACCGCCCGGGATTATGCAGATGCTGCGGTGGAAGACATCGAAGACATCATTCATCCCTTGGGTTTCTACCGTGCCAAGGCGAAGCATCTCAAGGGAATGGGAGTGGCGCTGTGTGAGAACTTCGGCGGAGAGGTGCCACAGACCATGGAGGAACTGGTGACATTGCCGGGCGTCGGACGTAAAACCGCCAACGTGGTGCTTGGCAACGCCTTCGGGGTTCCTGGGTTCCCAGTCGACACTCATGTGATACGCGTCACCGGTCGGCTGCGGTGGCACAACGAGTGGCGCAGTCCCACTCCGGATCCTGTGCGCATCGAGCGGCAGGTTACGGCTAACTTTCCTCCGGCCGAGTGGACGGATCTGTCGCATCGACTGATTTTCTTCGGCCGCAACATCTGTCACGCGCGACGCCCGCAGTGCTGGGCCTGTCCCTTGGCGCCGTCCTGTCCTTCCGCCCCAGCCTTTCTGAAGAAGTACGGGATGGACGCGGAGACGGTATTCGCTTCAATCAGAAATGGTGCGGTGCTGACCGCCGCCGACATGAAATCCGATGACGGGACCACTGCTGCGGCTGCTACTGCGGCAGACGGAAACAGCAAACCCAGTGATGCCGCCACTGTCGTTGAAACCGCTGGCTCGGATGGAAATGACGAATCGTCCGCAAAGGATACAGCCGACAACCAGTAACTGAGCTGCTAGTAACTTGACAGTCAGTAGACGGCAGCCCAGCAGCTAGTAATCCGGTAACCAGCAACTTTTCGCGGTGCTGGTTGCTCCAAAACTGATCTGCTTAACTACTTATTCATTGTTCTCGTCGGGCGGGTCGAAACGATAGCCTACGTTGCGCACTGTTCCGATGAGATGCTCGTACTCGCTGCCAAGCTTCGCGCGGAGGCGCCGAATGTGAACGTCCACGGTGCGCGTGCCACCGTAATAGTCGTAACCCCACACCTCCTGCAGCAACTGAGCGCGGGTAAAAACGCGACCTGGGTGCTGAACCAGGTATTTCAGCAGCTCGAATTCCTTGTAGGCCAGGTCGATGGGCTTGCCACCCAGGCTTGCGGTGTAGCCATTGGTGTCGATGACGAGGTCGCCGCTTGTGATGTGGCCGTCAGCTGGCTCGTTTTCCTCTGCTGTTGGAGTCGTGGCTGCATTGGTGGCGACGATTCCGTGAACCCCCCGCTCGGAAACAAGCCGCAGACGTGCCTCAACTTCGGCAGGTGAGGCGGAGGAGAGGATGAGGTCACTGATTCCCCATTCCGAATTGATGACGGTGAAGCCACCTTCGGTGAGAACCAGAATGATGGGGACTGACAGCCCGGACGCATGAATCACCTTGCAGAGGGTCTTCGCGGTGGCGAGGTCGTCACGTGCGTCCAGAAAAAGAATTGTGTACTCCGGCATTTTCACCAATGAACCCGCGTCCATTGGCAGCACCCGAACCCTGTGGGAAAGCAAGGCTAGGGAAGGAAGCACTGAGGCAGGATCTTCTGCTGCGGTCAGCAGGGTCAAATCTGTCACGTCTTGGTCCTTCCACGTGGTCGATTTCGTCTTTTATTCTAACTACTCTGCCTAGTGCGAGCTCTCACTTTTGGTTCGGTTCGCAGTGGACGCCACGTTTCATGTCACATAATCGCCATGACTGGGTAATGTGAATGCTGAGAACGTGCAGCGCGATACACCGCCATTCGTTATCCTAGCAATTGCAGTGAACGTGAGTGAAAGAGATGTCACATGCCAGAAAGAATCGATGCGGCAAAAGTAAAGCTGGAGCTTGCTTCGGTGCGGCATGTCTTACGTTCCGTCGGCGTCATCGCACTGGTCTGTGCCCTTGTACCGGCTGGAATTCTGGCGGTTGCCACCGATGTCTCACTCATGGTCATTCATTCCGTCTCGGCACTTGTCGCTGCTGGTAGTGTCGTCCTTTTCGTGGTTTTTCTGCCCAGTGAACGCTTCGTCACACCGCACTCCTCGCGCGTGGCGTCCGCGGTTCTCGGTCTCGTCTCCGTCTGCTTGGCGTGGGTTGCGGGGCTGTCGCTGCGTGGCAGAGAAGGGGAATGGCAAGGCTGGATGCGTGAGGTCTCACTCTGGCTTGTCGCCTCGGTTTTCGCTCTGGTGATATTGCTGATCGCAAGCTTCGTCTTCGAGATGGCTCGCAAGGACCGGAAGCGTCTCATCGAGTCGATCGGGACTACGGTTTCCTCCGGTGCCATTGCGTGGTGTGCGGGTGGCTGGGTCTTCTTCGGTGAGGCGATGCGGGCGTCGCAAGGCGCTTCACGCTACGTGGTCCTCGCCATCATCATCGTGTTTGCCTTGCTTTTGGGAGCGGCGCTTCCGTGGGGCACCGAGGTCGATGTGTCCTCGTCCCTCCTCAATGAAGCCGCCGCGGGAACAGGTGTGGAAGAGCCATCGTCGTCAGATGTGGCTGCGGGGAATATGGCTACAGAGAATAAGCAGTCTGCAACTGCTGGGGCCCGCCGCCGTGTGCTGTATTCGCTCGGAACCATTCCGGTGCTGCTGAGTGGTGCCGTTGTGGCCCTCTCATTGCTGGTTGTGCTGCATATTTTCTAGAGACAGCAGTGAGCAGTTGGTGCGGAAACAGGGGTCGAGTGCCGTCAAGCCTTGAAATGCTTGACTTTCTTAACTTTATTAAAGCTTTATCAAAATGAGGACCGGCCAGAATTAGCCGGTCCTCATGATATTTGCCGCGCAACCGCTTCTCTGACGCCGTGACCGCGGAGGTCGGGAGTCCAGAGGCAGGTTATGCGGCAAAAAGGCAGAAAAAGTGATGGCGAATTACTCGCCCTGCTCCTGCAGACGCTTGCGTGAGGCAACGATCTGCTTTTCAGCTTCCGCCACATCTGCCCAGTAATCTCCGGGCTGCACTTCCTTGCCGGGCTCCAAGGCCTTGTACTGCTCGAAGAAGTGCTTGATTTCGGCCTTGTGGAACTCGGAGACGTCGGAGACATCCTTGATGTCGTCGAAGCGGACGTCGGCGGGAACGCAGAGAACCTTGTCGTCGCCACCCGCCTCATCGACCATGTGGTACAGGCCGACGGCGCGGCATTCGATGACGCAGCCGGGGAATACCGAGTTCGGGATCATGACGAGCGCGTCGAGCGGATCGCCGTCCTCGCCCAGAGTGTCCTCAATGTAGCCGTAGTCATCTGGATATCCCATGGAGGTGAAAAGCGTGCGGTCGAGCTTGATGTGACCGGTCTCGTGGTCCACTTCGTACTTGTTGCGTGAGCCGCGGGGGATTTCCACCAAAACGTTGAAAGTTTCTGCCATCATGTCTCCTTGTTTTCAAGTGGCAACTGTTACGTGTTCCACAATAGAGTGTCTGTGTGATTTTCCCAATCAGGCGTAGCGGACGGTGAGCACGTGGGCCACATCGCTCCAGGGGGCGAGCGAGACCGCTGGATTGGCGTTCCAGCGGAAATCCCGGCCGGTGAGTTCGTCGTGAACGTCGAATTCCGCGTCGTCGGACAGTCCGAGCTTCTCGAGGTCGAGGTGCAGCCATGACTGCTGGCTGTTGTGGGCGTCGAGATTCACCACGGCGATCAGTCCGTCCGCCTGCCCGGTGTCGGTGAGTTCCGCGGGTGTGTATCGCGAAAACACAAGGATCTGACCATTTTCGGAGCCGTGAACCGTGAGGTTGTGGTAGCTGCGTGCGCAGGGGTGATCGTGGCGGATGCGGTTGAGTGCGGTCAGCAGGGTGGAGATGCCGAAGCTTGGGGCCGAATCCCAGTCGCGAACCTTGATCTCGTACTTTTCGTTGTCCCCCTGTTCCTCGAAGCCAGGGCGTTGCGCATTCTCGATGAGTTCGTAGCCGTTGTAGATTCCCCAGGACGGGCTTCCGAGTGCGGCGAGGACGGCACGAATGGCGTGTCCGGCGATTCCGTTGTCGCGCAGGTAGGCGGTGAGGATGTCGGGAGTCGTAGGCCAGAAGGTGTTGTGTTGGAAGAAGCCTTCGTCTCCATTGACTTCCTGGAGATAGTCGGCGAGTTCCTCCTTGGTGTTGCGCCAGGGGAAGTAGCAGTGCGACTGCGTGAAGCCGGCGTAGCTCAGCGAGCGCATCACCGCGGGACGGGTGAAGGCTTCGGCGAGGAAGAGTATTTCAGGGTGTCGCTCCGTTACTCTTTCGATGACATCCTGCCAGAATTTCAGCGGCTTCGTGTGTGGATTATCGACTCGGAAGATGGTGACGCCAGCCTTGATCCACACCTCAAGCACTCGCTCAACTTCTTTTTCGATGCCGGGCATGTCCTCTTCGAAGGAGATCGGATAGATGTCTTGATATTTCTTGGGAGGGTTCTCTGCGAAGGCGATGCTGCCGTCGGGCTTGTGGCGGAACCATTCGGGATGCTGCTTCACCCATGGGTGATCGGGGGAGCACTGCAGGGCGAAATCGAGAGCGATTTCCAGTCCCATACCGTGTGCTGTGCGGACGAAAGCTTTGAAATCGGTCATGGTACCTAGCGCCGGATCCACGCTGTCGTGGCCACCTTCCGCTGAGCCGATGCCCCAAGGGGAGCCGGGATCCTCCGGACCTGCGATGAGAGAATTGTCGCGGCCTTTGCGGTTCGTGGTGCCGATGGGGAACACGGGCGGCAGATACACCACATCGAAGCCCTGTTCCTTGGCGCGTTTCAAGCCGCTCACCGCGGTTTTCAGTGTGCCGGGAATGAGTTTATGCGTTCTGTCGTCGTAGCGGGCGCCCTCGGAACGTGGGAAGAACTGATACCACGAGATAAAACTGGAATGTGGCCGTTCCACCTTGAGTGGCAGTCGCCGTGACGATGTCACGCCCTTGCGCAGCGGCTTCGTCGCAGCCAGTTCCCGTACGGTGGGGTTGTCGCCGGCGGTGAGACGCTGCTCGGAGGAAAGACTGGAATCTGCGAGTTTGGTGGCGGCAGTGGCGATGAACGCGCTTTCGTCCGCGGTGAGTTTTGCGTCGTGAGAGTGTGCCCACGCGGCCAGAATCTGCGATCCTTCATCGAGAATGTTGTCCACATCATCGTCGATGGCGACTTTGATACGCGCATCGTGCAGCCAGAGATCGTAGGTGTCCTCCCATCCCTCAATGGTGAGGCTCCATTTACCCAGCTGTTGTGCCAGTTTTCGGTAGCCTGCCTGCCATGGAAGAAGATCGCTATGCGTGCCGATCCGCAGATCTGCCTCGAAGTAATCCAAGCCGGGGTTGGTGCACCGCATGTGTGTTCGGGAGGCGATTTTCCCTGACGGCGTTCTCAGAACTGCCGTTGCTCCCGCCTTGGTGCGCCCCTCCACGAAAACCTGTGCGCTAGCTTTGAACATTTCGCCGATTTCGACGCGTGCGGGGTAGTGCCCCGATTCTGCGAGCGGAGTGGGGTTGATGATCCCGACGCGGCCGAAGCGTGCGGCCGCTGGAATCTTGTTCGGCGTTCTGCCGGCAGTTTTGCTGGATGGTACAGACGTTTTGCTGGGCATTACGGGTGTCTTACTAGGCGTTGTAGGCGTTCTGCCGGGTTTCGTGGCTGCTGCGGTGGTCGTCGTGGTGGTCGTGCGGTGTTGTGGCATCCGTACCCTCCTTGTGGCCGGGGTGCTGGGCAAGCAGGGCTCCCCAGTGAGATTCAACTATCTGTCAGTCTACTTTTGGAGCCGCAGTGCTTCCACTTCGCACCGCCGACGCCATGGATTCCAAAACTTGAGTCGACCAGACTCTAGTTTTATGCTCACGGTTAAAAATGGGAAGTCTGTTCGGCGCTGCCGGTTGTCCATAGTGAAAGCAAGAAGTGATAAGGAGCTGGCTACCGGGAGTTGCTTCCGGGACGGTTCCGCTGCGAAAGGAGTTCACAATGTCAATGCTTCCAACACTTTTTAATGGCTCGGTTTTCGATGATATGTTCTCGGATCCGTTCTTTACGCAAGAGCCTGCGGCCGCTCGTTCGGCTTTCGCTCAGAATGCGATGAGCACCGATGTCAAGGAGAAGGATGGCAATTATGAGGTTGCCATTGAACTCCCTGGCTTCACCAAGGACAACGTCAGTGTCGAAGTCAAGGACGGCTACCTCAACGTGACCGCCCGCAAGGAAGAAAGCAAGGACGAGAAGGGCAAGGACGGAAAGTTCCTGCGCCGTGAGCGTTATCAGGGCTCTCGTTCTCGTAGCTTCTATGTCGGCAAGGAATTGAAGAGCGACGACGTCAAGGCCAGGTTTGCCGATGGCGTTCTCACCCTGACCTTCCCGAAGGAAATCAAGCCTGCCGTGGAGGAAAGCCAGCTCGTCCAGATCGAGGACTGAGTCGGTAGCGAGTTAATTTCGCTGGCGATTTCTCTTTCGTAGTCAACGGATGTGAAGCCAGCAGAAATGAAGGGCCGTGCGGATTTTATTCTGCACGGCCCTTTTTTATTCCTTTATTCCTTTATCTCTTTAAAGCCCTTATAAAGGTAAGGTTCCCGCTAAATGTTCCCGGGGCCTTAAATATCTTCAAATATTCTCGAGTTCGTCCTGGCGAAGGATCTGAATCTCGCGGCGTCGACGAGCAATGAGACCGGCGTCCTCAAAAGCCTTGAGCTTGCGTGAAACGGTTTCGGGAGTTGTTCCCAACAGATGTGCTAATTCCTTCAATTGGAAGGGAAGGGTGAACCGTTCAGTCCCGGCGGCCTTTGCAAGATCAAGAAGGTACTGTGCGAGCCTTTCCTCCACGCGGTCCATGCCGAGGAAACCGTTGATCTGTTCGAGCGACGCCAGTTTGGCGGCGTTCAGTTCGAGGAGGCGAACGCTGAGGAGGGGTTGCTGCAACAGTAGTTGGTGGAAGGCGCGGTGAGAGAGCAGGCAGACTTCTGTAGTCTCGAGCGCTTGGCCGTACAGGGCATCGTTGGGCTGGCCCAGCAGCCATGCCTCGCCTTCATACCCTCCCGGTTCCTGCACGCGCAGCAGCTGTTCGCGCCCGCTGTGGCTCATTCGGTACACCTTCATTGATCCGCGTGCCACGATGATGAGCTTCAGCTCGTCGCCGGGCATGAAGATCTGCTCTCCCTTGCCAAAGGTGCGGTGCAGCAGTTGGCTGTCAATGAAATCCTGATCGGCGGAGGGCAACTCCGAAAACAGAGGTACGAGCCTCGCGCACTTGTGGTCGTGCATGGTCATGGCTCCGGGCGTGCTGTGCTCTTGCGAACCGTGCACCCGTGAAGATGAGGCTGTGGTAAAGCCAGCCGTCGTTTTATTCGTTGCTGTCTTCGTCTTCGGCGTCTGCGTCTGAGTCGTCGTCATCATCATCAACTTCCTGATAAAGGCCTTCCGTCGGATCGTTGCCGAGGAAGAGCTGGGCCTCGAGGATCTGCCGCTTCGTCCACGCCTGAAATTCACCGAGCGCGGCACCCAACGCGGTCTTACCCTCGCTCTGTGCCAGAGCAACGGCCTTGGTGACGAAAATCAGCTGCCAATCGAAATCGTGGACGAGATCTGTCAGCTGCTCTTCTCCGGTGGCGTACTTGCGGGCGGGGTCTTCCTCAAGCTTTCCATACTCATTCAGCTGTGCGGAAGTGGTCGGCACCATCTCGTTGTCACTGAGGAGAACGGCATCGAGGCGGTGGATCATTCCCGCCTCAAACTTAATCCATTCGCCGGCATGAAGCTCCAGGAAAAGTCGTGCAGAACCTTTGGCGAACCAGCGTGCCTGGCGAATCTTGAGAATGTCGAGGAACAGGTTGGAGATGATGTGTCCCGTCATCGCCCCGGCCGTGGGGGTGTGGTGGTCCTTGTCGGACTGTGCGGCCTCCCGCTCGTAGCGTTGCTTGGGAGTGGGTGTGGTGCTGTCAATAACAGTCCGGTCGGCTGTCAAAGAGGTGGTGTCTGTGCTCATTGCTGTTCCTTCGTGGTTACCTTGTCGACGGAATAGCCCAGTTCGCTGACGATGTCGGCAAGATTTTGCGCCGATGTCTTGGCATCATCGAAGAGGGCCTTCACTTTGCCCGCATTGAACAAGACGGTGACTTTTTCAACTCCCTCGGTCTTCGTCAGCGCGGTTTGAATCGTGGTGAGGCAGGAGGGGCACGTCATGCCGCCAACCCGCAGGATTGCTTTCTTCATAGGTGATTACCTCATTCTTACTGTTCTTACTTCTGTGTTGCTGTATTTCTGTACTGCCATATTTCTTGCATTTCGGTGTCTCTCAGTGCTTGTGTTGTGCACTTTCTCTCCGATGATCCTCACGGTAGGGGGCCGCCGAGGTTTCACACTTGATCTGCGTCAAGTTTTTTGCTCAGCAGACGCAGTGCGTTCACCACCACCACGAGAATGCTCGCCTCGTGTGCCAGCATTCCGGAGGCCATGTAGATGAAGCCCGCAAAGAGTCCGATGAACAGGAACGCGACGGTCGCTACGGCTATTCCGATGTTTTCTCGGGTATTCGCAACGGTTGCACGGGCGATCGAGTAGGCAGTGGGCAGCTTCGAGATATCGGAATTGAGCAGCACCACGTCCGAAATATCGACGGCGGTGGCCGTTCCATTCCCCATCGCGATGCCGAGATCCGAAGCCACCAAAGCCGGACTGTCATTGATACCGTCGCCCACGAACGCAACCTTCTGACCTCTGTCCTGCAGTTTCGTGATGAAGTCTGCCTTGTCTTGTGGCAGCATGTCACCGTGGGCTTCGTCGAGACCCAGCTGCGAGGAGATGGCGGTGGCCGTTGCCTCTCCGTCTCCCGACAGCATGATGAGATGTTTGATTCCTCGTTCGCGCAGGCGGGCAATCGCTGCCACGGCACCCGGTCGCACCGTGTCACCGAGGCCCGCTACGAGGCGCAGAATCCCGTCCACGCTCACGAAGACCGTGGAGAGTCCCTCCTTTTCCCACTGTGGAAGGGTGGTGCGTGCAGTAATACCGCGTACGTTCTCACTCGTCATCAGCGCCGCATTGCCAATCGCCATGGTGTGTCCGTCGACGGCTGCGATGATCCCCTTTCCGGCAACCACATGAGTTTCAGCGACAACGGGAAGTGAGTCCATCTCGATTCTGAGTGATGTTGCGGCGAAGTCAACCATGGCCGTTGCCAGGGGGTGTGATGACTCGCGTTCCGCGCTCGCGACCAGACGCCAGAGAGGGATGTCGGGGTGGTTTTCGGTGATGCTTGTGATGGAGGTGTTTGCGGCAGTGCTGGCGGGGCCGTCATCATCGCCGCCAGTGTGGGTGGGATCGGGCACTTCCTCTGCGTGAACGACGGAAGGGCGTCCGGTGGTCAGCGTTCCGGTCTTGTCAAAGACGACGGTGTCCACCTCGCTGAGCGTTTGCAGTATCTGTGCTCCCTTTGCGAGAATTCCGTGCCGCGCACCCAGCCCGATGCCTGCAACGTTGGAGACCGGCACTCCAATCACCAGCGCACCCGGGCAGCCCAGAACCAGAAGGGTGATGGCGAGGCGAACGTTCAGCGTCACCAGTCCCACGACCAGAGCGAGGAGCAGCACGACGGGCGTGTAGTACTTCGCAAAGCGGTCAATGAAGCGCTGGGCAGAGGTCTTGGAATCTTCAGCTTGCTCGACGAGTTCAAGAATCTTGCCGAAAACAGTGTCCTCTCCGACTTTGGTAGCTTGTACCACCATGGTGCCGTCCGTCAGCATCGTCCCGGCGAAGACGTCATCGTTCGTGTCCGCGCTTTTGTGGTGGGGAAGTGGTTCGCCGGTGACGCTCGCTTCGTCGAGGCGGCCCGATCCAAAAACAATGCGACCATCGACGGGCACCTGCGAACCTGTTTTCACGAGGAGATAATCACCCTCGTCGATGTCGTCGACGTCGACTTCCTCGGGGGTGCGTTCGGTCGGAGAGGCGAGCCGCAGAGCTGTCTGCGGGGCGAGTTCCGTGAGTTCCTTGATGGCAGAACGAGTCTTCGAAAGCGTGGCGTCCTCAATGACCTCTCCCAGCAGAAAAAGCCATGCCACGATGCCCGCCTCACTGAATTCCGCGATGATCAACGCGCCCAGAATGGCCACGCTCACCAGTAACTCAATGGACACCACCTTGAACTTCAGCGAATTGATGGCCTTGATGACGAGCGGGATCAGTCCCACGATTCCGACGACCGCGTAGAAAACACCAGCGACGGTGGACCAGGCGAGCGCATACTGTGCCACCATGGCGGCCGCCACGAAAACCGTCATCGCAATGACGATTGAACGCCGATGCCGCGTAAAGAATTGTTGTATGGTCAGCATCCTTTTCTCCTTTGTGTCACCTCCAACCTATGGACGGTGCCCGCAGAAGAAAATGATCTGCGTCAAGTTTGTCGTTGTGAGCACGCTCACAGCTGGAAGCACTGGTGAAAGGCCGAGGAAAATGCGACTCTAGAGATATGAGCAGACGCAACGATGAGTCTCCACGGAGAATGACCGGCAACGATCCGTCCACGTCCATGTCCACGTCTCAGTCCCCAGCTCCTGCACGGCCCGACGTCACGGACGTTCCCGAACCTGTCACCATTCAGGCGAGCGGACCTGTGACGGTGGAGTCGCCCGTAGCCGCAAAACTGCATCCGTTGTTCCCCGGACGTCAATTCATCAGCACCGTGCTTGACGTGTTGGAGAGCAAGCAGCAGATGACGGGTCGTCTTGTGGGCAAATACATGCAGCGTGCAACCATGGCGGGCCTGTTCGTCGGAATTTTCTTCACCACCTACTTCGTGATCATCACACGCTTCTCTCAAGCGGGTGCCGGAGCGGCCTTCCCCGTGGTGGGCAAGGTGCTTGCCTCTCTCACCTTCGGCTGGGCCCTCGTGCTCATCTATTACACGAATTCGGAGCTGCTCACCTCCAACATGATGATCATCTCCATCGGTGCTTATCACAAGAGCATCGGATGGATGCGCTCGCTGAAAATCCTGGGACTCTGTCTGGTAGGAAATCTGCTGGGCGGCCTTGTCATCGCAATCCTTTTGCGATTTTCCACGGTGATTGATGCCCCGACCCTTGCCCAGATGGTGACGGCGGCAACTGCCAAAGTCGGGTATCTCACCCAGGGAGTCGGCGGTGTGGCAGACCTTTTCGTGCGGGCAATACTGTGTAATTTCTGCATCAACATCGCCATGCTCATGGTGTACAACGGCAAACTCACCAACGATTTCACCAAGTGCACCATCATGGTGGTGGCGGTTTTCGTCTTCGCGTTCCTCGGCTTGGAGCACTCCATCGCCAACTCGGTCCTGTTCCTGATCGTCGGAATGCATGGTGCGATCGATCCGTGGTTAGCCATCGGCAGTGTTCTTCTCACCATCGTGGGAAATTTCGTGGGAGGAGGCTTGCTCATCGGCCTCAACTTCGCCGTCATGAACGACGAGCAGCAGCATCATCACAGTGGTCATGAAGCGGAGAAACACGATGCCGAGAAACGTGACACAGAAAAATATGGCACAGAGAAATAGGCAGTGTGTGCGCTGTCAGGGAAAGAAGAAATATGCTGGTGAGGGGAGCAATTACCTTCCCCACCTCGTGTGAGGGCGCACACCGTTCGTGCGCTTTGAAAGGAACACCGATGACCATCAAAATTGGAATTCTTGGCTATGGAAATCTGGGACGTGGTGTGGAAGCCGCCGTCCATCAGAATGCGGACATGAAGCTTGTGGGGATCTTCACCCGGCGCGATCCGGTCTCGCTCCATACTGCAACCCAAGGAGTTGCTGTCAGAAGTGCGGACGATCTTCTCAGCGGTGACAGGCTCGACATCGACGTCCTCGTCATCTGCGCCGGTTCCGCAACTGATCTACCCGAGATGACGCCGCGGTATGCGCGCCGTTACAACGTCGTCGATAGTTTCGATACCCATGCCCACATTCCCGATCATTTCTCCGCTGTCGATGCTGTGGCGGGAGAGGCCGGTACGCTCGCTCTCATTTCGGCGGGCTGGGATCCGGGTCTTTTCTCCCTGAACCGCTTGTTCGGCAACGCCTTCATTCCCGAGGGGAAGGATTACACCTTCTGGGGTCGTGGCGTGAGCCAAGGGCATTCCGATGCTGTTCGCCGCATCGAGGGCGTTGCAGATGCCCGTCAGTACACGGTTCCCGTCGAGTCCGCCCTTGAGGAGGTGCGCGCGGGCAAGAATCCCGAACTCATCACTCGCCAGAAGCACACTCGTGAGGTGTACGTAGTTGCGGAGGAGGGCGCGGATCGTGATGCCATCACCGAGGAAATCACGACCATGCCGAATTACTTCGACGAATATGACACCACCGTCCACTTCATTTCCCAGGAGGAGATGGATCGTGATCACTCCCAGCTTCCGCACGGCGGCTTTGTGTTGCGCTCCGGAAAGATGGCGTCCGGCGCGGGCAGCGTGATCGAATATTCGTTGAAGCTGGACTCCAACCCGGACTTCACGTCCAGCGTTCTCCTCGCCTACGCGCGTGCCGTCGCCCGCATGTCTGCGGAAGGGCAGAAGGGGTGCCGCACCGTTTTCGATGTCGCACCTTCTTATCTTTCTCCCCACGATAACGGGTACTTGCGCAGTCATTATCTGTGACCGTTGCTATGTGGCAAAAAGGATATGAAGGTCCTCGGATTTAAACCGTCTGCCATCTTTCAGAAGAGGAAGGTTTTCGTTAATGCGAACTTTGTGGATAGAGAAAAGGCGGTACGTTTCTTCAACGTACCGCCTTTTGTTGGTAGCGGGGTCAGGATTTGAACCTGAGACCTCTGGGTTCTCTCCCAGAGGTCATAGGTTCAATTGGCCGGATTTCACGCACCGTTGCACGTTTATTCTAACTGCCTGAGCACGATGGCGTGGTATGGCACAAAAACAACTTCAGGCACCTCATGACTGGGTGCCTTTTCTGAATGATTATTTTGAGAGTCTTCAAGCGGGTGGGCAGTCGCCTCACTCGGTTGATACTCGCCGGCGTCAACTGACCCGTTTTGCACTCGATGTGCAACGATCACCGCTCAAAGTCACGGCCGACGATGCAATTCATTGGCTGGCGAGCCATGAGTGGAAGGCTGAGACGCGGAAGACGAATAAGAATGCCTTGTCTCGTTTCTTTTATTGGTTGGCTGCAACGGGTCGGCGCGCAGATGACATATCTAAAGCTTTGCCAAGTGTGAAGCCCGGTAAGGCTGTGCCCCACCCGTGCCCTGACAAGGTTATTATCGCGGCCATGCGGAAGGCCACCGAGGGTGAGCAAATTATGCTGCGCCTCGGTGCTGAATGCGGTTTGCGCCGTGAAGAGATGACGCGGGTCTACCCCTCTCGCGATGTGGTTGATGACCTCATCGGGTCGAGCCTCATCGTCCACGGGAAGGGCAACAAGGAGAGGATAGTGCCGCTACCTGACGACCTCGCTAAAATCCTGCGTACCTTCCCTGACTGGCTCTATCCAGGTCGGTGGTCTGGCCATGTTGAGCCGAGCTACATCACCAAACATCTCGGCAGAATCATGGGAGGCTGGAACCCTCACAGTCTCCGTCACCGGTACGCGACGACGCTCTGGGAAGAAACGCACGATATTCTGTTAATTTCGAAGCTTCTCGGGCATGAGAGCGTTGAAACAACTCAGCGTTACATTTTCATGCCCGAGAAGGAATTGCGGCGGGGAATGTCAGCACTCTCTCTCAGTGCGTAGCTTTGAGTATTTCTTTGATTTGTTTGAGGTCGTCGGCCTGGGCGTCGAGTTTCTCTTGGATTTCGTTGATTCGTCTCCAGTAGTTCTCATCGGTGGCTTTCGCGAGGGTTTCGACGGCCACGGATTGTGCGGTGATGGTGGCGCTCATTTCTCGCACACGCTTGTCGATATAGCAGATTCGTTCGTAAATGGTGCCTTTTGTTTTATCTCTGGTCCCCCCATCGTCTGTGCGGCCAAGCTCTGCCCATAGGCGTGATGTGTCGTAGTGGGTGTAGCTGAGATGGATCCACGCGGGAGTATTGTGGTAGCCGCTTTTTCCTTCTGAGCCGAGTCCGTAGTTCCAAATGTCAGATGTTTTCATGATAGTTCCTTTAGATTGTGGGATTAATTGGCCCTCGATATCATCGGTATAACCGAGAAGCTGGTATCCCCATGATTGCCACGTAGAGACGAGGTCTGTGTGAATCCTCCCGGTTGAACTGTTTGTTGTTCTCATGTATCCGTTGCCTGCATAGATGGCGACGTGACCGTATGGGCTTCCATGGGGGGCGAACCATATCGGAGATCCGAGGGGAATGGCCGCGAGGTTTGTGGTCGGGTGTTTGTGTGAGCTTGCGTTCCAGGCTGCTATGGCGCTTGGGTAGCGGGGGTTGGCCGCATAGCAATGTGTTGTGAACCCAAGACAGAGTCCACCCCACCCGTGAGTGATAGTATTCGCGGTCCTGAGGGCTTGCGTGCGCGTGGCAACCATTAGGCCGCCTCCATATCAACGTGACCATCACCTACATCGAGACTGAGGGGTAGGTCGTTGTTTTGGTCGTGATTGTTACTAGGATTTGATGCGGTTGTGTTGGGAATTGTGGTCGCTTGAGCGACTGAGATGGCATGTGAAGAGACATTCTGGTTTTTCCACCATGCGTACACGTTGATACCGACCATGAGCACTGTTGAAACGGCAGTGCCAGCCTGTGTATCAGTGAAGGGCAGTGGGCTATAACCGAGGAGAGCAAGAATTGCATTAATAGTGAGAGTGAGTGAGGCGGCGAGTGTACTGAACGCTTTGAGACGCTCGCGTGTGACTGTTGGTGTGCTGGTTTTTTCGTGGTGAGCCATGCTATTCCTTTCAGTGGTTGAAGAGACCGTCGGGTGGGAGTGGTGGGGGTGGTGGGCTGCCTTTGTAAATATGGTCGACGAGGGCGCGATTCCATTGCCAAAGAAGGGTCATGTCTTCCATGGTGGCGGTCAGCTGCGATTGTGCCTTCAGGAGGAGGTCGGCAGAATCTGTTTCTTCCATGGCTGCATTGTGATGATGCTCGAAGCCTGCGTGAATGCCAGCGCCGACTGTTCCACTGATAGCGCTCACGAGTGCGATAATAATGGCCTCACTCATACGATGCTCATTTTCCTCGTCCCATACACCTGAGTGATGGCTATAACATCTTTTTGACGTCCTGCCTGTCCTAGTGTGACGTTGACTTCACCGGATTGGTAGTTTGTGCTTGACTTGTACGTGTTGATTGTCTTGTCAGTGATGACATATGTTCGTGATTTCACATAAATGTTTCCTTCTGCGATGAAGGTGATATTGGACAAAATAATTTTCTTATTGTTAGGTTTTGCGACGTCCATGGATCCGTAGAGGTCATCGTTGGTGCGGAAGCAGATGGTAAGCTTCTCAAAATTCGCGGCGGTCTCAGTTAGGCTCACTGCCCCTGAGAAGGGCTGGTTATCGTTGTCAAAGAGGACGACAACATTATTTTTCAACTGTGAGAGGAGCGTTTCAAGTGAGGCGACACGAGCCGTGAGAGTTGAGGTGTCTGAGCCGTCAAAGTCAAACTTTGAAAGAGCTGTCTCAATCCCCTTAGCTTGTGTCTCGAGGATAGTGGGGAGGTTTTTTATGGGTTCACTGTCAGCGGGATAGGGGAGCAAGTATTTTGATGTGGTGAGGACTGTCATGCTGCTACCTTTCTAATGTCTGTGATGTATCTGGTTGCACCGAGGATCCAGTTAGCTTCAGAAAACGTTGCCTCAGAATTGAGCTGTTGAAGGTCGCCAAAGGTTGGTTCGCTCCCTGAGCTGATAACGGGCAATAGGCCCACGGTGTGACGCCATCGACCGGACTTACGAGTAGCGTCATAAACTAGTTTCCCGTTTATTTGCGTCCACCACCCATGTGTCAAGGGAATTGTTCGTTCGTACTGGCTTCCTATGAAACAAAGGCGAGAGGG
>JALCQC010000026.1 GCA_022650895.1 Bifidobacteriaceae bacterium | reverse complement strand
GTCGTGCAGGTTGTTGTTCGTCACGCTGTCCTCCTTTGGCGTCGTTCGTGACCTCTCGTTCAGGTGCTCTGCGTATGGTGGCGAAGAGCTGCTGAGCGGTCTCCCGTGCGTGCTTGGCGTCATTGCCGGTGATGACCAGACGGCCTCACGGATCGAATTCTTTCCTTATGACAACGATAGCATTTTAAACGCGAAAAAGGAGAATAGTGTTTCGGCTTATCCACTATGAGCGAAGGTGAGAACGTTGGCAAATATCAGAGAGGATAACGCCTGATGTCACTGACGATTTAATGGGGTCACGAGGCTATTTTCCGGGGAAATTGAGGCGAGAATCGAGGGAAGGAGAGGGTTGGGGAAGGAGGCGAGGGAAAGAAGGAAGCATGAAAAACGGGAGACGTGCTGTGCCTCACGTCTCCCGCTGACAGGGGAGTGTGGTCACACATTGCAACGAAAGCCATGAGTTCAATCGTTGCTCCATGGACCACACCCACGGATGTGGGCGAGCTGCCGGCCACCGAAAGACCGTCAGCTGCAAAACTATTTCGCTGTGGACATGGCATCCTTCAGCGTCATGTTGGCGATGACCCCACCGTCGATCAGGATGTCGGTACCGGTGAGGTAGACCGGCGAATCGTGGACGAGCCACGTGAGCAGTGCCGCGACTTCGTCCGGTTCGCCGAAGCGCTTGATCGCAGCGAAATCGATCATGGCGCCCGCGCCCGCATCCTTCTCGAGCTGCCCCATGCGAGTATCGAACGATCCAGGTGACACCGAAACGATGTGTGCCTCGTACGCTCCGAAGACCGATGCGAGGTGACGCGTGTACCACGTGACGAAATTCTTCGAAATCGGATACGCCATCTTTGCGCGCAGCTTGGCGGGGAACATACGACAGCGGCGGTCAAGCTTGGCGAAGAGCTTCGACGGCCCTTCTCTCACCGTCTTGTAAATGCCAGTGGGAAGGATGGCTTTCGGCAGCATGTGCGCGGCCATAGAGGCCACGTTGATGAGTGTAAAACCTTCGCTTGCGATGGCGAGGAACGCGCGATCCACATAAATAGTGCCGAGAACGTTGATCTGCAGGATCTTCGTGTAATCATCCATGCTGGGACTCACCCCGGCCGCATGCACAACGCCGCGAACATTCCCCAATTGAGCGGCGCGGTCGGCCAAGGCGATGATGTCATCGGGATTGGAGACATCGCAAACATTCGTCTCCACTTTGATTCCCTCCTCGGCAAGGGACGATTTCGCGCTCTCAAGCAACTCCTCGTCAATATCGCTGAGGAGCAGCAGCGTGTTCTCATACTTACCAAGGCGCATGGCGGTGGCATACCCCATACCTCCCGCGCCGCCGGTGATCACATAGACATCTGGCTGATTCTGTTTCGCTGACATAGGAGCGACCTCTCCGTTGAGTGGCTCGATGTATCTACTTAGTAGTGTAGCGGGCACTAGCGGATGACGGCACCGTGACACTCAGGTGAGTCACGGCTTTGCCATCTGCTGCCCGAGTCTGTGTCGAGACGGTTACGAGGGATTGAAGGCAACAGGCTTGCGGCTCAGATGAACAGTCGATGAACCGTGGCTGAATACCCTCTAAAACCGCTGATATTGCACGCTTTGAGGATCCAGAATGGCAGTGAGGTGAGATTCAATTGCAGATAATTCCTGGAGAGGAAAACATGAAAATAAAGGCGGTTCACATTAAAAAAACGCTCTCGCGTTCACTTCTGTGCGCAGTGGTGGTGGCGCTCGGAGTGCTCTCGGCCCCTGTCCCTATGGCGCAGGCGGCTCCGACCACCTATCCGTCCGACGCCAAACAACCGGATGTGGTGGCGCTTCTTTCTGACTATGAGAACTATTGGAAGCCGTCAATGCCCTTCGATTCCGGCGATGCCAGCACTTTTGGTGTCGGCAAGGTCGTCAATAAAGCGGTCATGGAATACAATGACAAGACCGCGCAGCAGATCAACAACGCCGCAGCGGCCGGTTCGGACGGGACCACGCCGACATCCCAACAGAAGCGTGCACTCCTCGATGCCGACTACAAAATGAGTGAGACTCTTCCCGATGCGCTCGGACCGATTCTGGGAGCGTACTTCTCGGAAGGGCTGACCGAAGGTAAGCTGCCGAAGACATCGGAGCTGATTATCAAAGATGGTGGTGCACTGGTCTCCGATTATTTGTCCACGGGAACCGCGAAGACGGTTTTCAATCACCCACGTCCCTTCGTTGATCGCACTGCAGCTGGCTATCTTGATGTGAAACTACAGAAAACCGTTGGCATCAAGCGAGTTCCAGTCTGGACGGATGCTGCCGGGACGAACCACGACGCGGGTTATGACGGCTTCCTCACTTCCGGTTCCTTCCCCTCGGGGCACACCACTTACGCCATGTCGGGCGCCATCGGTTTGGCGACGATTCTGCCGCAACTCGGCCCTGAGATTTTGGCTCGTGGCTCTGAGGCGAGCAACAATCGCATCGTGCTCGGCCTGCACTATCCGCTCGATATCATGGGCGGCCGCATCGACGGCGAAGTCGCGAATGCGGCGCGTTGGTCGGACGAGGCTTTCCGTGCCGATAAGCTTCTCCCAGCACAGAAGGAACTTGCCGACTATCTGGCGTCGCGTTGCTCCACCGATGGGTATGGAGACACTCTGGATAAATGCATTGCCACGACCGGTGCGAACGATGCCGGCGGGTACAAGAACGGTTTTGCAGACGTGGTGTCGACCAGCGCAGTCACCGATCGTGCTTCGGCCATCGCCGCTTACACCTCAAGGCTGACCTACGGATTCAGCCAAACTGGTACGAAGGGGCAGAAGGCAAAGGTTCCTGAGGGTGCCGAAAACCTCCTGATCACCGCTTTCCCAACGCTCACTGCAGAACAGCGCAAACAGGTTCTGGCGGATACGGAAATCGATTCAGGTTACCCACTCGACGCATCGTCTCAGGGGTATCAGCGCCTCAATCTCGCCGCCGCCATGAGCGCGAAGGTCACTCTTGCCGCAGACGGTTCCGTCTCCAAGGTCGAGCCTGGGCAGAAAGTGCCTTCAGTGGTCGCTCTTGCAAAGGGTGCTTCTCAGACGGAAACTTCGGACTCCTCGGACACGGCGCAGACTTCCGCTACAAAGACGGGGACAGGGGATAAGTCGTCGGCAGATACCGTGGTTCCTACTCCACGCGATTCCGAGAAGGAACCGTCTGCAGAGGCGAAGCGTTCGGATGCCGATAAGAAGGACTCCGCCAAGTCTGCTTCCGCTAAGGCCTTGGACCCGGTCTACACTTCCGGCAATCTCGCCCACACGGGTTCCAACGTGGTTCCGATCATCATCGTTGCCTCGGTGCTCGCGCTCGCCGGAATCGTGGCATTGATTGCTATGGCGATTCGTTCAAAGAAGCAGGAGAAAATCGCTGATGAACAGTGAAGGAACTGCGATACGGCGCAAAAGCCGTGATGTTGAGTAGCTGTAACGTGTGAAGTGACCGCAATGCAGTGAAGCAGTACCTTGAATATGAGAAGGCGACCGTGTGAGCGGTCGCCTTTTTTTGGTGGGTGTTGTGGATGCGCGTGTCAGTATCTTGGTTCTTCGCTCTTGACGGTGTTCCCGTGAGATCCGTGGAGGTGAAAGCTTTTGAAGTACGGCAAGTAAGTTGTTGTGGCTTCGCCGATTGATATCACGTTATAACGAACTCGGATAGCTCGCTCGTGGTTTTGGGCTGTTGGCTCGTCGGATTCGGAACTACGTTTGTGATGGACTGCCTTCTCAGGCGGCATCAACAATGCAAAGTGAGGGTGAGGACGTCACGGTGACACTGGACCAAGCGAATACCTCTGAATTTTCGAACTACCGTTTTGCGCGCCGGGCGCTCGCGGTTCCGCCCAACGTCTTTGCCGCCATGGATGCCAAGGCGGCGCGGGCGCAGCAGGAGGGCACTGATGTCATAGACCTCAGCAAGGCGAATCCCGACATCGGTGCACCGGAATTCATTGTGCGCGCAGGGCAGAAGGCGATGGATTCCCTTCCTAACCATCGCTACACGCCATTCGATGGTAAGCCTGGCTTTCTGGCCGCGGCGCAGAGCTGGTATGAGCGCGAGCATGGGGTGCATCTGGACTGGCACTCGCAGATCATCGCGACAGTGGGCGCCATTGACGGTCTCTCGACACTGACCCAGGTTCTGCTCGACCCCGGAGACACAGCGCTTGTCCCCGATCCGTACTATCCGCCCTATGCGGGTCTCGTCGCGGCGGCGGAAGCGAATCTGGTCCCTGTCCCGACGTCTGAGAGTACAGGATTTCTTCCCGATCTTGAAGCCATTCCAGATAAGACCTGGGATAACGCGAAACTTTTCCTCCTCAACTACCCCAATAATCCCACCGGTGCACTGGCGACCCCGGAGTTCTATGAACGCCTCGTTGCCAAGGCGCGGCAGCATCACGTTCTCATCGTCAACGATTTCGCCTATGCGGGACTGGGCGTCGGTTCCACGCCGTTAAGTCTGCTGAGCGTCGCGGGAGCGGATGATGTCGCCATCGAGGTCGTCTCCTTGTCGAAGATGTATGGAATGGCGGGGTGGCGGCTGGGCTTTGTGGCTGCCCCGGCAGAGGTGATGAAGGTGGTGCGAACCTATCACCATCAGATTCGCTCTTTTCCCACCGGTTCGGTTCAGGACGCAGGGCAGGTGGCTCTCAGCAGCGATCAGTCGAGTGTCCGGGAGCTTTCGCGTCTTTACCAGCGCAGACGCGAGATTCTCAGCAACGGGCTTGACCATGCGGGTCTGCGCGTCTTCCGGTCTCCGGGCGCTCTCTTTGTATGGGCGGCCATTCCCTCGGACTGGAAATCGGAGGATTTCGCTGATGCATTGCTCGCGGAGACAGGAGTCGCCGTCATGCCGGGAGTCTATTTCGGGAAAGCCGGCGAAGGCTACATCCGCTTGAGTTTGCTCGATAGTGAGTCCGAACTGCATCGCGCTGTTGAGCGCATTGCGGAGTCGCCAGCACTTGCGGCCATTTTGCGTGCATAAGAGGTGAGAGATGCAGAAGCGTGTCGTGCCGAAGTGAGAGGCACGAATGTCAGCGGGGAGAGCCGCGTGCGTGTGAGGTACGGGCGAGACGGCGGAACGCAGATCGTGCGAATCGGCGCTCGCAGTGATTCCACTCATCTCGCCCTTTTGCAAGAAGGCATAAATTATAGCGATATCCAGAAGCGCATTTTGGCTTGATAAAGCCATTCCTAGCGCCGTAGTGTGTCAGGCACAACCATTGAGAAGGGTGTCACTATGAAACTGAAATCGCTTCTGGCAACTGTTGTGATCGCCGCGACTGCTCTCGGTCTCGGTGCCTGCGGAACCTCGAATTCGTCCGCCAAACTGGCCAATGCTGCCAACGGTTCGACCACCAAGATCACCGTTGGGGTCGCAGCAGGGCCTTACGGTGACATGGTCACGGATATCATCGCTCCCCTTCTCAAGGATGACGGCTATGAACTGACCACGAAGGTCTTCAACGACTACGTTCAGCCCAACAAGGCGCTCGCCGGCGGACAGATCGATGCCAATCTCTTTCAGCACACCAACTATCTCACGCAATTCACCAAGGACAACAAACTTGACCTGACGTCGCTGGGGCCGGTTCCCACCCTGGGTCTGGGCATCTATTCGAAGAAGTACACTTCGCTCAAGGACATACCAGACGGTGCCACGGTCTCCATCGCAGCCGATGCCTCCAACCTCGCGCGTTCCCTCGGTGTGCTCGAACAGAACAACCTCATCACCGTCAAAAAGGGTGTGAGCGCCACCCAAGCGACCGTCAATGACATAGCGACCAATCCCAAGAACCTGAAGTTCAAGACCCTTGATGCCGCGCAGCTGTCGCGTTCACTCGACAACGTCGACGTTTCCCTCGTCCCCGGAAACTATGCCTGGGCCGCAAATCTCAAGATCACCGATGCACTGGCCACCGAGAAACAGTCGAAGGGCGTCTTCAATGTCTTTGTGATCAATTCCAAAGACAAGAATTCCGACTTCGCCAAGAAAGTCAAGGCACTGCTGACGAGTCAGGAATTCAAGGACGCCATCGCAAAGTCTGATTTCAAGGACTTCGGGAAACCGTGGACCTGGGACGAGAAATAGTCACAGGATTTCATACAGACTTGGGGACTGGGTTCCGTTTGAGGGTTGCGGAGTCTGGTCTCCAACTTTCGTTCTTCGTCAGCGGTGAGGCTATGGCGGGCGAGGACGAGTACGAAGGAAAAACGTGAACGAGAACGAGAGCGAGAGCGGTAAAGTCGCGAGGAGGAATGGATGAGCGCCATTGAGTTGCGTGATGTCTCCGTTGAATTTCACGAGGGGAAACGTACCGTGCAGGCGGTCAAAGGGGTAAGTCTCCAGGTTCAGAAGGGTGAGATCTTCGGGATCGTCGGCTTCTCGGGCGCAGGCAAATCGACCCTGGTACGCACCCTTAACCTGCTGCAGCGACCAACGAGCGGGAAGGTACTGCTCGACGGCGAGGACATCACCGCAGTACAAGGCTCCCGTTTGCGGTCCCTGCGCAAACGCATCGGCTTCATTTTCCAAGGATTCAACCTCATCACCAACCGCACCGTGGGCCAGAACATCAACTTCGCGCTCAAAGCCGCCGGCTGGCCAAAGAAGGACCGCGCTCGCAGAATCAAGGAGCTTCTCGACATCGTGGATCTGGGGGAGAAGGTCGATAGCTACCCCGCGAGTCTGTCAGGTGGGCAGCAACAGCGCATCTCGATTGCCCGCGCGCTCGCCAACGAACCTGAGATCCTCCTGTGCGACGAGGCCACCTCCGCTCTTGATTTGGAGACGACACAGGAGATTCTCTCCGTCATCAAGCGCATCAACCGCAATCTGGGCATCACCGTGGTCTTTATCACGCACGAATTGGACGTTGCCAAGGCTATTTTCGATCACGTTGCGGTGATGGAGCGCGGTACGGTGATCGAGCAGGGGGCGACCTACGACATCTTTGCCTCTCCGCAGCACGACACCACCCGCTCGCTGGTGGAACGCTATTTGGGCATTGAACTACCTGCCGAAACCGTGGCGGCGTTGCCTCCCGGCCGTCTCCTTGAGATTCGATACAAGGGTTCCGAGACTTACGAGCCATTGATATCTCAGATTTCCACTCGATACGGGACACCCGTCAACGTATTGCATGCCAAGATTGAGTATTTCGGATCGCGGGCAATTGGCATTCTCATCATTTTGCTGAGTGGCGCGCCGGATTCCGTTGAGCAGGCGTTGCGGGATCTGCGCGATCACGTGTTTTCGCTGACCGAGCTTGAGAGGGGCTCGAAGGGCGAAACCGAGGCTCTCGCCGCAGACGGTGATGGTGGCGACGGTGCTGATGCTAGTGGCGGTGACGGTTACATTGCAGGTACCGGCGACGGAATTGCATTGAAGGAGGACTGATCATGGACGATACCCTTGAAATTCTGCAGAACTATCTGCCGCAGTCATTGCTTGACACCTTCTCTATGGTCGCCATTTCGACAGTCATCGGAGTCGTACTGGGGACGCTTGTGGCTCTGGTGCTGTATCTGACGTCGAATCCTCTGTTCTTCAAGAACAGAGTTGTCAACACGGTGGTGGGTTTCATCGTCAATGCGGTGAGATCCCTGCCCTTCCTGATCTTGATGGTGGTGCTCATCCCATTTGTTCAGCTCATTCTGGGCGATCCGTACACGCCTACTGGTGGTGCGATTTCGCTGTCGATAGCAGCCATCCCTTTCTTTGCTCGTGTTGCAGAAAGTGCCTTTTCCGAAGTTGATTCGGGGCTGTTGGAAGCGGCGATTTCGACCGGTGCCACCACGCGACAGGTCATCGTCGGTGCCGTGTTCCCGCAGGCGCTACCCTCGTTCATTCGTGGGGTGGTGCTCACCATCATTTCATTGCTGGGTTATTCTGCGATGGTCGGCACCATCGGCGCCGGCGGAATTGGCGATCTTGCGATTCAGTATGGATACAACCGTTACCAAACCGGCGTGCTGGTGGCCATTGTGGTGATTCTCATTGTGCTCGTGCAGATTGTCCAATGGCTCGGGGATGCGCTGGCGAAGCACTTCACACACTGATGATTTATTGAGCTGGTTTTTAATCTTCAGCCTGATTGGCTCAGATTGGCTTTGATCGTTTTAGTTTTGATCAGTTGTGATTAGCTTGAATCAGGGCGAAAGATCAGCCGTGATGATGGGCACAAGCATCTACAGATCTCAAGAGATATCTGTTGTGTACAGTGATGAAAGAAATCCTGCAGAGAGGGAGTCCTCCCTGCAGGATGTTCCAGGATTTTGCCTCGGGTTAGTCCACGAATTCTGGATGATGAATCTTGAAGGCCCGCTCGGCCAAATGAACCTCTCGCGTGAGGAACTCATGGGTCTTGGCGCGGTACCCGCCTTCGCGCCCGATCTGGGCGATGTAGCCGTTGATGTAATCAACCTCGGTGGGGCGGCCTTTGGTGAGGTCCTGGTACATCGAGGGGTAATGGAGCGGGTGCAGATTACGTGCGATGTTGACAATGGTTGCGAGCTCGGACTCGCGGGTGCCCAGCAGCTTGCGGCCGGCACGTTCGGCCGCGCTGTAGGCCTCGTCGATGAGTTGTTCGGCCATGGGAACGGCTCCTTCGTCGGCGATGAATTCACCAAAACGGATCTGGTACATGGTGCACAGGGTGTTGAGCACGCTGTTAAACACGATTTTGGCCATACACATTCCCCAGAAATTGTCGACGATGGTGGGGTGGAGTGTAGCGCGAGTAAAGTCGTCGAAGATCTGCTGTTCGGTTGTGGTGACACCGGCTGCTTCGTCGAAAAGACACATGTTCATGGCCTTGGCGTTCTTATCGCCGGTGAAGTTGATGTCGCCAGGACCGTAAACGCCCGCTCCAATCAGCGCCGTGCCTCCGATGATGCGATCTTTCGCAAAGTAGCGATTGATTTTTTCGAAGTGGCCGTAGCCGTTCATAGCAGAGAAGACGACCTGATGGTCCTTGAAAAGAGGAGCCGCTCGGGTCAGGAAATCATCAAGCTGCATCTGCTTGACGAAGATAATCCACACGTCGGGATCCCCAGTGTAGTTCTCGGGAGTGAAGATGTTGGTGCGCACGAGGTGTCGGTCCTGACCGTCCTGCGAGATGTAGAAGCCACCCTGCTCACGTACCTTTTCGACGTTGGGGGTCCAGGTGTCGATGAAGTCGACCTGTGCGCCGGCGAGTTCCTGCAGCAGGACTCCGTACTGCGTTCCCATGCCGCCTGCTCCGAGCACTGCGTATTTGAGGGTCATCATTGGCTTCCGTTCTTTGTGGTTGCGAATCTGATTTCCTTCTCATTCTTCCGCTTTCTGGCATCAGAATCGGTGGAGGCGTCATCGGAAAAGCTGATAACGGGTTCGTGAGACGAGCAATAAAAAGTCTCATGATGCAAATCTTTCAGACGATAAATAACCGTCAGTAATCCTCTGCTGGAACTTTAGAGTTCGGAGTGTGTTTTGCGAAGCGGTATCAATAAGTAGATAGCATTAAGAACTGGCAAACTAATTGTAGAGGGGACAGCTCTCCTGCGAAATGAGGGAATCATGAAGGCTGACGATGCAAATTTTCTGGACTTACTGAAGAAAATGACGCAATTCACAGTCCCGATTTACCAGCGTCCTTATTCATGGGGAATTTCTGAATGCCAGCAACTTTTCAATGACATTATGGAGGCAGGGGAATCCGGAAAAGTCCAAGAGCACTTTACCGGCTCCATTGTGTATATAGACAGTAGACAGGGAACCATCTCCTCGGAAGAGCCCCGCCTCATTATTGACGGGCAGCAAAGAGTCGCCACTCTGACTTTATTGCTTGCAGCGTTGGCGAAAACTCTGGAAGAGAATCCAGGTATTGAAGGTGACTCCGTGACCGAGTTTTCTGCCAAGAAAATTCGTTCGTACTATTTACTGAATCCCGTTGAAGAAGAAGACAGCGGTAAATATCACAAACTTGAGCTTTCCAGAAAAGACAGGCAGACGCTCTTCGACATCATCGATGGCAATGAGACTCCGGAAGCCTCGCGGTCGCAACAGTTGATTGATAACTATGAGTTCTTCCTCGGGAAACTTTCTGACGCGGCCACCATTAATACGGTGTGTGCGGGGATCAAAAAACTCGTTGTGGTGGATGTCAACCTGACGCTCGGCATTGATAATCCGCAAAAGGTATTTGAATCAATGAATTCGACAGGGAAAAAACTCTCGCAGACCGATCTCATCAGGAATTTTGTGCTCATGGACCTTCCTCGGCCAGCCCAGAATCGCATTTTTAATACAGCATGGAAACCAATGGAAGATCTGTTTGAGGGTGAGACGGAGGATGAGTTCGATTCATTTGTCCGCAGATATTTGGTGATGAAGACTGGTTCAATTCCTACTAAGAGTGCTGTTTACGAGGCCTTTCGCTCTTATACGCTCCGAGAGCGGGGTATGGGATCTGTGGAAAACGATACCAAAGAGGCCGTGAGCGATCTCTATAAATACGCGAAGTATTACTCCGCAATCGCATTTGGCACAGAGAAAGACGCAGATCTTCGTGAGCGGTTCACGGAATTGGTGGCACTCAGAGCGACGGTTTCGTATCCGCTTATTCTGCGATGCTACGACGATTGGGTCTCTGGGACGATCACGAAAGATATGTTGCTTGAAATAGTTGGCATCGTCATTTCCTACATTCTTCGACGAGCGGTATGTGGAATCCCCACGAACTCTCTAGATAACACCTTTGCTGCGGTGGAAACAAACATCAAGACAGCTGATTATCTCAACAGCATTGAGGCAAAATTCTTGAATTTGCAAAGTTATCAGCGCTTCCCTGACGATGAAGAATTTAAGCGCGCGCTCGTCTCTTTTAATCTGTACGACTTCCATCGTAAAAAATATTTCCTCGATAAACTTGAAAATTTTGGAATGAAGGAACGGACACAAACCGACGGCTACACCATCGAGCACATCATGCCTCAGAACCCCAATCTTTCTGATGAATGGAAGAGCGAACTCGGTAATGATTGGGAGCAAGTTCACGATAAATATTTGAATACGTTGGGCAATCTCACCCTTACCGGGTACAACTCGGAGTATTCGGATCGCCCTTTCCAAGAAAAGCGGGACATGAAGAACTATGGTTTCCGCGATAGTCCCATCCGACTGAGTGCGGGGCTTGGTCAGCTTGATCATTGGAACGCTGAAGAGATTGAAAAACGCGCGGATATGCTAGCGAATAAAGCGGTGAAAGTGTGGCCGATGCCAGTTCTCAGCGACGATGTGTTGGAAAGTTATGCGGCCGCTACTGCAACAAAGCGACGTCATGTTTAAGAGGACATGTGCACACGTTGTCGGGAATTTCCCGAGGTTTGAAGGCTTGTACCGGCTTTACGCAACTTGTTAGAGCTTTGCTCTCTCAGTCGGAGGGGTTGCCGCTACTGACGAGATCGGGACAGGAAGTTCTCGATATTGCTCCTAACTGAGAGGGCTTCTTGGTGGTCGATCCTGCCGGTGAGCGTGGTGCCTCTGATCAAGAGGGGAAGGCAGAGCTTCATTAGAGACGGGCTCTGAAACTGTGGCTGTTAGAATATGAGAGCTTTGCCGGATTATTCTGAGGCGAGTTTGGGCTTTCCTTCTCGTCTTGGGATCCGAGCCTTCTCCCGCGTGAGCGGAGGTGGCTGCGCTACAGATGCTGGTGACGATGTGTACGGTTTCCCCGTGAACGCGAGGGAGCTGAGGTGCCGAGCTTGAAGTTGCGAAAGGTCGGTTGTTTGCCCCGCACCCGCGGGGATGAGCCAGTCGTAAAGCGCGAATAAGCGTTATCCCCGCATGAGCGGGGATTTTTGTTTTATATCGGAAAGGAAGCAAAACTTATATAAACAAAGGTAGTAAAGCGCGAAAATGCAAAATTTGTCAGAAGTTGTAGGCAGCTTTTGAATGTGCTACGCTGATGCCCAACAGGAGGGGATCATGGTCTTAACCAGTGTGCAACTCGACGAAGCAGTGCGCGTTACGCGAGAAGAGTGCGATGCGCGTGCTGCTGATGAGTTTGCCTCAAGCGCCACGTGCAATAGTGAAATTGCCTCCCCTGCTCTGATCATTCGTACCGCAACCTCTACTCTGAAAATTGCGATTCTTCCCAATCGGGTTGTCGGTATGCGAAAATCGGCGTCGTTGGAAAGTTTCACTCATCATACTACCGCTCAGTCGAATGCTGAGAACGCGGTCCATTGCTGGCAGGAACGCGCATCACGTGGAAGCGGACTGGCTTCTTCTCCACTGCGGACAAAATTGTCTGCAGATACGGGTGCGGTGTCTTCCGGCCACCTTGGCGAAGGTTGCGGTGATAACGCCGAAAGTGCAATTAACAGTGTCATCTTGAGGGAAGCTGCTGCGAAAGCATCGAGAAAACTTACTGTGAACCTAGCGAAAAAGGACAGCTATGACACCGCGTTTTGACATTGGTAAGCCGCGTGGCTTGTCACCGAAGGCGTTGTCCATGTGGGCAAAAAGCCTCTACGGCCCTGAAGCAAGGGAAGATGATAAACGCTACCTGCAGCTGTGGCAGCATCTTGAGGATGCGGGCGAAGTGGCTCTCAGGGTCTGGGATAATTTTCTGCCATCCAATGTCAAAAAACTGCTGATAGAGGATGTCGGGAGCGAGGAAGACGCAAAAGGACTCTACCTTTTTCTAGCCTCCATTCACGATGATGGCAAGGCAACGCCGGCGTTCGTGGTCCAGAACGACCGGTTGGCGGATCAAGTGCGAATGTCCGGGATTCGGGTTGACTCCGGGGTCAAAGCAGATCAAGAGACCCGTAGAAAATACCGTCACGAACTCGCTACCTATGAAACGGTTCTCCAATGGTTTAAAAAACAAGGATTCCCCACGGGAACACAGTCCTTGGCATACTCCATCGCCAGCATTACCGCCAACCATCATGGATCATCAATCACCCGCGGCAAAGATGAAGCGTTGCGCAGAAAGCACGATCGGGAAAAGTTTTTTGGTGATGAAGAGTGGGAAAACGTTCGCTTCGAGTTCATGGAGTGGGCTGCGGATTCCATACAGGTCAGAGGGACTCTTAAAAGACTTGCGGCCAAGCCTCTTCGTCGCCGCACTCAGATCCTGCTTACAGCGGCCGTTGTCATCGCCGATTGGATTGCCAGCAACACCTATCTTTTTCCCCTGAATGATTTTGAGAGAGACGAGACCACCTTCAATGCCTTCAAACGTGCTGAGCGGGCGTGGAAAAAACTCGATCTTCCGAAACCATGGAACCCCCGCGAGGTGACGCAGACTGCCGATGAGCAGTTCGCACAGAGATTCAACATTCCAGGCGCACGTTTGCGCCCGGTGCAGCGCGAGGCAGTGAACGTCGCATGGGCTATGAAAGAACCCGGTCTCATCGTCATCGAAGCGAATATGGGCGAGGGAAAAACGGAGGCTGCGCTCATCGCTGCCGAGATACTGGCATCTCGATTCCACTGCGGGGGTATCTACTATGCGCTTCCGACCCAAGCCACGGTGAACGGAATGTTTACGAGAGTTCTCGAATGGATAGATCGTCTTCCCTCCGAAAATCAGCTCCCATTCGCCTCCCTCTTTCTGGCGCACGGAAAACGTGAACTCAACCCGGAATTTCAGCGTCTGCGCGAGAAGTGGTTTCGCGGCGAGGAGAACATAGAGGATCACATATCGGGAGAAACCAGTTTTATTGATTCCGGCGATGCCGATGAAGACAGCTACCAGGCGCTGCAGGCAACGGTGAATTCTTGGCTCTTGGGAGCGAAGAGGGGCAATCTCTCAGATTTTGTGGTCGGGACCATTGATCAGGTGCTGATGGCAGGGCTCAAGAGCAAGTACGTGGTTCTTCGTCACTTCGCACTCGCAGGGAAAGTCGTTATCCTCGATGAGATTCACTCCAACACCGCCTACATGAACGTGTATATGGAGGATGTGTTGTCGTGGCTGGGCGCTTATGGGGTGCCGGTCATCATGCTGAGCGCGACGCTGCCTCAGGAGAGGCGGGAAGCGTTTCTCAAGGCGTACAAGAACGGTGCAACCTCTGCGAAGATTGAATCTGCTGCGCTCGTACAGTCACATACGCAGGCGATGTCTCCGAAGACATCTGCCCTCCATGCGTTTGCCACGAGTGCCGGGAAAACAGTGGCGGCGCAACGTGAGGCGACTCAATCTGTGGCGACCACACGAAGTGACTCTGACTCGCGAAAAACCCCAGCGTCGGAGTCGCTTGATCTGAGATATCCGCTCATCTCTTCTGTGTCAGCAGCGACGGAGCCCGCCGCCATTACGGCGGAATCTTCCGGGCGGTCAACGGATATTGCGGTCACGATGGTGGACGATGACGACGCCACCCTGATTGCCCTCTTGAAGGATAAGATGCGCGATGGCGGGTGCGCAGTTGTCATTCGCAACACGGTGAGCCGGGCCCAGCACACATATGATGTTCTGCGCCAAAACCTGGACATAGACGTAAGCCTTGCGCATTCACGCTTCCTTGCCTTTGATCGGGCGCGCATCGATAGGGATCTCATCCGCCGCTATGGGAAATACAGCACGCCGCAGACGCGTACGGGGATTGTTGTAGCGACCCAGGTGGTCGAGCAGTCGTTGGATGTTGATTTTGACTTCATGGTCACCGACATAGCCCCCATCGATCTGGTGTTGCAGCGTTCCGGCAGGTTGCATCGTCACCATCGTGGCGCGGGAGAGTCGCTGCGGCCACAGCCGCTTCGTTCTGCCCAGCTGTATATCACCGGTATCGAGGCATGGAATCCTCAAGGAGTGCCTCAGATAGAAAGCGGATCAGAAAAGATTTATTTCCGCTATTTGCTGCTGCGTTCGTTGGCTGTACTGGGGATTGAGCCGGGCAAGAAGGTGGCTTTGAAGATTCCCGATGACATTTCGCGTCTTGTGCAAATTGCTTATTCCGAGGAGGAGATCGGTCCGCGCCAGTGGGAAGAGGACTTTGCGGAGTCGTGTGCAGAGCTGACTCAGGCAAGGAACAATAGCGAAAATGACGCCAGGCGATTCGGCATCTTTGAGCCTCAGTGGCCGCGGCAACCTTACGATCTGAGAGGTTGGCTTGACGATAATCTGCCTGACCCCGATGACGCTGGCGCAAAGCCCAAGAATCGGAAAGCCCGCGCACAGGTACGCGAAAGTGATGACTCCTTTGAAGTGCTTGTGCTGCAGCAGGACGCCGAGGGGAACATTGCCTTCCCGCGGTGGGGAGATTTCACCGATGTGCCGCCTTTGCCAACGGGTGCCGGCGTCCCTGACGACCAACAAGCGAGGGCAATTCTTTCCTGCAGTATCTCTTTATCGGAGACGTCGTTGCAATATTCGGGCATTGACACCTGTATCTACGCGTTTGAAGAGGGCGCTCCTGACACGTGGAGGGTTTGGGAGTCAGGGAACAAAAAACTTCATGGGCAATTGCTCATTTTATTGGACGAAGTGGGGGAAGCGCAGTACGTTATCCCTCCGAGTTCAGAAGAAAAGGAAAAAGGGGGACTTTTGCATATCAAATATTCACCAATAAGAGGATGGGAGGTACAGCGATGAGCGGGGCTACATTTAATCTGATGGATCGACCATGGATCCCAGTGACGATGCTTTCGGATGGAACGCACCGGGAGCTTTCTCTGCGGGATACGTTGCTTCAGGCACATCAGATTCGAGCCATCGATGGCGATATTCCGCTTCAGAGGTTTACGCTTTCGCGGTTGCTGATTGCAGTACTCTATGGAGCATTCGCGAGTGATGTATCGATGAGTGGTGATTTGTGGAAAGAGATTTTGCAGGCAGGACCTGAGAACCCGGACATCAAAAAACTCATTCTTGAGTATTGCGACCGTTACTCTGACCACTTTGACCTGTTCGATGTCAAGCAGCCGTTCTACCAAGTGGCGGACTTGCACACTTCAAAAGGCGATGTGTCAGGACTGGAACGACTGGTTCTTGATGTTCCTAGTGGAGAGCCTTTCTTCACCATACGTGCAGGTGAAGGGCTTGCCTCAATAGATGCTGCTCAAGCGGCACGGTGGTTGGTGACGCTACAGGCTTTCGATCCCTCCGGCATCAAATCCGGTGCGGTTGGTGATCCTCGTGTCAAGAACGGCAAGGGCTATCCGATCGGCACTGCATGGTGCGGCGGGCTTGGCGGCCTGATGAACGAAGGCGAGGACCTCTGGAAAACGCTGCTGCTCAATTTCGTCAGCGAGGAAGTTTTTGAAGCGGGAGAATCTGAGATCAGTTGGAACGATGACAAGCCTATCTGGGAGCGCCCGCAACTCACCGAGAAACCGGCCGAAGGATTCAATCAGGAACAAGAGAACGTTGGGAATACTGGGTTCTTCCATGGTCCGGCAACTTTGTTGACATGGCAGTCTCGTCGCATTCGACTTTTCCATGATGGCGAAACGGTCACTGGAATCTTGGTATGCAACGGTGATCGGCTCAAGCCTCAGAACGCGTATGGATACGAGATGATGACGGCCTGGCGACGGAGTGCTCCACAGGAAAAAGCCTTGAAACGTCAAGGTGTATACATGCCGCGCAAGCATGTTCCTGCAAGGGCACTGTGGCGTGGGTTGCCTTTGTTCACGGCAGCGTCGGAATCCATCACTGGGGATGGGCTGCCAGCGAGCAGGCGACCATATTCCATGAACTGGCTGACCAAGGTGCGCCGCGATGACGACGCGGATGGCTCTCTTGCAAACATGCCGATCCGGCTTCATGCGTTTGGGGTTGAATATGGCACCCAAGACGCAATGGTGACTTCGGCCATCGATGATGTGCTGGATCTCAATCTTGCTGTCATCACTTCAACTGATCCCGAACTGCATGAGCTCCTTGAGTGGGCAGTAGCAGTGACGGATCAGGGAGTCATGGCTTTGCGGAATCTCGCTTCAAATGTGGCGCGTGCAGCCGGTCTTCCCGATGAAACTCCTCGCGAGAGAGTTGCAGAAACGGCATATTCGGCCTTTGACCTCAGATTCAGGCAGTGGGTGCGGACCATCCGCTCCCCGTTTAACTATGAGCAATTGGAGAGTGACTGGCAGAACATCGCCCAAAGACTTCTTTGGGATATCGCGGGACAGTACCTCTCCAGTGTTCCGGCAAAGGCAATCGTCGGCAGAAACATACCCGACGAAACTGATCCCAATGGATTCAAACACTATGACACAGCTCTTGCGCAGCTTTGGTTCAGGAGAGCGCTTAACAAGATTTTCGCGATAAGAAAGACGGGAAATCAAGATGGAACAGAGTGATCAAGCAACGGAATACAAGCCCCATCTCAATGAGCTTGGCCAATGGATAGCTTCCAAAGTCCGGCAACTTTCTACTGGCTGGCGAGATTCTTCGGGGATTTTCCACAGGGGCTATATCAATGATGATTCGTATTCGACGGCCGTTATTGCAAAGCTGAATCATGCCGCGGGGCATGAGGTTGGAGACGATCCGGATATCTTCGCATGGACTTTCGAGGGAATGCCCGAGAATCTTCAGCGAAATAACTCAGAGGAAGTGACTTCCACGGAGGTTGCGGCTCATGTGGCGGTGACACTTTTTGCTGTTCATCAGCACTCTGTGCATGAGGCGTCAATGACGACTGACTCGAATGTATCGCTTGGATACGCTGCCGGAAAGCTGGCGGTTGGAAACCCGAATGAGGCGGGGATCCGAAGAGATTTCGACAAGTTGCAGACGGCAAGCAGCTGGCGTGAGCTTGTACTGCATGCACGGCGTCTCGTACGAAAGCTGAAGCGTGAAAAGATCGCAATCAATTACGGCCTTTTCGCACAGGATATCCTGTCTCTTCGTTCAGGAAGGGAAGCGGCTAATCAAGTCAGACGCAGATGGGGAATGGACTACCTTCGAGGGCACCGTTTCACTAAGCCCGAAGAAAAGCAGCAGTGACTGTTTATGGACATGGTGAACAGTGTTCCTGCGACATACATATTCTGAAAAATTCCTAAAAATAAAAAAAGAAGTGAAGAAACGAAAGGTAAAGAAATGACTAACAACAACAGAACCATCATCGAAGTACATGCCCTTCAGACCACCGCTCCCGGTAATCTCAACCGCGATGATACGGGAAGCCCGAAGAGTGTTGTGTATGGTGGTGCGCTCAGGACGCGCGTATCGAGTCAGGCATGGAAACGGCAAACCCGGCTTGCCTTTAATGAGCTTCTTGACCCGAAAGATTTGGGGCTAAGGACCAAGAGGGTTGTGGAGGTGCTGCGCGACAAGATTCTTGAGCTTGATGAGAATGCAGATGCTGAGGCTGCGGCCACGGTTGCGGAGACAATTTTTGCGAACGGTGCGGGAATAAAACTCGCGGCGCCACGTGCGAAGAAAGATAGAGAAAACGAGGACGTGGAGCGTCTACAGCAGCCGGGATATCTGCTCTTTATCGGAAATCGCCAATTTGAGAAACTCGCAGAGGTTGGAGTGAAGGCCCTCCAGGAAGACGATCCAGTCGCTGCCATTAAAGCGGAGAAAAAAGAGATTAAGAAGATTGTTGCTGATGAACGAGCGATTGATGTTGCTCTTTTCGGACGTATGGTTGCGGACGATACCGATCTGAATGTTGACGCCGCTGCGCAGGTGGCTCATGCCATCAGTGTTCAGGAAATTGAGCCGGAATCCGATTTCTTCACCGCGGTTGATGACGTGAAAAACACGGCAGAGGATGAAACCGATGCCGGAGCTGCGATGCTCGGCGATGTCGAGTTCAATGCCGCTACTTTCTACCGTTATGCAAATGTTGATGCCGACCGCCTCAGGGATACTCTTGGTGATACGCAGGCGACTGCAGAAGCAGTCAAAGCCTTTGTTCAGGCCTTTGTGACAAGCGTTCCGCAAGGGAAGATTAATAGTTTTGCGCATGCCACCTTGCCGGAGCTGGTGTATGTGACGGTGCGGGATTCGCAGGCAGTCAATCTGATTGGTGCTTTTGAACGGCCCGTTGAGCCTGATTACGTGGAGCATGCAACGAAGGCATTGGTGAAGCGTGAGCAGGAGTTCGAACGGGCATACGATGTCACTCCAGTGAAGGCATGGGTCGTTCGAATCGGAGAAGACACGGAGACTGCCGATGCTCTTGCTGAGAATGTTTCTCTGTCTGAAGCGTTGACGGATCTTGCCGGCGTTGTTTCGTCTCGTCTCGATCAGGAGTAGATATGCCGGTTCTGCTCATGAGATTGTGCGCCCCCCTGCAATCATGGGGAGCGAGTAGCCGCTTCACTAGACGTGAGACTGAGATGATGCCGACGAAAAGTGGTGTCATCGGTATGATCGCAGCAGCTCTTGGCATGAAGCGCAGTGAGGGTTTGCTTCGATTCGAAGGCTTGAGGTTTGGTGTTCGTGTCGATCAACCTGGCACTTTGATGTCTGATTACCAAGTTGCGCAGAAGTTTCCAGAAAAGCCTCGGTCCCAGAGAATCACCCTGCCGCTTTCAAAAAGGTACTATCTTCAGGACGCGGTGTTCCTCGTCGGTGTGGAATCTGAAGACAGACAGGAGCTAGAGAGTTACAGGGAGGCGCTGAGCCACCCTTATTACCAGCTGTTTCTCGGACGGCGCTCTTGCCCCCCCGATGGTCCTATAAAAACAGATATTCAGGACGGTGACCTTGAGGATGTCTTGAAAACGGCACCATGGAGTGCGACCTCTCGATATCGTCGGTACGTGGAGCGAACCCAACGCCACTTTCCCGAAAGGGCCGAAGGCGAAATTGTGGTGGAGCCGCGGAACGAAGAAAGCTCGGGTGAGTTCATCGATGAATTGAATGATGACCCCGTCAGCTTCGATCCCAGAGAACGAAAATGGAAATCACGCAGTATCAAAAGATTGCCAGATGCCGTGAGATTTCTTCCCTCAACTGATGGCGCAAAACCGCCGAATTCTCCAAATGGCACAAGTGAGCTTTTTGACGATGTCGACATATTTGGTGCTGTTGCAGATGCCGCGAAGGGAGAGAAAGAATGACTGAATTTACGAGGATAAAGCTTAACCCTCGTGATCGTCGCGTGCGAGCGGCGCTTGCCTCCCCGGAGCGCTTTCATGCGATTATCGCAAGGGCGACCGATGGACCAGCGACGCACGACGAAGCAACCACGTCTGAAAGATCAGCTGCATCGGATCAACGCACGTTGTGGCGTTTTGATGCTTCCAGGCAGGGTCGACGGAAAGACAGTCTTTATATCGTCTCTGCGATGACACCTTCCGCTGAGATCCTTACTTCGGAATTGGGAATTGAGTCCGAGAACGATTTTGCCACCTGCGCGTATGAGCCTTTTTTGCAGCGTCTGGAGACGGGGCAGGAGTGGGGATTCAGGTTGATGGCAAATCCGACGAGGTCGCTTCCTTCCGGGTACAAATCGGTGCGTGGTAAACGCGAGGGCTTGGTCCGCTATGACGATCAAATCTCGTGGATCGAGACAAAGGCTTCTCAAAACGGTTTTCACATGACGGTTAATCGCTTGGAGCGACCAGAAGTCATAATACGCGAGTCGGCAAAGGTCAAATTTGATCGCAAATCTGCAACGGTGACCCTGACCAAGGTGGTATTCGAGGGAATACTTGCCATCGATAATCCGGAGCGTGTGCGAAAAGCCCTGACGGAAGGCATCGGGCGAGCAAAAGGGTATGGGTATGGTCTTTTGACCTTGATTCCGCTTACTCGTTCGCAGCAAGGCAATGACCGTGAGTAAAGTCCCTGGTGTTAAACCGCCGGAGATACCCGCATTGGTCCGTGCACAGGATCGTCTCACGTTCTTGTACGCGGAGCATTGTGTGGTAAACAGAGCAGACAATGCCGTCACTATTACGGACGCGCGGGGTACAGTGCATGTTCCGGCAGCGGCATTGTCTGTTCTGATGCTCGGACCGGGAAGCAATGTGAGTCACGCGGCAATCAGCCTCCTTGCCGAGTCACGGTCAACCTGCATCTGGGTGGGAGAGCGAGGCGTGCGGTATTACTGCCATGGTGCCTCACTTGCCCAGTCAACGCGATTGCTTGAGGCACAGGCGAGGCTAGTCTCCTCCGAGAGGAGCCGTTTGAAAGTGGCACGACGTATGTACTCGATGCGCTTTCCCAATGAGGAAACTGATGGGCTGACGATGCAGCAGCTACTCGGCAAGGAGGGGACACGCATTCGCCGTGCCTATGAGCGGGAATCTGCACGGACCGGTGTCAAGTGGTCAGGTCGATCCTATAAAGTAAGTGACTTCGATGATGCCGATGAGGTGAACAAGGCTCTTTCGGCGGCGAATATAAGTTTGTACGGAGTCGTGCATTCGATAATTGTGGCCCTGGGCTGTTCTCCTGGCTTAGGTTTTGTGCATGCGAGGAATGAACGAAGTTTCGTCTATGATATTGCGGATTTGTATAAGGTTGATATCACCATTCCCCTGGCCTTTGACCTTGCGGCAATGCAATCTGCGGACGTCGCTGTCTCGGCACGGCGAGGAATCAGGGACCGAATGAAAGATGGCAAGTTTATGCAACGCTGTGTGCATGATGTGCGGCATTTGCTTCTCGATCCGGAAGAAGAGAATATCGATGAGGTCGAGGTCGAAGACATCACCATGCAACTATGGTCTGGCGCGTCAGGATATGTTGCGGCCGGTAAGAACTATTCGATCAATTCTGGCAGTGGGCTTGGGGAAGAGGCAGAAGAGTTTGTCTCTGGATCGGATGAAGGATGATTGTCATTGTATTGACTGATTCACCGCCCAAATTGAGAGGGCACCTTACGCGGTGGCTTTTTGAAATCTCGCCCGGTGTGTATGTGGGTAAGGTCTCGGCCCGTGTCCGAGAGCTGCTGTGGGAACAAGTGAAAGAGAATATTGCGCTCGGACGCGCGATCATGACATATTCGTCGAATAATGAGCAAGGTCTTGAGTTCGCAACGATCGGACAGGAATGGGAACCGGTGGACTACGAGGGACTGGAACTGATGATGAGGCCGAATAAGAATGCGAAGCAGAAAAAAGCTCGAAATGAGGCAGAGAGTGGTGTGAAGAGGCGCCCTCGGACTGGGTGGAGCAATGCCTCACGATATCGTAAATATGGAAGATAGGTTTTGACGTTTCCGGTGCCGCTGCTGATTCCGGTTCTTTTTCTGGCTCTGATGATACGTTCTAGTAGTTGATGAAGGCTAATTCGTTGGAGAGGTCAAGTGGGATGGCACGGATGCATAGCACCACTGTACGAATCCAATTTTTTGAGCATACTTGTGGTCAGTTTTCCAAGTAAAATATGACTGTTTTCCCCGCACCCGCGGGGATGAACCCACCGGCAGTGGCGAACACGCCGTTGACTTGGGGTTTTCCCCGCACCCGCGGGGATGAACCGTATCCGGCAGCCATCGCCAAGGTCACTCTTGGGTTTTCCCCGCACCCGCGGGGATGAACCTACTAATGGGTTGGTAGGGCAGTATCTCGGCTTGTTTTCCCCGCACCCGCGGGGATGAACCCAACATCTCCACCATGAGCTTCGACCAGATGCTGTTTTCCCCGCACCCGCGGGGATGAACCTCCCAGTCTCTGTGCTGCGAGCTGGGCGACATAGTTTTCCCCGCACCCGCGGGGATGAACCCGGAATGCAAGTCAGCGCCTACGAGGGCACCGAGTTTTCCCCGCACCCGCGGGGATGAACCCGGGCCGGTCACCGTAAGCACCGGGAAAGCCTTGTTTTCCCCGCACCCGCGGGGATGAACCTAGCTCGGGAAGCGAGGGAGGGTTGTGGGGGTAGTTTTCCCCGCACCCGCGGGGATGAACCTAAGTATGCCAACCCGGCAAATAAAACAGCGAAGTTTTCCCCGCACCCGCGGGGATGAACCTTACCAACAACAAAGAAAGAGGTAAATAAAATGGTTTTCCCCGCACCCGCGGGGATGAACCGACGGTACCGTTCACATCGACGTAATGGCCCGAGTTTTCCCCGCACCCGCGGGGATGAACCTTGGGGGACTCTCATGAGACAACGCGGTAGCCAGTTTTCCCCGCACCCGCGGGGATGAACCTTCAACGTTTTCACTGCAATATACGAGCCGGTTGTTTTCCCCGCACCCGCGGGGATGAACCGATCATAGAGCGCGGTCGAGTTGATCTCGGACAGTTTTCCCCGCACCCGCGGGGATGAACCTTGGACAGCATCTACTCGATGCTCGCCAGCCGCGTTTTCCCCGCACCCGCGGGGATGAACCCCCGAACTCGCTTGCTGGGAGAGTGGGACTTGAGTTTTCCCCGCACCCGCGGGGATGAACCTTGCTCGTCAGGAATATCAGTGCCGACGAGATTGTTTTCCCCGCACCCGCGGGGATGAACCCGCCAGTCCCATGTCTCCCTGCCGCAGCTGCTCGTTTTCCCCGCACCCGCGGGGATGAACCTATCTGCGCCCGATAGGCGCATGAGGAGAAACAGTTTTCCCCGCACCCGCGGGGATGAACCTTCACGATAAACTCGGCTTCCATCTTTAACCTCGTTTTCCCCGCACCCGCGGGGATGAACCTCAGTTCTTGAACATCTGATAATCGTTGGCGATGTTTTCCCCGCACCCGCGGGGATGAACCTGGGCTGTTGACGGGATAGACGATGTAGGACGGGTTTTCCCCG
>JALCQC010000025.1 GCA_022650895.1 Bifidobacteriaceae bacterium | reverse complement strand
AGTCCGCCGTTGCGATTGAGCCACTCGATTTGTTCATTCATGAGCACCAGCGTGGCAACTGCTGGAGTGTTGTAGGTCTGGTTCTTGCGGGAGTTGCTGAGAGCGGTTTTGAAGGACAGGAAGGTGGGAATCCAACGGCCCGTTGACGCAGGGTCCTGTTCGATCTCCTCGGAACGGGCGATGGCGGCAGGCGAGACAATGGCGATCCATAAGCCTCCGTCCGCCCCGAAGACCTTCTGGGGAGAGAAGTAGTAGACGTCGGTCTCCGAGATATCGAGAGGAAGTCCGCCTGCGGCACTGGTGCCATCGATGATGGTGAGAGCACCCGCCTCCAGGGAGCCTGGGACGCGGTGAATCGCTGTTGCGGCTCCGGTGGAGGTCTCGTTGTGCGGCCAGGCATAGACGTCGGCATCCTGGGTGAGCTCTGGAGTGCAGGTGGCACCGTAGGGAGCTTCGAAAATTACGGGGTCCATCAGAAAGGGTGCGGTGGTTGCTTCCGCAGCGAATTTTGCTCCGAACTCGCCGAAGACTCCGAAGGCGGCCGTCTTCTTGACAAGGCATGTGCAGGCGATGTCCCAGAAAGCACTGGCACCGCCGTTGCCCAGCATCACCTCGTAACCTTCGGGCAGTGAAAAGAGAGTAGAGATACCTTCTTTGATCGACGCCACGACATCGCGAACCGGGGCCTGGCGGTGTGAAGTCCCTAGTATTCCAGGATTGGAGTCGACCAGGGCTGTCAGCTGTTCGCGGCGTATCTTGCTGGGGCCTGAGCCGAAGCGGCCGTCGTGGGGAAGGAGATCATGTTCAATGTTGATGTGGCGCATCATTTTCACAACCCTACTCACAGCTCGTGAACTCAGGGAAGAGCCATTGCTTTTGCATCTGGGATGGGCAACGGAATCACGAGGGCTTGTGACAACTTCAGGAGGCTCATGTATTATTCTTTGTGGTCCAGTCTATGGAGGTCTACCCAATGAGACATTCGGCACATCGAGCCGATCCCGCCGCCACCGGAAAACCCGCCCATAAATCCAGGGTTTCCTCGCGACGCCATGCCGCTACTTCGCACCGCGCAGAGCGCGTGCGTTTTGCCGTTCGTGGCTCTTCTCATGCTGTGGCGCGCCCGAAGGTTGCGTCGCATCGTGTCACCAAGCCTTCTCATGCAGCGCCCTCCGCAGGTATCAGCGCACTGGCCCTCGCTTCCGTTTCTCCGAAGAAACTCATCGCAACCCTTGGCATGACGGCCATGGTCGGGACCATGGGTCTCGCAGCTGTCGCTAATGGCGCTGAAGGCTCCGTGGACATTCATCATTCTTCGGCCGCCGTGAGCACTATCGCTTCGGCGGTTTCTTTCACGCCTGTCTCTTTCTCGACGGTGTCTTCCGCTTCTGCCTCTTCCGCCACGCCAGTGAGCGGCAGTGCGGTTTCGCGTTCTTCTTCCCGTTCCGCGTTGGAATCGACAGCTGAGAGTTCTGTGAATGCCGCGGGTTCCGCAACGTCACAGAAGACTTCCGGTGAGTGGGAACTTGAAGGCTCCTCTGCCGACTCTCTCAATGCGAAGAAGGTCTCCGTTGCGGCGGCCAGCAACGCAAAGGTTCAGAAAAAGCTTGAGATCTATGCGGATGAGGTTCCTTCCGGCTTCGATCCGAACCATGCCACCGGTGACAGCGGCAATGCCTACCCATGGTCACAGTGCACGTGGTGGGCTTATCTTCGCCGCAAGCAGCTTGGTCTGCCTGTAGGCTCCCATTTCGGGAATGGTGCTCAGTGGGCGGCAAGTGCAAAGGCGCTAGGTTATTGGGTTGATAGCAATCCACAGGTCGGCGATGTCATGGTCTTCGCACGCGGCCAGGAAGGTGCCTCGTCGGTCTACGGACACGTCGCCATTGTCGAGAAAGTGGAAAACGGAACAGTGACGACCTCTGAGAGCGGAGCCAGCCTTCAGGGTTCCACCATGTCTCGCACATTCACCAACATCCACGACTTCCAGTACATTCACTTCTAAATACGTCGATAACGCGTCGTGGCGTCGACGCAGTAAAAGAAAATCAGAAATTCTTTTTTCGTCCTTTCGGATGATGGAAGGTTTCCGTGCATCCTTGGTATTCCTTGAGGAGAAGAGATTTTCTGGTTGTTGCTTTTTGTGTTTTTTGCGCCGCAAAGGCGCTCTTGAGTGCACAGCGGGTTGGCACATCTGTGTCATTTTGGTAAAATCGCTCATGATGGCTAAGAAAAAACGAGTTCTCACAAGTGCAATTCTTGCCCTGGCAACGGTGGCCGCGTTTAATCTCGCAGCTCCTGCCGCCGTCGCATCCGACAACACTCCTGTGGCTTCCGTGCGCTCATTTCCGGCGCAGAAACGCGTGAGTGCCCGCAGCGCCTTCATCGAGGCAACATCGGTGGACGTTTCGGAAGACAGCGATTGGGGCGGGGTCGAATCCCTCAAGGTGAATACCGTGGAATCCCCGGCGCAGAAGGCTGCGAAGAAAGCTAAGGCTGCGGCCAAGGCGAAAGCCAAGGCAGAGGCCCAGCAGAAGGCAGCGAGCCGTTCCGCGACGCGCACCGCCCAGAAGTCGACGAACACGTCCTCTTCATCTTCAACATCGTCTTCTTCTTCCTCCTCGTCCTCGAGTTCCTACAATGTCGCCGCGCCCACCAGCAAGAATGGTGCAGCGGTAGCGGCATATGCGCAGCAGTTCGCCGGAGTTCCCTACGTGTGGGGTGGAACAACGCCCAGTGGCTGGGACTGCTCGGGCTTCACTCAGTATGTGTTCGCCAAGTTCGGTGTCTCTCTTGTCCACCAAACGGAAGCTCAGCGTGTGGGGACGAAGGTTTCCAATCCTCAGCCCGGAGACCTGATGTGGACACATAACCATGTCGGCATTTATCTCGGTAACGGCATGATGGTTCATGCTGCGAATCCAGGGAAGGGAACGGTCGTTCAGGCCGTTTACCAGACCTTCGACTACTACCGCATCGTATAGGTGGTGTTCAGTTTTTCTTAAGGCGTGGCGCATGAAGCGCCACGCCTTTTTTAGTTATTTCTCAGTCTGGTGGGTTAGATTGACACTAATCTGGAATTGGCAAGAAGCAGCGGCAGAAGCCGTGACGCCGATACCAACCGAAAGAGAGGTTCGACATGAACATGGACAACAAAGCCGTCCTCGTTGGAGTCGATGGAACGGACGCCAGCTACAAAGCGGTGTGGTGGGCTGCTAATTACGCGAAGCACGCAGGTCTCACTCTTCAAATTGTGTGTGCATACTCACTGCCGAGTTATGCAGCGGTTTCTTTTGACGCAACATACACAGCGCTGGGTGACGATGCCGTGGCACACACGGACGCACAGGAAATTCTATCGAGAGCAAAAGCAATCGCAGACGAACAGGGCGTGGATGCGAGCACGCTGATCGTCACCGGAGACCCGTCGTCGGTCTTCGTGGAGCTGTCTCGCAACTACAATCTCATCGTCATTGGTAATCGCGGGAAGGGGGGTCTTGCAGAGAGGTTGTTGGGTACCACCTCATCAAGCCTGCCGGCCTATGCCTATTGCCCGATCGTGGTGGTTCCCTTCACCGACGACAGCGATCAGATCCTCCATCTCAGCAACGTCATCACCAAGGTCGTCGTAGGTTCCGACGAATCGAAGTGGGGACTCAAGGCTCTTGAGATCTCCGCGGAGTTCGCGAACAGCTGGAATGCCGAGCTGACGGTTCTGTCGGCGGTGCCGGTGTACGGCGCTTCCGGTGGAATGTTCTCGATGGCGCCTTCCAAGGAAGACACCGATCGCATCATCGAATCGTATCTAGACGACTTGAACGTGCGGGTGGAGCCCCTTCGCCGTCAGTATCCGAATCTCATGATCCACACCGAGGTCGTACCTGGCTCAGCTGTTGACACACTCACTCAGGCGAGCTCGGAGAACGATGTCGTAGTGGTCGGCTCTCGTGGTCGCGGAGGTTTTACCGGTCTGATTCTGGGATCCACCAGCCAAGGCCTGATCCAGCATGCAACTTCCCCCGTGTACGTCGTTCCCCGCAAGTACGTGGAGGTCGCCGAACGCGATATGGGTACGCTTCCAACGTCGCCGGCAGATGTTCCGTCGATGGCTCTCGAAGACATTGAGGGCGTGCAGCAGGTGGAGGTCCCCACGGGCTCTCAGCAGCAGGCCGAAGAGATTGACACTGCGATCGATCCATTCCGTCGTCATGACGAGGCACAGGATGGTGAGTCGCAAACCGACGATTCACCACAGACTGACGAATCACATCCTCAGGGTGATCAGAAGTGAGGCTGTCAGTGCTGCGCTGACCACACCAGTGGCTGGCGTTGAAGAGCTGAAACACATAAAAATTTCCCCCACGGCAAAAGTCGTGGGGGAAATTTTTATTGCCATCAGTGTGGCTGTATCTATTACTTGCGGACTTCGACGTCGAGTCTCACAGGTGTTGCCTGTTCATAAGTGTGCTCGACGGTGCAGGACTTCTTGATGTGACGACGAATGCGCTCCTCGAGCTTCGCGGCATCCTCATCGCTGAGATGGGCGTCGGTGGCGTCCACGCTGATATGTTCCTCGAAGGAGACATAGCGGTCATCGTCAGCATCGTACTTACCGTCGGCAACGATCGTGGCACCGTGGCCTTCGCCCAAGGCGTTCTCCACGGCGAATTGGGAGGACAGCGCACCGCAGGCGGCCAGTGCGACCTTCGCGAGATCTCCAGGGGAGAAGAGTCCCTTTCCCTTGCCGAACTTGAGATGTGCTCCGTCTTCCGAGAAAGCGTCCCAAGAACCATCCTTATTACGTTCTACCCACAGTCTTTTTCCCATTGCATCTCCCATGTTGTGGTAATGGCTATTACTCTAAACCAATCTAACTAAGCCCACGGAGAACCACGCGGCATGGTCGGCAACCTTTCGTAATCTCAGGGGTATGGCAATGACACAGAGTGAGCTCAACAGTATCCGTGACCGCATTCCCCCCACACCGCATTCATCGGTACCGACTCCTTACGAGGATCTGGTGCGCAAGATTCTGCGCGAGGGAACGTTGAAATCAGACCGCACGGGTACGGGCACCATTTCGCTTTTCGGGCAGCAGATGCGGTTCGACCTTTCCAAGGGTTTCCCTCTGCTGACCACGAAACGTGTGTTCTTCAAGGGGCTTTCCTACGAACTTCTGTGGTTCCTCAAGGGTTCTTCGAACGTGCGGTGGCTGCAGGAACGCAATGTACATATTTGGGATGAGTGGGCCGATCCCGAGACCGGCGATCTCGGCCCTGTGTATGGCGTGCAGTGGCGCAGTTGGCCGGCGCCGACCGCCGACGACCCCCACCGCACCATCGACCAGATCTCCAAGGTGCTGCAGCTCATCAAGGAGCATCCGGATTCCCGTCGCATGGTGGTGTCTGCGTGGAACCCTGCGGAAATCGACGAGATGGCGCTGCCTCCCTGCCATGCGCTTTTCCAGTTCTATGTGGCCGACGGTCGTTTGAGCTGCCAGCTGTACCAGCGTTCGGCGGACATGTTCCTCGGCGTTCCCTTCAACATCGCGTCCTATGCGTTGCTGACCACCATGATTGCCCAGCAGACAGGTTTGGAGCCCGGAGAGTTCGTGTGGACGGGCGGGGATTGCCATGTCTACGACAACCACATCGACCAGGTGCTGGAGCAGCTTTCGCGTGAGCCTTATCCATACCCCACGCTGAAAATCGACAAGGCTGCCTCTCTTTTCGATTACGACTACGAGGATTTCCACATCGAAAACTATCAGTATCACCCCGCGATCAAGGCGCCGGTGGCCGTCTGAGTCCGAAGATTTCACCGGTGGTAATGACTTCGTCAGAAGAGTTCTGTATTATGGCGACGTCAGCGTGTTACAAGGAGTCTATTCACAATGGAGCATGACAGTAGCCGAAGCGGCTATCACGAACCTAAGCCCGTCTTCGACGGGCGCGAAGAGGAATACTGGGACGAAGCGGCAGCGGAGTCGGAGGAGTTCGGGTATTCCATCAATTTGATTTGGGCACAGGCCTTCGATGAATCGGGCACGCCCGGAGCCATCGGCAATGCCGGTGGAATGCCGTGGCATCTTTCCGAGGACCTGCGCAGATTTGCCGACCTCACGGTTTCGCATCCGGTGATCATGGGCCGCAAAACGTGGGAATCGCTGGGGGAGAAGTATCGTCCCCTTCCGAAGCGCGACAACATCGTGGTGAGTCGCGACCCTGAGTACAAGGCACCGGGCGCCACCGTCGTCGACTCTTTGGAGGAGGCACTCGGAATCGCGCAGGAAGAGGCCATTCCCGATGACGGAATAGACCGTTCCGAAATCTGGGTCATCGGTGGCGCGACCTTGTTCAGGGAATGCCTGTCACAGGCCTCGAATGCCTACGTGACCGAGATAGATGCTCGTGTGCCAGCGGATGTGTTCGCACCGGACATCTCGGCGCTTGTGAGCGAAGGTGCGTGGGTGCAGACCGATGCCAGCGAGTGGAAGGTCCCGCAGAAGGACAATGCCGCCATCGCGCGGTACCGCTTCGTGCACTTCGAACGGGTTGGTCAACGCAATCCTCTCAAACAGGGACACGATTATTGAAGAGAAGCCATCGGTCTGCCGGTGGTTCAGTTACTGAATGGAAAAGAGAAGCATGACCACGCCCTTCACCATCATGACCGTGTGCACTGGCAACATCTGCCGTTCGCCCATGGCTCAGGTCGTTCTCGACTCGTACTTTCATGACGCTGGGCTGTCGGAGGTGGTCTCCGTTGATTCCACAGGTGTCAGTGACGAGGAGTGGAGTCATCCCATTGACCCTCGTGCGCAGAGGGTGCTGAAGGAGCGCGGCTACACGGTTCCCAAGCATTTCGCGCGTCAGATCACTGCCGCGGAAGCCGCGAACACGGATCTACTGCTTCCCATGACAGCGGCACATAAGAGGTCCCTCATGCGCATCGTGCCGCCATCGCACGCGGGTGCCGTCCACCTGTATCGGAGCTTCAACCCCGGAATAAAGGTTCCAACGTCCCAATACGACGATGCGATCGATTTGGTGGATCCATGGTACGGAGGTCCCGAAGACTTCGAGGTCGCCATTGACCAGATCGAGGAAACCGCTCCCTACATCGTTGACTATGTTCGCGAAAAAATCGGGGAGAGGCAGCGGTAGGTCAAAGCGTACGGTTTTGTGCTGTCAGGGAACGGGAATAAAACCGTTCCCTTTCTGTTGTTCAGTGGGTGAGCAAATCGCAGCGGAGAGGTTGCGAAAGCTCATTCAAGTGCACTGACCCCTTGCATTCACATGTTGTGGGTGTATGGTGAAGTCAACTTGATGCGAATGTGACATCTAGCAACGATGACTAGATAAGAAGTGAGGAGGTGATATTTATGACGAACACTTCGAAGATTATGACAAATAAAAGCAATATTTTTGATATGGCGAAGCGTGTTTCAGAAAGTGATGCGACGCTAAGAAACGAGTATTCCGGCCAGTCGGTCGATGATTTTGCACAGCATGCTAGGTATGCATTCCAGAGTCAAGGAATTCGACTAACTCGGCAAGACCTCGATAATTACGTCCGCTCAGTCGCTTCTGGCAAGGACTATCGTTTCGTGGTTGCTTACTGATTTACAGATAAGCCGCCCGAAAGGGTAGGCGCACTTCTTCTTTCCCATGGTGCACGTTGAGTACCTGATATTTCATGGCTCCGTGACACCGAGGGAATCGAAAATCTTCATGCGTCCGGCACTGCTCTATGCAGGTCGGGCGCGTTTTGCATGGTGGCATTGGTTGTTTGGATACGCTGTTCCGAGCGTTTGCCGTTGGGCAGTTCTGCAAATGATTTGCCTTCAACCGTGAGCAATGCCATGATGGAGCCAACCTTCAGAGCTGAAGGGGAGCTGTAAAAATATTTCTTCATTCCGGTGGTTTTCGTAACAGGCGGGGTACTGTCTCTGCAATTTCATGGATGTGCCTTCGTTGGGCGGGAGAATTCGTGATGAGTAGACTGTCGAAAGCCACGAAGAAAATAGCTTGTGCTGTCGCTGCATTTCTGCTCTGCTCTGTGTCTGCGGGGTGCGGAGAGCAGGCGGAGGTTCCTACGAACGTAGCGAGTGCGGCCGCGAGCATTTTGAATCTTCCGCCGGAACTCACCCAAGCCCTAGTCCTTTTTACGGTTCAATGTGCCCAGGATAAAGGGTATGAAATCAGGACTTCCTTGGAGGTTCACAGCTCAAGCGCTACTTATTTCGATGTTGGGGGCATTTTTTCCTCGCAGCAGCAAGCACTTTCCACCGGTTACCCGGAGTCGACGGTTGATTATGACAAGGGTGCCGATGCCATCGATGAATTCGAGAGAAGCCTGGGTGCCGACGAGGACGAGAAGTTCAAGAACGAGGTCGTTGGCAATCTCGATCTTGCTGTGGGGCAGGATACGTCCTGTGCCACCGTTGCGACGACATGGCTCTATGGTTCGGAGAAGAACTATTCGGCCTTGGTGGATGCCTTCAATGACTATTCGAGTCAAAAGACGTCCTCAGCGCTGCAGGATTCCGGAGTGAGCGAGGCGATCTCGGAGAAATACGTTCCATGCATGGTGGCGGCCGGGTATGAGGTGAAAGGGCTGACGGCCGGGACGCTTGCCGCGGAGAAGATCGGGGTGTACCGAAAGTGGAACGAGCCTCCCGGGGACGCGGAGAAGGCTTTGGCACTTCAGGATTACCTGTGCCAGGAAAAGTCTCATATCGGTTCTCTCGTCAAAGAAGCACAGGAGAAAATTGCGAATGAATGGATGCTCGCCAACGAGGCTCTCCTTCTGGAAAGGCAGGAATTGTTGAGAGCGGCGATGGGCAGAGCGCAGAAAATTATCTCCGGCAGCTTTACCTACGGTGACTACCTTCAAGCGCATCAGACAGGAGAATAAGAGCGGGGGTGAAGCGGAGCCGTGTGCTGAAACAAAAAATCCCAAGCCGCTAAGCTTGGGATTTCAACAAATGGTGGCTCCGAGCGGCATCGATCCGCTGACCTCACGATTTTCAGTCGTACGCTCTACCAACTGAGCTACAGAGCCATAATTGAACAGCCAGACACTGATAACGACTGCTCTGGCGACCCCGAACGGACTTGAACCGTCGACCTCCGCCGTGACAGGGCGGCGCTCTAACCAACTGAGCTACGGGGCCATTGGCCGCAAAAGCAGCCGAGATGAAATAGTACCTGAATCTCGGTTGGATGCAAACCCAGTGGGTGCGCTTCGGCGTGTTGCTCTCAGGAAAACGCGGAAAATCAGGCGACACACAGAAGTGGTGCTGATAGGTTGGTGCGCATGGAGTATTTCGAAACGCAGTCTGAACGCACGGATCTTCCGCTGGTAGTGGTCCCGTCGAATTTCGCTGCCATGGTGGAGCCGATGCAGAAGGCGGCCGCAGACTTGGAGAACATTGCACGTGTCCGCGTATATCCTGAGAACACCGATCCCGACACGGTGGCGGAGCGCCTGTCGGAAGCGCAGGTGGCTATCATCTTCGGGATCCATTTTGACGACGAGCTTCTTCGACGTGTGAGTGGCAGCGTCCGGTGCCTGGTTTTCGGCGGCACGGGCGTGGCGAGTTACGTAAATCTCTCGCTTGCACGTGAGTTGGGCGTTGAAGTTCGCAACATCGTGCACTACGGGGATGCGTCGGTGGCGGAGCACACGATTGCCCTCATGTTCGAGGTGGCCCGCAAAATCGGCCGTCAGGATGTCTCCATGAAACGCGGCGAATGGGAGGGCGTTGAAGGTGTGGATTTGCACGGGGAAACCCTCGGTCTCGTCGGCTTTGGTGGCATTGCACGCGATGTTGCGCGCATGGCAGCGGCAATCGGAATGCAGGTGTGGGTGTGGGCGCGTCCCTCGCATCGCCACGACATCGAGTCGCTGGGTTATCGCTATGTTCCCCAACTCGATGAACTCTTCAGTCGCTCGGATGTCGTCAGTCTCCACGTGGGCCTCAACGCATCGAGTTCCCGCATGATCACGAGCGCTCACCTCGGTGAGATGAAGAAGGGGGCTTTCTTCATCAATTCGGCACGCTCCCAGTTGGTGGAGGAGGGTGCTTTGGAAGAGGCGTTGCGGTCCGGAGGAATCAGTGCGGCAGTCGATGTATACGATGAGGAGCCTCTTCCTCCCGATTCCGAGTTGCGCGGATTCAAGAATGTGGTTCTGACTCCGCACGTCGCCTGGTTCGCCGACACGGCCGTGACCAACATTGTCACGCAGACCTGCGAGGACGCAGCGGCCTACTTCCGCGGCGACCCACTCAACGTGATGAACTGAGCCCGGCATGAGTCGTCATGTGCATTCCGGACGCAGCAGCCAGTCCGGTCGGGACGAGTTCGCCGGTACGGAGAGAGACAGCGATTCCGAAGGTTTGAGCGGCCCTCCGCGTCTGACAATTCTCGATGCGGCGGCGCGTCCAGCTTCGTCGAGCCTGATCGAAAAGAAGTCGGAATTCATCGGGAACGCCGCGCACTGTGCTTTGGAGGCCGAGGCAGTGGAATTTGTGGAATCAGTGCGGCTGCAGCATCCGAAGGCCCGGCATGTTGCGTTCGCTGCGGTCTTTCCCTCCGAACGCGGTGTGATGTCGGAACGGATGAGCGATGACGGCGAACCCTCGGGTACCGCAGGAAAGCCGATTCTCGACGCGCTGAGGAAGTCGTCGATGACGTCCTGTGTGGTGACGGTGACGCGTTATTTCGGGGGAATTCTTCTCGGGTCGGCGGGCCTGATCCGCGCGTACTCGACTGCTGCCAGCACGGCCCTGAGGAATGCCCGTCGCGCTCGCGTCGAGCAGAGGATCAGGGCCCGCGTCGTGGTGGATTACTCCCAGATGGACACGTTCGATCACCTTCTCAAAGGCGTCGAGGCTGTTCTGCAGCACCGCGATTATGCCGAGAGGGTGACCAGCGAGATTCTTGTTTCTCCCGCTTCTTACGAACCGTTGCGAATTCAGCTTGCGGACGCCTTTCAGGGCGGGGTGTCGCCCGAGAAATTGGGCCAGGAGGACGTTGCGATTCCCCTGTCTTAGTAGATTGGGAGGAGACACAATCTGGAGCGATCTGGAGGGATGAAGCATGAGTGATGACATTGAGACGGAACCGAAAGCGGAATCTGAAGTGGAATCCGGTGATGTTTCCGAAACGCTCACCACGGCGTATGAACGTTTGCGCCACTCTACCGACTCCGCGGAACTTTCGGACGTGGCCCGTAGACCCTTGCCAGACAGGTCCGATGCCGCAGCCTTCTCCCGTGCGACGGCATTGTTGGAGGCGGTGGCAGGCAATTCTCATACGAAAGTCGAGGATAGGGTCTTTCTGGCTCGTACCATGCCGTTCCCGAACATCCTGGTGAAGTTGAGCGAGGATCCCGAAGCGGCTGTGCGCAAGGAAGTGGCTCATAACACCGATTCGAAGAATTGGCTTGTGGGACGGCTGACCAAGGATGAGGACGTGGAGGTCCGTACGGCGGCGTTGTTGAATCCGCAGGCCTCGTGGAAGATGCGGCTCGAAGGGGCCCAGGATCCCACCACTAGTGGTGAAGCGCTCGAATTCCTCTCTCATCTCGGAGTCGACATCGAAGAAAAGGCGCCTGTCGTTCTTGCTTCCATGGTGCGCAGGGGCGTTGCTGAGAATCCCAACACGTCGTCCGACGTTCTTGAGCGTTTGCGAAACGATTCGCAGAGCGAAGTGCGACACGCTGCAGAGAAGAGGCAATGAAAACTGTCGAAACGCCAAGTGGCACAACTACGCCAACGTTGTCATTTTTTCCACTAGACTGGTCGTATGGACCAAAAGACGGAAAGCCAGGAGCGGCTCGCCCGACCGCTTATAAAACTGGCAAAACTAAGCAATGTCGCTACGTCATACACAGGGCAAACAGGGGAGTTCAACGAGATTGACGACGATGTCATCGTGCAAGTTCTTGATGCCCTTGGAATCAACGCGGCAACAGATGAAGAGATCGCAAATTCTCTCAATGAGATAGTGAAGCAGGGCAAGACCCGTCTTGTCAGTGGAACGGTTTTCGCACTGTTGGGTGAAGAGACGAAAGTCATCGTTCATCACCTGTTGGGGAGAATTCCGCAGGCCTCCATCCGACTCGAAGACGGCACCGACTATTCCGGCCACATCGGCGTGGCTGAAGGCGACGGTTCCACTGCCTATCCGGAAGGAGATTCCTTCTATGTGAGTTCCTCGATTCTCATTCCCGACGATGTGCCGATGGGGTACCATACCCTCACCGTCACGGCGGGAGAGGATTCTCAGAAGGCCGCACTGATTGTGGCTCCGGCGAAGGTTCCCCTTCCTGAGGGCTTAGTGAACGGGCAGATGTGGGGCTGGATGGCACAGCTGTACTCCGTCCGCTCTCATGCGTCGTGGGGGGTCGGCGACTTCTCCGACTTAGGTCTGCTGCTGAGGGACGCTCGCGCGAAGACGAATGCCGACTACATGCTGATTAATCCTGTGCATGCTGCCGAACCAGTGACCCCGCTCACGCCTTCTCCCTATTTGCCTGATTCACGTCGCTTCGTGAACTTCATTTACATCCGTCCGGAGGACGTTCCGGAGTATGCGGATCTTTCCGAGCAGGCACGGGAAAAGGTCGAACAGCTGCACCAGCAGACGGAGGCGCTGAACGCCAACGCCGATTTCGTGAACCGTGATGCAATGTGGCAGGCCAAGATGCCGGCACTGTGGGAGGTTTTCTTGGTCCCGCGTTCCCCTGAGCGCGAGGCTCAATTCAGCGCGTATAAGGCCGAGCAGGGACCGGATCTTGATTCCTATGCAATGTGGTGCGTGGCATACGACAAGTGGGGGGCTCCTGAGGATTCTCCCGAATCGTGGATCAAGAAATATGCCATCGCCTCCCAAGAGGTCCGTGAGCTTATTGCGGAAAATCAGGACACCTTTGAGTTCTACCGCTGGCTCGAGTGGGTGGCAGACACCCAGCTTGCGGCGGCGCAGCAGTCCGCCAAGAACGCCGGAATGCCCATCGGCCTCATGTTGGACATGGCGGTCGGCGTGCATCCTCTGGGTTCCGACGTTTGGGCCAAACCCGAACAGTTTGCCAAAGGGGCCACAGTCGGCGCCCCTCCGGATTTCTATAACCAGCAGGGACAGGACTGGAGCCAACCTCCTCTAAACCCGCTCTACCTCGAAAAGACTGGGTACCGCGCCTACGTCGATCTCATCCATCACATGTTCAGCGGTGCGGGTGCGTTGCGCATCGACCACATCTTGGGACTGTTCCGTCTGTGGTGGATCCCGGAAGGCAATTCCGCCGGACAGGGAACCTACGTCGGCTACGATTCCGACATCATGCTCGGCATTCTCGCCATCGAAGCGACCCGGGCGAACGGTGTGGTCATCGGGGAGGACCTCGGTGTCGTTCCGCCGTATGTGGCCTCGGCCTTGAGCAGTCACGGTCTACTCGGTTCCGTCATCGAATGGTTCGAGAAAGATGAGAAGGGGGAGTTCCGCGCTCCTTCCACCTACCGGGAGTTCGCAATGGCGAGCGTCACGACGCATGACCTTCCTCCGACTGCCGGCTATCTCAACTACGAACACGTTCAGATTCGTGAGCGTCTGGGTCTGCTGGCAGAGCCCGTAGAGGACTTTGCACGTGCCGCGCGCGTCGAGCACGCCGCATTGTTGCGTTTCTTGGTGGAGGGTGGCTGGCTCGAGTCGGCGGCTCTTGACGACGAGAAGGCGCATGAGCAGGACATCATCGAGGCGATGCACAAGGTGCTGAAGGATTCAAAGTCGAAACTGTTGTGTGCCGCCATCGTCGATGGAGTGGGGGAGAGGCGCTCGCAGAATCAGCCCGGCACCAACAACGAATACCCCAACTGGCGTGTTCCGCTCGCGGACGGAGAGAAGCGTCCCCTCTATGCGGAGGAACTCTTCGATCTGCCCCGCGTCCGTTCCCTCGGCAGCCTCATGAACGCATAGTCCCGTGGACGAATGGAGGAGATGACTGGAGGAAGAAAACTGGTTCGCGGAGTTCTGCTGTCCAGGCATCGCCGCGTGTGTGGTGGACGCTTTGACTAAATCGAGGAACGCGATACACTTGTAGATTGTTGTGTTTCCCTCGGGTCTAGTCGAAAGCGCGTTCCCACTCGCCGGCCGGGACTTTCTAGGGAGCCCACGGATAATTTGGCGCTTGCGGCGCACGCTGTAAACGCTTGAAACACAATAAAGAAAAGGTTGAACTGTGAAAACTTTCACACCGAAGCCGAACGATTTGACCCACGATTGGTACATCGTCGACGCAACGGATATCGTTCTTGGACGTCTCGCAACCCAGGTTGCGACCCTCCTGCGCGGGAAGCAGAAGCCTTCCTACGCTCCGCACGCTGATTCAGGCGATTTCGTCGTGATCATCAACGCGGAAAAGATTGCCATCACCGGTAACAAGGCCGATAAGAATATCTATCGGCACTCCGGCTACCCGGGTGGCCTGCGTGCAAGCACCTATGGCGATCTTCTCGTCACGGATCCTGCTCGCATGATCAAGACTGCCGTCAGGGGCATGCTGCCGAAGAACAAGCTCGCGAAGGTTCAACTTTCGCGTCTCCGTGTCTTCACTGGTTCCGAGTATCCATACACCGCTCAGAAGCCAGTTCCGTACGAGATCAAGCAAGTCTCTCAGCAGGCTAAGTGACCCAGGACTAGGAAAGAGTAGAAAATGGCAGAAAAGACCGAAACTCTCGAGGCCCAGGATTCTCAGGAAGAGCTGACCTCCTACACCTCTGAGACAAACTCCGGAGAAGGTACCGGTACGTCTCTCATCGCTCCGGCCTATGGCACCGGACGCCGCAAGGAAGCCGTTGCACGTGTTCGCCTTGTTCCGGGAACCGGCAAGTGGACCATCAACGGCCGCACGCTCGAGAAGTTCTTCCCGAGCAAGCTGCACCAGCGCGAGGTGAATTCTCCTATCGTGCTGCTCAAGCTTGAGAACAAGTTTGACGTCATCGTTCTCGTGAACGGTGGCGGTGTCACTGGTCAGGCAGGTGCAATCCGCCTCGGCGTGGCGCGTGCGCTCAACGCCATGGACCGCGATGCCAACCGTGCTGCACTCAAGAAGCAGGGCTTCCTGACACGTGATGCACGTGCTGTCGAGCGCAAGAAGGCTGGTCTGCACAAGGCACGCCGCGCTCCGCAGTTCTCGAAGCGTTAAGCAGTCTGTTTTACGGCGAGGAAAATCCCCGGTCACTTTTCGGTGGCCGGGGATTTTTGCGTTCGTCACCGCCTGTGTCTATCGCTGCTCCCACAGACTGATGGACAGTTCGGGCAGCTGTTGAAGAGCGGTGTCGCCCTGAAGTGCGTTCGTCCTGTCCCCGGTTGCGTCTCCGTCTTTGGCACCGGCACCACTGGCACCGGGGGTTCCCTCCGAATCGGGAGCTACCTCAATGGGTTGGGCGCTCCACAGAAGCTTCCAGTGTTGGTCACTGGGAAGTTTGAACTCCGCGGCCTGTGTGTCGCCGTTGATGGCGATGATGATGTCGGCCTTTGACGACACCAATCGCATCATGAAGGCGCGGAGGTGGGAGTTGAACCAGTCGGCTTCCGATGGCGTGGTGCCGTCCGTCAGGTACCACTGCACGCGACTGGACTGTTTGAGGAGTCCCAATACGGAGGTGAGGGTGAAGAAGGCCTCGTGATGGAACTGCTCCAGCCGTTCGCGCAGGTCGATGAGTTTTTTGACGGCGTTGAATCGTTGCTTCTGCCAGCTCGTGTCGTCGTAGTCGATCCAGCTCCAGTCGATCCAGCTGATGTAGTTGTCCTGGCAGTAAGCGTTGTTGTTGCCGTATTGGGTTCGCCCGAACTCGTCGCCGGCCTGCAGCATGGGGGTTCCCATCGAGAGGAAAAGGGTTGCCATCATGTTGAGTACGCACCGTTGCCGCTCAAGGATGATCTCGGGGTTGTCCGTTTGGCCTTCGACACCGAAGTTATATGAATTGTTGACATTGTTGCCGTCGAAGTTGTCCTCGCCGTTCGCTTCATTGTGCTTGGTGTTGTATCGGGTCAGGTCGGTCACTGTGAATCCGTCATGTGAGCAGATGTAGTTGATGGAGGCCACGGCTCCTCGACCCGGTTCGGTGGCGAAGAGGTCGGACGAGCCGCACAGGCGGGTCGCCATCTCCTGCATGCCGATGTCCGAGGAATGGGAGGCGCGCATCTTTGTCACGTCGGTGAGCCAGAACTTGCGCGACGTTTCGCGGAAACGGTCGTTCCACTCGGAGAAGGGCAAGCCGAACTGGCCAGTCCTCCAGCCTCCGGGGCCCAGGTCCCATGGTTCCATGATCAATTTGAGGTTGCCTAGCAGCATGTCCGCTCTGATTGCGTAGAGGAAGGGGTGATGGGGCGTGAAGTGGTCGCCGACGCGTGCAAGACTCGCCGCCAGATCGAAGCGGAAGCCATCGACCCCGATGCGCTTCGCCCAGTATCGCAATGAATCTACAGCCGCGGTGATGATGTGTGTGTTCTCGAAGTTGAAGGTGTTGCCGGTTCCCGTGGTGTCGATGAGCTGCCCACCGTTGCCGATCTGACGGCGGTAGTAGGTGTAGCTGTCGATGCCTCGCCAGCTGAGACTGTAACCGTCCTCTCCTCCCTCGCAACTGTGGTTGTACACGACGTCGAGAATGACCTCGATGCCCGCCTCGTGCAGGCTTCTGACCATCTCGATGACTTCCTCGCGTACGGCACGCGCTCCCTTTTTCTGAGCTGTGGCGGTGGCGTAGCTGGGTTCGGGGGAGAAGTAGTTGAGGGTCGAGTATCCCCAGTAGTTCGTCATGCCGCGTGCCTGTACCGACGGTTCGGTCTGTTTAGCGAAAATGGGCAGCAACTCGACGGAGGTGATGCCGAGTTCCTTGAGATAGGAGATGGTGCGGCTATCGGCGAGACCGGCGTAGGTGCCGCGCAGCTCCGGTTCGAGCCAGGGGGCTTGCATGGTGAATCCCTTGACATGCAGCTCATAGATGACCGTTGAAGCCCAGGGAATGTGCGGATGGTCGGGATCGTCGGCGTGCTTCGTGTCATCACGGTCGTCGATCACCACCGAGTAGGGCACGTGTCCCAGTGAGTCACGCGTGCTGATGGCACCCCAGGCATTCCCGGTTGGAATTCCGTTCTCCAAGGTGCAGTCATAGGCGAAAAGTGAGGCGTCGTAGGTGGTATTCCCCTCCAATCCCTTTGCGCAGGGGTCGATGAGGAACTTGTAGGGGTTGAAGCGAAGTCCGTGCTTGGGATCCCACAATCCGTCGGCGCGGTATCCATACCGCATGCCACTCCATGCCTGAGGGAGATGCACGAACCAGCGTCCGTAATTGGGGCCCCTCATGGAAAAGAGGGTCTCTCGTTTGCCGTCGATGATTCTGCTGGCGATTTTGTGGCGTTTCGCGAAATCGAAGAAGGTCTCATGATGGCCTGCGCCGGAGTGCTCGGTGGGAACTTCCACGCGGTGGCCTTCCTGCTGTGAAGATAGTCCCGAAGGTTGCGCCGCCTCTTCTCGAAAGAGACAGGCGAGGGAAGCGAAGGCACTTTCGTCTGCGGCATCCTCAATGACGCTGAGCCAAAGATACTCTGCATTTTCCGACCATATGACAGCATCCGCTCCACCGTCCTGGGTCAGGAAGAATCCCGGGCGGGTGGCGTAGCGGTGAAGAGGCTGTTGTTTCATGTCTCCATTCTTGCATCAACAGGTGGGGAAGTGGTGGTGTTTGGCGAGATTGCCAAGGGAGTGTTTTGCGACACGAGGAGGTGTGAGAGATTTCACATTGTGCGCTAAAGATGCTAGCGTATCCAAGGAATTGTGTGACAAAGCTCACAGCTTTCCGGTGAATTTTCACTGGACTTTCTACCAACCAAGAAGTGGCGTCATGAGGGCTTCCTTGTGCCGGCATTTCGTGTCTTTCTTCCATGAGAGGAGGACCCCGTGGCCGTATCGAAGAAGAGTACGTCCGGGATCAGTGTGGAGCAAACAGAAGCTGCTGCGAAAGCGAAAGCCAAGCAGGAGCGGAGCGCCGCCGCTGAAAAAGAGGTCAACGAGAAAGTTGATAAAGCACTCGTTGCTCTCAAGAAATTCGAGAAACTCAATCAGGAGCAGGTCGATCATATCGTTGCCAAGGCATCGATCGCCGCTCTGAACAAGCATCTCGTCCTGGCAAAGATGGCCGTTGAGGAAACGGGTCGTGGTCGTGTCGAAGACAAGGCCGTGAAGAACATCTTCGCCTGCGAGCATGTGACGAACTACTTGGCGAAGCAGAAGACCGTCGGCGTCATCAACGAGGATTCCATTTCGGGAATCGTCGAGATCGCAGAGCCGGTCGGCGTGGTGGCTGGTGTGACCCCTGTCACCAATCCGACGTCCACGGCCATCTTCAAGTCGCTGATCGCCCTGAAGACTCGCTGCCCCATCGTTTTTGGATTCCATCCCTTCGCTCAGAAGTGCTCCGTCGAAGCTGCTCGAATTGTGCGCGACGCAGCTATCGAGGCGGGCGCTCCAGAGGACTGCATTCAGTGGATCGAACACCCCTCCATCGAAGCTACGAACTTCCTCATGCACGCAAAGGGCGTCGCCACCATCCTCGCAACGGGTGGCCCCGGCATGGTGAATGCCGCCTATACCTCCGGCAAGCCTGCCCTCGGCGTCGGCCCGGGCAACGCTCCCGCCTATGTTGATAACGACGTCGATGTGGTTCGCGCCGTCAATGACATCGTGCTCTCCAAGCACTTCGACTACGGCATGATCTGCGCAACCGAGCAGGGTGCCATCGTTCATGAAGATGTGTATGACGCCGTCATCGCCGAGATGAAGCGCCGTCACGTCTACTTCGTGGAGGGTGACGAGAAGGCCAAACTTGAGAAGTACATGTTTGGTAAGACCGCCTTCGCAGGTCCCGACGCTCCTGATCATGCTCTCAACAGCGTGGTTCCCGGCAAGTCACCTCAGTACATCGCACAGGCGGCCGGTTTCTCGGTTCCCGACGATGTCACGGTTCTCGCTGCCGAGTGCTCCGAGATCGGTGAGAATGAACCTCTTACCTTCGAGAAGCTCTCTCCGGTTCTCGCGGTGATGAAGGCAAAGGATAAGGAAGATGCTTTCACCCAATGCGAGCAGATGCTCGTCTATGGTGCAGGTCACACCGCAACCATCCACACGAACAATGAGGATCTCGTCCGTGAATATGGTCTGCGCATGCATGCGTGCCGCATCGTGTGGAACTCTCCGAGCTCGCTGGGCGGCATTGGCGACATCTACAACGCCATTGCTCCTTCCCTCACCCTCGGCTGCGGTTCGTACGGCGGCAACTCCGTCTCCGGCAATGTTCAGGCGGTGAATCTGATCAATGTAAAGCGCATCGCACGGAGGAACAACAACATGCAGTGGTTCAAGATTCCTGCCAAGACCTACTTCGAGCCGAACGCAATCCAGTATCTTCGCGATATGGAAGGCGTCAACCGCGTGGTGTTCGTGTGCGACAAGGTTATGGAAGATCTGGGCATCATCGAGAAGGCAATCCAGGTTCTGCGCCAGCGTGAGAACAAGGTTGTCTATCGCATCATCGACTACGTCGAGCCCGAACCCTCCGTCGAGACCGTTCAGCGCGGTGCCGCCATGATGCGTGATGAGTTCCAGCCCGACACCATCGTTGCAATCGGTGGCGGTTCTCCCATGGATGCCGCGAAGATCATGTGGCTTCTGTACGAACACCCGGAAATCGAGTTCTCCGACATTCGTGAGAAGTACTTCGATATCCGCAAGCGTGCGGTGAAGCTTCCCCCTCTGGGATCGCTCGCCAAGCTCGTGTGCGTGCCGACCTCCTCCGGAACCGGATCGGAAGTCACGCCGTTCGCCGTCATCACTGATCACAAGACCGGTTTCAAGTACCCGATCGCGGATTACGCGCTCACTCCGTCCGTCGCCATCGTCGATCCCGTGCTTGCGCGCACGCAGCCTCGTCGACTTGCCTCCGACTCCGGTTTCGACGCGCTGACTCACGCCACCGAGGCCTACGTGTCCGTCTATGCCAACGACTTCACCGATGGCATGGCGCTGCACGCTCTCAAGCTCATCTGGGAGAACCTGGAACCCTCCGTCAAGGAAGGCGTGGCCAACCCGAAGGCGCAGGAGAAGATGCACAATGCGGCGACCATCGCCGGCATGGCATTCGGCTCGGCAATGCTCGGTATGTGCCATGGCATGGCGCACACCATCGGCGCTCTGTGCCACATCGCCCACGGTCGCACCAACTCCATCCTGCTGCCCTATGTGGTTCGCTACAACGGTGAGGTTCCGGACGAGGCTACGAGCTGGCCGAAGTACAGCAAGTACGTGGCCGCTGAGCGCTACCAGGACATCGCCAAGCAGCTCGGTCTGCCGGCGGCAACTCCTCAGGAAGGCGTGGAGAGCTACGCGAAGGCACTGGAGGACTACCGTGACAACAGACTCGGTATGGAATCCACCTTCCAGCAGTGTGGCGTCGACGAGGAGTACTTCTGGTCCGTGCTCGATCAGATTGGCATGCGTGCCTATGAAGATCAGTGCACCCCCGCAAATCCCCGTGTGCCCAACATTCAGGACATGAAGGACATCGCCATTGCGGCCTACTACGGAATCACTCGTGAGGAGGCACACCAGCGTCGCTTTGAGCGCGAAGGTGCTGCAGCGCTCAAAGAGGCTTCCGAGCGTTTTGAAGTGCAGTGAAATGAGGTGATTGTCCTCGCGAAAGAGGAAGGGAAGACGTAAAATTCTTCCCGCGAAGGGGTCCGTACAGATGGGTGCGGGCCCCTTTTTCGTGCAGTTTTTCATGGCGCGTTGTAAAATCTTGTGAGACACTGCAAATTAAGGCTTTCAGCCATATAAAATATTCAACACGCCCGGGTTGCGTCAGGGGCTTGGGATGTGGTTTGATAGTGAAGTTGCCTGTTTAGGGCTCGCAAATTTGTATATTCAATAGCGAGCGTGCCGTTTCTGCATGGGTTGCGGAAGGGCGGTGCGCACTGATGTGACTCCGAACGGAGAAGTCCGCTCGCTGCGCCCTGAAGTGCCGAAACAGGTTGGATTATCGATTCGAAAAGGAAAGGGCGTACGGCAATGGCGGGACAGAAAATCCGCATCAGGCTTAAGTCCTATGACCATGAGGTCATCGACCAGTCGGCGAAGAAGATCGTCGAAACGGTCACGAACGCGGGTGCGACGGTAGTCGGCCCGGTTCCACTACCCACCGAGAAGAATGTCTACGTTGTTATTCGTTCTCCTCATAAGTACAAGGACTCTCGCGAGCACTTCGAGATGCGTACGCACAAGCGTCTCATCGACATCGTGGACCCAACGCCTAAGGCTGTTGATTCACTGATGCGCATCGATCTGCCTGCGGACGTCAATATTGAGATCAAGCTGTAGGGGAGGGGGAGAATAAATGGCAAACGCAGAAAACACTGCACGCAAGGCGCTGCTCGGCAAGAAGCTCGGCATGTCCCAGATTTGGGATGAGAACGGCTTCTTCGTCCCGGTAACCCTCGTCGATGTTTCCACCAACGTCGTCACCGCCGTCAAGACCGTCGAGTCCGATGGTTATGAAGCGGTTCAGTTCGGCTATGGCGCCATCGACCCCACCAAGGTCACTAAGCCGCTGGCGGGTCACTTCGCCAAGGCTGGTGTGACGCCTCGTCGTCACCTCGTCGAGATTCGCACCGACGCCGTGGCCGATTACAAGGCTGGCGATGAGCTCGCTGTTGATACCTTCGAGAACGGTACTGAGGTCGACGTGACCGGTACTTCTCAGGGCAAGGGCTTCGCCGGAACTATTAAGCGTTGGGGATTCACCTCCTACCGCCGTACGCACGGTTCGCACAAAAACGAACGTCGCCCTGGTTCGGTTGGAGCTTGCGCAACACCAAGCCGCATCCTCAAGGGAAAGCGCATGGCAGGCCGTATGGGCAATGTCAGGCGCACGGTGCAGAACCTCCAGGTTGTCTCCATTGACAACGAGGCCGGAATCATCGCCATCAAGGGTGCTGTTCCCGGACCTAAGGGTTCCATCGTTCTCGTTCGCTCGGCAGTGAAGGGAGCCTGAGACCAATGGCTAATGTTTCTCTCAAAGTCACAGACGCAAAGGGTAAGGCGGCCGGCAAGGTCGACGCACCCGTTGAGGTCTTCGGAATCTCAAGCGAAGATGTGTACTCACACGTCCCGCTCGTTCACCAGGTTGTCATTGCTCAGCTCGCAGCTGCTCGTCAGGGTACGCACCAGGTCAAGAACCGTGCGCGCATCAACGGCGGCGGCAAGAAGCCTTGGAAGCAGAAGGGAACAGGCCGCGCTCGTCAGGGCTCGATTCGTTCTCCTCAATTCGCAGGTGGCGCCATCGCTCACGGACCAATTTCGCGCGATTATTCCCAGCGCACCCCCAAGAAGATGAAGGCCGCAGCTCTGCGCTTCGTCCTCTCGGATCGTGCAAACGCTGGTCGCGTTCACGTGATCAAGGACTTCGGTCTGAAAAACGACACCCCTTCCACCAAGGCAGCTCTCGCAGCCTTGAACCCGGTTGTCGAGAATCGCTTTGCGACCGTCGTTGTTTCTCGTGAGAACCTCAACGAGTGGATGTCCGTCCGCAACCTTGCGAACGTTCACGTTCTGTTCGCTGATCAGCTCAACACCTATGATGTCGTGACCGCCGAGGATGTCGTCTTCACTAAGGACGGCTTCCAGGAGTTCCTCGACACCAGGGTCGAGAAGACCATTCCAGAACAGAAGGAGGCCTGAGTTAAATGGCAGAAGCAATTCACAAGCCAGCGCAGGACATCATCCTTAAGCCCGTCGTCTCTGAGAAGAGCTATGCAAATTCGGATCGTGGACAGTACACCTTCGTGGTTGCCCCCAATGCGAACAAGGTTCAGATCAAGCAGGCGATTGAGCAGATCTTCAAGGTGAAGGTCGTTTCTGTCAATACCCTCAACCGTGCAGGCAAGCGCCAGCGCACGCGCACAGGGTTCGGCCAGCGTGTTTCGCAGAAGCGTGCAATTGTCACGGTTGCTGCGGGCCAACAGATCGACATCTTCGGTAACTGAAGGCTAGCCGAGAAAGTTAGGTACTAAATTATGGCTATCCGCACATACAAACCAATGACCGCGGGCCGTCGCAACGCCTCGGTGTCGGATTTCTCCGACCTGACGCGTTCAAAGGGCGAGAAGTCTTTGCTTCGTCCTTTGAGTAAGACCGGTGGTCGTAACTCCTACGGACGCATCACCTCCCGCCATCGCGGCGGCGGTCACAAGCGCCAGTATCGTCTCATCGATTTCAAGCGTTGGGACAAGGACGGCGTGCCGGCAAAGGTTGCTCACATCGAGTATGACCCGAACCGCACCGCTCGCATCGCACTTCTGCACTTTGCAGATGGCGAGAAGCGCTACATCCTGGCTCCCGAGGGAGTCAAGCAGGGCGACGTCATCGAGACCGGTCCTAAGGCCGATATCAAGCCTGGCAACAACTTGCCTCTGGCTAATATCCCCACCGGTACGATTGTCCACGCGATTGAGCTCCGTCCTCTCGGCGGCGCAAAGATTGCTCGCTCCGCAGGTGCAGCCGTTCAGCTCGTTGCAAAGGATGGCGCCTACGCCCAGCTGCGTATGCCGTCCGGAGAAATCCGCAACGTCGAGGCATCGTGCCGCGCAACGGTGGGCGAGGTCGGCAACTCCGATCACGCAAACATCGAGCTCGGTAAGGCCGGACGTGCACGTTGGAAGGGTCATCGTCCCATCACTCGTGGTGAGTCCATGAACCCTGTCGACCACCCGCATGGTGGACGTACTCGTGGTGGTAAGCCGCCACAGTCTCCTTGGGGCAAGGGCGAGGTTCGTACTCGTCACCCGAAGAAGGCTTCGAACAAGATGATTGTTCGTCGTCGTCCCGCCGGTAAGAATCGCAAGTAAAGGGAGCGTCACCAGATGACTAGAAGCATCAAGAAGGGCCCATTCGTTGACGCCCACTTGCAGAAGAAAGTCGACGAACAGAATGAAAAGGGCACGAAGAACGTCATCAAGACGTGGTCGCGCCGCTCGATGATCACCCCAGACTTCATCGGTCACACGTTCGCGGTCCACGATGGCCGCAAGCACGTGCCGGTGTATGTCACGGAGGCGATGGTTGGTCACAAGCTTGGAGAGTTCGCTCCTACGCGCACTTTCCGTGGGCATGTGAAGGACGACAAGAAGGCACGCCGCTAAAGGCGAGGGAGAGTATAGACACATGGAAGCTAAAGCAATTGCCCGTCACGTCCGCGTGACGCCGCGCAAGGCTCGCCGCGTCGTCGACCTCATCCGAGGCAAGAAGGCGACGGAAGCCATTACAATCCTCAAGTTTGCACCGCAGTCGGCCGCAGAGCCGGTTCGCAAGGCACTTGAGTCCGCCATTGCAAACGCACGAGTGAAGGCCGATAAGGCAAATGAGCCGTTCCGCGAGAACGAACTCGTTGTCACCAAGACCTTCGTCGATGAGGGTGCAACTCTGAAGAGGTTCCGCGCACGTGCTCAAGGCCGCGCCGCTCGAATCCTCAAGCGCACAAGCCACATCACCGTTGTCGTTGCTACGCTCGACAAGGAAGGGGCCCGATAATGGGACAGAAGATTAACCCGTTCGGCTACCGCCTTGGCATCACCGAATCTCACCGCTCTAAGTGGTTCTCTGATTCGACGAAGCCAGGAGAGCGTTACCGCGACTTCGTAGGCGAAGACGACAAGATCCGCAAGGCCATGAATGCTGATCTAGAGCGCGCAGGCGTTTCCAAGATCACCATTGAGCGCACCCGCGATCGCGTCCGCGTCGACATCTACACCGCACGTCCGGGCATTGTCATCGGTCGTCGTGGAGCAGAAGCCGATCGCGTCCGCGCAAAGCTCGAGAAGCTCACCGGCAAGCAAGTTCAGCTCAACATCTTCGAAGTGAAGAACCCCGCTATCGACGCACAGTTGGTGGCACAGGGTATCGCTGAGCAGCTCACCAACCGCGTCACCTTCCGTCGTGCAATGCGCAAGGCACAGCAGGACGCAATGCGCGCTGGTGCGAAGGGAATTCGTATCAAGCTCTCCGGCCGCCTCGGTGGTGCGGAAATGAGCCGTTCCGAGTTCTACCGCGAAGGTCGCGTTCCGCTTCAGACGTTGCGTGCACTCATTGATTACGGCTTCTTCGAAGCCCGCACCACTTACGGCCGTATTGGCGTGAAGGTGTGGATCTACAAGGGTGACATGACCGCCAAGGAATTTGACGAGCAGCAGGCCGCACAGGGTAACCGTGGAGGCCGTGGTCGTGGTCGTGGAGACGGTGACAATCGTCGCCCACGTCGTGCGCCTCGCTCTCAATCCGCTCAGGGCAACGCCGCACCGACCGCCGCAGCAGCACCTGCGGCAGCTGAGGCCAAGCCTGCTGAAGAAACGAAGGAGTGAGCACGGATGCTTATCCCAAAGAGGACTAAATATCGCAAGCAGCATCGCCCAGGTCGTAAGGGCATGTCCAAGGGCGGGAACCAGATCGCTTTCGGTGATTACGGAATCCAGGCACTTGCTCCTGCATATCTGACCAACCGTCAGATTGAAGCGGCCCGTATCGCAATGACCCGTTTCATCAAGCGCGGTGGCCGCGTGTGGATCACGGTCTTCCCTGATCGCCCGCTCACCAAGCACCCCGCTGAAGCCCGAATGGGTTCCGGCAAGGGCGCGCCTGAGTTCTGGGTTGCAAACATCAAGCCCGGTCGCGTGATGTTCGAACTCGGCGGCGTGTCGGAAGATGTCGCTCGCGAGGCTCTGCGCCGCGCAATCGACAAGCTCCCGATGAAGTGCAGGATCATTTCGCGTGAAGGTGGTGAGAACTGATATGGCAGTTGGCACAGCAGAGTACTCCATCAAGGAGCTCAACGGAAAGACCAATGCTGAGATTCAGGAGTTCCTCAAGAAGTCCAAGGAAGAGC
>JALCQC010000024.1 GCA_022650895.1 Bifidobacteriaceae bacterium | reverse complement strand
TCATTCGAGGCGACAACACAGCGTGCGGGCACTCTGAAAACATGACACAGCACCGCTCGCCGTGTTCCTTCGATGGTCTCCATGAAATAGAATCAGGCGTGATGGCACAACGACACAACACGGAGCAACAGCACCCCACGTTCCGCAGCGCAATACAGCGGGTACTGACGAAAGTCACTCTCATCAATCAGATTCTCGTCATCGTCATCCTTCTCATCGCCCAAGTGCTGTGGTGGCTTGCCCTGATTCTGTGGCTCAGCAGAATCTCACCGTGGCTGCAGACTGCGCTATGGATTTTCAGTGCCATCGTCGCACTCACCATCATCAGGACCGAGCCAAAACCGGAAGTGAAATTGGCATGGCTCGCCTTCATCCTCTTGGCCCCCATCATGGGAGGCCTCCTCTATTTTCTGGTAGGTGGCGGGCATGCCGTCATCAGCCCGCTGCATAAACGTCTTCTCAAAAGTGAGAAATTGTATTCAACGCATCTGCATCAAAAGTCTGAGACTCTTGAAACTCTTTCCCACAAACATCCTCACGAGTCAACCAACGCGCTCTACCTCATCAACACCGAAAACTCTCCGGTTTATGAAAATACTTCCACTCGCTACTTTCCCATGGGAGAGGATGCGTGGCCGAAGATGCTGGAGGACTTGGAGAGCGCGCAGCACTTCATCTTCCTCGAGTACTTCATCGTGGAGGAGGGAGAGATGTGGGATTCGATTCTTGAGATCCTCGAGCGCAAAGTGGCGGCGGGAGTCGAGGTGCGCATGCTCTATGACGATTTCGGCACCCTGGGGCTCGTTCCCCGGGACTTCTTCAACCAGATGAGGAAAAAGGGAATCCAGTGCTACTGCTTCAACCGCTTTATTCCAGTTCTGTCAATCATGATGAACAACCGCGATCACCGCAAGATTCTCAGTATCGACGGACGCGTGGCCTATACGGGTGGAATCAATCTGGCGGACGAATACGTCAATCGCATCGAAAAACATGGGCGTTGGAAAGACACCGCGATCCGGCTTGAAGGCGACGCCGTGTGGAGTTTCACCCTCATGTTCCTCCAGACATGGCAGGCGGTCAGCAAACGCAACGAGGACGTGGAACGTTACAAGATCTCCCGTAACTACCAGAACTCCTCCGCACATGCAGACGACAGTGCGCGCAATGGCAATGTAGCAAGCGCAGGCACATCGGTGAACGCAGGCACAGCGAGCTCAGGACAAATGAACACTGGCTACGTGCAACCGTATTACGGCACTCCGTTGAATAACGAGTTCGAGGGAGAAGGCGTCTATCTCAACCTCATTAACGCAGCGAGGAAGAAACTGTATATCTGCACGCCGTATCTCATCGTCGACGCCGAAATGATCGGAGCGCTGCGCCGCGCCGCCCAACGCGGAGTGCGCGTCTGCATTGTGACCCCTTCCATTCCGGATCATAAGATCGTGCACCTGCTCACCCGTTCGTATTACCGGCCACTTCTCGATGCAGGAGTTGAGATCTGGGAGTACACGCCCGGCTTTATTCACGCAAAGCTCTGTCTCTGCGATGACGTCATGGCCACCGTGGGTTCGGTCAACTTTGACTACCGCAGCCTCATGCACCACTTCGAATGCGGAACCGTGCTCTATGGCACGGATTCGGTAAAGAATATTTCCTCGGACATCGAAGAGACGCTGTCGCAAAGCACTCGCATCCGCAGGGAGGACACGCACCACGGTTTCGTGATGAGCTGTTTCATCAGCGTTTTGCAGCTGGTGTCGCCTCTCATGTAGGCTGTGACGCCGCCAGAAAATAGCACATCATCTTTGCCAGAACAGCGCCGGTCTTGTTTGCCAGAACAGCGCCGGTCTTGTTTGTTAGAACAGGGCCGGTCTTGTTTGTTAGAACAGGGCCAGGTCTTGTGTGGAGAACGAATCGCTTCCTTGGGTGGCGAGCTGTGAATCCACGGTCTTCGATTCCGAGCGAAGAACGGCGTCGAGTTTCACGGCGTCCGGAGACACCAGAAAGGCTCGCTCAGAAATGTCTTCGAGGAACAGACCATCGAGTGACTCCACTCGGGAGAGCGCTACGTAGCCCATTCCCGGAGCAAAGGAACGCTTGAGGTTCATGACTGCACGGTCAAGTGTCATTCCTTGCGACTTGTGGATGGTGATGGCCCATGCGCAGCGCAGAGGCACCTGCGACACCGAGGCGAGGACGGTCTCTCCATCCATCATCTGCCAGTCAGCAGGCTTCATCACTACCGTGTTGCCGTTGTCAAATTCCACAATGGGCCAACCGCCTTTGGAGTCACGGGCAAAACCACTGACCTTCCCCAGAGAGCCGTTGACGAACTGATGATCCGGATCGTTGCGCAGCGCCATGACAGCGGCACCCTTTTTCAGGACCAGATGTTCGGGAGCCAGAACGGACTTGCGCAGCCGATCAATCAGGTTCGAAGGGCCTGCGAACTGAGCGTCGAAGGCATGTTCCTCGCCTTCCAGCTTCGCGAGTTCAACGTCATTGAGCACATCCGCCTGCCGATTCACGGGGAAGAGATGGACCGCAACCTGACCCTCCGTCAGACGTCTTCCAATGCGTTCCGAAAGAACCGTGTGGTCTTCCTGTGTCACGTCTCCTTCGCGAATGTCAGTGAGGACGGTCAGCAATTGACCATCGTCCTGACGATGCTGCTCGGTGAGATAGCAAATCTTGATGTCCAGTTCTTTCCACGCAAAGGACTCGGTGATGAAGCCATCAGGATTTTTCCCCGCATCGAAATAGGTGCGGCGCAACTGCTCGGTCAAAGGGTCGAAAGTCGCCTCTCCACGCAGGTGCCGCGCCACGGGAGGCAATTGGAAGAAGTCTCCCGAAAGCACCACTTGCAGACCACCAAAAGGCGCCGGATTGTTCCGCAGATTACGGCAGACGTGATCTACCATGTCGAACAGCCAGGCCGGCAGCATGGACACCTCATCGATCACCAGCACATCGGTGTGCGACACCGCTTTTCTGCGGCGTGGACGGATCCTTTTGAGCAACTCATCCGTCAGAGCCGTGGCAACCCCTACTCCGCTCCATGAATGGAGGGTCTGCCCGTTGATGTGGGTGGCAGCGATTCCGGTGGAAGCGGTGACTGCGACTGAACGGCCATTTTGGCGGGCCTTGCCGATGAACTCGTTGAGTACATAGGTCTTGCCCGCTCCGGGAGCGCCCGTGACAAAGACGTTCGCCCCCGAATCAAGAACACTGAGTGCATGCTGTTGCAGCATAGGATCAGTAATCAGCCTTGGAAGGAGTGGACGGATCCGAAAGAGTTGTTCCCTCGTCCTCGTAGTGGCGCAAGAGACTCGTCGCCTCGATCTCGGCTGCGCCCTTCTTGGCTTCGTCTGCGGTTGCCCCGGGGCTTGGAACGAAGAACATCTTGCGGTAGTAGCGCAGCTCGTCCATGGATTCGATGATATCCGCAAGCGCACGGTGACCGCCGTGTTTTTCGGGCTTGTTCAGATACACGTTAGGATACCAACGGCGAGCAAGTTCCTTGAGCGTGCTGACGTCGATGCTGCGATAATGAAGCAAGCTCATGAGATTCGGCATGTAGTGATCGAGGAACTTCTTGTCCGAACCGATAGTGTTGCCCGCCAAGTGTGCCTTGCCGTTGACCGGCAGGAACTTCTTCACATAGTCGATGACCTGACGCTCTGCATCCGCAAGGGCCAGCCCCTTCTTCATCTCGTCGATGAGCCCTGAACTGGTGTGCATGGAGCGGACGAAGTCATTCATATGGTCAAGTGCCTGCTGAGAGGGCTTGATGACCAGATCGATTCCTTCATCCAGAACTTTGAGATCGAAGTCCGTAGGGACCACACTCACTTCGCACAGTTCGTCGTTGAAGATATCCAGACCCGTCATCTCACAATCGACCCAGATGAGTCGGGACTCTTCCGAGCTGAATGTCACGTCGTCTTTTGTCGCCATATCAACCTTCCTGCATCATGGAATTCCCACGAATATTTGAGAATACCGCAGCGTCCTGACCAGTGCCCGAGAATCATGACGCTGGAAGCCTCGGCGCACGAAACGCACAAAAAGGGGCGTCCCCCAAAGGAGACGCCCCCCTACAGAACTGACCACCAAACCGACATTACTCAGCTGCCATGGTTGACTGCTGCATGGCCTACCGAGAGATGGTTTACCGCTGAGTGCGGTGGCTCATATCAGTCCACTCGTGGAAACAACCACGCACAGAAACTGCCACGCGCAGCAACTATCACTCATGGAAACCGGTGTAGTTCGGAGCCTCGGTCGTCATGACGATGTCATGAGGATGAGATTCACGCAGTCCCGCATCCGTGATGCGTACGAAACGACCCTTTTCCTGAAGTTCGGAAATGTTGTGGGCACCCGTGTAGAACATGGTCTGATGCAGTCCACCAACGAGCTGGTACAAAACGGCATTCAGCGGTCCGCGGTACGGCACTTCGCCCTCGACACCTTCGGGAACGACTTTGTCGTTGCTGGTGACGTCGGCTTGGAAGTAACGATCCTTTGAGTAGGACTTCTTGCCACGTGGAGCCATGGCGCCCAAGGAACCCATGCCGCGGTAGATCTTGTACTGTTTGCCGTGAAGCAGAACCTTCTCCCCCGGAGCTTCCTCGGTCCCTGCGAGCAGACCACCCAGCATGACGGTGTCTCCACCGGCGACGAGTGCCTTGGCGATGTCTCCGGAATAGTGGATTCCACCATCGGCAATGCACGGAATTCCGGCGGCTTTGCACGCCAAGCCGGATTCGTAGACGGCGGTGAGCTGTGGAACGCCGACACCGGCCACAATACGAGTGGTGCAGATGGAACCTGGGCCAACGCCGACTTTAACGGCGTCGACACCGGCATCGATCAGGGCCTGCGCGCCTGCACGCGTTGCGACGTTGCCGCCGATGATGTCCGTGTTCTTGAAGGCCGGGTCCGCTTTGATGCGCTTGATCATGTCGAGCATGAGCTTCGCGTGTCCGTGGGCCGTATCGACCACCAGAACGTCCGCACCCGCCTCCATCAGAGCAGTGGCACGCTGCCACGCATCTCCGAAGAAACCGACAGCAGCGGCGACGCGCAGACGTCCCTGCTCATCCTTGGTAGCATCCGGATACTGTTCCGTCTTGACGAAGTCCTTGACGGTGATGAGGCCGGCGAGCTTGCCGTCCTTGTCCACGAGAGGCAGCTTCTCCACCTTGTGCTGCGCCAACAGCTTGTGGGCGTCTTCCTTGGAGATGTCCGCCGGACCGGTCAACAGGTTGTCCTTGGTCATGACCTCGGAGACCTTGAGCTTGTCGTAGTCGTCAGGAGAGATGAAACGCATGTCGCGGTTGGTGATGATGCCGACGAGACGGTTCTCGTGGTCAACGACCGGCAGACCGGAAACATGGTAGCGTGCACAGAGCTTGTCGAGCTCAGTGAGGGTGACGTCAGGAGTGACGGTGAGCGGATGGGAGATCATACCCGATTCCGAACGCTTCACCACGTCGACCTGAGATGCCTGATCTTCGATACTGAGATTGCGGTGCAGAACGCCGATGCCACCGTTGCGTGCCATGGCGATTGCCATTTCCGCTTCGGTGACGGTGTCCATTGCAGCGGACAGAACCGGGATCTTCATCGAGATGTTGCGCGTGAGGCGCGCGGTGGTGTCAACTTCTGACGGGATGACGTCGGTCTCATTGGGGAGAAGGAGAACGTCATCGTACGCTAGCCCAATAGTGGCAAAGGGAGCTGGAAGAGGATTGTAGGATGATGGATTTTCAATGTTGTCGAAAGCCATGCGTCAAATTTATCTGTCAACCTTGACACTGAGGTAAACGGCCGTGTTCCCTTGGAAATACGGGAACACGACCGCGTGTCGCGCACCTTTTTCAGCGGCAGGCGGAAAGCGATGACGTCACTTCATGATCTGCTCACGTTTGGCAGCCGTGCCGTCAGCACCACAGCGGATTCGATGCCAAGCACTACGAAGGCTCCCACCACCACGTAGATGGCGAAAAGCCAGTGATCGAACCACGCCTGTTGACGCAGAAGAAGCAGTGCCACGATCACGATCACCATCTTGACGAGCCACGAGATCACAAGGAACTTCACCAGAAGGGAAAAAGTGACCTTGATGTGGTTCAAGGCGGAGAAGACCGCCGGCGTCGTCAACGAGAAGACGATGAGCAACGCGAACGCCACCCCTGCCGAGGCGAGTCCCAGCGCACCGGAACGGAACCATCCGATGATGGCCTCGACGATTCCCAGAACGACGAGGGTAATCATCGAATAGAGGAGCACCCGTCTCATCAACGACGGAATGGTGTCTTCCGGACGGCTGTGCACAGGTTCCAAACCGACGGCGACATCGGGATCGAGCTCCTCGCTACGAGAGTCGGTATCATCATTGTTTTCCATGATTGCGCTGTTCCTTTCGAATTTCCCTCATGCGGCGGCTGTAATGGGGCGCGAGGGTGACGACAGTGAGAAGGGGGACGATGCAGACCACGACAATCATCACTTCCTGGAAGGGAAGGAAAAGCGTCATGAGGGAGCCAAAGGCGATGAGGAAGGCCCAACCCCATAGGATCAGTACTGCGGAGCGTACGGAATGGCCGATTCTCAGCATACGATGGTGCAGATGCATGCGGTCCGGGTGCATGGGCGACTGGCCGTGGCTGAGTCGACGCACAATGGCCAGCATCATGTCGAGCACCGGAATGAAAAGCACAAGAATCGGCAGCAGAATCGGCATGAACACGGGAAGGTACGCGCCGGACCCCACGGTCGCGGGATCGAAACGCCCCGTCATCACAATGGAGGCGCAGGTCAGCAGGTACCCGAGCAGCATGGAACCCGAGTCGCCCATGAAGAGTTTTGCAGGGTGCCAGTTGTGCAGGATGAAGCCGACGCACACGCCCACCAACGCCACGTCAAGCAGGGTCGCCATGGAGGAATAACTTGGTTGATCACGTGACAGAACGTAGCTGTAGAAGGCAAAGGCGACTCCTCCGACTGCGACGATGCCAGCGGCGAGTCCATCGAGACCATCGACGAAATTCACCGCGTTGATGGAGGCGACGATCAGGAAAGCTGTGACAGCCATGGAGACGCTCGGTGACGCCGTGATGAGTGATCTGCCCCAGGGCAGTGAGATGATCTGAACGCCCTGCCACGAGACAAGAACCGCGATGAGCAGCTGCCCTGCGAGCTTCAGCATCCAATCGAGATCCCATATGTCGTCGGCGATGCCGAGCAGACAGATGAGAACGGCTCCCACGAGGATGACCCACGCCTGATTGTCGTTGATGAAAAGGCCTGAAACCCACGGCGTTCCATAGGCGAAGCAGAGCGCCACCGCGAATCCGAGCAGCATTCCCAGCCCACCCATGCGCGGAGTGGGAACGGTGTGGACGTCACGCGCGCGCACCTCTCCCACAGCTCCCATGTCGATGGCCAAGTGACGGATGAGGGGAATGAGCAGATAGGTCGCCCCTCCGGCCACTGCGGCGATAAAAATATAGACCCTCATCGGCCACCTGCCACGCTTTTCAGGATCTCATGAATACGGGCGGCGGGAATGACTCCCTCTCGGAGGATCTCCACGCCGTCGTCGCCGGAATCGTTGGCAGCAACGACTGTCGAGGGAACGGAACCAGGTGTGGACCCTGCATCGAGATAGAGCGCGACGCCCTCCCCCAGAGACTCATAGGCCTCCTGGGCACTGGTTGCGGAAGTGTGACCGGAGAGATTTGCGCTCGTCGCCGCGAGAGGGCCGCAAACGGAAAGAATTTCATGGAGAGGCCCAAAATCGGGAACACGAATGGCCTGTGTCAGCTTTTCGGTGCCGTCTTCCAATGAATCGTGACGCAGAGTGGCCAGCCGTGAAGTCTTGTCCGCCGTGCAAATGGGGGAAAATCCACCTGGAAGAAGGGTGGCGCTCAATGTTTCCAGCGGCTGCGGCAGACTCAGCCCGAGGTCTGCAAGACCATCGAGATCGGGAAGCAGCACCTGAATTGATTTCGTTCTGGGACGCTGTTTCACCCGGAAGAGCTTGTCGATTGCCGAAGAGTCAAACGGATTGCACGCCACACCGTACACGGTGTCTGTGGGTACGACGATGAGCTCGCCCGCCTTCACCAGTTGCGCGGCACACTTGAGTGACTCCTCATTGATGCCACGAATACTGTCGTTTTTCAAAGGAATCCCCTTTCATGGGCACCTCACCATTGTGCCCCAAGGTACCCCCGAAAAAGGAGAAAGACCCCGCGGACACTTACGCCTGTACGGAAAACATCAGAGAAAATATCAGACGGCGTCGGGAAGGAAGCCCGTGGTGAAGCGCGGGCGCCCTGTGAGATCGTCATGGTTTTCGATGTTGACAAAGCCCGCGTCCTGCATGGCGGTGCGCATGGCGGCGGGCTGCGAGATATCGTGTTCCATCACGAGAAAGCCGCCCGGGCGCAGCAGTACCGCCGCCCTCTTCACCAACGCCTGTGGAATCGCCATGCCGTCAAGGGATCCGCCGAAAAGCGCGACCTCCGGATCATAGGCGACTTCCGGCTGCGTCGGAGGCATGATGAGGGGAACATAAGGCGGGTTGGAGACGACGCAATCGACGGTCCCATCCAGCGCTGCAAGTGTGGAGGCAAACGTGGCGTCGGCGTACACCGGTTTGTAAAGGAGAGCCCCGTTTCCGGCGGCTTCCGACTGCGCCTCGACCTTCTGGTAATTTCTGTTCAACCAGGCATATGCCTTTTTGTCCGATTCCACGCCCGCAACGCAGCAATGTGAAACCTCCGTGGCAATGCTCAGGCCGATGACACCCGACCCTGCGCACAGATCGACCGCGATCGGAGTCGTCATGTCCTGCTGCTGCAACCAGTCGATGGCCGCCTGCGTCACCGTTTCTGTTTCGGGACGGGGAATGAAGACACCGCGCCCCACATCCACTTCGATATAGCGGAAGCCGACGCTGCCCAGAAGGTACTGCAGCGGCTCGTGATTTTCACGTCGTTCCACAAGATCGTGGAAACGTGCGACGATGGCATCGCGGGAAGCACTGACCCGTTCCGAAGAAGAATCGTTGCCGGAGGAGGAACCGAGATTTCCTTCGACGGTCTCCCCCATGGCCTTCCAGAGCCTCAGATCGCTGGTACTGATACCGGCTGCCACCGCGAAAAGCTGCTGAGCCTCATAATCGGCATGGTCGATGTGGGCCTCCGCGAGTCGCCGCGTGCCCTCGTCCACCACTTCGTCAAGACTCATCGAATCCAACACCCAATCTCAGACGGCTTGCCGTGCCAGTCGCTCGGCCTCATCGGCCTGGATATCCGAGTCGATCACGGCCTGAAGGTCGCCGTCGAGAACGGCGTCGAGATTGTAGGCTTTGTAGTTAGTGCGGTGATCGACGATACGATTCTCTGGGAAATTATAGGTACGGATGCGTTCGGAACGGTCAAGACTGCGCACCTGGGAATGGCGCATGTCCGCCGCCTCCGCCGCCTCTTGCTCACGTTTGAGCTGCAACAATCGTGATTTCAGTACCCTCAGTGCCGCCGCACGATTTTGGATCTGAGATTTCTCATCCTGCATGCTGACAACAATGCCCGTGGGAATGTGCGTCATTCGCACGGCCGAATACGTTGTGTTCACGGACTGACCACCGGGGCCTGAGCTCATGAAGATATCGATTTTGAGATCTTTCGGATCAATCTGAATCTCATCGTCGTCCTCATCGGCTTCCGGGAAGACGATGACTCCGGCGGCGGACGTCTGGATGCGTCCCTGCGACTCGGTGACGGGGATGCGCTGCACGCGATGGACGCCACCCTCATACTTGAGGCTTGCCCATACGCCGTCCTTGGGGGCGACGGAACCCTTGGAACGGAAGGCCAGCTGAGCGTCCTTCACTCCCCCCAGCTCAGTGGGGTTCTCGCTCATGATTTCGATGCTCCACCCGCGTTTTTCTGCATAGCGCGTGTACATCCTCAAAAGGTCACTCGCGAAAAGGGCCGCTTCCTCGCCGCCGGTTCCCGCCTTGATCTCCATGATGGTGTCTCGGCCGTCATCGGGATCCCGAGGAATGAGTGCGACTCGCAGTGCCTCTTCGGCTGCGGCGACCTCAGGTTCGAGTCGCTTGGCCTCGGCAGCGAACTCCTCGTCCTCGGACGCCAGTTCCTGCGCAGTCTCGTAATCGTCGGAAAGCGATTTCCACTTGTCATAGGCACTGACGATGGTTCCCAGTTCCGAGTGCCGACGCGCGAGTTTTCGGATCTTGTTGGGGTCGGACACCACATCGGGTTGTCCCATGGCCTCTTCGAGATCATGGTATTCCTTCACCGCCGTCAACGCCGAAGGAAACTTCGATTCTGCCATCTCTACCCCTTAATCACACTTACTCTTCCACCACAACCGCACGCTGCGAACGCTTAAGAACACTTGAGAAACAACAAAAAACGCCAGTCCGCCGCAGAATGGAGCTGCGCACGGGCTGGCGTCTGAGGTTCGTTACTTGGAAGCCTTCTTGCCGTAACGAGCTTCGAAGCGAGCAACACGGCCGCCGGTATCCAGAATCTTCTGCTTACCGGTGTAGAAGGGGTGGCACTTCGCGCAAACGTCTGCAGTGATGTGTCCCGACTTCACGGTTGAACGCGTCACAAAGGTGTTGCCACATGAGCACACAACCTCGGTGGGGACATACTCTGGGTGAATTCCCTTTTTCATAAACACTCCTCAATAAAGAGTTCGGGTCGCCATACCGGGTTGGTAGACGTGAACCGAGCCTTTCATAGGTTACTACCACGTCGCGAATAAGCAAATTCCCGATTCCGCCGCAGGCTCAGACACGTGGGATCGGCGTTTCTCCTTCTTCCAACCTATTTCTTCCTGTTTTCTTCCTGCGACGCCGTGCACTGCGCTCCCCGAGCTCATCATAAATGGCCTTCCCGCCCAAGGCGTCGTAGACCAGATACGCCAGCAGCGTCACCACTCCCAAAGGCATGAGAACGCCATACGAGGTCATCTCCATCACCAAGACGATGGCGGTCAGCGGCGCCTTGCTGACGGCACCGAACAGACCCGCCATCCCGACGATGGCCATCAGCGAGATATACGACTGTGAATCCGGGGCCACACCAAGAGCGATAAAACACTTTCCCGAGATCGCCCCAAAGATTGCCCCCAACGTCAGCATCGGCAAGAAGATGCCTCCAGGAAGCCCCGATCCATACGAAATCTGTGACCCGATGAGACGCACGACGAAGAGCAGCACCAGAAGGTCCAAGGGCAGCTGCGCACGCCCGAGCATGGTAACGAGCTCGTTGCCGCCTCCCAGCGCCTGAGGCATCGTCAAACCCACGGGAATGACGAGCAGCAGAGGAACGGCCGGCCTGAGAATCACAGGAATTCTCAGGGCATCGTACAGATTGAAACCCGCGAAGAGGCTTTTCTCGTAAATCCATGAAACGAACCCGAGTGCAATGCCGAGGACCAGAAGCTGCCAGTAGTAGGGAATTCCGAGAACTTCCGTATGCGGGAGATCAAAAACGGGCTTGAGTCCAAACACCTCGACGGCGACGATACTTGCACTCAGCGAAGCGGTGAACACGGAGATGCCCGTCTTCAAAGTGAAACGGGAATAGATCTCCTCGGCGACGAAAAGCACACCGGCGATGGGAGCGGTGAAGGCCGCGGAAAGCCCTGCGGCAGCCCCCGCCGCCACCAGCTCCCTGCGGAAGCGTCGAGTCGTAGTAGTCGCCGACGAAAGGCCCATACCGACGCTGGCACCCACTTGCACGCTTGGGCCCTCCCGACCGAGGAACAGGCCAGGACAGATTGCCAGCAGACCTCCCACGATCTTGCGCCACAACACGCGCCACCATGGGAAGGAGACGGGCTTAGTGGACCGTAGAGATGCCTCGACATCGGGGATTCCCGACCCCGCCGACAACGGCTCGGATTTCACCAGCCATGCCAGAAGCACCGCGATGCCAATGCTCGCTGGGATAAGAATCGCCAACACCCACCAGTTTCCCTGCCCGATGAAGGAATACATGTCCTGCAGCATTCCCACCGATGATGAGATAAGAGCGCGAAAAATGCTGACGACAACACCGACGCCAAGCCCAACGAGAACCGACCAACCGACAAGACGTGGGGACACCGAATGCCGCGACGACTTCCGAACCTTTGAAACCACCGAACCGATTCTCCGGGCTACATGATGGGTGCGATCCGGACGCGTTCCCATGCCTATCCCCTCCAGAAGAATCGTCTATCATGCCGCACACGCGGCCTCGTTTGTCACGTCGATACTACCGAGAGGCAGATACGAACGAAAAAAGCCCCGGTCACAAGGACCGAGGCTTCATACTCTTCGCAGAACTGCGACTAGTCAAGAATCGCGAGTACGTCGCGAGCCGAAACGATGAGGTAATCCTCACCCTGATAATTCAGCTCGGTGCCGCCATACTTGGAATACAGAACCTTGTCTCCGACCTTGACGTCGACGGGGATGCGCTCTCCGTCATCATCACGACGACCTGGACCAACGGCAAGAACCTCTCCCTGCTGTGGCTTCTCCTTGGCGGTATCCGGAATGACCAGACCCGATGCCGTGGTCGTCTCAGCAGCTGCCTGCTTGATGACGATCTTGTCTTCCAATGGCTTGAGTGAGACCGACATTGTGGACCTCCTCTTTCTAATGAGTTGTTTCCATAACTGCTGACAACCCAGGAGCGTGGCGGCTGACGATCACCGCACACCTGTGATGTGCTATGCGTTATAGTAACGCGCTTTTAGCACTCTGCCAACTCGAGTGCTAAAAGCGAAATTCTTTTTACCTACAAAAAATCCCCTCACAAGAGGGGATAAGCAAAAATACGTGTTCAGCCAATTCAGGATTGGCGGCGGGCGATGACGGCGTCGATGTCAACGCCCAACGAGTCCTCCGATTGTGCCGGAACCGCAACTTTGTCCAGCGATACGTTACTCGGAGTGACATCGGCAAAAATCTCCGCTTGCCGAGAAGGTGAAAGGGGCTGAGCCTGCGCAACCTGACGGTATGAAGTGATTTCGGCACTTTCAACTGCCTGTGCCTTCGTCGCGACCGCCTTTCCGCTGGCGTCCGTCACTTTCGCGGCCTTCTCCAAGTTGGCCTTCACTGAAGCGTCCCTCACCGACGTGTCCGCACCCAGCGAGAAGGAGATGAGGTCCTTCTCTCCGCTTTCATTGTTTTCTTTAATGCTATTGCCATTCTCCGCTTGTACCGGCTTCGCGCTCCCCGAAGGAACGGAGGCACCGTGGAGGACGACGGCACCAGCGGAATCATCGGACTTTGCAGCGGTCACGGCAGAGCTTCCTGTTTCCGCACCTACATTCTGGGCAGCCTGTGCAGCGTGCTCATGCTGAGCCGCATGATGCCTCGAAATGGCAGCGGCCTTCTCGATGGCCTGCTTGCGAAGGACCTCACGCACGTCGTCGACAGGAATGACATAGGTGGGTGCGGATTCAAGGATTTCAGGGTCTGACGACGAGTCGGGCGAATCGTGGGGGTCGCCGTTGCCGCCACCCGACTTCGACGATGGAGCGACCTGCGATCCGGCTCCCGGCCGCGAGTTCTGAGGAGCGGTCTTTACCGAGTCCTCCCAGGCGCGCGCGACCTTTGCAGCACGAGAACCAAAGAAGAGGACGATGGCGACCACAACCACCGGAATCAACGCCCATAGTGGCGTGAAGTGGAGAACGAACGCACACACCAGCGTCGCCACCGCGACGACGAGGAGAGAAACGACAAGAATCTGACGACGACGAATGGCGGCTCGGCGCTTGGCACGGACGTCGTTGATTTTCTCGCGTGTCAATTGCTGCGCAGCCTGTGGCATTGTATTACCCCTCGCACCCGGAATGATGGATCCGTTGTCAATTCTAACAAGATGAAGCGAGGTGGAGAACCGATCCCCCTCATGCTTACGGGTTTTGTCGATGGCCACTTTCGTCCGATTCGGAATAAATCCGAAAAAGACAAGCGCGACGATAGCGACCATGACGAGGCTACCTATCGAATCAAATCCCATGCCTTCACGATAGAGGAGAAACCGTGGTCTTTACGACCCCCATCACAGCGTGTCGCCAAGATCGTTCAAAAAATTAAGAAAACACTTATCTCATACTTGTTCATTTATTGAGATTGTTCATTAATTGAGATTCAACGGACCCTGTGCCTTCATCGCTGAGGAGACACCACGACTCATGGTCCTGCCACTGGCCCGCCACATGCATGTATCGGCGTTTCATGCCCTCGTAGGAAAAGCCCACTTTCTCAGCCACCCTGCGCGAATTTGAATTCGAAGGAAGCAAGGCCACCTCCAGACGGTGCAGACGCGGACCGTCCTGAGCGAAGAACGCCCAGTCACTGAGCACAGCAACCGCCAACGGAGTCAGTCCCTCACCCGCATACCGCTGATCCACCCAATATCCCACGATTCCGGAACGTAGAGACCCGTAGCAAATGGCTCCCAAGGAGATCTCTCCGACGATGACGCCGTTCTTCACCATCGCAAAAACAACGGAGGTTCCCTCCCGCGCATCGTCATCGCAGGCATGGACCCATTCCTGATAGGACATCGGGAAATTGTTCAGCGGATCACTGGCGCTCCACGGTGCCAACCACGCACGATTCCGCGAGCGCAACGACGCCCACGCCTCCTCGTCCGCCTCGGTAAAGGGTCTCAGCGAAAACTGTGGATCCGCCACCTGCGACCGCACTGTCACAGGGTACGAAAAATGCGTCTGTACGGGTTCAAAGAGTTTGCGAAGACGGAACACACTTCCATTATTCACCACACCTGATAAAAAGAAGGGAATGAACCAGCCAAAAGTCACGAAAAAAGCCTTGCGTACGGCCGTTCTTGCGCGCCGTGCGACGTTGAGCAGCGATTTTATCGCCGCACAGGGGGAGCCTCTGCTCACCCAGGTTCGCACGCTCGATGCGGTCGCCACAGCGCAGACGGTGGCGGCCTATGTTTCCATGGGCACGGAAATCCCCACCTTCCCCCTTCTGAGATGGCTGCTGGAATCCGGTAAAAAAGTTCTCGTTCCTCGGCTGGGGACCGGTCGAGAGATCGGATGGTCCTATCTGTCCGACATGAACAGCCTCGCAGACATGGGAAAACATCGCCCCGAAGAGCCGGAGAGCGCCACCGTGCTGGGAATCGACGCCATCGGAGCAGCGGAGGCCATTATCCTGCCGGCTCTTTTTGTGGATTCCCAGGGTTACCGCTTGGGCCGAGGTGCAGGCTGGTATGACAGGACTCTGGCCTTTCGTCATCCTGACAGTCTCGTTGGCGCCGTGGTCTACCCATGGGAAGTGGAAAGCGACACACCGACCACTTCACTTATGGCCGAGTTCGCGGGGTCGGAACAGAAGCTTCCCCACAACAGTTATGACGTTCCCGTCACTCACGTCATCACAGCTGAAACGGTGCGTCGGATTCGCTAAGAGAGAGACGTAACCGTGCCGAGTGCGTCAGGTATTAGAATGACCTCTCGTTGCGTCATGCTACGAATGAGGATGCCGAAAAGAATTGTCGTGAAAGGTGTTGTCAAGTGCCCACTTATCATTACCGCTGCAAAAACTGCGGATACGATTTTACCCTTATGCAATCTTTTGACGACGATGCCATCACCGTCTGCCCCAAATGTGGTGAAAGCCAGATTCGCAAGGTTTTCTCTGCGGTCCCGATCGAGTTCAAGGGACACGGTTTCTACCACACCGATACGGCAAGCTCCTCGAAGTAACCCTCGTAGCTAACTTCCATTCGTCCACAGGCCTCGTCTGAGGCCTTTTTTATTTCTCGCTGGTCCATGGTGGAGAAATGCTTCACCACATGGGCGCCGCCGTGCCAAAGGACCTACAGACCCGCAGGAAGATGAAGAGAATCATCGATCTCGGGCTTGTGCTTCTCTGCGCCTTCGCCACCACCCTCGTGGTCTCTCTCGCCCTCCCCTCAGCGGACGCTCCCGTCCTTGTCGCGCGAAAGCACATCGAAGCCGGCCACACCATCAACGCGGACGACGTGCGCGTTCAGCTCATCGATGCGCACGCCGTTGCCAGCAATGCAGCAACGGCGCCGCAGCAAGCTATCGGCCAAGTCTCCGTCATCCCCATTCCTTCGGGTGGGGGAATCCCGAAGCAGGCACTCTCGTACGTTCCGGAGCTTCCTGCCAACTCAACGGTGATAACGGTCACGGTGGCCGGGAACACTCGGAATCTTTCAGTGGGAGATTCCATCGCCGTCCTCTCTGCAGGTCTCCCCTCGTCGCATGAATCCGGAACAACTTCCACCGCACATCCCTCACGGCGCTATCACGCGATAGTAATGCCTTCCGACACCCCCACTCCCTCTGTGAGTTCGGAATCAAACGCTCTGGGCGAAAACGACGCCTCTCTCACTATTGGAATCGACGCGAAAGAGGCGGTCGAAGTCCTCTCACTCTCCGCACAGTCACCGCTCTTGGCCGTGACGGAACCGGACTAAGCTCGGGTAGGTCATATCGAAATATGCGAAAAATCAACAAAAAACATGCCATGATGGAAATCAAGGTTTTCGGAGGTCAAAGAAGCAGTGACGAACTTGATCCCAACCAACATCACACCGCAGCAGGTGATGACAAACAAAGGTAAGGAACATCTCGACGAGTATTCGGAGGAAAGCATGATCGAAGGATTTAAGAAATTTATCGCACGCGGTCAAATGATCGACATGGCAGTCGGTGTCGTTATGGGCGCTGCGGTCACCACAGTGGTGAACGCCATCGTCAGCAGTTTCATCAACCCATTGATCGCCATGATTTTCGGCAAACCGAACCTTGACAACATATTGGCCTTCACCGTCAACGGGGCCACCATCTCATTCGGAGCAATCCTCGGAGCGCTTCTCAACTTCCTCATCGTCGCAGTGGCCGTCTACTTCTGCATCGTGGTTCCCATCAACAAGTTCCGCGACATCTCCAAGAAGCTCTCCAAGAACGGCAAACAGTCGGAAGAAGAGGAAACAGTGGAACTCAGCGCAGAGGACAAGACCGTCCAGCTGCTCACCGAGATCCGCGATCAACTGGCGAACGAGCGCACGAACACGGACGCTGCCAGCAAACTCACCACTGCCATGCCGCCAAAGACAACAAACGAGTGACTTTGGATCTACCCTACTGATCACGAGAATGGTCTAAAACTCAGTCACCTCAGTCTTCGTCGATCCAGGTCAGGCGCAGAAACGGGTCGTAAACATGAAGGAGGGAAGCAACGCCACGGCGTTGCTTCCCTCCTTATTTATTCATTCATCATTCCTTTTCGGCATCGAAGACGCCCCAGTGTGGGGGCAGTTCGGTGAGGATGCGCTTGTCGTCATCCTGAAGCTTATCCTGCTCCGGCACCTCGTCTTCCGGATCGAGCTTCACTCCCTCCGCATCGAATTTCTCGGTGCCTTTTCGTACCACGCGGCGATGCTGTCTCTTTGCCATTTACTGCTGCTCCCCTACCCTTCGGCTCTCCGATGTGATCGGTCCGACAAGTGCCGCGATGCGATCCACCTCTCGCTCAGGGTTGACGAAGGCCCCAACTGACCATACGTGGATGGTCTTCCACCCTGCACGTTCCAGCTCCTGTGGAAGGAACCGATACCGCCGGCGCAGCGACGGGATCTTCATGAACTGCGCATCGTCGGTAAACACCGCGACCGAGTAAGCGGCGTCGCCACGGCTCACCACCAAGGGGAGATGGCGGCCTTCATCGAAACCGTATCCCAACGCCACTTCATAGCCACGGCTTTGCAGGCGTGATGCCAAATCCGCGAGCAGAACACTGGCCTCCTCCTCGTGTGCGGTCGCAGCATCGGTGTCGTCACCAAGGTTTTCAGTCCACACCAGCAGCCGCTTCAGCATCTGTGGACCGGGCTGGGTGAGACGTTCGTCTTCAAGGTCCTCCGACGTGAAACCGGCGACGATGCTCAGCGACCCATCGACCAACGACAACGTGTCGAGGAGACGCTTATCTCCGCCAGGCTGCTCGATGTTGCCGAACTGCTGCAGCAACTTATTGTGCGTTGTCTTGCCAAAGCTCAGCGACAGCACCACGTCTCCCGGTGTCATGCCGGCAATGTTAGAGATGTCGGAAACATTGATGTGTGGAAGGAGATTCGCCACGGCCTTGTCCTTCTGTGCAGCGCGTTCGAGCGCCTCAAGCACCAAGGAGCTGTGCGCGGCGGTCAGGGTGACGACGGACAGCGTGTAGCCGGAAGGAATGGTGGAAAGTTCGGCAGCACGGCGCGACACGAGAGCGATGACTTCGTCGATTTCCTCACCGGTTGTCTCCACCAGCCCTGAACCACGGAGCGGGACGCCCTTGGCATCTACCCACCGCAGGTCAACGGAGGAATGGAAGCTTGCCCCTCCCGGGAAGGAATTGACCGCATAACCGTTGTCTCTGAGGAAGTTGTTCAGCTCCGGCGAAACGGGGGCGCGTCGGTAGCCGGAATCAATTGATTCAAGCAGCTCGTGGGCCTCATTTACCACCGGACACGTGGCCGTGTGCGCATCCGCGATGATGACCGTTTGCGGAGCGTAGGAGAGAACGGAGAGCAACTCGGCAGACGGAGCATGCGCACACGCATCGACGATTACGACATCGGCAAGCGTCTGATTGGCGAAGGACGCCGCAAGGTTTGCCGGAGTGGCGACAAAAATCGGCTTTGCGGCACTGAGAAGCACCGGGTAGTCCTGTTTCAGTCCCGCAACCGACGTCGCGGACGACGAGGAAAGAACCGCATGCAGCTGATTAGCATCCTGCGAGCGCGAATACAGGGTTTCAGAGAGCCGCTTGGCGAGCTCCTGCCGAATGAGCGGTCCCACTGACCTCAGATGCTCGGTGTCGAGCTGGATGAACCGTTCGGTGGCATCCGTCAGCATGCTGCCATCCTGGTTGGCAATCATGTCCGACGAATGGACGATGGTTTCGAAAACCGTCGTCCACCATGCCAGTTGCAGTTCATCGGGTGCGGATTCCGCAGGGACGGCACGAGCATGGAGATCCTCAACGAGGTCGGACAGTCCCGCGGCATCGAATTCGCGCTCGAGTGCCGTGCGCTCCGGCAGCGTATCGAGGGAGGCATGATCGTCGAAAAGTCTCTGCAGCCGCGCTTCGAGGGCAACGAACTGAGCCGAGGTGAGATCTCCACCTTCCGGAGTCGTGGACAGCACGACGTCCAGTGCTGTGAGATCTGCAGTCAGCGATTCGAAGGTTTCGATGATCTCGTCCAGTTTGGGCGGCAGCACCGGCCATCCACCGCGGGGAACGAGTTCGCGCCACTGCTCTGCCTGGCGAGCAACGACACCGAGTGCCTCGTGGAGATCCTCGATTTTGGTGCCGGGACGCAGCAGGCTCTTCGCCTCCTTGATGGAGTGCCTGCGCTCCCAGAAGCCCATATCGACCCCTTGGGCCTTCCTGTCCTGCTTCGACAACGTTGCCTTCAGCATGGAGGTGAGGTCGCGTTCGAAAATAGCGGGCTTGAAAACATCAAGCACGCGCCGCAGGTTCTGCAGGGTGGCAACCTGGCGTCCCCACTCCGTCACGGTGTCGGGAACCGGGAATCCGCACGTCTCCACGGTGCTGCGTATCTGTTCGCGCACTTTCGGCAGCAGCTGATCCAGCAGCCGCACCACGCGGTGGTAGGCGGTCTCCGCTTCCTTGCTCGTCACAAGAGAGGCCTTGAACCATGCGGTATCCGATGCCACGAGGGTGAAGGATCCGAGATGACCCGCACGTATCAGCTTCGTGCCCCAGTCCGAGAGCTTTCCGTTGAGCTGGCGGGCGGCCTCTGCGGAAAGGCGAACTCGCGTATGCGGCTTGCTGGGGAGCGCGGAAACCTTGGCAAGGTTTTCGATGGTCTGGTAGGCAGAGACACCCCACGGCGACACACTCTCATGAAGATCACCAAAATACCTGTTGAGACGTCCCCGAATACCGACCAGCTCATCGGAAAGCTGATTGAAGCGCGTCACCGAATCCTCGGACAGCCGTCCCAGTGATTCGACGAGGTTCGCATCGATGTCCTTGCGATAATTCGGATCGGTGGCGTCCAACACGAGGGAGGATATTCCCTCCCGAGCCGCCGCTTCGAGGAAGGTCGTCTTCTGGGAACCCACACATGGCGCGTACAGAACCGTCTTTCCCGAGGCAGCGGCACGGGAGGCGATGGCAAGCGCGTAACGCGCCGACGTGGCATTCGACGGAGCGTCTAAGAAGACAGAGGCACCGCGCGCCACCCTTCGCGCCGCATACCGCACCGGATTGGGAACATCGCCGACTTCGAACTCGTCGTGCGGGTCCGTGTCCTCCGCAGCCTTCGAGGACTCTCCCGGAGTCGTGAGATTCTTCCGTGCGGCATCGTCACCGGCAAGCGCGTCCAGAAAAGGAACGCCACTGGGCCCTGCCTCCAGACGGTGCAGGATGGAGGTACTCTGGCGCGAAATCATGGTCGCGGGGTTGACGAAGCAACCGACGATGAAGACATGTTCGATGGTGAAGCCCTCAATCACCCGCGCCGCGAGGGAGGCGATCTTCGCCAACGCGATGGAGGCGTTCACCACACCGTCCTCGTACTCCGAGGCCTTGAGGAGCGCACGCGGATCGAAGGTGACGCCACGCAGTTTCAGCGCGGTCACCAGTTCGGGATTTACCGTGACGCGTTCCCAAATGCGCAGTGTCGCATGCGACATGCGTTCCTCTCCCCCGCGGTCAACGTCGAGAGGGTAGAGCAACACGGGCATCTGCTGCTTGCCCTCCGCCCACTTGGCGACCCCGGCAATGAGTGAAATCGATCCGAAGCCATAAGCGGCCTGTGCGGCGAGTTTCTGCGAGTAGACGCGTCCCAAGTCACGTTCGGCTCCGGTCAGTGCCGACGCCTCCCGGAACAGGCTGGACAGATGTGCCTCTCCGGAGGCGAAGAGCTGTGCCGTTCCACTGGGATGAGCCTTGGTGAGGTCGAGACTGGCGTCGAGTGCGGTGAAATCTTTGAGTGGATCGGCGTCGATGAGGTGCTGATAATCATCCACCCATTCCTGGAGTTTGCCGACCTGCGACAATGGCTTGGGCAGAGGAGCCGCTGATGTACGAGTACGTGACACGATGGCTATTTCCTTCCCTCTCGATACGTAAGATACCCTGCATTCGAATGCAGCGCAGTGGTGATGTCGGGGTCGCCGATGGCTTCCAACCACGCGTACAGATCGTCATAAAGATGTGGGTTCAGGGCGAGGAAGGCCAACAGCTCATGGTGCTTCGCCATCTCGAATTGCAAGGTCTCATCCGACGTGCTCTGCGCGTCATCCGAGTTGAGTCCGTCGACTTCCACTGCCGGCTCGTGCTTGTTGAGCTCGCCCTTGGTGAGACGATCCAAAACAGAACCGGGCTCGAAGGCGGGCTCATGCTGCTGCGCACGCGCGCTCGTCTCTTTTTCGGAGAGGAATTCTCGCTGCAGCTGAGATTGCTGCTCCAGTTCGTGCTTGAGCTTGGCGAAATCGGATTCCTGATGTTCCGTTTCCCCTGCCCCGGCTTCCACCTCGGCGTGCTCCCCCAACACCTCTTTGCGCACCTTTTGCGCGTTGAACATCTCGGTGGGCTCTCCTGCCCGCACGTCGAGAATCTCGTCAACGGACAATGAGGGTGCGTCCACTCCCTCGAGCGGAACTTTCGGAGCGTGAGCGAAAAGGTCATCGCCGGAATTCGCCGCAGCTTTCCCTGTGTCCTCTCCCTCGAGGACAACGTTTTTCCTCAGCTCAATGGCGACGTCACCGAGCTGCAGTCTGAGTGGCGATGCCGTCACCGCATACTCTTCGTCGAGTGGCAGGCGCATCAGCTCACCGTCGGTACGCACAATGTACGTGCCATTCGTGGAGTGCAGATCCCTGATCCTCGCTTCGCCGGTGCGCAGCACCGTAAGACGCGCATGACGTTTCGACATGGATTTCTGGGGGTCATCGATGTCAAGCCTCCGGTCCCCCGGGTCGGCAACCGATGACGGACGCAGCGGGGTCCGGCCTATGACCACGGAGTCACCGGGATAAAAGCGATATTCTCTTCCGGTACCACGCACTGCGACAATCCATCCTTGCGACTGCATGTTGCTGCTACCCACGGCGTGCCTCCTCCAAACTTCGAACTATTCAAATTGTGGCATAACGTTTCGTAAAACGTTCGCTTTTACGCCATATCCTGTTGAATCTCCAAAAAATTCAAGCTAACGCGACCACCATGTTCAAAATACAACAAGACCCCGGAAGGATAACCCTCCGGGGCCCTGTCAACAGGTGACCGAGAGAACTACTTGAGTTCGACGGTTGCGCCAGCCTCTTCGAGGGAAGCCTTTGCCTTGTCGGCATCTTCCTTCTTGGCACCTTCGAGAACAGGCTTCGGAGCGCCGTCAACGAGCTCCTTGGCTTCCTTCAGACCGAGGGAAGTGAGGGCACGGACAGCCTTGATGACCTGGATCTTCTTGTCGCCAACAGCGGTGAGAACGACGTCGAACTCAGTCTTCTCTTCCTCAGCTGGAGCAGCGCCAGCTGCTGGAGCGGCAGCTGCTGCGACAGGAGCGGCAGCCTCAACGTCGAACTCATCCTCGAACTTCTTGACGAAGTCGGAGAGCTCAACCAATGTCATTTCCTTGAACGCGTCAAGGAGCTCGTCTGCAGAGAGCTTAGCCATAATGGCTTCCTTTCATTCAGCGGTTTATCAACGATAAAGCCGCAATACTACTTTTCTGTTGAACCTCAAGGGTACGGGCGGAAATCCGCTCCGACTCAGGCGGCCTTTTCTTGCTTCTCGCGCAATGCATCGATCGTGCGCACGGCCTTGGTCGGCACAGCGACAAACGCAAACGCAGCCTTGGCCATCGTGCCCTTGAGAGCACCAGCCATCTGGGAAAGAAGAACGGGGCGAGATTCGAGCTCTGCGAGCTTTTCAATCTCTGCTGCGTCGTAAATGGATCCGTCAACGAATCCGCCCTTCACGACGAGCTGCTTGTTCTCCTTGGCGAAATCACGCAGGACCTTGGCGGCCTCGACGTAGTCTCCGCGGATGAAGGTGTAAGCGCCCGGACCAGTCATCTGATCATCGAGACCCTCAACACCCGCTTCCTTGGCGGCAATGCGTGCCAGCGTGTTCTTCGCCACAACGTAGGAAGTATCGGAGCCAAGCTTGACGCGCAGGTCAGAGATCTGCGGCACACTCAGGCCCCGGTACTCGGTAAGGATGACAGCGGTGGCATTGCGGAATTGTTCCGTAAGGTCGGCAATCACCTTTTCCTTTTCGGGCCTTCTCATGGCGTTCCTTCCTAAGTGATCGTTGCCAGTTTCCTATGAACGCCTGCAGGCATAAAAAAAGCCCTGCACACAGGCAGAGCGAACAAAGAACATACGTTCTCGATTTTCTCAACCTGCGCTGGCCTCACGAGGAAGCTTCGGGAACAGAGTGCAAGCACACTGCTCCAACCAACGGTCTGTGGTTTACGGATAGAACTATACACGATGGGCGCCGACATTTGCAACACCCGCAGTCTTTGAGCCTTCCGCACTTCGAAAAACTTACGAAAGGCCACCACTCAGAGTCCTGCGCGCTCCACCAAACGGGCCAACTGAATGCGGTTGAGTCCAAGCTTGTCAGCGGCTGTGGAGAGATGCGCCTTGACGGTGCGTTCGCTGATGAACATCTTCTCAGCGATCTCGATGTTGCGCAGCCCCTGCGCGCTCAGCAGAACCGCCGTGCGCTCCCGCTCACTCAGACTGTCGAGAGCGGCACGGGCAGCGGCCTGACGCTGCATCGGCTTGTCCGAATTGAGCTCGCGCAACAGCTGACGCTGACTGCCTGCGTTGAACTGCGGACTCCCCTGCTGAACGCCCAACACACGCTGAATCATTTCCTGAGGAGGGTCCGTTTTCGAGACGAAACCCTCGGCACCGGCCTCGATGGCACGTTCCGCCATTCCGGAAGGACTCAGAGAGGTGAGGATCAGCACGTGCGGCGGAACGGGAAGCCTGCGGAAGGCATACGTTCCTTCAATACCATCCTTGCCACCGGGGATGTTGATGTCCATGAGCACCACATTGGGAGGCATGCCCTCGGAAAGACGCAGCCCCTCTTCCACACTGCGCGCCGTAAACGCCACTGCGAGGGCTCCGTGAGAATAGTCCGTCAAAATGAGCGACATTGCCTGGCAGATCATGGGATCGTCATCGATAATGCCGACAGTGACCGCATCGGAGTCATCATCGTGAGGTTCACACATAGCTCCTATGATATCGGCACAAAGGGAAGACGCACGTCAAGATGGAACACGCCACGCGCGTCGACCCCATAGGAGCACTGGCCATGACTCCCTTCCACCCGCTGTTTGAGTCCCGGCAGTCCATTGCCGCCATGGTCGGTGCGGGGCCGTTGGCGAGGGATATGAGGAACACGCGGGTTGTCACTCGGGTTGCCACGGGAGACCGAGTTATCCCCCATGGGATTCGTGATGGTGAGACTGATACCCGATGTCGGCTTCACTGAAATGCTGAGCGAAACGGGCTGGCCCGGAGCGTGCCGGCGGGCGTTGGTCAGTCCCTCCTGAACCGCTCTGAAGACGATCTTGCCAACGGCGGGATTGAGCGCGCTGAGGCCACGGATATCGACCCACAGACGTAACTCGGTCCCTGACTCACGCACGTCGGCGAAGAGAGAGTCAAGAGCCTCTTGGGTCAGTGCCGTGTCTTCTCCGGGAGCAAGAAGTTCAGCGGCCTGAGAGGGATTCCTCAGCATGTCGATGATGCTGTGCGCTTCGTCAAGAGCCCCGGCCGCTTGGCTGCGCAAGTCTTCGGACCGGCGCTGAAGGTCAGATTGAACCTGTGTATCCGAGGGATTTTTCTTGAGGCGTTCGACGTCGGCACCGAGCGTGGTGGCGTTCACGGCGATGAGTGACAAGGAATGGGCCAGGGTGTCATGGGCTTCGGCGGCAATGGAATCGGCAATCTGCTTGTTGCTCAGACTGGCTTGGGCCACATTGGCACGCTGACGTTCTGAACGAGCCTGCGCTTGGGAACGCTTCGAGATGGCAGAGTTGCGCATCACCGTTCCGACAATGACCCCGCCTCCCACAAACGCGGCTACGAGAAGGATGCACACCAGCCATGCCACAGGCGTGAGAAGGCTCATCCCATCATGAACAGCGTCGTCCGCAGCACCGTTGAAAAAGATCGACGCCCAAAACGAGGCCTTGATGGGCAGCATGAAGTCGGAGACGATGGCGACAAGAGAGGCCAGAGAGGCTCCCGCCGCGCACGCAATGGTTTTGAGCCGATCGTTGGTACGTGCAACCATCCCGGCGACGGCAACACTGATCATCAGGGAATCGAGCTGAAAGACCAGAGCAGCCGCACTGACGAGAACCACCACAAGATATGGGCGCTTCTCTCTCCAGATGAAGGCAAAGGGAACGGCGACGGCGACCAGTGTGGCAAGAATTTTGAGGTTGATCATGGCCTCGTTGCCAACGGAACTGAAATATGATCCGGCAAAGGAGACCGCCACGAGATTCGTGAGAGCACATACGATGACAAGGGCGTAGGTGTATCCGCGTTGAGCGGGAATGACCGGCGCGTCTTCATCATCCTGAGAAACCGGCGGTGGTGTCGAAAGTGTGCTCATGGTCTTCATCTTATGGAGATGGGCGGAAGCGCGTCACTGACCTACCGGGCAGAGTTGGGGCAGGACACCGGCCTGCGTGGGAGGGTCCCTCCTGTCCGTTGGTGCAGAAAGGTCTGCCCGCTCGTTCAATGGTGGCGACACTGCAATCTGCATAGAGTCCTGAGACGTAAGCATCGTTTCAACGAGCACCTTCTATTGAGAAAAGAGAATTCCCGTGAGTGACGTCAACCAGTCTCCACTTCCACCCCAAACTCCGAACCAGGCACCAGCGCCGGTGAATCCCATGCCGCCGACCACACAGAAGTCGACGTCCGCCGCGGGCATCGTCGCCCTCATCCTCGGAGTCATCGCCGTGGTGTTCAGCTTCATTCCCATCATCAACAATTTCGCGATTATCTTGGGCGTCATTGGCCTCGTCCTTGCCATCGTTGCCATTGTGGCCACCAAAAAGAACGGAAAGAAGAAGGGGCGTGGCCTCGCCATCGCAGGTCTCGTCCTCACCGTGGTTGCACTCGTTATCTCCTTTGCGATGCAGGCTGCAGCGAGCTCAGCAATCGACGACGCCACCAAATCCCTGTCATCTTCAACCTCACAGTCGGCGGAATCCGACGATTCCAAGGCGAACGAGAAGACCTCGGGTGAACAGAAGAACAAAGGTGATCTCGCCAACGCGCACGCTTCCATTGAGTCCGTTGCAAAGTCGAATAACGACTACGAGGGCAAACCCACCATTCTGTTGACCATCAAGTGGAAGAACACCTCCGACACTAACCAGTCGGCCATGTCGGCCCTCAACCCCAAGGTCTACCAGAACAAGAAAACCTTGGACACCGCCATCTACACGAGTGCGCCCAAGGGCTATGATCAACTGGACGAGACCAATGAAATCAAGGCGGGTGCCGAGACGACCACTGTTCTTGCCTACACTCTTGACGACGCTTCCGCCGATGTCGAAGTGGAGCTGAGCGATCTCCTCGACAACAGCGCCTCCATCGTGCGAACCTTCAAACTCTGATCCTCAGACCGAGCCCTCACCTCCACCAACCTGACCCTGCATATTTAATGGCGCTGCATCTCCCTGTAAGGGGATGCAGCGCCATTTTAGATTTCTCTCCGCATGATCGGCGGAACGTCACCTGCAACGCACGACTGCACTATAGCGGCCGCAACACAAGGCAACGAAACAAGTCGGCATCACGCCGACTCTCACATGCGCTGAATGATCGCCACCACCAGTGAGGCGGCGGTGTCGGCGAAACGCGAGATGTCGAAATGCCTGAAGGATTCATACTCAGTGTCGGCGTTGTCACTCATCGCACGAATGACAAGGGCTGGGACATCGTTCTTGGCGGCGATATGAACCACTGCGGCACCTTCCATATCGACCGCGTCCGCGTCCGTCTGTTCCTTGACCTCAGCCGTCAGCTTGTCTCCGGCAATGAAGTGATTTCCCGAGGCAAGGGTGCCGATGATGTATTTGGTACCCTGTTCCTCCAACGACTGCTCGGCGATGCGGATGAGGCGCGGGTCAGAATGATACTCGCTCATCTTGGGGTTGGATGCGGCGATGAGTTCCATATCGGAGTCCAAGTAGCGCAGGGTCCCACCCAGGACCACGTCGTCAATATGGAGATCCTTGTTGAGGTTGCCGGCGATGCCGGAGAAGAGCACGGCCTTGGGCTTGTACTTGGTGATGAGGTGCTGGGTTGCCGCGCCGGCCGCAACCGTCCCCATTCCGGCCACGGTTGCCACCACCCGCAAGGTGTTGCCGCGATTGCTGACGACGGTCCCCAGCGTCACCGTGAGTCCCGCCTCCTCAACATGGGTGACGTCGACAAGCTTGCTCGCGAGCAGTTCGATTTCCTCGTCAAGAGCGCCCAGAACGGCAATGGTCGCAATGCGTTGATCAGTCATGATGTCCCCCAGTAAATCCAAGGGGCCGCGAAGCTTGTGGCCTCGCAGCCCTCTTCCCACGTTTCGTATCAAACCCCAGTATTCTACTTCCTTATTGAGGCCGAGTTAACCCAGTCCATAAGCAAGCCCCTTACCCGCACTAACTCCACCGCCGTGTCGAAACGGCATCAGCGAGCAAATGCAGCAGCCGGTCGGTATCTTCCCAAGAAAGGCACCGATCCGTGATGGACTTCCCATAGATCAGATCCTTGAGCGGTGCGGGTTTTTGGTTTCCACCCTCGATGAAGCTCTCCATCATGATTCCCGTGATGTTCTGCTCACCAGCCGCAAGCCGCGCAGCGATGTCCTCGACAACCTTGGCCTGCTGATGCTCGTCCTTGCCGGAATTTCCGTGTGAGGCATCGATGAACAGACCATGAGCGGCAGCGGAGTCGGCAGGCATCTCCTCACGGACCGCCTCCATGGCGGCCTTAACCGAGTCGGCGTCGTAATTGGGTCCGTGCGAGGATCCCCGCAGCACCACATGACAATCGGGATTGCCGAGAGTCTCCACAGCGGCCGCCCGTCCACGATGATCGATACCGAAGAAGGTGTGCTGCTGGGCAGCGGTGAAGCATCCATCGATGGCGGCCTTAACCGATCCATCGGTGGCGTTCTTGAAGCCCACCGGCATGGACAGCCCGGACGCCAACTGACGATGCACCTGACTCTCGGTGTTACGCGCACCGATGGCACCCCAACTCACCGCATCAGAAATGTACTGCGGAGAGGTCGGCTCAAGAAATTCGGTGGCGGCGGCGAGATTGCGCTTCAGCACCCCGAGCAGGATTCTGCGAGCCAGAACAAGTCCCTTCTTGATGTGATGGCTGCCGTCAATATCGGGGTCATTGATGAGACCCTTCCACCCCACGGTGGTCCGCGGCTTCTCGAAGTACACCCGCATCACAATGAGCAATTCGCCGCCCAGCTCATTCTTCAGCTTGGAGAGACGGTCAGCGTAGTCGAGAGCGGCCTTGGGATCATGTACCGAACACGGGCCGACAACGACCACAAGACGGTCATCCTGTCCGTAGAGGCATGCACGCAGCTCATCGCGCGAGTAGGCCACGATGTTGCGGGCCTCTTCGGTGAGCGGAAGCTTCTTAAGCACCGAGGCAGGGGTGGGGAGTGGGTCAAGTTCGAGTATCCGGCGATTGACGATCTGGTCAATGCCCTCCTCATCCTCCCATCGCGGCACGGTGGGCACATCGAAGGGGTTCTTCCCCTCCTTGAGTGCCTCACGGATGAGGGCGAGCTGTTCTTCGTCGTCATCCAAGCTCATGGGATCAATGGGCTCAACGGGCTGAGCAAGTTTGGTCGGTTCAGCTGGTTCGGTGGTTTCAGTCGGCTCAGCGGGTTGGATAGGTCCGACACGGGTGTCGTCCGAAGAATTCTCGCTCATCAGTGAACCTCTCCGTCATGCTGACGACGTGTTGTCATCGCGTCATCGAGGGTAAAAAGCAACTGTTCGGTGCGTTCCCATGACATGCAGCGGTCCGTCACCGACTTTCCGTAGACGAGGGTGTCGAGCGGAGCGGGGCTCTGATTGCCCGCCACAATGAAACTCTCCATCATGAGTCCGAAAATTCCCTGCTCACCTGCGGCGATCCTTTCGGCGAGGTTCTCCACCACCTGTGCCTGCTTGATCTCGGATTTGCCGGAGTTACCGTGGGAGGCATCGATGATGACACCACGTTCGGCGGCACCACTTGCCTTGGATTCGGTGATTTCCTGCAGCGCTGCCTGCACGGAGTCGGCGTCGTAGTTGGGTCCGTGAGAGGATCCCCGCAGCACCACATGACAATCGGGATTGCCCAGCGTTTCAGCGGCGATGACCTTGCCCTCCACATTGATGGAGAGGAAATGATGCTCGAAGGCGGCGGTGTAGCAGGAGTCGGCGGCCACACGCACCGAACCATCCGTCGAGTTCTTGAATCCTACCGGCATGGACAGCCCGGACGCCAACTGACGATGCACCTGACTCTCGGTATTGCGCGCACCAATCGCACCCCAACTCACCGCATCAGAAATGTACTGCG
>JALCQC010000023.1 GCA_022650895.1 Bifidobacteriaceae bacterium | reverse complement strand
ACAAGCATAATGAAATGACAGCTGAAACGACTTTGTAGTTTTCTACAAATAATTTAAAGGGCATTTGTGGGTTTCTCGCCTTTTTGTGGGGGCTACACATTGTTATTTTTGTCGGCATGCCTCATTTACAGAGCCTTCATGGCATGCTGCACGATGATGCGTTGTCCAGTGTCTGTTCTTCCGAAACCAAGCAGGAGACCGGTGTCTCCGGTGGTGGTGTCGTCTCCGATGTCGCCCACAGTGGTGGCAGCGGTGGTGCAGCGCGTTGCGACGCCTCGACGCGTGTCATCTCCTCGCGGCGCACGTTGCGAACCGTCGACTCGACGATGGAAGAGTGCGCTCGCGCATTGGCAGCGTCTCCATATCCGACCGTGCGCCAGAAGGTCGCACATCTTTTTGACGATGACAGTGCTTTCAATGGCAGCGCTTTGCACGATGACAGTGCCCTGCACGGTAACCACACTGCGGACACGACGATGCTGCCCGTCAGGAAAGATCAGGAGGCTACGGACACTCATGTGCCGGTGATGGCAGCAGTTAGCGCGGAGGTGCAGACCCATGGAACGGGAAGATTGAACCGTCAATGGGTCGACAGAGAGGGCGAATCGCTGTCGGTCTCGTATGTGGTGGCGATGCCGAAGACCGTGCTGGAGACTCTGGGAAGCGGTTGGCTCACAGCGGCGATAGGAATTGCCGCAGTGGATTCCCTGCGTGAAGTGGTGGCTGCCGCACAGCTGCCGGCGTTGCCGGCGTTGCCGGCGTTGCCGGAGCTGGCATTGAAATGGCCGAACGATCTGTTTTTCCGTGGACGGAAGCTGGGAGGCATCCTCACACGTGCCATCGAAGCCGACGCTGACACCGTTGCGGTAATCGTGGGCATCGGCATGAATCTTGGAATGGAAGAGCGAGATCTTCCACTGCCGCAGGCAATATCTCTGCGCATGGTGGTGGAGCAGCAGCGCGAGACGCATGATGCCGTGACACAGGGGTTGCAGCATGAGACGTTGGCAAAGAAAGACATCTTCTCTGACTACGAGACATTGCGGGACATGGTGATTGAAAAAATCGCAGGGGAACTCGCAGTGTGGTTTCGAAAGGCCTCCGAGGAACCGCAAGAAGTTCGTTCCGCACTTCATCGGAGAGTCGTGAGCCTGAGCGCAACGGTGGGGCAGAGGGTCACGGTGCATCTGGTTGACGGAACAACGTATTCGGGAACGGCGGTCGGGATCGACTTCTCCGCCGCTCTGCTGATTCAGTGCGACGACGGAGAACGGCGCCGTGTCACGGCAGGTGACGTGGGAATCGATGTGGGAGGAGTGCGATGAAGAAACTGCTCGTTGCAAATCGCGGAGAAATCGCTTTGAGAGTGGTGAGAACTGCCAGAGAAATGGGCATTGCCACCGTGGCCGTCTATACGGACGCCGACAGGGAGTCGCCGTTCGTCAAGCTGGCGGATGAAGCGTACCTGCTGAGCGGGGAGACCTCTCGCGATACCTACCTCAATGAGGGACTGCTGATTGAGATTGCCCGCCGTTGTGGCGCGGAGGCGGTGCACCCAGGCTACGGCTTCCTTTCGGAAAACGCGTCCTTCGCTCAAAAAGTGAGGGAGGCGGGATTGACGTGGGTGGGGCCGCGTCCTCAGGCACTTGAGGAGCTGGGCGACAAGATCACCGCGCGCCGCTTTGCGGTGAGGGCGCAAGTTCCCCCGGTTCCGGGGATCTCAGAACCAGTGCATGACATGCGCCCGCTCCTGGACTTCGCCAACGAATACGGATACCCCATCATGATGAAGCGGACGGACGGAGGCGGAGGACGCGGAATCACCGTCGTGAATTCCGACGAGGAGCTGCGTGCCTTTTACCTGAGTCACGATGCGTTGCAAGGTGGGGACCTCGACGAGTATTTCATTGAGAAATTCGTACCGTCGGCACGTCATGTGGAGACTCAATCAGGCAGAGACTCACATGGCAATTTCACGGTGTATTCCACGCGCGATTGCTCGGTGCAAAGACGGAATCAGAAACTGGTTGAGGAGGCTCCGGCGCCTTTTCTCTCCTCCGATGTGGTGATGCAGCTGAAAGGTTTTTCGCAGAAGCTTTTCGAAGCGGCGGATTATGTGGGACTCGGAACCTGTGAATTCATGGTGACTCCCGATGCGAAGGTGTACTTTCTGGAAGTCAATCCTCGACTTCAGGTGGAGCATACCGTCAGCGAGGAAGTCAGTGGTCTTGACTTGGTGCGCGAACAGCTCATCATTGCGGACGGAGGAGAGCTGACCCCAGCGCCTATACCGCGTGGTCACAGCTTCGAACTACGCATCACCTCAGAGGATCCGTCGACGAATCTGACACCCGCCTCAGGAACATTGACGGCCTTGGAATGGCCGAGCGGACCCGGAGTTCGCATCGATTCCGGAGTTGCTGTCGGCGATGTCGTCTCTGCGAAATTCGACTCGATGATGGGCAAGCTGATCGTGAGCGCGCAGACGCGAGAAGCTGCCATCTCCAGGGTTCGGCGGGCCCTCGATGAGCTCAGAGTGGAGGGCGTCCCCACTCCGATAGAACTCTTCCGCAAGATTTTCACTGATCCGGACTTCACTGCCGAAGAGGGCACTTTCAACGTCACCACGAAGTGGCTAGAGCACAAGTACCTGACCCAGAAGCCCGAGTCCTCCAAGTCCGGTCAGCCGGCGTCACTGACGGCGACGAGTCCGTCCGGGTCTTCCCTGGGGAGTGAGGGAAAAGATTCTGCCGTTTCCACACAAGACGAGGAACGTGAGACCTTCACCATTGAGATCGACGGGAAGAGACTGCGGATCAACCTTCCCGAGGAACTTATTCCGGCGGGAACGACAGGCGGAGGCGCTCTTCGGCGAGCACTCCGCCAGCAGCCTTTGCGCGGCAGGGGATCACACGCAGCACGCAACGAAGCGACGGTTGACACCTCCGGAGCCGACGGGTGCATCAATGCCCCCATGCAGGCCGTGGTCACCCGAGTCTGCGCGGCGGCCGGTCAGAAAGTTGCGAAGGGAGATCTGCTCATTGTGTTGGAGTCGATGAAGATGGAGAACTACGTGTACTCGCCTCTTGCGGGAGTGATCGCGGAGATTCTTGTGGGGCCCGCTCAGGGAGTGGACGCGGGAGAGACGCTGGTGCGATTGGGGCCATCGACGGATGAGGGAGGCGAGTGATGACTGCCATTGCATCTACCGCTACCGTGTCACAGCGCCAACCGGTGCGCGAAATAACGAAGAAGGCGGCACGTCTCGCTGAGGAAGCGGAGAATTTCGCACAGAAGCGTCAGCATTCCAAAGGCAAATACACCGCTCGTGAGCGTCTCGACCTCCTGTTCGACCAGGGGACATTCGAGGAGTTGGGCCGTTTCCGCGGAGGAAACATTGGAAAGGGAAACCCCGGTGCCGCTGTGATCACCGGTTTCGGCAAGATCTATGGACGCACGGTCGCCGTCTATGCTCAGGATTTTTCGATCAAGGGTGGCACGCTGGGCGTAGAGGAGGGACAGAAGATCTGCCATCTGCTCAGTATGGCAATCGATATGGGCGTTCCCGTGGTGTCTCTCATCGATTCGGGCGGCGCTCGCATCCAGGAAGGCGTTGCCGCGCTGACCCAGTACGGCAAGATCTTCCGAATCACCTGTGACGCCTCCGGCTACATTCCCCAGATCTCGCTGATCCTGGGGCCATGCGCAGGCGGTGCCGTGTATTGCCCGGCCTTGACGGATCTCATCGTGATGACGAAGGAAAATTCCAACATGTTCGTCACGGGCCCCGACGTGGTGAAGACGGCGACCGGAGAGACCGTCAGCTTCGACGAACTCGGCGGTGGACAGGTGCACAGCAGCGTTTCCGGCGTGGCCCACTACTTGGCGGAAAACGAGGCCGACGCCTTGGACTACGCCCGCGTGGTGCTCAGCTATCTGCCGTCGAACGCACACGAAAAAGCGCCGACCTACGCCTATGCGGAGGGGCACGCGGACGAGGTGGCACGCCGTCACATCGGTGAAATCGTCCCCGACAACGAGCGCGTTCCCTACGATATGCTCGACGTCATTCGCTGCCTCACCGATTACGGTGAATTCGTTCAGGTTCATGAGCTTTTTGCTCCGTCGGCGCTCGTGGGATTTGCCTGCATGGGCGGCAGGCCTGTGGGAATCGTCGCCAACCAACCCAATCACATGGCGGGGATTCTTGACGTGGACTCCTCGGAGAAGGTCGCCCGATTCGTGAGGCTCTGTGATGCCTTCAACGTTCCCATCGTCACGCTGGTGGATGTTCCGGGGTATAAGCCGGGAACGGAACAGGAACATGCCGGGATCATCCGGAGAGGCGCGAAGGTCATCTACGCGTACGGCAACGCCCAAGTCCCCATGGTCACCATCATTTTGCGCAAGGCATTCGGTGGCGCCTACATCGTGATGGGATCGAAATCCATCGGGGCGGACTTCAACTACGCGTGGCCCACATCGCAAATTGCGGTCCTGGGAGCGGAAGGTGCCGTCAACATCATTCACCGCAAGGATCTGCAAAAGGCGAAGGAAGCCGGAAAAGACGTGACTGCGGTGAGAAGTCAGTTGGTGAGCGAGTACGAGCGCACCACTCTCAACGCCAATCTCTCGCTGGAAATCGGTGAGTTGGACGCCATGATCGACCCCGAGGACACCCGCAACGTCATCCTGCATTCGCTGCATCTGCTCGATTCCAAGAAACCGCGGCGCAGAGCTTCGAAGCACCACGGAAATCAACCCTTGTAACGGGGCACTGCCCTAAATCTGAGTCATCAACAATTTTGAATAAATGAAATAAAAGGAAACACATGAAAACCTCAGTACCTTTCTTCGCTTCTCTCTCAGATCAGAACCAGCAGTATGCGCTGATCTTTTCGGGGCAGTCCACTCCCTGGGCAGAGGCGTTGACGCAGCTGTGCGACGATCCCGACCTTGAGTCGCGTCTGAAAGCTCTTTCGATCGCGTCAGAAAAACTGGTCTCTCCGCTGGTGGCCGAGGTTCTGGCGACCAATGGAAGCGACATTGACCTCTTTGCTTATGTGGGAGGGCAGCGAGACTTGGCGATTCAGGGTGACCGTGCCGTTCGACGCAACCCACGCCGCGCTTCCTCGGCAATTGTCAGCGTTCCGGGAATTCTGCTGGCGCAGATCGGTGCCATCTTCGACGCGCAGGCGGCGGGTTTGGAAATGGGAGGCTCAGGTGCCTCGCCCATAGCTGTGCTGGGGCATTCTCAGGGAGTGCTCGCTCAGAGGGCGGTGGACATCATCGCCGCATCCGCTTCGGTGCATACGGAGGAAGGTGATGACGGCTGCATGGAGAAACTGGTGCAGCTCCTCGCGATTGCGCGCCTCATCGGTCTTGCGGGCACTCGTGTGTGGAAGCAGAGGCAGAGACCGTCCGCGACGCAGGCCACTCCCATGATGGCGATCAAAGACGCCACCAAGGCGCAGATCGAGACGCTCATCAACCGTGTCAGTGAGCCCTGCGGCCCCATCGGCATCGGGGTGCGCAACGCCGGCACCAACTTCGTGATCTCCGGTCATCCTCAGGATCTGGAACGCTTCGCCGAACAGGTGGAGCGGGAGCACCGTCATCAGGCGGAGCTGCGTCAGAAGAAGGTGCGCGGTGGCCGCGTGTTCAATCCCACCGTGGAATATCTCGAGGTCAGCATCCCCTTCCACTCGCAGATGCTGACGCCGGCAGTCGACATGGTGCGGCAGTGGGCTCTGGAGTGCTCGCTTGACGGCGATCGAGCGGCCGATCTGGCGTATGAGGTTCTGGTGGGAGACGTGGATTGGCAGGATAGCGTCGAATCCATTCTGCGGAAGACATCAGCGGAAAACCTGTGGTTCGTGGATCTTGGACCCGGCCAGACGGCAGGGAAGCTGACGCTTGCACTCGTGGAAGGCAGTGGCGCGGGAGTGGTGGACGCCACCACGGTGTCTGCTCGTGAAAAGTGGGGATCACAGAATGACGTCGTTCCCCGGCGCACCCAGAACTGGCGGGACTTTGCACCGAAGGTGGTGGAGACCGCCGGCGGAAAACGCGTCGAGACCGCTTTCACCGCTTTGACGGGACGCAAGCCGATACTGCTCGCTGGAATGACACCGACCACGGTGGATCCCACCATCGTGGCGGCCGCTGCGAATGCCGGGTACTGGGCGGAACTCGCCGGCGGCGGACAGGTGACGGAAGAGGTCTTCGATCGGCATGTGGATGCGCTGGAGTCGCTTCTGGACGAAGGCAACACCGTCGAATTCAATGCGATGTTCATGGACCGGTATCTATGGAATCTGCAGTTCGGATCCTCCCGCATTGTGCCCAAGAGGCGAGCCTCGGGCGCTCCCATCGATGGCGTCGTCATCTCAGCCGGAATTCCCGAGCGCGACGAGGCAACGGCTCTGGTCGCGGAGCTTCGGAGCGAAGGCTTCCCCTATGTGGCGTTCAAGCCGGGAACGGTCGATCAGATACGTCAGGTGGTGGCGATTGCACGTGAGGTGGCGCCGGTGTCCGTCATCATGGAAATCGAAGGCGGCACGGCCGGTGGTCACCATTCGTGGGAATCGCTGGATGATCTTCTCATTAGCACCTATGCGGAGGTGCGTCAGCAGCGCAACATCGTGCTGGTTGCAGGCGGTGGCATCGGAACCCCGCAGCGTGCGGCTGACTACATCTGCGGCGAATGGTCGCAACGCTATGGTGTGCGGCCCATGCCCGTCGACGGTGTCCTGGTCGGGACCGCAGTCATGACGGCGAAGGAGGCGCAGACAAGTCCCCAGGTGAAGCAGGCGTTGGTGGAGGCTCCCGGCGTTACACTGCACGCCCATGATGGTTCCGCAGTGGCTGATCCCTTTGCTCCACAGAGTGATGAGTGGGTTCCGGCGGGCGGTTCCAGGGGCGGTGTCGCCTCGGGGCTGAGCCATCTGCATGCGGACATCTATGAGCTGGAGAATTCTTCGGCGCGTGCAGGAAGACTCATTGCACATACCCTGCAGCATCCGGAGGAACTGGTGAGCCGCAGGGAGGAGATCATCGCGGCTTTAGACTCCACGTCGAAGCCGTATTTCGGAGATCTCGAGGAGATGACGTATCTCGAGTGGGCACGCCGTTTCGCCGAACTTTCGTACCCGTGGGCGGATCCGACGTACGTTGACCGTTTCCTTCACCTGCTGCACCGCATCGAAGCTCGAGTGAGTGCGCAGGAGAAAGGGGAGTTCGTCTCCCTGTTCGCTTCTGCGGAAGACGTCTCCGAACCGACCGCGGCGCTCGCACAGCTGGAGGAACGCTATCCTCAGGCGGCGCAGATGAAGGTCACCCCGATGGATGCCGCATGGTTCCCGACGCTGCTGCGTGAGTATCCGAAGCCACTGCCTTTCGTCCCGGTCATCGACGGAGACCTGCTGCGTTGGTGGGGTCAGGATCAGCTGTGGCAGTCGGAGGATCCGCGCTATGGAGCAGACTCGGTGCGCATTATTCCCGGACCCGTTTCCGTGGCGGGAATCACCACCATCGACAAGCCTGTCGCTGAGATACTGGACAGTTTCGTAGATGCCACGATTGCCCGTGCGAACCGTGATGGGTCCGACACGGACACCGGGGTACCGGCGGAATCGGCGTTCTCCGCACTGGCGTGGAGCGAGGACGCGGAGAGCTTCATTCGCAACAGCCCGCACATCTCCTGGTTGGGTCATCTCACTGAAAATCCCGCTTTCGGCAGCAGCCGTGGCAGTGAGCAGTACGAGATCGTCCAACGTGGCGAGAACAGTGGCGAACTGCTCTTCGACCTCGATCTTCATCTTGACACCTATTGGGATAAGGCCGGTGAGGCGGGACTCTCGAAGCATGCGGTGCGCGATATTGTCGTGCCGCTGAAAGTCGATGCCACACGTCCTGAAAGAGTGCCGGTCGTGGATCGCACCCGGCTTCCCGAACATGTTTTCGCCATGCTCGCGGCTACTGCCGGAGTGGGAAACACCGCCATCACCGGTGACGTAATCACACAGATGCCCACCATCATCAAGGATGGGGAGACCGCTTTCGGAACGGCCCACACCAGCTATACCCTGAGCGCGAATCTGGGGATGGACCATGAGGCCGTGACGGGAGCCGCGCTGCCCGAATCGCTCGCGCCTGCAGGAATGGTCGCCGACGCGCTCGTGGGGCCTGCTTGGCCTGCGATTTATGCGGCACTCGGTTCAGTCACCATTGACGAGAACTTCCCGATCATCGAGGGACTTCTTAACGCGGTGCACCTCGATCATCTCATCCGCCTCGAGGTTCCCCTCCAGCAGTTGCAGGAACACACCGGCGAGCGAATCGACCTCACGAGTTGGGCCGATCCCTATGAGGAATCGGCCTCCGGACGTGTGGTGACCATCCATGTTGAGCACCGTTCGTCGCAGGGAGTTCTCCTTGCCGTCGAGACGGAACGTTTCGCCATTCGCGGCCGCGCTTACTCGGACCAGATGCCCGTTCCGGCACCCGACTTCGGTGGTGTGAAGAAGGAGCATGAGGATACGCCTCGCCAGGTTCTGAGGCGAGTCACGGTCCGCGCTCCTCACGACATGACGGCCTTTGCACGTACATCGGGTGACTTCAACCCCATTCACACCTCCTATCGAGGTGCTGCGGTGTCTGGTCTGAAGGCTCCCCTGGTTCACGGAATGTGGCTGTCGGCCGTCGCTCAGCACGCCGTCGAGGCCACCGATTCCAAGGGTGTCCATTACCCCATCGTGGGGTGGTCGTATGCCATGTACGGCATGGTCCAACTCGATGACGACGTGGAGATCACCATTGAGCGCATCGGAAAGGTGCGTGGCGGCGGTCTTGTTCTGGAAGTCAGCGCCCGCATCAACAAGATCGTGGTCTCGAAGGCAACGGCCATCACTGCGGCACCGGTGACCGCCTACGTGTACCCGGGGCAGGGAATCCAGCAGCAAGGCATGGTACTTGACGAGCGAGCCATCTCTCCTGCCGCGCGCGAGACATGGGAGCGCGCCGACAGACTGACGCGCGAGAAGTTGGGCTTCTCCATCCTTGCGGTCGTGCGCGATAACCCCACGACCCTAACGGCTCATGGCGTTACCTATGTGCATCCCGAGGGTCTCCTCAACCTCACTCAGTTCACTCAGGTTGCGCTCGCGACTGTCGCCTTCGCACAAACGGCACGCTTACGTGAAGAGGGTGTTCTGGTGGAGCCGGCTTATTTTGCGGGGCATTCCCTCGGAGAATATGACGCACTCAGCTCGTATGCTCAGATTATTCCGCTGGAGACCGAGCTGGAATTGGTGTTCCACCGTGGATCGACGATGCACCATCTCATCGAACGTGATGAACAGGGGCGTTCCAATTACCGCATGGCGGCCCTGCGCCCGAATCAGTTCGGCGTCGGCGACGCCGATGTACGTTCCTATGTGGAGCAGGTGTCGCGCGAGTCCGGAGAATTCCTTGAGATCGTCAATTACAATCTTGCCGGAGCCCAGTATGCGATTGCGGGCACCATTGCCGGTCTGAACTTCCTCCGTGAGGATTCGGAGCGGCGCGCCCGTGAATTCGGAGGGAAGCCGCCGTTCATGCTGGTTCCGGGAATCGATGTTCCGTTCCACTCCACCGTGCTGCGCAAGGGGGTTCCCGAGTTCCGGGACAAGCTGGACGAGCTGCTGCCCGCGCACATCGAGTACGGTCGTCTCGTGGGACGTTACATTCCCAACCTTGTGGCGGTGCCGTTCGAGATGACGAAGGAGTTTGCCCGCAAAATTCTGGAGGTGGTCCCCTCCGAGCGGCTGTCCACACTACTTGAGACGCCAGGCGCATGGGAGAAAGCGGCACAGAACGAGCAGAAGCTTGGCCGCATACTGCTCACCGAACTGCTGAGCTGGCAGTTCGCTTCCCCGGTGCGGTGGATCGAAACTCAGGCCTTCCTTTTCTCGTCCGCCTCTCATGGTGGCGCGGGCATCGAGCAGTGCATAGAGGTCGGCGTGGGAAATGCTCCGACACTGGCGAATTTGGCCTCGAAAACGGTGAAACTTCCTGATTTCTCCGAACGCAGGGTTTCCGTGTACAACGTGGGGCGTGATGCGGCGCGGGTCTTCATGACCGATACCGATTCGCTGGCTATGGACCACGGCTCGTCGCAAGAGGAGCAAGCTGCCGTTTCTCCGGATTCCGCAGCAGGTTCATCTGCGAAGGCCGGCTCGACTACAGAGACCAGTGTGTCCCGCATTTCCACGGAGGGCACTTCTCCTGCGCCATCACCATTGACGCCGTCATCGTCACAGGCTGCTACGGCTGCGCCGTCAGCTGTCTCCACGCCTGCACCGTCACCTGCCACGGGTTCCGGCGAGCGTCCTGCGGACATTCCTTTCACTGCGGCAGACGGAATCCGGACGCTCATCGCGTACTCCACCAAGATCAGGTTGAATCAGATCGGTGAAGCCGACACCACGGATACGTTGACGCATGGAGTCTCCTCCCGCCGCAACCAGCTGCTGATGGATATCAGTGCCGAATTGGGTGTCGCCAGTGTTGAGGGAGCCGCGGAAGCCGACATTGCCGCGCTCAGCAAGATCGTGGTCAAGGCGGCTCCGGGCTACCATGCCTTCGGCGCCGTTCTTTCTGACGCCGTGCGCGAACGGTTCACCGCATTGTTCGGCGTGGCCGGTGTCAAGGCTGCGCGAGTCAAAGAGAGGGTGACGGGCACGTGGCAGCTCGGTGACGGCTGGGCGGCATGGACTTCGGCCGTTCTCCTGCTGGACACTCGCGAGGGTGTGAGCACACGTGGCGGCGACTTGGCCACACTTCCCACGGAGGCCGTCACGACATCCGCGAAAGCCGATCAGCTGATTGACGCGGCCGTCGCCGAGGTCGCTGCCTCCCACGGAATCTCGGTGGCCTTGCCCACGAGTGCGGGAGCGGGTGCCGGTGCCGTCGTCGACTCCGCAGCCCTCAACGAGTTCTCTGAGAAAATCTCGGGGGAGCAGGGCGTTCTGGCTGCTTCTGCGCGTTTTGTGCTCAAGGAACTCGGTTTCGGCTCCACTCAGCAGAACGTCTCCGCCACGGGTGCGGAGGGTGCTGGGAGTAATGGGGTCGATGGAGGCGATGACGCCCGTGTTGTTGAGGCCGTGACCGCGGAGTTAGGAGCGGACTGGCCCCGACTCGTGGAGCCGCGCTTTGACGCTCGTAAGGTCGTTCTTTTTGACGACCGTTGGGCGAGCGCACGCGAGGATCTCGCCAGAATCTATGTGGCGACTGCCGAATCCGATTCGACCGAACTACCAGAGAACGTGGGGACTCGTTTTGAGGCCACTGGTGTGGAGGTCGAACGTCAGGCTCGCTGGTACGCGCAGCGGTGCGAAAAGGAGGGGCAGGCCACGGCTGCCGCCCGTTTTGAGACCATTGCCCACCAGGCGCAGGAGAGCGTGGTCTCTGATTTCGCCGGCCGCATTGCCGTGGTGACCGGTGTGAGCGAAGCGTCGATTGCGGCGCAGGTGGTGGCGCGACTGCTTGAACAGGGAGCAACCGTCGTGGCGACGAGCCACAGCTTCTCTCCAGCGACCGTGCAGTGGGCCAAGCGGTTCTACCGCCGCCACGCCGTTGGAACTGCCCGGCTCTGGTTGGTGCCGGCGAATCTTTCCAGCTACCGCGACATCGATGCTCTGGTGAAGTGGGTCGGTGAGGAACAGAAGGAAACGGCGGGTGCCTCGGTCACCGTGGTGAAGCCCTCGTACGAACCGGATCTTTTCTTCCCCTTCGCCGCCCCCGCCGTGCACGGGACCATGAACGAAGCTGGAGAACTCTTCGAGTCGCAGGCTCGCCTCATGCTCTGGGGTGTGGAACGCGCCATCACCGGCTTTGCAGCCATCGGGAAGGATTCGGATGTGTCACACCGGCTTCATGTGGTGCTCCCCGGCTCCCCGAACCGCGGCATCTTTGGTGGGGACGGAGCATATGGGGAGGTTAAGGCGTCCTTCGACGCTCTGGTGAATCGTTCCAAGGTCGAGAAACTGTGGAGTGACCGTGTGACGCTTGCACACCCGCGCATTGGTTGGGTACGTGGCACGGGGCTCATGAAGGGCAACGACCCTCTCGTGCGCGTCGTGGAATCGGAAGGAATCCATACCTATTCCGCCCAGGAAGTGTCCGAGCAGCTGGTGCAACTGGCATCCGAAGAAGCACGGCGCAAGGCCGCTGCGGAGGGACCGCTGTCGGCGGATCTCACCGGTGGTCTTGGCACTGATCCCATCGATATGAAAGCGCTGTGGGCCAAAGCCACCAAGAGCGAAACAGGTACCGGTGTGAAGGGCGCTCATACGGAGGGAGACATTTCGGCTCAGGAGAATCTTCTCGATGCCGCACGGACCGGTGCCGTCATCAAGGCGCTTCCGACTCCGCAGAGTGCACAGCAGGCCTCGGTGAATCTCGATGAGTGGGAGGGCGTCACTGCTGAGCCCAAGGATCAGGTAGTCATTGTTTCCATCGGCGAAATGGGCCCGTGGGGCTCAGGTCGTACCCGCTGGGATGCCGAACTGGGCATTTCCTCCGACGGATCGGTGGAGCTCAGTGCCGCGGGAATCCTCGAACTGGCCTGGAACATGGGACTGCTGACGTGGCAGGACAATCCTGAACCTGGTTGGTATGACACCGAGGGCACCAAGGTTCCCGAAGAGGAGATCGCACAGCGCTATGGGGACGAGGTCGTTGCGCGCAGTGGCCTCCGTCCCTTCGAAACGGGGATGGGAACCGACTATCGGGAGGAGGCCTCGGAGGAAGACACGTCGGTGTTCCTCGACAACGATGTGACTTTCAGCGTTCCTACACAGGCGCTCGCCGACGAATACATAGCGGCCGATCCCGAGCACACGCACATGGTATTCGACGCCGAACAGAATGAATGGCTCGTCACTCGCACCAAGGGGGCCATGGCGAGAGTGCCTCGTCGTGCCGTCATGAGCCGCACGGTGGGAGGGCAGTTCCCTGCCGGCTTCGACCCTCAGAAGTGGGGGATCCCTGCTTCCATGGTGGGGGAGGTGGACCCCATCGCGTTGTGGAATATCGTCACGACCGTGGACGCTTACCTCTCTGCGGGCTTTACCCCGGCGGAAATTCTGCGCAGCGTCCATCCCTCGATGGTCGCCTCCACGCAGGGAACCGGCTTCGGTGGCATGTCGTCCATGCGCAAGCTCTACCTCGACCGTTTCCTTGGTAAGGACGTGCCGACCGACATCCTGCAGGAAGCTCTGCCGAACGTCGTGGCGGCGCACGTGATGCAAAGCTATATCGGCGGATACGGCTCCATGATTCAGCCCGTCTCGGCCTGCGCCACAGCCGCCATCTCCTTGGAGGAGGGCTACGACAAGATCAAGCTCGGCAAGGCCGATTTCGTGGTGACGGGCGCCATCGACGACATCGGAGTGGAATCCGTCAACGGCTTCGGCTCCATGAACGCCACCGCCGATTCACGGAAGATGTATGCCAAGGGAATTGACCCCCGCTTCTTCTCCCGGGCGAACGATCGCAGGCGCGGCGGCTTCCTCGAATCCCAGGGCGGAGGAACGGTTCTGCTGACTCGCGGTGACATCGCCCTCAAGATGGGTCTTCCCGTCGCGGGTGTCGTGGGATATGTGCAGTCATTCGCCGATGGTGCCCACACCTCCATTCCGGCTCCGGGGTTGGGAGCTGTGGCGGCCGCCCGCGGAGGGAAGGATTCGCAGCTGGTGCGGAATCTGGCGGCTCTGGGTGTTTCCCCCGATGACATCGCGGTGGTGTCGAAGCATGACACCTCCACCAACGCCAACGATCCGAACGAGGCCGAACTGCATAATGTGGTGGCGGCGGCTATTGGACGCCGGCCCGGCAATCCGCTCTACGTGGTGTCTCAGAAGTCTCTCACGGGACATGCGAAGGGCGGAGCCTGCGTCTTCCAGCTCAATGGTCTGACGCAGATGTTCGCAAGCGGAGTCATTCCCGCCAACGCCGCGCTCGATTGCGTCGACCCGGCTCTGCGCGCCGACGATTATTTGGTGTGGCTACGCCAGCCCCTTCACCTTGGAGCTGTGCACACGCTGAAAGCCGGTCTCGCGACCTCACTGGGATTCGGTCATGTGTCGGGCTTTGTGGCGCTGGTGCATCCGGGTGCCTTCGAGGCCTCCGTGGCCCACACGTACGGCGAGCAGGTTCTTGCGCAGTGGAGGGAACAGGCAAACGAGCATCTTCAGCGCGGCGCTCGCAGGAGGGAGCGCGGCATGATGGGCCTGGATCCTCTGTTTGAGCCGATTGAAAATCGCCGCTTCGAACAGAAGGGCTCCGCACGCCGGGGCGTCGACCCTCACTCGGTCGAAATCGCCATGCTGCTGGATCCGCAGGCGCGTCTGAGCTCGACGGGATTGTTCGACTCATCGCTTGGGAAAGATCAGCAGAAATGACCCGGATTCTCGGTGTCGGCCATGATCTGACGGACATTGCCGACACCGCCCGCCAGCTGGAGGAATCCGGATCGCAGTTCATGCGGCTTTTCTCCTCCCGCGAGGTGCGCCAAGCCAGACGCAAGGTAGCGCAGAAAGGTGATGACCTCGCTCGTCACCTCGCTGTCTGCTGGGCGGGAAAGGAAGGCGTGGTCAAAGCGTGGACGGAGGCCTTGGGGGAAACAGACTTCCCCTTCGACCTTGACGCCTTTCGCTGGAGCGACATCGAGATTCTCAGCAATTCCAAGGGCTGTCCTTCCGTATGCCTTTCGCAAGAGTATGAGCATGCGGTGAGATCGTCGTTGGGATTGGAGAGTGATGAGTGCAAGGAGGTGTGGAAGATTTCGTTGACGCATTCACGACGGCTCGCGTCGAGTGTGGTGCTGCTGTGTTCGGAGCCATCTTCCTTATATAATCGGCTCTGAATGCATGTCAGCTGCCGCGTAAGGCGGTTAAGGAGCACGTCATGAAAAAACTGTTCGCCACCATCGCGGCTTTCCTTGTCGCACTGGGGCTCGTATGCGGGCTCAGTGCATGTGGGCAGGTTGACGACGATTCCACGGGCGTCAGTGCTCCCAAAGAAGATCTTCCGATTGTCGGTTACGTTGCCATAGGGCCGGAAACTGCTTGGCGCACCGCCCATGAGAACGATGTGCAGACGGCGTTCAAAGAGGCGGGCATGGACATGGTCTACCTGCCGTATGCCGATCACGACAAGCAGGTGGCGGCCGTGAAGAAACTGATCCGCGACAAGGTGGATGCCATCCTCCTCACCCCGGCTCAAGCCGAGGGATGGACGACGGTGCTTCAGTCCGCAAAGGCCGCCGACATACCGGTTTTCCTTGTGGAACGTGGCATCGAGGGTGATGATCCCACCCTCTATACCGCCAAGATCGGTCCCTCCAATACGTGGGCCGGCCAGCAGGTGGCCAAGTATCTCAACGACACCTTCCCAGACGGGGCGAAAGGCTTCTTGTTGGAAGGACCCACCACCGCTTCGTCCGTTCAGGAGAGAACCGCCGCCATCGAGGATTCCCTCAACGACACCATTGCCATCGTCGATTCGGCAGAGGGCGATTGGAGCACGGAGACTGCCGCCACCCAGACGAAGGAGCTGATGGAGAAGTTCAAGGACAACGACATTTCCTTCATCGTCGCCGAAAACGATGAGATGGCGATCGGTGCCTCACAGGAGATCAAGGACGAGGGGCTCGAGGATACGGTAAAAATCGTGTCGATCGGAGGAACGAAGCAGGCGTTGAAGGCGCTAGTGGGGGGTCAGCTTTCGTACGTTGTCGAATACAACCCGCTTTTCGGTGAGAAAACGGCGTCCCTCGTTCAGAAAGTTCTCAACGGAGAGAAGGTGGCGAAATCCACGACGGTGTCGTCCCAGGTTTTCACCCCTGAAACCGCCGAAGAGGCCCTTCCGAAACGAAAGTTCTGAGAAATCGTATAGCTGTATAGCTGCACATCTGACCCAGCCATGTCCGGCGGCCAGCACTGGAATCGATGCTACTGAGCGGCCTCCGCCTCCTTCAAAGAAGAGAAGCCACCAAGCCGAACTGTGTTGAGCAGCGTCTTTTCCGTGATGTTCTCACCCCGGTCGCGGTATTGGCGAACGAGTTCCTCATAGAGACCGAGCGTTTTCTGTGAGTAGGTGCTCATCTCCGCGCGTAGATAGGTTTCGAAGGACGTAGTGTCCCGCGTATCCTCGGAGGTTCTCAGCACCCGCATGGCGTTGCCGAGTTTGGGGAAGCGGTTTCGGAAGTCGGCTGCCCATGTCACTTGAAGCGCGATGATGCGTTCCTGCTGCGCGGTCCGTTCGGGGCTTAGCTTGGGCATGTAGGCAGCGAGGTTTTCGGCGAAGTACTGAGGATCCGTGCTCTCCATCATGAGGCCGTATTTTTCGGTGAGGAGGTTGCGCCCGACGGTCAGGGCGTGAGCAAGATCCTCTTTGTATGATTCGAGCACCGGGCGAGTCCACGTGAGAAACTGACTGGCGCGCATCTGGAAGAAGGTCGGCCAGTTTCCCTGGCAGTTCGCCCTGCCACCTTCATTGTTGACCTCTTGGAACTGGTCCCATTCCGCGGCGACGACCTCCTCCACCAGTGGACGGATGTCGTCGTGATTTCTCTGTGATGCCTCTGGTCCTGCGTTCTCTTCCATCTTTCTGCCTTTCTCTTTCTGATGGTCGGACGGTTGGTGTCTTCCGGTTTCTATTCCTGATTTTTGATGTTTGCTTCCGATGTCCTCACAGACTACGCAGCTGTGGGTTCTGAATTGATTCCTCAACGTAGGGTCGTTGCCACTCAAGGAATGATTCGACGCTGGTCGTCAGCCCCTCCGCCACCAGCTCGTCTCTCACCTGTGCGCAGACCGTCGATATGGTATCCATCACGGTGTCTGCGGTACGTGAGTGCGGTGCCTCGTAGTCGCCGATTCGTGGCCGAGCGCTGTCCTGTTCCTTCGTGAAACAGGCCGATGAATTCTCCATGATGCGTGTCAGGAGGGGAGATATGCCAGACAGTTTCGCACCCATGCGATGACTGAGTTTTTTCAGCGCCGTCATTTCCCATTTGTAATAGGGAAGGTAACCGGCCGCCGACGGGGTGTTGAGAAGAAAAACCAGCGAAGCGGTGGCGTGGATGAACTCGTTGAGCGATCTCCAGGCGCCTTCGCTCTGATGACGTGCCACCATTCGCGGAAAATTGTATTGGCCTGCTTGGGACATCATTCCCAAACGTCGTGAAATGAGGCTGAGGCGGACGTCGTCGGGCATGGCTTTGAAGAGGCGGCGCTCGCGGCTGAAGGCGCCCAGGGGGTCGGCGAAGATCCTTCCGTTGGTGGCGGCGGACAAGGTGGCTTCGTCGATCGTCAGCCATTGAACGGCCTCGGTGTCTCCGTCTCCGGGGGCAGAGGGAAGACCGGTGACTGATTCGTAGAATTCAGGTATGGAGAAGACGCCGTCCCGCCGTTGAGTTCCTTGTGATCGCGGGGTTTTCTTTATTTTTCTTTGGAATCCGAGGAAGGTGTCCGGCAGTGCGTCATAGTCGTGCTGCAGCTGCTCGCCGAAATGTGCGTAGTCGTCGGCGGTGAGCCACAGACAGAAGCGGGGCGCGAAGTCGTGGTCGCGGCTGAAGACATCGTCGAATCCATAGACTTCGGAACCATGTCCGACCAGTCCTGCCGCGATGCGGGGACGCAGTTGTGGATACTTTTCCTCAAGCAGGGGCTTTCCGCACTCCTCCCAGAAACGACGGCTGAGTTCAAGACCAGAAATGTCGGGGGACACGGCATGGACGGTGACCTTTTCGAAACCGTCGGCGCCATCGGGGTTGTGCGTTTGTTCCTGTTCTCTGTCCTGTGCTTCTTCGCGCTCGGGCACCTGCGCGGCGGCCTCCTTCACTGCGGCGAGGTTTGCGGAGGTGATGGAATAGTAGTCGTTCTCAGTTCCGTAGGAACGTGCGATGAGGTCGAGAGCTCGCTGATAGGCCTCGATGGACTCTGTGTATTTGCCCATGCGGAAAAAGGATTCGCCCGCTGCGGCGAGAGCGGAAGAGAAGTGGGAGGCGTCTTGGTGCTTTCCCGAGGCGAAGATCTTCATGGCGGCGCGGACGTGTGCGCTCGCTATTTCGGGCTGATGGTTGCGGTAGCACACCAGAGCGAGGTTGGCATGTGTGGATCCGATGTCGATGTCGGTACTGGGGTCTTCTGAGGAATCTGTCAAGATGGTGAGCGCCTTTTCCAGCTCCTTCTGTGCCTGACGGTAATTGTTCATGTCCGAGTAGACGATGGAAAGGTTGTTGTGTAACGCCGCCAATTTGCGGTCGGTAGGAGCAAGGGTCCGTGTGCTCTGGTCAAGCGCTTCCTGGTAGAGACTGAGTGCTGTATCGGAATCACCCGCCGCTCGGTACAGTGTGGCGGCGTTGATCAGCGTCGTTGTCGCAGCTTCCGTCCCCTCGATTCCCATCTGTGTGACGAGGTGCAACGCCTCCTGCGTGGAGGCGGCTCCTTTTTCGTACATGCTTTGGGATCTGTAGAATCCCATGAGTTCGTTAAGAATGGTGAGCTCCGCACCGTGATCCGCTGACTCGCGCACCTCGTGCAGGCATTCGAGCATATAGGGCTCCGCCTGGGTGACGGCTTGCTTCGTGTCGAAGAGATGGTCGAGGTGAGCGAGGAATGCTGACGTGTCAAAGGCTTTGTGAGAGATCATCGGTTTTTCTCGCTCCTCTGCAGTGCAGCGACGATACGGCGTGAGATAACGCGTGGTGTCACCTTGTCCACGACCGCAAGGAACTGATAAAGGAGACCGGGGATGGCGATGACCTTTCCGCGCATCATTTTTCGGTAGGCATACTCCGCGACCTGCTGCGTGCTGGAATGGGGAAGAACCGAGAAAGCTCCATTGTTGTAGATGCCAGCGGCTGAGGCGAAATGAGAATCCGTAGGACCGGGGCACAGTGCGGTCACCGTCACACCGGTTCCATGGAGTTCGGCTGCCAGGGACTCGCTGAAAGACAAGATGAACGTCTTCGTCGCTGTGTAGGTGGCCATGTACGGGCCCGCTTGGAAGGCGGCTATCGACGAGAGATTGAGGATCTGCCCGTGACGTTCCTCGAGCATTTTCGGTAGGAAGAGCCTGCACAGCTTCATGACGGTGGCGGAATTGAGTTCCACCATTTTTGTCTCGTTGCTCAGCTGTGAGGTATGGAAAGTGCCGAAGCTACCAAAACCGGCGTTGTTCACCAAGGTGTCGATGACGTAGCCGTTCTTGTCGCAGAAAGCCTTCACTTTCTCCGCCGCATCGGGTTGCGAGAGATCCACCGCCATGGTATCGACCCGCATGTGCAGTCGGGTGATGATCTCCATTGCGGTTTTCTTCAGTTTTTCCGGATCTCTGGCAACGAGGACAAGTCGGCGATGGTGACGTGCGAAAACGTGTGCCAGCTGTTCGCCGATTCCGCTGGTTGCGCCGGTGATGAGTACTCGATGGTCCATGCCAACTCCACTTCGTTGTGTTAGGTCGGATGATTCTGACTCTCAATCTATGCGTATGTATGAACAGCGGAAGGGGTAAACGCCGAACGCGAAAGTGGAATTTTTTTGCGAAGGATGACTCTGAGTGAAGTATGGATGTGGGTGCGCGATTTTCGGGGAATTCTCCCGCAAAGAGGGCTGCCTGAATATGCAAAAACCCTTGCAAGCTGCAAGGGTTTCAAACTATTTTTACTGGTCGGGCTGGCGGGATTTGAACCCGCGGCCTCCTCGTCCCGAACGAGGCGCGCTACCAAGCTGCGCTACAGCCCGATACCATTTCACGCAGGATTGTTACTGCGCAAAACAAAACAAGGTTACACCAGAATGAAAATATGCTCAAACGCGTGTTCCGGACACGTGGCGGAAAAGGGAAGGATTATCCGGCGCAGAAGGATGACGAACTCTGTATCAAGGCTTGCGTACACTAGTGTTTCATGACTGAAGAGACCATCGAAAACGACGAAAAGCAGGAGTTGAGCACCGTCGAGCGTGCCGAACTTCTCATGAGGCAGGATGAGGCCGTTGCGCGCCACATCAACGCCGGGGAAAGCATTGAGGACACGGTTGCACAGACCAGCAAGGAATTTGAGTCCGAATCCCACCCTGAACAGGTTTTGGTGCGTGTGGCGAAGCGCGCGGAAATGCTCAAGAACGGCGTTTCCCCCTATCCGGTGCATTTTGACGTCACCACCACCATCGAACAGGTTCGCGCACAGTATGACGGCAAACTGGAAAAGGGACAGGAAACCACGGATGTGGTCGGCATCGCCGGTCGCGTCATGTTCCTGCGCAACACCGGTGGCCTCTGTTTCGTTCAGCTTTCGGCAGGCGACGGCACCACGATCCAGGGAATGATTTCCAAGCGTGAGGTAGGCCCGGACTCCATCAAGGCCTTCAAACGCCTGGTGGATCTTGGAGACCATCTCTTCGTTCGTGGCCGCGTCATTTCCTCCAAGACGGGGGAGCTCTCGGTCTTTGCCACGGAATGGCAGATCGCCGCCAAGGCCTTGCGCCCGCTGCCGGCCCTGCACAAGGAATTGAGCGAGGAACAGCGCACACGTAAGCCGTATCTCGCCATGATCGCTGATGAGAATGCGCGCAATATGGTGCGCAATCGTGCCAAGGCGGTGGCGTCGCTGCGTCGCAACTTCGACGAGCGTGGCTACATGGAAGCCGAGACCCCTATGCTGCAGACCGTGCACGGTGGTGCCGCGGCCCGTCCCTTCGTCACGCATATGAACGCTTTCGACATCGATCTCTTCCTGCGCATCGCCCCCGAACTGTTCCTCAAGAGGATGCTGGTGGGTGGTGTGGACCGTGTCTTCGAGATCAACCGTGACTTCCGCAACGAGGGCGTGGACGCAACGCATGCGCCCGAATTCACCATGGTTGAAGCCTATGAGGCATACGGAACGTATGACACCATGGCGGCCTTGACCAAGGACCTCGTGCAGCGGGCGGCTAGGGACACTTTCGGCTCGACGACCGTCACCCTCGCCAGTGGCGAGGAATACGATTTCGGCGGCGAATGGAAGCAGATCACCATGTACGGCTCACTCTCCGAGTCGCTGGGTGAGGAGATCACGCCGGAAACCTCAGTGGAGCACCTGCGCGCCATCGCCGACAAGCTCGGTCTGGAGGAGGAGGCCGCGGAGAATCACGGCAAGCTGGTGGAGCACCTGTGGGAGCACTTCTACACCGAGGATCCACGCACGCTGTGGGCTCCCACCTTCGTCCGCGATTTCCCCGTGGAAACATCGCCTCTCACCAAGTCGCACCGCAGCGTTCCGGGTGTGGTGGAGAAGTGGGATCTGTACGTCCGCGGCTTCGAGTTGGCAACCGCCTATTCTGAGCTCAACGATCCTGTGGTGCAGCGTCAGCGTCTTGTCCAGCAGGCACGTCAGGCCATGGCCGGTGATGACGAGGCAATGGGCATCGATGAAGACTTCATTGAGGCGCTGGGTGTCGGCATGCCGCCCGCCGGTGGTATGGGCATGGGCATCGATCGTCTTCTCATCGCGCTTACTGGCACAACAGTGCGTGAAACCATCACCTTCCCACTGGTGAAGCCACTGCAGTAAGGTCACAGGCCAGGCCGCTGAGATCACTCAGACGGCTGAGGTGGCTTGTTCAGGTGTATGGCTTATTCGGCTGCGTGGTGATGAAAGCCACGCAGCCGCGTTTGTTGGTGAGAAAGCGAGAAAGGATCGGAAGCAGAATGCTGACGTTACGACAGTGGGTACTGGGGTCTCGCCCCAAAACACTTCTGGTCGGCATCTCAGGGGTTCTCGTCGGGACCTTTTCGGCGGTCTATGCCGCCACGGATTCCGACGTGAGAATCGAACCCGTGTCCTTCACTGTCGTTGCCGTGTTGTGTGCCCTTGTCGCAGGTTTTCTCCAGATTGCAGTGAACTTCGCCAACGACTACTCGGATGGCATTCGTGGGACTGACTCTCGCCGGGCAGCGGAGCGTGTCGCGACGACGGATGCGGCTTCAGGTTCTGCTTCCCTTCCTTCTTCCGTTGAAACGGTTTCCGGTCCCGCCCGCCTTGCCGCGTCGGGGGTTTCACCGCGCGCCATTCTCGCCGCTGCCGGAATTTCAGCAGGAATAGCGTGTGTCGCCGGTCTGGTGGCGGTCATTATGACGGGTCGCTACTGGCTCATTGCGCTGGGAATCCTCTGCGTGCTGGCGGCATGGTTTTATACGGGCGGCAAGCATCCCTACGGTTACGCAGGCGGGGGAGAGATCGGCGTTTTCCTCTTCTTTGGAATCGCAGTGGTTCTCGGAACCCAATTTGCCCTGCTGGGCGTGGTCACCGGTATGGGAATTCTCGGCGGAGTCTCGCAGGGGTGTTTTGCGGTGTGCGTGATGATGGTTAACAATCTGCGTGACATCGAGACGGATGCCTTGTCCGGTAAACGCACCATGGAGGTGAAACTCGGGTGGCAGAGAAGTACGGGCCTGTTTTTCGCCGTTTCTTTGGTGGGACTCATCGCAACTGCCATTGTGGGTCTGGGGACCGTTCTGAATGGCGGCGCGGGTAACAGTTTTCTGATAGCTTTCTTGATTTTCTGGTTTGCAACGGGTTTCTCGTCTCTGCGTTCATGGCAGTTCGCGAAATTCAAACAATTCCGACGCGCCCTGCCCTTGGCATCATTTGCTTGTTTGCTGAATGCAATAGTGTTCATTTTCGTCGGGCTTTTCTCGTAGACTTAAATCCATGACTTATAAATTGATTCTGCTCCGGCACGGCCAGAGCGCATGGAATAAAACAAATCAATTCACTGGCTGGGTCGATGTCCCGCTCACTGACAAGGGTGTCGAGGAGGCGAAGCACGGTGGTGAGCTCCTCAAGGAGAAGAACATTCTCCCTGACATCGTCTTCACTTCTCTGCTGCGTCGCGCCATCAACACCGCGAACTACGCTCTGGATGCGGCCGATCGCCTGTGGATCCCCGTCAAGCGCTCCTGGCGCCTCAACGAGCGTCACTATGGTGCGCTGCAAGGCAAGAACAAGACCGAGATCCGCGAAGAGTACGGCGACGAGCAGTTCATGATTTGGCGCCGTTCCTATGGCACCCCGCCGCCAGACATCGATCCCAACGACAAGTACTCGCAGAACAACGATCCTCGCTATGCGGGCGATCCCGTTCCTGAGGCAGAGGCGCTTGCCAACGTTGTGAAGCGCGTTGAGCCCTACTGGAAGTCGGACATCATTCCCGAACTCAAGTCCGGTAAGACCGTTCTGATCGCAGCTCACGGCAACTCGCTGCGCGCCATCGTCAAGATGCTGGACGGCTTGAGCGAGGAAGAGATCTCGAAGGTCAACATTCCTACGGGCATCCCGCTTCTGTATGAACTTGACGAGAACTTCAAGCCCATCACGCCACGCGGCGAATATCTTGACCCCGAAGCTGCCGAAGCCGGCGCCAAGGCTGTTGCGAACCAGGGCAAGTGATTTCAAACAGTTTCATGTGAGGGTGCTGCCACGCTCATTCCCGGGTTACTTCTTTGTGCTGCAGATGTGTGGCCGGGAAGCCCTGTGACAGGAGCCTTGCATTAAGAAGTTTGAGAGAAAGACCGTTTCCGTATATCGCGGAAGCGGTCTTTTTGCATAGTCGGAGAATGTGCCGTCAACGGTGACACGTACTGGCGGAGAATCCTGTGGTAGCCATCAAAAAAGAACCCGCCGACGCTATTGTCAGTGGGTTCTTTCGCTGTGGACGTCCCGTCGGTGACGTGCAGGACAGGGCAGCGAATTTGGGCGGGGCGTCTAGTCGGGGTCTTCGCCGGAGTGTTCGGGAACCATGTTCGGATCGAAACCGGAAACGATATAGATCACACGGCGGGCCGCGGAGACCGCGTGGTCGCCGAACCGTTCGTAGTAACGACCCAACAAAACCAAGTTGATGGTGTCCTGTGTCGTTCCCTTCCAGGAATCGTCGGTTGCCACGGAGAAAGTCATGTGGTGCAGCTTGTCAAGGACATCATCACCCTCGATGATCTCCTCGGCGGTCTTGGTGTCGCGATTTGCGAGCATTTCCATTACTTCGGCGGCGATGTGCTCCACCTGCTTCTGCATCTTCACGAAGATGTCTCGCGCCTGTGCGGGGACTCCCGAATCAGGGTAGGAGCGGCGGGCCGCTTCGGCGATATGGCGTGCGAGGTCTCCCATGCGCTCAAAGGTGGAGGCAAGCCGTAACGTCGAAACGATGACGCGTAGATCGGTTGCCACGGGGTTCTGCTTGGCCAAAAGCTGTACGCACTGGTCAACGATGCTCACTTCGAGATCGTCGATGGCGACATCGCCGTCAATCACCGATTGTGCCGCCTCGATATCCGAGTCAAGAAGCGCCTTGCCTGCAGTACCGATGGCCGTCTGCACCAAGGTGACCATTTTCTCGAGATCGTCCGCCACCTGCTTGAGTTCTTCATTGAAGAGCACGCGCATGTTTGTCCCTTTCTGCTGGAGCCTTCTGCCTCCAAGTCTATCGGCACTTTGGCTTCGGCGGGGTTGCCGACACGAAAGACGTGTGTATTCGAAACAGAGGCGGCAATGAGACAATGGCTGTATGGATCCTGTCTCCATCGTCGTCATCGCAATCTTTGCGCTTATAGCCGTGGCAGCGCTTGCCACCATCGTGTACTGGCTCGTGAAGGCCCTGTCTTCTCTCACACCAGCGCTTCGGCAGCGAGCGCGACGCTCCGTCGATGACTCTGACGCCGATTCCGAGAGCCTGCGTTCTCGGGTTAGTCAGAGGTTGGCAAGGTGGCATCGTGGCGTCCGTGGTGACAACGGTGACGACGATGACGAGGAGCTTCCTCCTCAGGCCGCCACTCTGTTGTCGGCCATGCCGCTCGATTCGGTCATCGTCTCGGTACAGGGCGAGGTGTTGCGTTCCAGTCCGGCGGCCTTCGGCTGGGGGATTGTGGCTAATGAGTCGATTGCGGATTCACGTGTTTCCGAGGCTCTGAACAAGGTTTTCAGCGGTCAACCCACACAGAAGCTTGACATCGTGACGCACACGCCGGTGAAGTACGTGGATGAGGCTATCGCGCCCGAGCAAGTGCGTCTCAGCGAAGACGACCCGTCATTGGGAACGGTCAGTCGGCGCAATTGGCTGAAACTCACCGTGGCGCTGCTGGACACGGCGAAGGCCGTCGTGCTCATTGAGGATGTCAGCGAACAACGGCGCTTCACCCGCATCCGAGATGCCTTTGTGGGCAATGTCACCGAGCAGCTGTTGAAGCCAACCAAGGCGCTGGAGAAGTTGGGCGACGAGCTGGAGTCAGAGTGCTTGGATCAGGACAGCCTGACGAAATACGCCGAGCAGGTGCGGTATTACTCGGGTTCGCTGAATCGTCTGGTCTCGGATCTTCTTCTCCTGCTCAAGGCGCAGGAACCGATTACGGCGAGTGACGCCAACCGTCTGGAGGTCAAGCCTTTGGTGGAGCGTGTCGTGGCACGTCTCACCGTGAGAGCCACGGAAAACGGTCAACGCCTGCACAGCAGCGTTGCGGCTGGCCTGAGTGTCAACGGTCAGGTCGATCAGCTGGAGGGCGCTCTGACGAAACTCATCGAGAACGCCATGGACTATTCGCCCCGCGGGTCGACGATTGGAATCTCGGCTTCCGCTGCCAAGGAGGGTGAGGGCGTCGTCATCCGCGTAGTGGATCACGGAACGGGTATCCCCAAGGAGGACCAGCCGCACATTTTCGAACGCTTCTGGCGTGGCTCCAACCAAGAGGTACGAACGTCCGAGGGCACGGGTCTCGGTCTCGCCATCGTCAAGCACGTCGCTTTGACGCACCACGGTTCGGTCACGGTGTGGAGCGCTCCGGGACAGGGCAGCACCTTCAGCCTTTCGCTGCCAGCTGCAAAGAAGTGACCGTGGATGCCCTGAAATTGCGCGATTCGTGAGGAACACAACGGGAATAAGGGTTTTGGCGAAGATATTCCGTACAATCAGAAGTATGCGATCGCTTCCCGGGCTTAAGACTCGTCGTGCTCTTTCCGCATTCTCTGCAACCATTTTGGTGCTTCTCGCTTCCGCGTGCGGTGACAATGTTCCACTCAACATGACGTCGGATCCCGCTATCGCCGCAGACATAGGGCAGGAGGCGTTGCCTCTTTCCGGACAGTTTGCCGGTGCCGGCTCCTCGGCGCAGAAGGCCGCGGTAGAGGCGTGGATCGCAGGATATAACGTCTACCAACCGTCAGTGGACATTGCATATGACCCTTCCGGTTCGGGTGCTGGCGTGAATAGCTTTCTCCAAGGCGCCACACTGTGGGCGGGCTCCGACAAGCCACTGACGAGTTCGCAGAAAAAAGCGTCGCGTTCGGTGTGCAACGGCGGGGAAGCCATCGATCTTCCCGTGTATATATCGCCCCTCGCCGTCGCCTACAACCTTGAGGGACTCAATGATGAGCACCTCGTCATGACGGCGGATGTCATTGCGAAGATTTTCAACGGTACGATTACTCGCTGGAACGATTCCCGCATCAAGGAACTGAACCCCACCATTGCCGACAAGCTACCGGATGTGGCTATCACGCCGGTCTGGCGTTCCGATAAATCCGGCACCACGAATTCGTTCCAGCAGTACCTGCACCAGGCCGCACCCAGTGAGTGGACGTATGAGCCGCAGGAGACGTGGCCGAACAACGTGGGGCAGGGGGCAAAGGGAACCGCCGGCGTCATCACGGCGTTGGGACAGGCCGAAGGAACCATTGGCTATGCCGATGCGGCACAGAGCGGAAGCCTGGGGACGGTCGCGGTCAGCATGGCCTCCGACACCAAGGAAGGCGCTCGCAAGGGAGTCGCTCCGGATTCCGAGAAAGCCGCTGCTTTCGTGGCGAAGGCTCTGGAGAGCATCGGAGATGGCGAGGACCTCACCCTTGATCTGGATTACTCCATGGATTCGGATTCCATCTATCCCATCACCCAAATCAGCTATTCGATTGTGTGCCCAGCGTACGAAGACAAACGCGATTCGCGATTCGTAGGGTCATGGGTGGAATTCCAAGTGAGCGAGCAGGGGCAGAAACTAGCGGCCTCGAATGCGGGATCGGCGGTGCTACCGAGTGAACTCACCGACCGCATCACCGCAACCGCCCAACGATTGATGGAGGCAGGAAAATGAGTTCGTCGCATCTTTCGTCTCCGCCTGCAATGACTGTTGCGGCGGATCGCCAACTTGAGGCTGCGCACAAGCGTGCCCGCACGGCAAATATTGTTTTTGGTGCAGTGGCGAAGTTCTGCGGATTCTTCATTCTGGCGCTCCTCGCCGCCGTGGCGGTATTTCTGCTGATCCGTGGCATGCCGACCTTCTTCGGAGACTCAGAGACGGTGAAGTCCACCATCGCCTCCTTCACGGGCGGCGAGACCGACAGCTTCTGGGGCTTTGTCTCACCCTTGATATTCGGAACCGTTCTTACGGCTGTCCTGGCATTGCTGCTGGCCGTCCCGATTTCCATCGGCATTGCCCTCTTCATTGCGTTCTATTGTTCCAAGCGGTTTGCGAATTTCGTGAGTTCCATTGTTGATCTTCTCGCCGCCATCCCCAGCGTCATCTATGGCCTGTGGGGCGGTCTTGTCCTGGTTCCGAGCGTGTTCGGTGCCGCCGATGCCGTCTCGAAGGCCCTCGGCTGGATTCCACTGTTCTCCGGCCCCGCCTCGAATCCTCCACGTACCGTCGGAACCGTGGCAATCGTTTTGGCGGTCATGGTCATCCCGATCATCACGTCAGTATCGCGTGATCTCTTCAAACAGACGCCGGTTCTGCTGCAGGAGGCCGCCCTCGGTTTGGGGGCCACCCGCTGGGAAATGATCCGACTGGCCGTCCTGCCTTTCGCGAAGTCCGGTGTGGTGTCGGCGGCGATGCTCGGTCTGGGGCGTGCCTTGGGTGAAACCATGGCCGTTCTCATGATCCTTTCCCCGGGACGAAGCTTCTCCCTCAATCTTTTCAAGGCGTCTCAGAACCAGACCATCGCCGCCAACATCGCCGCCCAGTTCCCCGAGGCGGACGACATGGGGGTTTCAGTTCTCATCGCAACGGGTTTGGTGCTGTTCGTCATCACCTTCCTCGTGAACTTTGCAGCTCGTAAAATAGCCGCGAGAAAGCCGGGGCAAAAAGGTTTCTTCGCCCGATTGAAGGAAAAGCGGGCTCTTCAGGGAAACTCGGCGCAGGTGTCGACAACGGAGACTGAACGGGAACAGGAGAGTCAGGAAGCCTCCCTCGACGCGAATGCAGTGAGTTCCGTCACCCGCTCCTCTGCACGCAACCGTCATCGTCTCGACGTTGTCATGCGCGTCCTCATCTACCTGAGCCTTCTGGTTGCGGTCATTCCGTTGGTCTCGGTCCTCTTCACCGTTGTGTCAGGCGGACTAGCCCAGTTCAACTGGTATTTCCTCACCCATAACATGAAGGGCGTCATCGGCGGCCTGTATCCGTATGGAGGCATTCTCCATGCGATGATCGGAACGTTGGAAATCACGGGCGGCGCCATGCTCATCTCCATCCCCATCGGCATTATGACGTCGGTGTGGCTGGTGGAATATGCGCAGGGGACAAAGCCGCATGCCGTGGTCAGCTTCCTGGTCGACGTCATGAGTGGCATCCCCTCCATCGTCGCCGGACTCTTCGCCTACTCCGTCTTCTCGATTCTCTTCGGTCCCGGAACGGTGAACGGTTTCGTCGGCTCCATCGCGCTGTCGATTCTGATGCTGCCGACGGTCATTCGCACGTGTGAAGAGATGCTGATGATCGTTCCTGACGATTTGCGCGAGGCCTCCTACGGGTTGGGCGTCACCAAGGCACGCACCATCTGGCGCATTGTGCTGCCCACGGCGCTGCCAGGCATCGTCTCGGGTGTGATATTGGCCATCGCCCGTGTCATTGGCGAGACGGCTCCTCTTCTCATTGCCGCCGGCGTGCTGACGGGGACGAACGTCAACCTGTTCTCTGGCCGAATGATGACGCTGCCGGTCTACGTGTATGACGAGTATTCGCAGGGCCTTGCGCAGTGTTCCACCGCGAGTCTCGCCATGAACCCTCCATGCAACCCGCAGATCCGCATGGAACGGGCGTGGAGTGCGGCGCTGGTTCTCATCATTCTGGTGCTGATTCTTACCGTCATCGGCAGACTCATCACACGGATCTCGTCAAAGAGACTGGGGAAGTAACGTGAAAACGACATCGAGGACGTCGGTGAAACTCTTAGGCGGTATAGAAGCGGTACATGCCATGAAATCAGCGAAATCAGTGAAGAAGCAAGCGGAAGGGAATGAGTAATGGGACAGCGCATCGATGTGGAGCATGTGAATGTGTTTTATGGCTCCTTCAAGGCAGTCGAAGATGTTTCCATGAAGATTGCCGCCAACTCCGTGACGGCGTTCATTGGGCCGTCCGGCTGCGGAAAGTCCACCTTCCTGCGTTCCATCAACCGCATGCACGAGGTCACTCCGGGCGCGTACGTTGAAGGAAAAATTCTTCTCGAAGGACAGGATCTCTACGCAAAGAACGTGGATCCGGTGAGCGTTCGGCGTGACATCGGCATGGTTTTCCAGCGCCCCAACCCGTTCCCCACTATGTCCATTCGCGAGAATGTCTTGGCGGGCGTGCGACTCAACAATCAGAAGGTCAGTGCCTCGGAGGCCGACGACATTGTTGAGTGGGCTCTCAAGGGTGCGAATCTGTGGAAAGAGGTATCGAACCGTCTCGACGCGCCGGGAGCGGGCCTCTCTGGCGGTCAGCAGCAACGCCTGTGCATCGCACGTGCCGTAGCGGTCCACCCTCAGGTGCTCCTCATGGATGAGCCCTGCTCGGCACTCGACCCCATCTCCACGCTCGCGGTGGAGGATTTGATTTCACAGCTCAAAGAGCAGTACACCATCGTCATTGTGACGCACAACATGCAGCAGGCTGCCCGAGTCTCCGACGTCACGGCGTTCTTCAACATACAGGGCGTAGGAAAGCCGGGTCATCTAGTGGAGATGGATGACACCACCAAGATCTTCTCCAATCCCAGCGAACCCGAAACGGAAAGCTATATCACCGGACGCTTTGGCTGAGTAGAAATCCCGCTTGGCCACAGACGCGTGCGAGGGTATGACGCCTGTGTGATCACGATACTTGCGTGATCGCGCAGACATACGTGATCACGCAAGTCCAGACAGGATGGTTTAGGAACAAGGTAAGTCAAAAACAGAGTAGGGCCGGAACAGTGCCCCAGAAATATAGGAAGGCCACCGCGCATAAGCGGTGGCCTTCCTATTATGAGCTGTAGTCTCCTCAAAGGGGTGCGGCGTCAGTTTCCGGCAGCGAGCTTTCTGTACTCGGGGCGGTACCACTTCTCCCATATCAGGAGGCATACGCCAATGACGACTCCCAAAATGCAGGTGAGGAACGGCAGTATCACTACCTGCATGTTGAAAACGAAGAGCAGAACCGCAATCACCGCCAAGGCGACAGCCCAAATAATCGTGCCGATGATAAAAGTTTTTTTCAGATCCACATTCGCAGGCTTCGGTCCTGGTTTGCGGACCTCCGGGTCAAAAATCGGTTGCAGCGTCATGAGCTCAGTCTATTCCTTTCCAGGGCTCCCGAACGTAACGTCCTCCGAAATATTGGTGAAGATATTCATGCGCGCAGCTGACGTACGGTCTCGTCGATGCAGGCGGTCAGCGCGCGGACATCCTCCGGCTCCACGGAGGGGAACACTCCGATCCGTAGCTGATTACGGTGAAGCTTGCGATAGGCGAAGGTGTCGACGATTCCATTTTCGCGCAGGCCGGCAACGATGTCGGAGGCATCGAGGCTCCCATCAATGTCAATCGTGACCACCACGGAGGAACGATTTTGTGGATCCGCGACAAAGGGCGTTGCATAGGTGCTCGCCTCTGCCCAGTCATACAGCGTC
>JALCQC010000022.1 GCA_022650895.1 Bifidobacteriaceae bacterium | reverse complement strand
GGTGAGCCACTGTCCGGTGGTCAGATCGATGTTGAATTCCTGAACGATGGTGGGAAGCGCGCTGGTAAGTTGCAGCTGCGTGAAGTTGCCGACGAAGGTAATAAAAGTAAGAATTCCGAGAGAGAGGAGAGCGGGTTTGCTCAGTTTCCCGTTTCTGTAAGCTTCTTCACTGGTTAAAGTGGCGTGATTTCTGAGTGCTTGGATAACTCTGGACGAACTCGTCACTTGTTTGGCCACGCTTGAAATGCTTCACTTTCTTGAAATCACTAGGTTCGGGAATTTGCCAACGCGACAAGTCTACTCGGAGGGAAGACCCTCTTTCGGCTGTTATCAGCTGAGAGGAAACATATGAGCGTGCTACTTTTTCCGTGCTCGGCGTCTTACAGATGGCATCATGCGGAGAACTTCCGCGGAATCACTTGCCTCCGAGACAGAGGTTATGGCGGAAGGGAAATTCACAGGATTTTCCTAGCTAAACATCGGGCACAGATTCGTTGATTTCCGATACCATTAAAGCAATGTGTTGATAAATAAACAGTACCGCTTAACGACTGCCACTGAGGGCAGCAACCGTGGCGGTATTCGAACTCAACACATTACCGACAGTAGACGTTCGATCGAAGGAGGAAATATGGGAATTCTTGATGACGCCAAGGATCTGGCGAAGAACACGGGTGAGAAGATTTCAGAGAAGGCACGCGACGCCAAGGAAGCCATCAGCGACAAGATGGATGAGACCAAGGCTGAAGCCAACGTTCACAAGGCCGAAGCCGAGAAGGAATCGGTGGAGAAGAAGAACGATGCGAAGGAAGCTCTCCGTGACGTCTAATCCGCAGTAAGCTCACACACCGCACGTGATGATGTGTGGGAATAAAGAGGCGAAATGAGGTGGCCGCGATTAACGCGGTCACCTCATTTTTTGTCGTTTTTTACAGCTTAGGGATATTCGCCGTCACTTTAGACGAATGCCTGCAGCGCGAAATCAAGAATGAAGAGCGCAGCCACAATCCAAATGATGGGGTGGACGTCCTTGGCTTCCTTCTTGAAGGTCTTGACGAGGCAGTAGGTGATGAAGCCTGCTGCGATTCCGTAGGAGATGGAATACGCGAAGCCCATGAACACTGCCGCGAAGAAGGCAGGAATCGCCTCTGTGATGTCGTTCCAGTGGATGTCGGCGAACGAGCTGATCATCATGCAGCCGACGACGACGAGAACCGGAGCGGTTGCCGCAGAGGGGATGGCGCTGAAGAGTGGAGCGAAGAACGTCGAGATTGCGAAGCACGCCGCCACAACCACGGAGGTGAGGCCGGTTCGTCCGCCAGCGGCGATACCTGCTGCCGACTCAACGTAGGTGGTGGTGTTGGAAGTACCGATCAGCGAACCGATAGAGGTTGCGGTTGCGTCCGCGAACAGGGCCTTGTCCATCTTGGAGCTGAAGCCTGAGCCGTTTTCGAGGGCGGCCTCATCCTCGGTGGAGAAGATGCCTGCGCGGCGTCCGGTTCCCACGAAGGTTCCGATGGTGTCGAAGATGTCGGAGAGGGAGAAGGCCAGAATCGTGACGAGCACGATCGGCAGCTTGGACGCGTCAGAGAACAGCGCCGGGAAGCCTTGGGGGGAGAAGATCGCCAGGAAGGTGGTCGGCAGCTGGCTGAAGGCCTCGCCGAGACCGGTGGACGACGCCATGGTGGTGACACCCATCGGGATGCCGATGACGGCGGTCACGACGATGGCGATGAGGAACGCGGCGCGGTTGATGATGCCACCCTTGCCCTTGAATTTGAAGACGAGAAGGCCGAGAACGAGGACCAGTCCGATGAGGAACAGGCCGAGGGTTCCGGTGTTGAAGGTCGCGAGTCCGGGAGTGCCACCCGCTGCTGCGGTGTCGTCCGGAGTGAATTTCACGATGCCGACATCGAGGAGACCCACGTAGGCGACGAAGATGCCGATGCCGCCACTGATGGCGTTCTGCAGAATCGGCGGGATGGCGCGGATGATGGTTTTACGCAGCTTGGTAGCCGTGATGATGATGTTGAGAATACCGCAAATGAACACCATGGACAGTGTCTCTTGCCACGAGAAACCGAGGCCCTTGACCACTGTGAAGGTGAAGAAAGCATTCAGGCCCATTCCCGGAGCCTGTGCGTAAGGAACATTTGCGAAAAGACCCATGATCAGCGTGCCGATGACGGCCGCGATGATGGTGGCGAGGAACACTGCTCCCCAAGGCATTCCGGTTCCCGAAAGAATCGTAGGATTGACGGCAATCACATAGGACATCGCGAAGAATGTTGTTAGACCGGCGATAACCTCAGTGGATGCAGTCGTTCCGTTTTCCTTGAGCTTGAAGAATTTTTCCATCTTCTACCCTTCGTAATCTCTGAAACGAACACGCTCTCTTCCCCGGGATTCCGAGGACGTTTCGCATGGTAGCATCCGGTTATTTCGGATCGACTTCGGGGGTGTGCAATGCGAAGAGGGTCGCAGCAAAAGCTGCGACCCTCTTCGTTCATACAGGTTTCCGAGGTGTTCTCACTTGGAGAACCGGCGGTTTAATACCATCCGACGGATTGCGAATGCGCCCATGCTCCACACGGCGTGCTGTAGCGACTTGCGATGTAACCGATGCCCCACGTGATCTGGACATTGGCATCTGACTGCCAGCCTGTTCCCATCTTGGAACCGGGAAGTGCCTGAGGAATTCCGTGTGCGCCCGACGAGGCGTTGTGTGCGGTGGTTCTCCAGCCGGATTCCTTCTGCCACAGCTTGACGAGGCAGGTGAATTCTGACTCGCTCCAGCCCTTGGCAAGGACCTTCTTGTGGGCGATTGATTGGGCTGTTCCGACAGGCGTGGTGGTCCCGTAGCTGGAGGAGCCACTGGACGATTTCGAGGAAGACGAAGACTTCGAGGACGACGAGGAGGACGAAGACGTTGCGACCTTGGTTCCCACCAGAATCACCTTGTTGACAGGGGCTTTCTTCACCCATGACGCCAGAGTGTTGGTAGAGATGGTCTTGCCGTTGACGACCTGAACGAGGTTGGTGGATTCCATCTGGCCTTCGACGCCTTGGGTCTGTACCTTGGTGGTTCCCTTAGCGAGGCTGCTGTCTTCTTTCCTGATCGTGTTGAAGGCGATCTTGGAAGTGACCGTCTCGACGGTGGTGTCGGCGCGGTTGATGGTGATCACCGTGGATTCCGTGACTTTGGTAGTCAGCGAGGGAGAGACGGAGTCGGTGGTTTCAAGAGTGATGTTGCCCTGATCGAGGACGGATTTGACGGTGGTGAAGTTGGAACCGAAGACGAGTTCGGACTTTCCGTTGATGACCACCTTGATATAGGAGGTGGTGGAATCTGCGCCGCCGCGGCCGTTCTTCAAATCTGTTTTGGCAGTACGGACCTGGTCACGTGATGCTGCGGTGAAGTAATCGGCGTCATCTTTGTCGGTTGCGGAGTATGAGGTCACCTGCTCGGTGACGGTCTTGTCATTCGAGCGGTACATTTGGGCGCTGGCGACCCCGCTGCCGATCAGCATCGTTGCTGCGACAAACGAAGAGGCTGCGATCACGATCTGTTTGCGTGAGAGATGTTTCAGCGTAAAGGATCGTTTTCTGCGGTGTTCAGCCATTTCTTCCTTAGTCGAACCAATAATCCTCAGTGTTTTTGTGAAGGACTTGTTTCACGTGGGACACTGGATTCCACACATTTCGTACAAGAATAGAGCAGGAATACGCTTCAAATCAAGCGCTGGTTCATTGAGTGGTCATTGGAATGTCCCCGCAAATCCCATCGTTGCGGGAAGGACACGGGTTGAAAAAATAAGGAAAATTGTGCTCCATAGAGGAAATTGATGGGAAATGTCACAGGAGCACTCGGTGCGACGCGTTGCTGTGGTGCATTGTTTCTGTTGCGTTATTCCACTGTCTTTCGCAACGCGTCGCATTCCAAAGTTGTGATGATGGTTTATTGATGGTGACGCTGCGGTATCGAATGCGACCGCAGCATCACTCTGAATTACTTGGTTGGAACTACTTTGCCGGGGTTGAGTCTTCCTCAACCTTTGACATGTCGAGGTTGCGCACCTGCTGGATGAGGTTCTCCAGATCGGAGCCGCGCAATGCGCCCGCCTGCTTGTAGACGATCTTGCCGCCCTTGGCGATCATGAGCGTCGGAATGGCTTGGATGCCTGCTGCAGAGGCGATCTCCTGATTCTGGTCGACGTCGATCTTGCCGAAGTACATGTCGGGATACTTTTCAGAGGCCTTCTCATACACCGGGCCGAAAGCCTTGCACGGCCCGCACCAAGTTGCCCAGAAATCGATGAGAACGGTGTCGTTCCCAGAGACTGTGTCATTGAACGTTTGCGATGTGACTTCATGAGTTGCCATGAAGACCTCCTTCGTGGTCTGTTTCGTCTCATTGTCCTCACGCTCGTGACGAGAACAAGGTTTCTTCGTGCACAGCGGAATCCCTGTGAAGATATGTGGCATGGAAAGTGGAAGGAAGGGAAAACTAGGGAACACGGACGGTATATGTCGGACGAACCGCCGGATGCAGTATGTGCCGGGCAATTGCTAGGTAAGGTGCGCATTGAACATGGCCCGTGAATACAGCCCGGAGGAAACCCGCTTTCCATGAGAGCGTGTGTATCGGATAATAAAAGCATGGCAGTTTTGAATGACGAGATTCCAGATCCCGACGATTTCGAAGGCACCGGACACGGTGGCCCTTTTGACAACCTCACGCCGGACGACTTCATCCACGGTTCCCACAACGGCAATCCGCCGGGGTGGATTCCGGCGGCGCAGATCGATGCCATCCGCAGTCAGGTACCCATACCCTACATAGAGCTGGTGCCGGTGCGTGTCGACGACTTCGGCCGCGTGACCTCGGTGGCCACGCTGGTGCGTGTGCTGCCCACCTCCGCATTTATCCGTACTTTGGTGACGGGGCGTGTGCTCCTGCATGAGACTCTGCGTGAGGCCATCGCCCGCAACATCGCCAAGGACCTAGGGGACATGGCGCTGCCACTGATCCCTACGACTACGCAGCCCTTCAAAGTGGCCGAATTCTTCCCCACACACGGATTGAGCGAATTCTACGATCCGCGCCAGCACGCTATTGCTCTGTGCTACGTCGTTCCCATTGCAGGTGACTGCCATCCCCAGGATGACGCTCTGGACCTCGAATGGACAGCTCCCGAGAAAATGGACGAGGCTTTCTTCGCCAGTTTCCCGGACGGTCATGGGAGGATCCTGCGTGACGCCCTCACGTGGGCGGGGGCTCGTTGATGGAGATAGGTGTCACCAAATACCGTTCGGGCACTGGCCGCATTCCCGTGGTCTTCATTCATGGGTTCCCCGTCGACCACCGCATGTGGAACGCAGCCGCGGAACAGGTGTCTACCATGACGACTGAGGATGGCCTCGCGTCCGTTCCGCTCTACTCATTCGAGATGCCGGGAGCTGGAACAACGGCCGTTCCCAGTGCGGCGGACACGGGGGAAGTCGCGGCGGACGGCGCCTACACCCAGGCGCTTGACCTCATGGCGGCGGCCTTCGTGAAGGCGTTGCGCTCGCGGGGATACGAGAAGGCAATCTGGATCGGATTGTCGATGGGCGGCTACGCAGTTCTGTCGATTCAACGGCAATTTCCGGATTCCGTCGCGGGGATCGGCCTCTGCGATACCAAACCGGACGCCGATACGCCGGCATCGCGGGCACACAGGCTCCGCATCGCCGAGGAGGCTCTGAATGGTGCGGGCTCCGAGACAGTCATGCATTTTGCACAGCCTGAGCCTGGGGATTCGGAGATCAAGAAGTCGGCTGGTTTCATCCGGCTTTTCACCCGCTGGATTCGGGAACAGACTCCCCAAGGCATCGCGTGGCGGCAGCGCATGGCGGCGGGAAGGCCGGAGCAGACGGAGGTGCTAGCCCAGATCACCGCGCCGACCTTGCTGTTGAGCGGTGAGAGGGATCCTTCATCTCCACCGGCAAAGATGCGGCCGTATTGTGAATCCGTGCCCTCCGCTTTCTTCGTGGAGGTTCCTGACGCTGGCCACTTCACAGCTGTAGAGAGGCCTCAGGCTGTTGCCGAGGCCATCGTTCGGCTGATGCGGAAGGTGTCACGCTGACAACGGAGGCGTTTCTCGACGGAACCCTCTGCGGTAGGGTCGAGGCATGAGCAATTATTCGTTCTCTCCGCTGGCTCTCACCCAGGTTCTGCCCTTTTTGCCGCTGTCGCAGGCGGTGGTGGACTATCAGGTTGCTCGGCGTGATGACCCCGGCCTCATCGATGAGCTGCTGGCCAATCCCCGCACCGAGATTCTGTTGGTGTGCGGTGGCGATGTGGCGGTTCCGCGCGGGCAGGGTGAGATTGCAAAAAGGCAGTCCGTCAAACTGAGGGCGGCCCTGTTGCCTGCATCGTATCTGCGTGATTTCATCGTGACGGCCCGGAAGAAGGCAAACCTCTGCGTCATCTTTCTGGGAACGCGGGACTCCGTCCCGTATCTGGCGCTGTCGGTGCCGGTGAAGTCGACGGCCGACTTACCGCCCGATTCTCTCCTCTCGCAAGTGCGCTCCCGCTTCGATTGGGTCGACCTGCGCGATTTTGCCCCACGTACCTCCGCCTTGGAAGCGGGTCTTGCCACGAGTGGCGTCACCGTCGCTGGATGGCAGGCGTCCCAACGATACTGCCCGCAGTGCGGTGCCGCGGTGGAACCCACCAACGCCGGCTGGGCGCAGCGATGCACCAATCCGGACCATGCCGCCATTCTGTTTCCACGCATTGAACCCGCCGTCATCACCTCCGTGGTGGACCGTGATGACCGTCTCCTTCTGCAACATAACTACGCGTGGAAGCATCCAAAGCTGCTGTCCGTCTCCGCGGGATTCGTGGAGGCCGGAGAAAGCCTCGAACATGCCGTCCGCCGCGAAACCATGGAAGAGGTCGGCATCCAGCTCGGCGACGTCACCTACATGGGGTCGCAGCCCTGGCCCTTCCAGCGCTCCCTCATGGTGGCGTTCAAGGCCCGTGCGCTCACCACCGACATCCACGTCGACGGCGTGGAAGTGGAACGCGCCCAGTGGATGAGCCGCGAGGAATTCATGCGTGCGCTCGCGGACGAAGAGTTCGAGCTGCCTACCAAGGCGGCGGTTGCCCGCTACCAGATTCAAGAGTGGTTCGGTCAGGATTTGGGCTGAGAAGTGTCCTCCCGAGGCATTTTCTATACCCTCGTGAGAGAATGCGAAACAATAGTCGTTCACGATCCATACGCGGTGTGAGTGAGGAGCAGACATGGCAGGGGAAACAGCAGTGGAGTCCGCATCGGGAAATATCTTTTCGACGTATTCACTGGAGCAGCTGCGTCGGCGCACTTCCGAGAAGTGGCGCTTCTATGCTCCTGACGTTTTGCCCCTGTGGGTTGCGGAGATGGATGTGCCGCTGGTGGCGTCGGTCAGAGAAGAGATCGATCGCCTGATTGACTTGGGGGACACCGGTTACGATTCTGCCGAGGACGGCCGGCGTTACCTCGAAGCCTATCGTGGCTTCGCCAAGCGCCGCTGGAATGCCGACATCGACGTCAAGCATGGCCGTACTACCGTGGACGTGATTTCTGGAATTCGCGCCGTCATTGTGAAGACGTTGGGCGAGCGCCCGCTTCGCTCTGCCACTGTCGCAGTTGACGATAGTGCGAATGACGCCGACGAGAAGGCCCTCTACGAAGGCAATGTCGTGGTACAGACTCCGATCTATCCGCCCTTCCTTCACCGGCTGCCGCAGAACTACACACTCGTGAAATCTCCGTTGAACGCTGAGCATCACACAGATTTCGAGAATTTGGAATCCGCGTTCGCCCGCCTTGAGCGCCACGCTCCTGAGCAGAGGCCGGAATCCGGCTATAACACCGTCTTTGTGCTGTGTTCACCCCACAACCCCACGGGCACGGTTTTCGATGCGGACGAGCTGAACCGCATCGTCGACCTGTGCAAGCAATACCACGTGCGTCTGGTGGTGGACGAGATCCATTCGCCGATCGTCATCGATACTGCCGACTCCCGCAGCTTCGTTCCGATCCTTTCGCTTCCCGCCGCTTCCTCCGCGATAGTGTCGGTTTCGGCGTCCAAGGGCTTCTCCCTTCCCGGATTCAAGGCCGCGCTGCTCATTCCGGGTGCCGATGAGGAAGCACAGGAGACGGTGAGTGCGCTGACTCAGGAGGACGTGCACACCGGAGCCCATGTCGCCAGCAACGTTCATGCGGCTGCGTTCGAGCGTGGCGATGAGTGGCTCGACCGCATGGTCGCCGGCCTTGCCGAGAATGAGCAGCTCTTCAGAAAACAGGTTGCGGACGAGCTTCCGAAGGCGGACGTCGTGCTGGGACGCGGAACCTACCTCGCCTTCGTTGACCTGGGTGCCTACTTCGCAGGGACGCAATGGGATGGCAAGGCATCTGAGGCGTTGCTGGAGAAGGCGCGTGTCGCCTTCAACGACGGAGCGACCTTTGGTGGTGCGGCCTGCGGCAACTACGTGCGGGTGAATCTCGCCACGAATCCGAACATCATCACCGAGGCTGTTCATCGAGTAGCGAAGTTCATACAGAATCTCTAACGTCTTTTCATCTTCGACTCGTATACTGGCAACTGTTTCCCTCCTGCAGTGCATGCTGCGGTGCGTGGAACGGGGAGCACAGCGAGTGAAGGAATGGGTTTATGCAAGTGAGTGAGTCGGCGAACGCCGATACCGAGGTGCTGCCGGCGCTGAATCCGCCGCCGCCATCCAGTGCCGTTCCGCTGCCGCCAGTGGCGCCCGCACGGAAGTCTCACAAGGCTCTGTACGTTGTTCTTGCAAGCCTTCTGGGTGCCGTCGTCGTTCTCGGCGTCGCGGCTTTCTGCATGGGCCATTTCTACTTCATGAACCGAGCTGGCGTGGGCGTGAGCTTCGCCGGCGAATCAGTGACGGGTAAAACCTCCGATGAACTGGCTCAACTGGTGGAAAGCAAGGTTTCTGACACTAGTTTCGTGGTGAGCACTGACGAAGGAAAATCGGTGACCGCGAGCTACGAGGACCTGGGTGTCACCCCGAAGGTGAAGGCCACGGTTGACAAGCTGCTGAACGCAAAAGGAACGAATCCCTTCACCCGCATCAACCCCTTCGACAAGGCGCAGGTCGCTCTCGTGGCAAGCATGGACGACTCTGTGCTCCAGGAGTATCTCACCAGTTCACTCGTGGACTCGGATTCTCAGATCGTCAATCCCTCTGTCACCTACGACGCCGAAGCAAACACTTTTCTTGCCTCCGAAGGCAAGAGTGGCGAAGGCATCGCAACGGATGCCGTGAAAAAGGCAATCTCCACTTCATACGCTCAGCCGGCGGCTTCTGCCAAGGTATCGGTGGAAGTGACGGAGAAGAAGTCCTCCATCTCCTATGCCACTGCACAGACCGCAGCGGCGGAGGCGAACGCACGTCTTTCGCGCACTCTTGTCATCAGCAATGGCAGCGCGAAGAAATTCACGGTTCCTGCCGCGAAGATCGGCGAATGGACCGATGTCAAGGCAGATTCAGACACGGGAACACTCACTGTTTCCTACGACACGGAAGCCATCGCGTCCTATTTGAAGAAGACGTTGCCCACAGAGCTCAAGCAGAAAAAGGTGGATCAGGAGAATCTTGTCACCCCCGCGGGCACGAAACTACTGGTCAAGGTGACGGGAGTCAACGGCGTGGAGGTCGTCAACACCTCCGATGCTGTGCAGAAAGTCACTCAAGCGTTGCAGAACAACACCGACGTGTCCGCCACGGTGTCCACCAAAGTGGTGAAATACTCGACGAAAGACACACAGGTGCCTCATAACTTCGACGTGGAGAACGGCGACCCGTGGCTGCAGGTGAACCTCTCAAAACAGACGGTGACCGCCTACCGTGGCACCACCAAGGTGAAGTCCTTCCTCATGTCGAGTGGCGTGGCGACTTCCGAACGCCAGTCCGACACCGGCACTTTCTACGTGTGGCACAAAACCACCAGCCAGACCATGACTGGTCCGGGCTACGTGACTCCGAACGTCAAGTGGGTGTCGTACTACAACGGCGGCGAGGCGTTCCATGGTGCCCCATGGAACCCTACAGGCATTGCGCTGGGAATTCCGAAATCGCACGGCTGCATCAATATGAGCATCTCGGATGCCGAATGGGTCTACAACTTCGCACCCATCGGGACGAAGGTTGTGGTGACTGGAAACACACCCACCTCCGCGGTGCGCGGCAGCTCTTCTCACTCAGACTGACGGGTGGAGACGGCTGGAGAAATCGTGTCCGCTTGGAGCCAACCGCATTGCTGGGTACTCTGTATCTATGACCACAAAAGATTCTGAAACCGTCGGAGCACCCAATTTTGATGTTCCCGATTATCTGAATTACTCCGAAGATCACGTCTGGGTCGACTCCTCAGTCGATCCTCTGGTGCTGGGAATTACCGCCTATGCGGCCGAGGAGCTGGGCGATCTCGTTTTTGTCGATCTGCCGAAGCAGGGCACACGCGTCGAGGCCGGTGACGAGATTGCGGAACTGGAGTCCTCCAAAGCGGTGGAACCCCTCATCAGCCCTGTCTCCGGAACGGTTGCCTATGTCAACAACGACGTGGCTCAAGACCCGAGCATCGTCAATAACGATCCGTACGGTGAAGGCTGGATTCTCAAAGTCACCCCGGATGATGACGAACCTGAATTGTTGGATGCCGAGGAGTACCTCAAGGTCACGAAGCAGTAGTGATTTCGAGTGAGCAATAACCTCAACAGGCACCACAGGCACGGCCGCGCGGCTGAGAAATCCTCCGCCGCAGGCCACGACCACTTGGGAGTCCCGGGCCGCCGCCACACCATCAAGGCAGAACATACCAGAACACCGGTGGACACCGCTTCCACCAGCGAACGGCTGGAGTCACAACCGCTTCTCGTACGGTGCGGACGCCAGCTCGTGACGGTTCTTTTCAACGGCTGGGCGACTCTGTCAAAGAAAATCACCAGCGCGATGGGATGGTACCCACGTGTGGAACCCTACGTGGGCTATGGAACCGACGCCTACTCCCGGCTCATCTGCCGCACGGTGTATGCGCCCGTCTCCCGTTTCGCAGGAACGTTGACGCGCGGGATTCGCTCCGTCTTCATGGTCCCTGCGCCGAAAACACGTGTCAAGATCCGTATTGACGACACCCCGCTGCGAACGGTCCAGGTTGGAAACTCCGAGCTCTACGATCCCTACGACCCCACGAGGGACGCAGCCGCCGACTTCGCTATCTCCGACTCCCACGGCTACCTCGATCTGGTGGCGCAGGGGGAGAACGCCGAAGGCGTCCATAACGTCTCGTACCGTGTGCGTGGACGTGACGCCGTGCACGCCCCGCTCTTCACCATTCCCAGGAATGCAAAGGTGGGCGTCATCTCTGATCTGGACGACACGATCATCGTGACGGACGTACCGCGTGTGCTGTCGGCGGCGGTCAACATGCTGTTCCGCAGCCCGCGGCACCGCGAGGCCGTACCCGGCATGGCATCTTTTTACACGGCGCTGCATCGTGAATTCACCAGTGCACCCTTCTTCTACCTTTCCACCTCGCCATGGAACATCGAGGTCGCCCTGCTCCACTTCATCCGCGCCCACGGTTTTCCGGAGGGGCCCATGCTCCTGCGCGATTTTGACCCGCGGCCGAAGACCTTCATCCCCAGCGGCGTGCAGCACAAACTTGAGTTCTGCGATCAGTTGATGGCGGACTTCCCCGACATGAGTTTCATCCTCATCGGTGACGACGGGCAGCGCGATCCCCAGACCTACGCGGAAGTGGTGAAAAAATACCCGGGTCGTGTCATCGCCATCGGGATTCGCCAACTCGAGCCCAAGGAATCGATGCTGGTGAAGGGCGTCTCTCCAACGCCGCCTATGCCTGAAGTGAATGTTCCTGTTTTCTACGGACGGACGGGGCAGAATCTAATGAAGACGATGGTGCCGTATTTGCGCCGCCTCAAACTGAAATAAACATACAGACATACAGACATACAGACCGACGTTACGAAATCGAGTTTCATGAATTACGAATATCCTTTCGCGCTCAAAAAGCCACATGAGCGCACCCTCCACGGTGACACTTTTGTCGATAACTATGAGTGGCTGCGCGACAAGGACAGCACCGAAACACAGCAGTTCATTGCCGCAGAGAATGCGTACACGGAAAAGCGCATGAAGCCGTTGGACGGCCTGAGGAAAACGCTTTTCGACGAGCTCAAGAGCCGCATCCAGGAAACTGACATGTCGGTGCCCACACGCATGGACGGATACTGGTACTTCGGCCGCACGGTTGAGGGCAAACAGTACGGGCTGCAGTGCAGGGTTCCCGTGACGGACGTGGACGACTGGAATCCTCCCACCGTCGAGGCGATGAGCGCACCGGGGTCACTGCCGGGCGAGCAGGTGTTCTTCGACGCGAACCGCGAGGCCGAGGGTCACGATTTCTTCCGTGTGGGCGCCATGGACCTCAGCAAGGACGGTTCGCTCATGCTGTATGGAACCGACACCCATGGTGACGAACGCTATGACCTGCGCGTGCGGGTCATCGGTTCCGAATCGCGGTGGGGCGTGGAGCCCGGTCACGACTTCGATGAGGTGATTGAGCAGGTAGGTGGCGGAGCATGCCTCAGTCCCGATGGCCGCTGGGTTTTCTACACCAAGGTCGACGACGCCTGGCGTCCCTATTCGGTGTGGCGTCACAGGGTCGGCAGTCCTGCGAGTGAGGACACCGAAGCGTGGCGTGAGGATGACGAGCGTTTCTGGGTCGGCGTGGGCATGAGCTTCGATGAGAAGCACTTCGTGATCTCCACGTCCTCCAAGACGACGTCCGAGGTGCTGCAGCTTCCAGTCGAGGATCCGACGGGAGAATTTCAGCCGATTATTCCCCGTCAGGATGGCGTGGAATATGACGTGAGTTTCGCACTTTTCGAAGGCGCGGGGGAGAACGGTGCGGACATTCCGATCGCACTGCTCATCCATAACGTCAACGATCCCAATTTCGAGGTCGACATCCTCGATCTGCGCAAGCACGAGGCTCCCTATTCGTTGGAGGAGGGGGTGTGCATCGCCAAGGGCAGCACTCCCGAGGACGACCCTCAGGTGCGCCTTGGATTGCGTATTGACGGCATCGAGATGTACCGCGACTACGTGGCGTTGAGTTACCGCCGCGACGGTCTGCCGCACCTTGCGGTGATGACGAAGAAACAGGCCGCCACCGACTTCCTGGAGGGAAAGCGGTGGGATTTCACCCAGGTGAATCCCGGTCACGGGCTCGGCGGATCCGAGCCGGACGACAAACTCTTTTCCATCGGTTCCACGGGGAACCCGTCCTATGAGGCCCCGCGTCTGCGCTACGCCTTTGGCTCTTACACTCAACCGACCCAGTTGCACGAATTGGATCCCGCAACCGGCGAGGACGTCCTGCTCAAACGTGCGACCGTTCTGGGTGGCTTTGACGAAGACGACTACGCCGAACGCCGTCTCTGGGTCACTGCTTCGGATGGTACTCACATCCCCGTCTCTCTGGTCTGGCGCAAGGACCGTGTGGCTTTCGACGCCGAAGGCGAGAAGCCAAACGAACCCCTGCCGATGTTCATCACGGGGTACGGTGCCTATGAGATCTCCTCGGACCCTGGCTTTTCGGTGGGACGACTCAGCATGTTGGATCGAGGCGTCCTCTACGCCGTCGCTCACATCCGCGGCGGCGGAGAAATGGGCCGCGAGTGGTATGAGGAGGGCAAGGAACTCAACAAACGCAATAGCTTCACTGACTTCGTTGAGGTGACGCGGTGGCTCGAGCGGAGCGGTTGGGCCGATGTTTCGCGCACGGTCGCCAACGGAGGTTCCGCCGGCGGACTGCTCATGGGTGCCGTCATCAACATGGCTCCGGACGCCTTCGCGGGAGTGGAGGCCGACGTTCCCTTCGTGGATGCTCTCACCTCCATCCTCGATCCCTCTCTGCCGCTGACCGTGACCGAATGGGACGAGTGGGGAGATCCTCTGCACGACGACGCCGTCTACCGCTACATGAAGTCATATTCTCCCTACGAAAACGTGATGACCGCCGACGAGCGGGCGCACAAGTTCGGCACTGACGCCATGCCGAAGATCTTCGCGACGACCTCGCTCAACGACACCCGCGTACTCTACGTGGAGCCGATGAAATGGATCGCACGGCTGCAGGAACCGGAGGTCGGAGCCGATGCCATTGTCAAGGTGGAGGTCGACCCCTCTGGGCATGGCGGTGTTTCCGGCCGCTACAAGCAGTGGGATGAGCTGGCGTATGAGAATGCGTGGTGCCTCAGTGTGATGGGAATTACCGAATAGGTTGATGATGGCGGCGCGCGTGGGACTGTGACTCGGAGTGCCCGCCACGCTGCCTTCCCGCGCGCCGCCTCTCGCCTCTGGTCATGGAGCCACGGGTCCTATCTGAGCCTGGGCCCGTGAATTCGGGACCTTCGACCCCTAGGCCCAGACGTTTAAAAGCAGACCTTGCTGTCCAACTATTGGAACTACTTGGTTCATAAAATGGACTCTGACTACTCTCGGCAGCATGACAAAGAATTACAAGATTGCGGTCATCGCTGGAGATGGCATCGGCAAGGAAATCACCCCTGTTGCACAACAGGTTCTCGAGAAGGCTGCAAGCTCTTCTGCGTCCTTCACCTACACGGATTTCGATCTGGGTGCGGAACGGTACCTCCGCGATGGGGCAATCCTTCCGGACGAGGAGCTCGAGGCGCTCAAGCAGCAGGATGCCATTCTGCTGGGAGCCGTCGGCGACCCCCGCATCAAGGCCGGCATCCTTGAGCGCGGCCTGCTGCTGAAACTGCGCTTCGCACTGGATCAATACATCAATCTGCGTCCTTCCAAGCTCTACCGTGGCGTCACCTCGCCGCTGGCGAATCCCGGGAACATCGATTTCGTGGTGGTGCGCGAGGGCACCGAAGGCCTTTACGCGGGTGCAGGCGGCGCCATTCGCCAAGGAACACCACAGGAGGTGGCGACGGAGGTCTCCATCAACACGGCGTTCGGTGCGGGGCGAGTGGCGCGGTATGCCTTCGAACTGGCCCGCAAGCGCCGCAAGCATGTCACGCTGGTGCACAAGAAGAACGTGCTCACCAACGCGGGCGACATGTGGCAGCGCATCGTTGACAAGATGGGGGAGGAATTCCCCGACGTCGAGCACGATTACCTGCATATCGACGCTGCCACGATTTTCCTGGTGAGCGATCCAAGCCGTTTCGACGTCATTCTGACGGACAATCTTTTCGGCGACATTCTGACCGATGAGGCCGGTGCCGTCGTTGGTGGTGTCGGCTACTCCGCTTCCGGCAACATCAACGCCTCCGGCGAGTACCCCTCCATGTTCGAGCCGATCCACGGTTCCGCACCCGACATCGCAGGAAAGGGAATCGCCAACCCGACCGCTTCTGTGCTCTCCGCCGCCATGCTTCTGCGCCACCTCGGTCTCGATGACCCCGCCGACCGCATCGAGGCAGCCGTCGAGGCGGACATCGCGGAAAAGGGTTCCACGCAGCGTTCGACGGTTCAGGTGGGCGAGGATATTCTCGCGCGGCTGTAGAGGCTGCAACGACAGTAAAAAGACATCGCGTTTTCTATACGCATCATGTTTTCTCGAACCGGTCCGTGCGGGCCGGTTCTTTTTTATCTCTAGGACTCTGCCGTCGTGTTTTGCGGTCAGGAAGAGAGACACCGACGGCATCGACGGTAGTTTTATTCGGCAGGCACTGGTGCCCACATAGTGAGATTTGTTCTGCATGAGACACTTCGAATCGCCGGATGTCGTGTTTATCGGGATGAAATTTTACTCAGATAAAAATTGGGATGAGACTCGAGGTTTCGTCAGGGCCAACTTGTAGATGGCAAGACGTGGTGGTAACGTAAACATTGTCCGATCAGAGTGAACTGCAACGTAGCGGTGAAACTCACAAGTGCCAAGATTCTGGGGTCATCATCTGAGACCCTGGGTAGAACCACCTTATGTCAGTCGGTTGTGAGACTGCTGGTGAAACGAGGGAGGTGACGAAGGGGCTCCGAAACCTGCCAAGCCTTCGAAGCCCGAACGCAGACAACTACAAATCGGCATATGCGATCAAACAAGACGCCGATTTAGTCCTGTAACAGAGACAAACGTAAGTTCATCCCCTTTAAGAATACGACACGTCGAGGAAACTCCGACTGAAAATGAGCTATTCTTAGCATCTTTTGCGCGTATTCCCAGGTGGATGACGACGGGAATCGAGTAAAAGTGCACAAAAAAATTACGAAACCACTGGCGATGACGGCTTCATTTGCCATGTTGGCATCGCTGATATCTCTCGGTGTGCCAATGACGGCCAACGCCGCAGAGTCGGGAGCGGCGACCCGAATAACAAATGGACAGGCTCTCTACGCAGACGACGGCAGTGTCGTTGATGCGCATGGCGGAGGCTTCTACAAGGATGATGCCACCGGAAAATACTGGTGGCTTGGAGAAGGGCGACTGAACAACACTGCGGGCAATACGCAGCTGAAACTGTATTCGTCGACCGACTTGATGAATTGGCATTACGAAGGCACTCCGATTGACAGTGAGACCTCGGATGCCTCGGGCAAGTACTTCCCCGAGCGCAACGCGAAGGGCGAGCGTTCGAAGATCGTCAAGAACGCCAAGGGGGAATGGATTATCTGGGCCCACTGGGAGACCAACCAGTCCTACGGCGCCTCTCGTAACGTGGTTTTCAAGTCGACATCCGGAAAACCTCAGGGGCCTTATAAACTTGCGTCTTCCTACGTGGATTCGGAAGGAAACGCGAATCCCGGAGGGTTCCGCCCCGGCGCGGGAAATAATTATGCGGAGGCCATGGGCAACCGCATAGGACAGCTGATTCCCGACTATGACACGGCAGATGTAAACGGTGCCTTCGGGAAACTCAAAACGGTGGCTCAGGATGCCTATCCGCTAACGATCAAGCAATACAATTCCGTCAACGCCAGCAATCCCGACAACCTCTCTTTCGTCACCGACGGAAGCTACGGGACCTCGGAGGCCGGCAATTACTGGACCTATGAGTTCAACGATCTGAAACAGCCTCTCAATCTCAAGGCGACGGCCGTTCGCATGACACCGTATGACACCAGTGCCTACGATGCCGCGCTCGCCACGGGAGCAAAGCCGGGAACCGGCTATATCGCCCGCTATCCTGCTGCAAAATCGGATAATTCAAAGGCTGCAGGCATCAGCGCAAAGGGGTATGACGGCAAGCTGGGCAAGGCCGCCGAAAACGATGGCATCAACCAGCCCGAAGACGCTGTCCCCTCCTCTTCTACCAGCACGCCCTTTGCAGCATGTGGCATTGATGGAGTCCAGTATTCCGTCTCGTTCCAGGAGAGTGAAGGACAGGGCGGGGCGAATGTCTGCGATGGCGATGCCTCGACGAAGTGGTCCACCTACAACCAAAGCGATGCGAGTGTCACTTTCAAATTCAACGCCGGCTACGTCTCTTTGAAGGGCATCGGAGTGAGTTTCGCCGAGCAGGTTCCCACAGGTGCTCTCGTTGAGGGACGCACCGCGGACGGCACATGGAAGCAGCTGGCAAGGCTGACCGACGGAGAACTCGGAGACAATTCCATCGCCTTCGACGAGGCCGTCACGCTCGATCAACTGCGTGTGACCATGCAGGGAGCGTGGATGAAGGCCAACGAGATAACGTTCACCGATCTCAAGAAGGTCGGTGCGGCAGACATCGACGGCATCACCTATGCAGGTTCGACCAAGCTGAGCGACTTCGACGAAGGAAAACTCACGTACAACGTGAAGGTGAAGGACCTCGGTGCACTCGGGGAAGTGAAGGCCAACGGAATCAACGGTATCGCAAAAGTGACTCAGCCCACTCAGGAGAATGGCTACGTGGCGACGATCGAGGTTTCGGACAAAGCCGATAACCCTCAGGTGTCAAAAACGTACACGGTCACCTTCGAGAAGCTCGAAAAGGGGAGTGGCGCCTACGATCCCAATACGAAGGACAGGACTCTCGCTCTCGTCGACGATGTCGATAAATCCGAGATAACGAACGAGTATTACAATATCTCGCCGGATTACACGAATGGCAGTGCAGGTTCTTCCTACAAGGAGCGCGGACAGCTTGCAGCTCCGCTCATCTCTCCCGAAGTGGGCGAGAATGCTGGTGCGAACAAGTCGAGCAAGAGCGTCGTCGTTCGACCCAAGGACGTGGCCTTCGTCACCGCAGCGCAAGGAGCTTCTTCCGACGCCGAGGGTGCGACCATCTACGTCACGAACGATGGCACGGATCCCAGAAGCTCCGATACACGGTGGTCGGTCGACAACCGGTGGAAGGTGAATCCCATCTCCATCACGGACGGCATGGTTCTGAAGGCGGTGAGCGCCCGCGACGGTAAGTATTCCGATGTTGCCACCACCAGCTTCACCGTCGCCTCCGACACCAATTCGCAGGCGTATCAGGATGTGCCGGTGTTCAAACCTGTGATGAACAGGAAGGGAACCGACAACCATCAGGCGGATGGAAAGAACGGCGACTATGGGACCTTCGGCTATCAAGAGCTGAGGATCTACAGCCCCTCCTACGGTGCAGAGCTTTACTACACCATGGACGGACAGGACCCCTCTCCCGACCGCTACGGCTACAACGCGGGCTATGGTAGCCGCGACTACACGATCTATCAGGATCCGGTGACGAAGAAGAGCTATCTGGTGACCGCTCAGGACCATATCTATCTGCGCGTCTGGGAGCTCAACGACGACTTGACCAATGTCGTTCCGGAGAAGGAGTACAGCACTTTCGTTGCCGAGCATCTTGAGGCACCGACCCTGACCCGCGGACCGAACAACAACTACGTCTATCTGGTGATGTCCGGACAGTCCGGGTGGAAGCCCAACCAGTCCGTCTACACACGCATCACGGATCTGGGCAAGCCCTTTGAGGACGCTGCCTCAGGAAAGCTGAAGCGCGAAAGCTATGGCGACTTCACGGGATCAAGCTATTTCAGCGCTCGCCAGCCTTTCGGGGATTCGACGACCTACGCCACCCAACCGATCAAGATTCTCAACCTTGGAACCGCGAAGGATCCTTCGTATGTCTACCTGGGCGATCGGTGGAACGAGAGCTACCTCGATAAATCTCAAACGATCTGGATGCCACTGACCATTGATGACAATGCACTGGGAACGGGTGGAAAGACGGATGAGACGGTCTGTGTGACCGGAGATTCGAAGGACGAAAACGGCTGCGGACTCACCGCGGACGCGAAGACAGTGAGCGGAACGGTGTATAAGGCCGTAAAGGGGCAGATGAAGGTCAGCTATGTGCCTTATCTCTCCTTCGATGTGAAGAACGGCAAGGTTGTTCAGCCCACTGACGAAAAGATCGTGATCGATCCGAACGAGGACCCGGAGAACCCGGACGGTTATGCTCAACCGGCGGACCCCGATAATCACACGGCGCGCGTCATCGACAAATCGTCCATCGGCGATCTTAACCGGAAGTGTGATTTCATCGATTCACAGAAGAACAACGACAATCAGGCGTGGTACACCTGCGACGCGAAGTCCGCTCCCAAGGGACTGAGCGCAAAGTACGGAATCGTCCATCGCTCCGACGTTGCGGCTGTCTTCGACGGGCAAGATTATGACATCGACAGCTACGACCTCAATGAGGCTGCTTTCAAGGGAACGGGGAATGAGTTCTACATCACCGTTGACTTGGGGCAGAAGCGAGACCTGACACAGATCTCGATGTCCTTCAAGTCGGTCGGTGGATCCGACAACGCCCACCGTTACTTCATCTACGGCACCAACGACGTGGACGACAACGGAAAGCCCACGAATTGGAAGGAGATCGTTGACAACAGTGGGAACCTGCTTCCAGGATTCCAAGCGCACAACCTCAGCAACGCAAACTACCGCTATGTGAAGTATTGGAACCGCGGCAACTTCGACGTCGCCCACGGCAAGAGCGCCGATTGGTCACGCGGCTTGTACGAGCTCAACATTCGTGCGAACAAGCTGATCTCCCTCTCGGTGAGTGACTTGGAAAAGAACATCGACCAAGCAACGGCTCTGGCTACCTTCACCGATCGGTATACCGCCGAGAGTCTTGCTGATCTGGCCGACGCGCTGAGCCCCGCCACGAACCTCCTCGACACGATCAAGGCCGAAGGTTCCGAGACGAAGCACACTCAGGACGAGGTGGACACTACCACTGCCACGCTTGATTCCGTCATCAACTCGGTGAAGCCTATCGGCAAAGCCGCTGACTCCGGAATGCTCAAGCAAGCGAACGAGATCGCCAAGGATCTCATCGCCGACAGTGCAGACGTGTACACGGCCGATTCCCTCGCGACTCTCAACGAGGCATCCGCCGCAGCCGATGAGGTGCTGTCTTCTTCCGAGGCAACTCAGGAAGACATCGATGGCGCTACCGACGACCTCGTTTCAGCAGTCAAGGGGCTGAAGGCGGCGGATGATTCCTCTGACCTTGAGCTCAAGGGGCTGAAGGCGGCCATCGATATGGCGAACACGACTCTGGATGATCCTTCCGGTTACACGGAGGAGTCGGTTCAGGCTCTCAAGGACGCCAGGGACGCCGCTCAGGCCGTGCTTGACCTCGCTCAAGAACAGAATCAGGAAAGGATGAGGTCTGCAAAGGTTACCCAGGCTGACGTCGACGGTGCAACCGCCACGCTCATCGGGGCGTATGCGAAGCTCCAGAAGGCGGAAGTCTCTCCTGAGCCCCTCGATTACTCCTCTCTGCAGAAGGCGATCACCGACGGCAACGCGGTCCTTTCCTCTGCCGATGAGTACACGGCCGATTCCGTCAAGGTGGTGAAGGACGCTGTTAACAAGGGAACGAAGGTTCTCAAGGAGGCAACGACCCAAGACCAACTCGATGCCGCAGCAAAGGCAATCACCTCGGCCATCACGGCAGTGAAGGCAAAGGACGCCACGACGACGAATGAAGGTACCTCGGAAACCACTCCAACGCTGAAGCTTTCCGCACTGAACACTGCGGTAACGGCAGCGCAGAAGTTGGAGCCCGGAGAGTACACGGCCGATTCGTGGAGGTCCTTCGCACAAGCGGTCACCGATGCCGTGAAGGTTCAGAAGAATCCACAGAAGCAGTCGCGCATCGATGGTGCTGTCTCGGCGCTCGCTTCCGCCCGTGCCAAGCTGGTGAAAGCTGACAAGAAGAGCGGTCAGAACGCCGGAGATGCTGCTGCAGCGTCTTCCGCGGGTACTGACTCCCAGCAGTCTGCTGGCTCTGATCAAGCTGGAGGTGCTGCGGGGCAGTCCACCGATGCCGATCAGTCTGACAACGCTAAGAGGGGAGCATCGGACGATTCCGGCGATGATACCGCGAGTGGTCTGGCAAAGACCGGCTCCGACATCGCAGCGGTTGTTGTGGTGATGGTCCTCTGCGCAGGCATCGGTGCGGGAATTATTCTGAAGAAACAGGTGAGGAGGAAGCACTAAATCTCACGAAGGAAGTGAAAGCAACTGACTGATACAGGTGCGGGTGCTCGGAGTGGTTTTAACTCCGGCACCCGCACCTTTGAAGTGAATGGTACAAACTGTCAGAACGGTACTTACCGCCCGAGTATTACCTACCGAGACAGTTGCTGAGTGCTTACTGAAGTTTACTGAGTGCTTATTTATGACTCGCTGCCGTTGAGAGTGGACACGGAGGAGCGTTCGATCACTTTCCCGGGGAGAAGGACTCGCGTGGGATGAAGAATGTCTTCGGATTCAATTGCCCTGACGGTTTCGGCGAGTGCCCGGCGTCCCACAGACGTGAAGTCCAGGCGAACCGAGGTCAGGGTAAGGCTGGGGATGACGTCTTTGAGGGAGTCGTCGACGCCGATGACGCTGACGTCTTCCGGGACTTTTTTTCCTGCATCCTCCAGAGCCTGGATGGCTCCGTTTGCCATGAAATCGTTGCCTGCGTAGATGGCTGTGCACTCGTCCATCTGTGCAAGGGCCTTTCCTGCTTCGTAGCCGGAGTCCGCCGTCCAGTCACCCACAAAGTGCCGTGGTGGGGTGATTCCGTGTTCCGCCAGCGCATCTTTCCACCCCTGAAGGCGGAACTGGCTTGCGACGGAATCCCGGGGGCCACTGATGAAGTGCACGTTCTTGTGTCCTCGCTCGAGGAAGTAGTCGACGACCAGGAAGGAGCATCTGTACTGATCCTCGTCAATGGTGCTCATTGTTGTCGTCTTCGCGCTGGTGATAATCGTGACGGGAAGATCATCGGCAGGTACGTAGGTGGTGATGTCGGGGAGCATTTTTTCCAGAATGACGATGATTCCGTCGATAGGAAGTGTTTTCATCCGTTCAACTGCTTCGGCAAGGCTCTTCGTCGTCTTTTTGTTCAGCATGGTCAGTGTCGTTGCATAGCCCCGGGCGCTCGCTTCTCTGGTGATTCCTTCGAGGGCTCTGATGTTTCCCGTGGAAAGGATGTCGAAGAGTGCGACGCCAATGGCCTTAAACTGTCCTCGTTTGAGGGCCCGTGCGGCGAAATTGGGGCGGTAGCCCATCTGGTGCATGGCATCGATGACTTTTTTGCGGGTCTCCGGCCGAACGAGCTCTCCACCATTTGCGACGCGAGATACCGTCTGTGATGAAACGCCGGCCGCCACTGCGACATCGTGCATGGAAACGTGTCCTGGGTGGTTCGATGTCATGTGAATCTCCTTCGGCTCAATATCAGTGTAAGTGACGCTTAAGAGGTGGTTAGCGGTGAGCAGCGAGGGGTTTGTCGGAGGACTCGGACGGGTCGTGGAAACAAGCCAAGCATTTTACATAACCAGAAATTTAGCTTACAATCATTTATGTTATCGCAAACAATGTAGTTGGATAAGCGTTGGACAATGGTGTTTCCACGCTGGAAGACTTCATACCTGTAGTTCTCAATGTGGAGGCGATCATGGTGAAAACGGAAACAAGCGGCGGGGAAGTGTTAGGACCGCCGGCAAACCTTAATAGGCATCGTGTTGATTGGCGTGGTTGGAAGTTCATGTGGCCGTTCGCGGTGGTGTTCGTGTTCGTGTTCATCGTTCCGATTTTGTATGCGGTGTATGAGTCGTTCTTCCAGTCGCGGATGGTGGGGGGCACGGTGTTCGCGGGGTTGGCGAACTACCGGCGGCTGTTCGGGGACGCGCAGTTCTGGACGTCGTTGAGGCGTGTGGCGCTGTTCACGGTGGTGCAGGTTCCGATCATGCTGGCCCTGTCGGCGCTGCTGGCGCTGGCGCTGGACTCGCTGCGTCTGCACGGGATGAAGTTCTTCCGCGTGTCCACGTTCATGCCGTACGCGGTGCCGGCGGTGGTGTCGGCGCTGATGTGGGGCTTCATCTACGGGGCGAAGTACGGCATGGTCGCCAGCCTCAACGACTGGTTGGGCACGAGCCTGGACGTGCTCTCGCCGAACACGATGCTCGTGGCGATCGGCAACATCGTGACGTGGGAGTTCACGGGCTACAACATGCTGATCTTCTACGCGTCGCTGACCACGATCCCGCATTCGCTGTACGAGGCGGCGGCGATCGACGGGGCGGGCGAGTGGCAGATCGTGCGCCGGATCAAGATGCCGGAGCTGCGCGGCTCCCTGGCGATCACGGTGATCTTCTCGATCATCGGCTCGTTCCAGCTGTTCAACGAGCCCAGCGTCCTGCAGTCGATGGTGCCGGGCAACACGATCACGACGTACTACACGCCGAACATGTACGCGTACAACCTGAGCTTCATGGGCGGCCAGTCCAACTACGCGGCGGCCATGGCCATCGTGATGGCGGCCATCACCATGGTGATCGCCTACGCGGTCCAGCTTCGCAGCATGAGGGAGCAGATGAGATGAGCACTTCGAAGACGATGGCGGCGGCGACGTTGACGGCCGCCGAGCAGCTCGAGTTGGCGGAGGACGCGGACGCGGGGACGCCGGTCCTCGAGGGTGGCGCGGCGCGGCGCGCGGAGCGGCGCCACCAGCGGCGCGTGGCCCGCGACGAGGCCGCGGAGCGCAAGCGCAGCGCCCGGAGCGGGTTCAGCAATCCGGCGAACCCGCGCCGCTCGTGGCTTCTGACCCTGGTGACGGGCCTGTTCGTCCTCTACTGCCTGTTCCCCCTGGTGTGGCTGGTGATCAACGCGACCAAGACGCAGCCCGACTTCGTGTCCACGTTCGGTCTCGGGTTCGGCCGTTCCTTCGCCCTGTGGGACAACCTGGTCACCGTGTTCACCTACCAGGACGGCATCTTCGGCCGCTGGCTGCTCAACACCCTCCTCTACGTGGTCGTGGGAGCCGGGGGAGCGACCCTTCTGGCGATCATGGGAGGCTACGCGCTGGCCAAGTTCCGCTTCCCCGGACGCCGCCTCGTGTTCGCCGTCATCATCGGCGCGATCAGCGTGCCCGGCATCGCCCTGGCCGTCCCCCAGTTCCTCCTGTTCGCCAAGCTCGGCCTGACCAACACGCCCTGGTCGATGATCATCCCCAGCCTCATCAGCCCCTTCGGACTCTACCTGATGTGGATCTTCTCCGACCAGGCCGTGCCCGGCGAGCTCCTCGAGGCCGCGCGCGTGGACGGGGCCAGCGAGACGCGCACCTTCCTCACCATCAGCCTGCCCCTCCTCGCACCGGGCATCGTGACGACCGCCCTGTTCACGATCGTGGCCACGTGGAACAACTACTTCCTCCCCCTCATCATGCTGAAGGACTCGAACTGGTATCCCCTCACCATCGGCCTCAACCAGTGGAACAAGCAGGCCAACACCGTGGGAGGGCAGGCCATCCAGAACCTCGTCGTCACCGGATCCCTGGTCACCATCATCCCCCTCATCGTCGCGTTCCTCGCCCTCCAGAAATACTGGCAGTCCGGCCTCGCCGCCGGAGCCGTCAAAGAATGACGACCGGCACGGCGGACGCAACACACACCGACATGGAAGGAACACACACCATCATGAGCATCACGAACGGGACGCGGCGCCGTCCCCACCGCTGGCCACAGCCCCTGGCGGGACTCCGCCCGGGAATCTGGTACGGCGGCGACTACAACCCCGAGCAATGGCCCGAAAGCGTCTGGGACGACGACATCCGCCTCATGCGCGAGGCCGGCGTCAACCTCGTCTCGGTGGGCATCTTCAGCTGGGCCCGCCTCCAGCCCGCCCCCGACCGCTGGGACTTCGACTGGCTCGACACCGTCATCGCCAAGCTCGGCGCCGCCGGCATCGCCGTCGACCTCGCCTCCGCAACCGCCTCGCCTCCGCCGTGGCTCACGCAGTTGCATCCCGAGATCCTTCCGCGCGATGCGCGTGGAGACGTGGTGTGGCCAGGCGCCCGTCAGCACTGGCGGCCGACGTCTCCGGTCTTCCGTGAATACGCCCTCGAGATGTGCAGACGCATGGCCGAGCACTACAAGGACAGCCCCACCGTCGTCGCATGGCACGTCAGCAACGAATACGGCTGCCACAATCTGTACGATTATTCGGACGACGCCATGCAAGCTTTCCAGCAGTGGGCCAGGCGTAAATATAGAACCATCGACGCCGTCAATGAGGCGTGGGGAACGGATTTCTGGGCGCAGCGCATGACTGATTTCGACCAGATTCTGCCGCCTCGCTTCATCGGCGAAGGCAACTTCATGAATCCGACCAAACTGCTCGACTTCAAGCGCTTCAGCTCGGACGCATTGAAGGACATTTTCATCGCGGAGCGGGACGAACTCGCCAGAATCACGCCGGACAAGCCTCTGACGACCAACTTCATGGTGAGTGGCACCACCGCAATCGTAGATTATGACGATTGGGGGCATGAGGTCGACTTCGTCTCCAATGACCACTACTTCACTCCGGGTGCCCGTCATCTCGATGAGTTGGCCTACTCGGCGTCTCTGTGCGATGGAATCTCTCGCAAAGATCCGTGGTTTCTCATGGAACACTCCACCTCGGCGGTGAATTGGCGCCAGATCAACTACCGCAAGTATCCGGGAGAACTGGTTAGGGATTCCCTGGCGCATGTGGCGATGGGAGCCGATGCTGTCTGCTACTTCCAGTGGAGGCAGTCGAGTGCAGGCGCCGAGAAGTTCCATTCATCGATGGTTCCACACGCCGGCGAGGACTCGCAGGTGTTCCGAGATGTGTGTGAACTGGGGGCTGACCTCGGCAAACTCACGTCCGCCGGTCTTCTCGGTGCACGAGTGGAACAGGCAAAGGTCGCTGTTGTCTTCGATGCTCAATCGAAGTGGGCCCTTGAGCATACGGCGACGCCGACACAGGCGTTGCAGAACTGGACCGAGCCGCTGGATTGGTTCTCCGCTCTGCTCGATGACGGTGTCACGGCGGATGTGGTGCCGGTCGCGGGGCCGTGGGATACGTATGAGGCAGTCGTTCTGCCGACCGTCTACCTCATGGGCGAGGCGATGGCGGACCGTGTGCGTCAGTATGTGCGCAACGGAGGCAAGGTATTCGTCACCTACGCGAGCGGCATCAGCGACGATTCAGATCATATTTGGCTCGGTGGCTATCCGGGCGCGATCCGCGACGTCGTCGGCATCCGTATCGAGGAATTCAATCCACTGGGAAGCGATTTCGACGGAGTCGATGCCACCCTTGACCTCGACAACGGCACTGTGGCGCATGATTGGGCCGATGCGGTTTCCTCCGTTGATGACTCCTGTGAGGTGGTGGCCCGCTACGAGGCGGCAGAAGACACCGGCATGAAAGGCGTTCCCGCCGTCACCGTCAATGCGTTTGGCAATGGTTACGCGGTCTATGTGGGATGCAAGCTCGGACAAAAGGGCATCGCAACCTCTGTGGCGCCTCTGTTGGACAGGTTCGGACTCAGTGATGCGTCGGCGGAGAAAGCGACCGGCTCTTCCGCTGGCGCTGAACGATCCTCTGCGATCATGAAGGTTGTCCGTGTCGCCGAATCCGGACAGCGTTTCACCTTCCTCTTCAATCGCACCCGCGAAGAGGTTCGAGTGAACCTCGCTGGCACACCAGTGGTGGAGTCGTTCGCCACGATAGATGAACAAAACCATTCCGCAGTGTTGAAGCCGGCAGGTGTCATCGTTCTGCAATCGTAAGAAAGTTTCCAATCGAAATGAAGAAATGAAATTTTTTGAGGCGTCATACGGCGTTTCATTTGAGGAAAGGAAAGAACAATGAAGTTCGCAAAAAAGGCAGTAGCACTTGTTGGTGCCGCCGCAATGGCAACCTCCATGGCGGCCTGTGGATCGGATTCATCAACCACGGCAACGGATACTTCCTCGTCGGATGAGAAGGTCACTTTGAGTGTGTGGGCTTGGGAGTCCACGTACACGGCAGCCATCAAAAAGTTCGAGGAGAAGTACCCGAACATCACCATCAAGCTTGAGAACGTGGGAACCAACACCGACGAGTACACCGCTCTCGACAATGCGATCTCCGCCGGTTCCGGTGCTCCCGACGTCGCGCAGATCGAGTATTACGCACTGCCTCAGTACGCCATCAAGGGCAATTTGCTCAACATCGCGGACAAGGGTGCCAGCGATTACAAGGACTTCTATACTCCGGGCACGTGGAGTTCCGTGAATTACAACGACGGCATCTATGGCCTGCCGATGGATTCCGGTCCCATGGCCTTCTTCTATAACAAGGCGGTGTTCGACAAGGCCGGTATCAAGGAAGCTCCCGCAACATGGGATGAGTTCTACGAGGACGCCAAGCTGATTCGGAAAGTTGATTCCTACATCACCTCCGATTCCGGTGACGCCGGATTCTACGACTCCATGGTGTGGCAGGCCGGTGGAACACCCTTCAAGACCACCGGAACCGACAAGGTCTCCATCAACCTCACCGACGATGCCGGAGCCAAGAAGTTCACGGAACTGTGGCAGAAGATGATCGATGAGGATCTTATCGACACGAAGACGACCGGTTGGACCGATGAATGGAATCGTGGCATGAATGACGGTTCCATTGCGGGACTGCTCACCGGCGCTTGGATGCCGGCGAACCTGCTTTCCGGCGCTCCTGACGCAGCCGGCGATTGGCGCGTTGCACAGCTTCCTCAGTATTCAGAGGGTGAGACAGCCAATTCCGAAAACGGTGGTTCATCGCTCGCCATACTCTCGAGCACGGAAAAGGCGGATGCCGCCTACAAGTTCGTCGACTTCATGAGCCATGACCGTTCCTCTATCGACACCCGTGTCGAAGGTGGGGCTTTCCCCGCTGATACGGAAACACTTGAGGATTCCGATTTCCTGAGCAAGACGACTCTGAAGAACGCTGACGGCGACGAGGTAGATTACTTCGGTGGACAGAAGTACAACGAGGTTCTCGCCAAGGCCGCTGAGAATGTGACCTCCGGCTACCAGTTCCTGCCCTTCGAGATCTACGCACGTGGCATTTACGGTGACACCGCCGGCGCTGCTTTCACTGGCAAGACCACACTCGCCAAGGGTGTTGAATCATGGCAGTCCAAGCTGAAGGAATATGCAACTCAGCAAGGTTTCACTGTGGAGTGATAGTGATCTGTTCTCTTGAATCCTGATTTCTGGGGCGGCCGTTTCGAAAGGAGCGGCCGCATTTTTTGTCTCGGGCCGCATTTTTTTTGTCTTGAAATACCGAATTCTGGTGAAGTGTTCTGATGAATTGTTTGCGTCAGCGAGTGGAGTCGCGTACCACCAGATCGAGGGGGAGAGTGGTTCCGGAGGGTTTCTCGCCATCAATGATTCGTACGAGCTGGTCGACCATGCGTGTGCCGATTTCAGTGAAGGGCTGGTGCAGTGTGGTGAGAGGGGGAGTGGTGAGCTTGGCGATGGGCTGGTCGTCGAAGCCGATTACCTGCACGTCTTGAGGAATACGGCGCCCCTGCTCCCGTAAGGTCTTGAGCGCTCCTGCGGCCATCGGATCGGAGGAAGCGAAGACGGCATCAATGCTCGGGTCTTTGTCCAACAATCGTTGCATGGCGAGCCGGCCGCTGGCCAGCGAATAATCACCATGCTCGATGGGTGCATCCTCGATGCCTGCGGCGTGGAGACGGTCTTGGAATCCTCGGATTCGGTCAAGGGTTCCAGAAGGCCCTTGTGGTCCAGCGATCATGGCGAAATGCTTGCCGCCGCGCTTCAGAAGATATTCCACGGCCTTGCCGGCACCGTGGTAATCATCCACATGCACATAACTTGTGGAGTCGACGTCGATGGAGGGATACTCTGCCACCACGAGGGGCATATCAATGTCATGGAGCGAAGTGATGAGGCTTTTGCGGGCTCCGTTGTGCCAGGAGACGAGGAGGACTCCGTCGACGTGGCCTCCTCGCAAATAGTTCAGGTTGCGTTTTTCCTCGTCGGCGTTGTCGGTCGTCATCATGATGAGAGCCATTCCGCGTTGTCCGAGGGCATCGGCAACCGAACGCAAAAGTGTGACGAAATTGGGGTCGGAAAAGAGGATCTCCTGAGGTTCGCCGAGAAGAAAGGCAGCTGAATTTGAGCGGCCGGTGGCAAGGGAACGAGCATGGCCATTTGCCACGTAACCTGTTTGATCGATGACGGTACTGATTTTATGGGCGGCTTCAGCGCTGACCCAGTGTCCGCCATTGAGATAGCGAGAGACGGTTGCTCGAGAGACTCCAGCTTTCGCCGCGATGTCGCGGATCGTCATCTTCTCACTGAACATGAAGGCATTCCTTTGCGATGCGTGTGGGCTTGTCCAGCCATGGCGGAGATGTCCACAAATGTGACGAGCCCCGTCCATGGCCGTTCGGCAGTGGACGGGGCTCGCTCTATGTTACACATTTACTTCAATTTTATTGCTCAGAAAGCGGCAATCAGGCGTTGACGGCTGCCTTCTGCTCGGATTCTCCAACGGCCTTGGTATCGGAGCGCATCAGCAGGGAGCCGACGAGCACCAGTACTGCGATCACGATGGCGAGCACGAGGTAAGCGTGCTTGAAGGTGATGGAGGTGATGAGAACACCCATCACGATGGAGAAGATGGAGACACCGATCTGCTTTGCGGTGCCGAAACCGTACATGTAGACGGTGGCGGACAGACGCTTGTCGAAGACGCGGGTGATGTACTTCATCACGGACACCAGCATGAACGGCATCTCGAGGGAGGCCAGAAGGCGCCAGAAGATGAGCATGGAGATGTTGGGGATGAAGGCGCAGCCAAGAACACGGACGAACAGAATCGAGCCGTAGATGATGAGGCCGGTCTTCGCACCGATCTTGTTGATGAGCGATGGCATGAAGAGCATGAAGAATGCCTCAAGCAGAATCTGGATGGAGACGACGGTTGCGAAGAGTGCTTCGCCCTGTGCTAGGGTTCCCCAACCTTGATCGACATACATGCCGGAGAAGTAGTTTGCGAACTGCTGGTCGAACACATCGTACATGGTGGCGGAGCCGATGATGAGAATAGCGAAGCCCCAGAAGCTGCGGTCCTTGAAGATCTTGGCGAAGTCGTGTGACGTGACCTCGACCTGCTTCTCGTCCTTGACACCCTCGGCGTTCTCGACGGCTTCCTCAGGGATGTGCACGATGCTGATCAGCACAACCAGCAGAGCGCCGCAGAAGGTCATTGCCCAGAAGATGGAGCCTGGGTTGGCGGCGTACATAAAGCCACCAACGAAGGAAGCGCAAGCACCTGCGAGGGAGCCGAAGAGGCGAGCGTGGCCATACTCAAAGTTGAAGGCACGGCTTGCACGTTCGTTGTAGGACTCGATGATGCCCACACCGCCATTGAGGCACAAGCTGAGATAAATACCGGCGACAACAGCGCCAGCCATCTCGTTAGCGTGGATGAGAGGCAGGAACACCCAGGTGAACAGGGGACCGAGCAACAGAATGCAGAAGGTCACGAAGTAGAAGAGGTTCTTCTTCATTGCAAGCTTATCCTGCAGAGGTCCGAAAATCGGCTGCAAAATGAGTGCCGCCAGTTCCGCCACGGTATTGAGTGTGCCGATGTGGGTAGCGTTCATGCCTGCCGTGTCCTGCAGCCACATTGGGCCGAAGGTAGACCACAGCTGCCAGGTGGCGAAGTAGAAGAAGAAGAGCAACCCGAAGT
>JALCQC010000021.1 GCA_022650895.1 Bifidobacteriaceae bacterium | reverse complement strand
TTCTTGGCGACAAGGGCCGGCGACGGAATCGGCGCTGACTTCGTAGTTGTGTCTTCTGGCACGCTCATGCCTTCTCCTTGGGTTTGGCGTTCGGTCGGAGTTGCGAGTTCAGAACAAGCCTTTGAGAACTCACTTTTCCGCAACAGTCCCTATTATAGGGAGACGTGGCGAAAGGCGCATCATTATCAGGATTCCCGGAATGGCTTCCGCAGGAACGAGCAGTAGAACAGAAAATCATCGACACCCTGAGGGAGGTGTTTGAGCTCAACGGTTTCCTTGGCATTGAGACAAGGGCGATCGAACAGGGCTCAAGCCTGCTGAAGAAGGGCGAAACCAGTAAGGAGATATACCTACTTTCCCGCCTCCAAGAGGTGGGTCACGAGTCCGACGTTCCCCTTGAGAATCGCTTAGGCTTGCACTTCGATCTCACCGTGCCGCTCAGCCGGTACGTCGTTGAGAACTCGGGCGCGTTGACGTTCCCCTTCAAACGATGGCAGATTCAGAAGGTATGGCGTGGAGAGCGTCCTCAGGAGGGCCGTTTCCGCGAGTTCGTGCAAGCGGACATCGACGTGGTGGGCAATGGCGAGCTTCCGGAGCACTATGAGGAGGAACTACCTCTGGTCATGGTGGAGGCGCTTGAGCGTCTCGGCGAGTTCGGGCTTCCCAAGGCTACCGTTCACGCGAACAACCGCAAGCTTTCCGAAGGGTTTTACCGCTCCATCGGTCTGACTGACATAGAGGGTGTGCTGCGCGAGGTCGACAAGCTCGACAAGATCGGTGAGCAGGAAGTGGCGAAACTTCTTGTCTCTGAGTGCGGCGCGAACGAGCAACAGGCACAGGCATGCCTCGACCTTGCGGAAATCACTACGGCGGACGCCGACGAGTTGGCAGCGAAGTTCGATTCCCTCTGCACGAAGTATTCGGTGGACACCACCTCGGAGCACTATGAGCTCGCGATGCAGGGTCTCACCACTCTTTCCACGATCATTCGCAACGCGGCGTCGATACGTCCGGGAGCGGTGGTGGCGGACCTCAAGATCGCGCGTGGTCTGGATTACTACACGGGCTCGGTCTATGAGACCTTCCTCAATGGAGCGGAGAATCTGGGATCCATCTGCTCCGGAGGCCGTTACGACAATCTTGCGACGTCAGGGAAAAAGAAATACCCGGGCGTAGGTCTCTCCATTGGCTTGTCCCGTCTTCTTTCCTACTTGCTGCATTCGGTAGGGGCTTCGGCGACGAGGCAATCACCGGCAGCCGTCATGGTGGCGGTGTGGAACGAGGATGCGCGCCTGGAATCCAACCGGATTGCGGCAGCCCTGCGTGCGCGCGGCATCAGTACGGACGTTTCTCCCAACAGCGCGAAGATCGGTAAACAGATCCGCTACGCTTCACACTTGGGAATTCCCTACGTGTGGTTCCCGGCGAATGCCGAGGTGGGGTCAACCGACCAGGTGAAGAACATCATCACGGGCGAGCAGGTTGAGGCCGACCGCGTGTCGTGGATTCCCGATACGGTGTATGCCCAGCAATCAATCATCATCAAAGATGCGGAATAGAGGACGGATGTCAAGCACAGCGTATAGAACCCATTCGGTTTCCGAAATCGGGGAGTCGCTCATCGGTCAGAGCGTCACGCTCTCCGGTTGGGTCGATCGTCGACGTGACCATGGCGGCGTTGCCTTCATCGATCTGCGCGATTCCACCGGGTTGGTGCAGATCGTGATCTATGACGAGGAGATTGCTCGTCCTTTGCGTTCCGAGTACGTCGTCCAGGTCACCGGAGACGTTCGTGAACGCCCTGAGGGCAACGAGAACGACCATCTTGCCACCGGTAAGGTCGAGGTCGTCGTCAAGGAACTCACGGTCCTGGCGAAGTCGCAGGCACTTCCATTCCAGGTTTCCACCGCGCTCGAGAACGAATCCAATGCCAAGCTTCCGGGCGAGGACATCCGTTTGAAATATCGTTATCTCGACCTTCGTCGTCCGGCGATGCAGCGTACGCTCAAGCTGCGTGCGGCGATGACTCGAGCGGCACGTGCAGCCCTCGACAAGATGGACTTCACCGAGGTAGAGACACCGACCCTCATCAAGTCGACTCCGGAAGGCGCACGCGATTTCGTGGTGCCGGCCCGTCTGTCCCCAGGTTCCTGGTATGCGCTTCCGCAGTCTCCTCAGTTGCTCAAGCAGCTGCTGATGGTCGGTGGCGTGGAACGTTACTACCAGCTCGCACGCTGCTACCGTGACGAGGATTTCCGCGCGGACCGTCAACCCGAGTTCACCCAGCTCGACATGGAAATGAGCTATGTGGGGCAGGAAGACGTCATCGCAATGGCGGAGGAGGTCATCAAGGAGGTATGGGCTTCCGCCGGTTTCGACGTCAAGATTCCGCTCCCGCGCATCTCCTGGACGGACGCCATGAACAAGTACGGCTCCGACAAGCCTGATCTTCGTTTCGGCAACCAGCTCGTTGATCTCACCGAATATTTCAAGGACACGCCGTTCCGTGTGTTCCAGGCGCCCTACGTCGGTGCGATTCTCTTCAAGGGTGGTGCAGCCACACCTCGGCGTCAGTTCGACGCGTGGCAGGAGTGGGCGAAGCAGCGTGGCGCCAAGGGACTCGCCTATGTGGTGTTCGGCGACGAAGGCGAGCTTCGCGGCCCCGTTGCCAAGAACCTCTCCGATGAGGAGCGCAATGGCTTGAAGGCTGCAGTGAAGGCGGAGGACGGCGATGCCGTGTTCTTCGCTGCCGGTCCCAAGGAGTCTTCACAGCTTCTGCTCGGTGCGGTACGCGTTGAAATCGCACGCCGCCAGGGGTTGCTCAAGCCCGATGAATTCGCTTTCACCTGGGTCGTTGACTTCCCACTGTTCAAGCCGACCGATGATCCCGATGACGACGATGTGGCGGTGGGACACTCCAAGTGGACCTCCATGCACCATCCCTTCACCATGCCAAGCGCCGACTGGATCGACACCTTCGACAAGGACCCAGAGCACGCCATGAGCGACTCCTACGACATTGTGTGCAACGGAAACGAGATCGGCGGCGGCTCGGTGCGTATCCACCGTGACGACATTCAGGATCGCGTGCTGGATGTTCTGGGAATCGGGAAAGAAGAGGCAGAAGACAAGTTCGGCTTCCTGCTCGAGGCTTTCAAGTACGGCGCTCCACCTCACGCAGGCATCGCCTTCGGCTGGGATCGCTGCGCGGCGATTCTCGCAGGAGTTGAGTCCATCCGCGACGTCATCGCCTTCCCGAAGTCGGGCGGTGGTCAGGATCCTCTCACCGGTGCGCCTGCTCCGATTTCGGACGAGCAACGTGCCGAGACGGGAGTCGACTACGACCCCGATGAGGAAGACGACTGATTCGTTGATTCCACGGATGCCGATGGTGAAGAGCCGTCGGCATCCGTTTTCGTAGGAGAGGTTCACGCTGAGCCAGGTGAAGGTGTTTGGCACAGCAGATAACAGGTGAGGGGAGTGCCATGGCAGAGAACGAGTCGGCATCGGAGGCGTCATCGCTCATGAGCTATGTTCCCGCGAAGGGCGAGGAGCGCAGTCTCAGCGATGACGACATTTATGATCGTTTCTTCACCTGGGTCGACAGCCGTGGAATGACTCCGTGGTCGCATCAGGAAGAAGCAGTGCTGTCCTTGGTTTCGGGGGAGCAGGTCATTCTCTCCACGCCGACGGGCTCCGGGAAATCCCTGGTGGCTCTTGGTATGCACTTCGCCGCACTCTGCACGGGACGACGCTCCTATTACACAGCGCCGATCAAGGCCTTGGTGAGCGAGAAGTTCTTCGATCTCGTCTCCATCTTTGGACGTGAACAGGTCGGTATGATCACCGGAGATACCCACATCAACACAGACGCGCCGATCATTTGCTGTACCGCTGAAATCTTGGCAAACCAAGCATTGCGTGAAGGTGCCTCCGCAGACGTCGGTTGCGTGGCGATGGATGAGTTCCATTACTTTGGTGACTCGCAGCGCGGTTGGGCGTGGCAGGTCCCGCTGCTCACCCTGCCAAACACACAGTTCCTTCTCATGTCCGCAACACTGGGCGACACATCGAATATCGAAGATCTTCTTGAACGCAAGACCGGAGGCCCCGTCACCGTCATCGACAATGCGGAAAGACCGGTTCCTCTCAGCTACGAGTACGTGGATACGCCCCTTGAATCGACGATCACGAGACTTCTGGACGCCGGTGAGTCTCCGGTCTACATCGTCCATTTCTCTCAGGAGGCGGCGCTGTCGACCGCACAGGATCTTTCGAGCTTCGGCGTGGCGAGCAAAAAGCAACGTCAGGAGATCAAGGAGGCGCTTTCCGGATTCTCCTTCACCACCACCTTTGGCAAGACTTTGCGCCGACTGTTGCTCACCGGTGTCGGCGTCCATCATGCCGGCATGTTGCCGCGCTACCGCAGGCTGGTGGAGCAACTCGCGCAGCAGGGGCTGCTTCCTGTGATCTGCGGCACGGACACCCTCGGCGTGGGCATCAACGTTCCCATCCACACCGTCCTCCTGACAGCTTTGACCAAATATGACGGTTACAAGCAGCGGCGTCTACGTGCGCGCGAGTTTCACCAGATCGCTGGCCGTGCGGGCCGTTCGGGCTTTGATTCCGAAGGACTCGTAGTGGCCCAGGCCACCGAATACGACATCGAGAATGCACGTGCCGTGGCAAAGGCCGGAGACGATCCCAAGAAACTCAAGAAGATCAAACGCAAGCGGCCACCTGAGGGTTTCGTCGGCTGGACCGAAAAGACCTTTGACCATCTCATTGAGGCGGAACCGGAAACGCTTCAGCCGCACCTCGCCATCACACATTCCATGGTTCTCTCGGAAGTGACGCAGGGAGGCGACGCCGGCAAGCGGATCTCCGATCTTATTGATGACTCGGCGCAGACGGAGAAGCAGAAGGAAGACCTTCACACCCGTGCGGCGGAGATCTTTGAAACGCTTGAAAGCACTGGCGTCGTTGAAAAACGACAGCATGAAGACGACAGTGTTGACTATGTCACCACTGTTGATATACCGGAGGATTTCGCCCTCGACCAGCCGCTGTCTCCCTTCTTGCTCGCCGCACTCGAACTGTTGGACCCCGATTCCGTGACCTTCAATGTGGACCTCATCTCCATGGTGGAGGCGACTCTTGAGGACCCGAAGCAGGTTCTCAAGGCGCAGCAGCGTCAGGCCCGAGACGTCGCCATGGCGAAGATGAAGGAGGAGGGTCTCGACTACGACGAGCGCATGGAGAAACTCGCCGATGTCACCTACCCACAACCGTTGAAGGAGCTGCTGGACGAGGCCTTCACCAAGTATCGTGCCGATGTGCCGTGGGCAAACGATTACTATCTCCACCCGAAATCCGTGTTGCGTGACATGATCGAAACCGCTTCGGATTTCACCGACTACATCTCGCGCTACTCCCTGTCACGCTCCGAGGGCACTCTGCTGCGGTACCTTTCAGATGCCTATAGGGTGCTGTCTCACACGGTTCCCGATGAATACTTCGATGACGATCTTGACGATCTCGTTTCGTGGCTGCGTCTCATCGTCCGCACCGTCGATTCAAGTCTTGTGGATGAATGGGAGGCGGCGGGCCAGACCGGCACCGAGGACCAGGAACGGGCCGCGCATGCCGCGCCTCCAACCAGAAGAGTCGTCGATGACAAACGCGGTCTCACCATGCTTGTCCGCAACGCTCTCTTCAAACGCGTGGAACTCATCGCCACCGAGAATTCCGCGGAATTGGGACGGCTCGACTCCGACTACGGAATGCAGCAGAGGGCGTGGAACGACACGTTGGACGATCTCTACGCGGATCACGAGGAATTTCTCACTAACACGGACTCGCGGTCGGCGAAGTTCTTCATCCTCGACGACTCCAAGGAGAAGGCCGACCATACGTGGCATGTCCGCCAGATTCTCAACGACGCCGACGGCGACCACGATTGGGCGATCGATGCCACCGTGGAACTCGACGCCACACAGGAGCGCGGCGAGGTGGTCTTCAAAAACTACCGCGTCGACACCATCGAGAATCTTCTCTGAGTAATCCCGTAATCTCCGCGCATTCTCTTTTTCCGTTCGATTAGGCTAGAAAACATGACACCAGACCTTTTCAGTGCCGCTGACGTTCCCGACGATGCACTCACCAGACCTTTGGCGGTTCGCATGCGTCCACGGACTCTGGAAGAGGTCGTGGGCCAGGACAAGGCACTCGTTCAGGGCTCTCCGCTGCGCCGCTTAGCTCGTCCGGCTGGTTCGACCTCCATGACGGCACCGAGCTCCGTCATACTTTTCGGTCCTCCCGGGGTGGGGAAGACGACGTTGGCCTACATCGTTGCGGAGCAGTCCGGCCGCGCCTTCGAAGAACTCTCCGCAGTTACCTCCGGAGTCAAGGAAGTGCGTGCGGTTCTCGCTCGGGCGAGGCAGAGACTCGTCACGGAAGGCAAGGAGACCGTTCTTTTCATCGATGAGGTCCATCGCTTCTCCAAATCACAGCAGGACGCATTGCTGCCCAGCGTCGAGAACAGGGACGTCACCTTCATCGCTGCCACCACTGAGAATCCGAGTTTCTCCGTCATCTCACCGTTGCTGTCGCGTTCCGTCGTCGTCAAACTCGATTCCCTCGAGGAAACGGACATCGAGGAACTCGTGCGCCGTGCGGTTGCCGATAAGCGCGGCTTCGGAGGGGAAATCCGCATCGATGACACAGCGGTCGGCGAAATCGTCCGCTTCGCAGGAGGCGATGCCCGCAAGGCCCTGACCGTTCTAGAATCCGCTGCCGGCGCACTCGACACCGGAACCGAGCGTAAAAAGGGACAACGCAAGCCGCTCATCACCGCTGAAGTGGTCTCTCGCGTCATGGAAGCAGCCCAAGTGCGCTACGACAAAACCGGCGACGAACATTACGACGTGGCGAGCGCCTTCATCAAATCCATGCGCGGCTCCGATGTGGACGCGTCGCTGCACTATCTCGCGAGGATGCTGCGTGCAGGGGAGGACCCTCGATTCATCGCGCGCCGCATCATGATCGCCTCGGCGGAGGAAGTCGGAATGGCGGCACCCCAGATTCTTCAGGTCACCGTTGCCGCTGCCCAAGCCGTCGCCATGATCGGTATGCCTGAGGCGCGCATCATCCTCTCCGAAGCCGTGATCGCCGTAGCGACGGCTCCGAAGTCGAATGCCAGCTATCTTGCCATCGACAAGGCGTTGGCAGACGTCGACGCCGGCAACATCGGCTCCGTACCACTGCATCTGCGCAATGCCCCTACCAAGCTGATGAAGCAGTGGGGCAACCACGAGGGCTATAAGTACGCCCATGATTCGCCGGGTGCCGTGGCACCCCAGGAATACATGCCGGAACCCTTGCGGGGACATCAGTATTATGATCCCAACGACCGCGGCTACGAGCGGGAGGTCGGTGAGCGGCTCCGGGCAGTTCGTGCGATTCTGCACCCCGGCACATCGCCTCACGAGCCACGGCAGGGGAAGGCTCCGGGTGGGCGTTCGCAAACCCCACGCACTCCGCATCAGTGAGCTCGTAGAGTCCCATCAGTGCACCGATAACCCTCACCGGTGGACGCGAGTATCTCATCAATGAGAACGAAACGAAAGGGAAGAACATGATTATCACCACCACCCCCACGGTCGACGGCTACAGAATCACCGGCTACTACGGTGTCGTCTTCGGAGAGGTCGTTGCGGGCGTCGACTTTGTCCGCGACATGGGCGCAAGCCTTCGAAATGTCTTCGGCGGGCGCAGCAAGGGGTATGAGGAGGAGCTGATCACTGCTCGTCAACAGGCTTTGCAGGAACTGCAGGATCGTGCTGCTCAGCTGAATGCACAGGCCGTGGTCGGCGTCGACGTCGATTATGAAGTGCTCGGGCAGGGGAACATGCTGATGGTCACAGCCTCAGGTACTGCCGTCACGTTGGCTCCGCTGCAATGAAACCGAGAATGACCCCACAATGGGCCCCAGAGTCAGCCTAAAGACAGCCTAAAGATAACGATTTGATAAATATTGCTCTCACCCTTTTCCCCTGAGGTCTTCTCCGAGGTCTGCAACGGTGCGAATGTCGCAATAACGGACGTCAATTCCTTGATTTTCCAGCGGTTTATCAGTTAGTACAGCGTTATACTTAAATCCGTTTAAGCCGAATCGCTGTGTCGGTCACCGTCGATGACAGAGCGAACTGCTGGGGGAGTTGGAAAATGACCTCTGAGAAAACGATCATGATCGTGGATGATGATCTTGCCTTGGGTGAAATGCTCTCGATAGTCCTTGAATCGGAGGGCTACCGTGCGGTCACCTGCTCGGACGGCCTTCGAGCGATCAAACTTTTCCCAACGATCCACCCGGATCTGGTACTTCTCGACATCATGCTTCCCGGGATGAACGGTATCGGGGTTGCCAAGGTGCTGCGCGAAACCTCCCATGCCCCCATCGTGATGCTGACCGCCAAAACCGACACGCGGGACGTGGTGACGGGGTTGGAGGCCGGGGCGGACGACTATATCGTGAAGCCTTTCAAAAATAGCGAGCTGATCGCACGCATCAAGGCGCGCTTGCGTTTCACACCGAATCCGGAGGTGGCGCACAGCGGAACCGGTGTCATCCGTCGCGGGGATCTCGTGATCAACAAGACGGGACGCGTCGCCACGAAGTGCGGTCGGGATCTGCAGCTCACCCCTCTTGAATTCGACCTTCTCTCCACCCTGGCTCAGCATGAGGGCGAGGCCCTCACCCGCGGCGAACTCCTGGAGAAGGTGTGGGGGTATTCGGCAGGCGGTGACACGCGTCTGGTGAACGTGCACATTCAGCGTCTGCGCCAGAAAATCGAGGACGATCCCGACAATCCGCTGATGGTTCAGACCGTGCGGGGATATGGCTATAAGTTCATGCGGCAGGGCGCTGTGGACTGATGCCTTCCCGATTCCATCGCTTTCGTAAAAAAGTTCATGACGTGTTCTTCGCCTCATTGCAGGGACGCATGGTTCTTCTGGCCATCATTCTCACCCTGGTGCTTGCAGTGGTGTTTTCGGTGGTCTCTATGGCCTCGGTGCGATCCTCCATTTCGGATTCCGCGGCCGCTCAATCGCGCAAGGATTTCAATGAGCTGGTGAATCAGGCACAGAAATTCCTCGATTCGGCGGATACCACCGATCGCTCGGAGTCTCAAAGCCTTCTCATCGACCTGGCAACCCAGCTTCAGGACCAAGGCTCTCCGAGCGTATCGGGAATCAGCCTGCTTCCTCAAAATTCAAAGAACTCATCGGTGACGCCCGTCTCGACGGATCCGAATACGGCGGGTCTGATATCGAGCTCCATACGGTCGAAAGTGAGTTCATCGGACATCGGCGACATCTTTTACCAAGCGGCGGACCTTGCGCAGAAATCCTCACGATCCCAGCCAGAGCCCGGAGCCGTGTTTGGCACCCTTCTCCAGTTCCCGGGGCGTGAGGAATTCGAGTTGTTCACCATCTACTCCTACCGGGATCAGCAGGATATCTTGCTCAGCATCGAACGAATGCTGTCCACCATCTGCATCTGTCTGAGTCTGGCGGTCGGTTTCCTGGTGTGGCTCGTCCTTCTCAGCGTGGTGAAACCCGTATCAATGGTGGCCTCGGCGGCGAAGAAGCTTTCCGAAGGCGATCTTGAGGCGCGCGTGAAGACAACCCGCAGTGACGAGATAGGGGTCCTTCAAAGTTCCTTCAACACCATGGCGGAGACCATGGATTCCCAGATTGAACAGCTGGAACAGGCAGGGGTTTCGCAACGCCAGTTCGTTTCCGATGTGAGCCATGAGTTGAGGACGCCCGTCACCACCATCCGTATGGCGTCGGATCTGCTGCTTTCCCGCAAGGAAGAGTTCGATCCTTCGACGGCACGAACCGTTGAGTTGCTGGCGGGACAGACGAACCGGTTCGAAAGCATGTTGACAGATCTCTTGGAGATCTCCCGCTACGATGCGGGGCATCCGTCCTTCACTCCCGTCGAAGAGGACCTCCGTGACGTGGTGCATTCCTCCCGCGACATGCTTGCAGGCATCGCGAAAACTCGCGGCGTCGATATCCGCACGACTCTGCCGCAGTATCCGGTGGTGGCTACCTACGACAACAGCCGCATGGTGTGCATCGTGAAGAATCTTCTGTCCAACGCTCTTGATTTCTCTGAGGGAAATCCCATCGAGGTCATGCTGGCGGAGACGCAGACGTCAGCCTCCATAGCGGTGTGCGATCGGGGAACGGGCATGACGGAAGAGCAGCTCGGCCACATCTACGACCGGTTCTGGAGAGCAGACGCCTCGCGGTCCCGCACCACCGGTGGGACGGGACTTGGCCTCGCCATCGTCTTGCAGGATGTCAAGCTTCACCATGGCTGCATTGAGGTCCATTCTCATCTTGGCGAAGGAAGCAGCTTCATCGTGACAGTACCAAAGGATCCGGCGGAATCTACAGAGGACACCCCTCCCGTTTCCGCACTCGTTTTCCTTGATTCCACATCGTTGGACGTGGTTCGTCCCGCGCTCCAACTGTCGGCGGAACCTCAACGGTCAGAGAAAGACGGGTGTTCCTCATGAGATGGTTGAAACAGAACCGGCATCGCACGCTGGATTCAGCGCGGGTTCGCAGAGCGGTGGAATCAGCCGTGATTGCTGTAAGCCTTTTCTTCTGCTCTGCCTGTTCCGCTTCCATCGGATTGCCCGTCTCAAGCGCCGTCACACAGCTTCCTGTCCAGCAGAAACAGCAAAAACACGTATACACGTCCCCTCGGGGACCCAAGTCCGGAGCGGACCCCGAAGACATACTCGTAGGGTTCCTCGCAGCGCTCCCCGCCGGACCACAGAACGACGGTTTCACCGTTGCGAAGAAGTTTCTGACGACCTCAGCCTCCAGAAACTGGGATCCGGATCAGAATGTGCTTGTCTTCTCCTCGGAGCCCAGTTTCTGGAGGCAGGCGAAAGTGATGGAAGGCGTTGAGGAGTCAAAGACCGACAAGGTCAGCATGACGGCGTCCTTCAAGATCTCCGGAACCGTCGATAATCATGGTTTGTATTCGGCGGCGAATCGGTCTCTCTCGAAACGGCTGGGGTACACCTTCAAGAAGACGGAAGGACAGTGGCGCATTGACTCGCTGCCGCAGGGGATTCAGATACAGGACTCCGTCTTCGATCAGACGTTCCGGCAGGTCTGCCTGTATCAGGTGGATTCAACACTGCGGACTCTCATCCCCGACATTCGGTGGTTCGGATGGAGGCAGTGGAGGACCTCCGCAGTGAAGGAGATCCTGTCCGAGCCCGCAGGCTATCTGGGCAAGGCTGCCGTCCGTGTCGCCACTCCGGAAATCATGCAGACAACGGAGTCGGTTCCGGTGGTGGACAATATGGTGCAGGTGCGTCTTTCTTCGAGTGTCATGAAACTCAGTAAAAAGCAGCGGGCCCTTCTCGTCCACCAAATACGCATGACGCTCGGCGAAGGCGATTCCAGCTATGAGTTGAGTATCCGCGATGAGGATGGCAACGACATCAGTGCCGACGATTCCGATCTCAATCTTGAGGTCGTTGTCCCGCGAAAAAGCCTGTATGCCCTCAACCAGGATGTGATCTTCAAACTGCGCTATGACTCACTCACACGCATGGCACAGATACGAAAGGAAGATGCCACGGATGTGAGGGGTCTCGTCTTCTCTTCGGCGGGCGGAGCACTCCAACGGTCCGATTCCACCGTCCGTTGCATCAACGCGAAGGGAAAGGACTGCGGTTCCCTTTTCGACGGACAATCCGTGGATTTCATCGCATCCGGATACGGCAGGGAGACATGGGCCTCCACCCGCACTCCTCACGCCCAGCTCCTCGTCCAGAATTCGGAGGGGCTCCAGGAGATTCCACTCACGTGGATAGGGGAGAAGGATCAGGTGGTGGCACTTGCCGTTTCCCCGGAGGGATCGCGGCTTCTAGTGGCGGTGCGGGAAGAAGGCAAAACCGTATTGCGCATGGCAGGTGTGGAGCGAGACGTCCACGGTGCCGTGGTCAGCGTGAGCAATGCGTCGACCATCATTGCGCAGGCCTCCGGTATCTCCAGTGCGTGTTTCCATGACAGCCTCACAGTGGTCTATGCCATTTTCAACGGCCAGCAAGGGGCTCGGCAGGTGGCGCCAGGACCTGAATACGATCAGAATGTTCCCGAGGACACCACCATGCTTGCCGCCGGGTTCATCGATGACGTTCAGGGGACGGCCTCTCTTGACACCAACGGTGTGGTGCGGTCTGTCACTGGTCCCTTGAGCACACCATGGCTCTTGTTGGATGCTCAGGTTTCAGCGATTGCGTCCGGAGAATAGGGGGAGTAACACCGAGGGATTGGTGCAATGCGATTATCATAAAGTGACGTAACACAAAGGGAGCGGTCCATTTCACCCTAAAACAGATGAACGGAACCGCTCCCTTGCATGTGTAGATGTGTTTATATGTGCCTAGTTGTGGCCCCTTAGCGTGGCCAAGGGGCTGAGTCTCCGACTTAGATTTCCACCGACTCGATGAGCACGGGCTCTGTGGGGGCGTCCGAACGGTCAGTTGCCACGGAATTCAGCGCGGCGACGACGGCACGTGAGTCGTCATCGGCCACCTCGCCGAAGATGGTGTGATGTCCGTTGAGCCATGGTGTGGGAACGGTGGTGATGAAGAACTGTGAGCCGTTGGTGCCGTGGACGGTGCCCGTGCGTGGGTCGCGGCGGAGGCCGGCATTGGCCATGGCGAGTAGGTAGGGCTTGTCGAAGGTGAGGTTCGGGTCGATCTCGTCATCGAATTCATAGCCGGGGCCACCGACGCCGGTGCCGAGCGGATCTCCACCCTGGATCATGAAGTCCTTGATGATGCGGTGGAAGGTGAGGCCGTTATAGAAGGGGTCCGTGCTCTTCTCTCCGGTCAATGGATCAGTCCATTCCTTCTGGCCGGTCGCCAGACCGATGAAATTCGCCACCGTCTCCGGAGCGGACTCATCGAACAGATTGAGGCGAATGTCACCTTCGGAAGTATGCATGATTGCTGTAGTAGTCATAGTTCAAGTCTCCCATATTCTTACTAGTTTTGTGACAGTTCTTCTGTCCGCTTGCGTGGTGGCAGTGGAATGATGGCAGAGGTGCTCGCCTGGTAGCGTGCGTATTCGGGATATCTCCGTGCAGAGATGGATTCCGTCATCATGGTGGATCCGATGAACAGCACCGTGAGGAGAAGCGCTCCGAGGAGTGTCCAGTTGAGTGCTCCTCCCAGAAATCCAAGGTCGTTGCCCGCGCGCACGGCGGCAGAGGCTCCCATGAAATACACCACCCACCACTGTGCCTGCTCGCAGAAGAAGTTTGGGTGACGGCTGTAGCGAAAGAGTCCGGTCGTGACAAAACCGGGGGGAAGGACCCCGTCGTTACGGTGTTTCTCCTGTTGGAAATTCCATTGCTGCTGATCGGCGATGGTCTCTCCGGCCAGCAGTGCTACGAAGAGAAACGCGAAGACGACATCCCAGAATCCCAGTGCGCTGGGGTTCTCTGCACTCAACCACACCGGCAGGGTGATCAGCACAAGCAGGACGTTTTGGTAGATGGAGGTGAAGAAGAGATTGAAAAGCTGCCACTGCCAGCCCTTCATACTCTTTCGCACAATCGCCCACCGGTAATCTTCCATACCGGAGTAGCCGCCTTTGCGCGCAAAGTTGAAGGTGAGCCGGGCGCCCCACAGCGTAATGAGAATCGCCATGAGAACGGTGCGCCATCCCTGCGGACCCGTTCCCAGAACAGGCCACGCAAAGATCCATGCGTAGAGTATGGGGGATATCGACCAGGAACGGTCGACCCAGGAATAGTCCTTCGTCGCCAGCGAGAGAAGCCAGCAGATTGCGGTGATGACCGCTGCCAGCATAAGAACGATATTGATTGATAGCATACTGCCCAGAGTAGAGGTGTCCGTGGTCCGAGCCGTGTCGTTGGGCTGCTGCGTACCATGGTGATATATGAAACGAGGAGGCAGTAATGGCCCAGAATGATGTCCGTGGTGCAGTTCGATTTGCCCTTGCCCAGATCGACACCTGTGTCGGTGACCTTGAAGGCAATGTGACAAAGGTCCTTGATTTTACGCGGTCTGCAGCAGCGAAAAGCGACGTTGTTGTTTTTCCCGAGATGACGCTTACCGGCTATCCCATCGAGGATCTCGCTTTCCGGGGAACCTTCCGCAAGGCGGCGTGGGAGGCGGCCGACTCGTTGGCCTCGCGCCTTTCGCAGGAAGGCTTGGGCGACCTCTACGTCGTTGTCGGAACGGTGGGAACGGATCACGAAACGGATAAGCCGCGCAACCGGCTCGTCGTGCTTCACAACGGTGTTGTCTGGGCCGGCTATGACAAGCATTTCCTTCCCAATTACGGAGTGTTCGATGAGTTCCGTATTTTTACTCCCGGGGATAAGTCGCTGGTGCTCACCGTCAACGGCCGTCGCATCGGCGTGGCCATCTGCGAAGACATTTGGCAGGATGGCGGTCCTGTCGCCGATTTGGCAACTCAGAACATCGACGTGTTGCTCACCATCAACGGGAGTCCTTACGAAGAAGGTAAGACGGTTACGCGTCTTGACTTAGGAATCAAACGTGCTGCCGAAGTCGGGGCTCCGATGATCTACCTCAATCAGGTGGGTGGTCAGGACGATCTCGTCTTCGACGGCGGCAGCTTCGTCGTCGATCAGGAAGGACGCCTCCTGGAACGGAGTGTGCAATTCGAGGAGGACCTCAGCTATTGGACCCTGCCTGCACCTCAGGACGTGGGAGTAGGGGAGACGCTGCCAGTGGAAACCGGCAATGTCGCTCGCGGCCTCGAAAAGGATGAAGAGGTCTATAAGGCCTGTGTGCTCGGACTGCGGGATTACATGGCGAAAAATGGATTCACGGGAGTTGTCCTCGGCATGTCCGGAGGCATCGATTCGGCCTTGGTGGCGGCCATGGCGGCCGACGCCGTGGGAGGAGAGAACGTGTGGGGTCTGTCCATGCCGAGTCGTTACTCCTCGGACGGTTCCAAGGACGATGCCCAGCAGCTCGCCGAGAACCTTGGCGCGCACTACCATATCGAAGCCATCGAAGATCTCTTCAGCGCCTATCAGAACCAGCTCCATCTTGAGGGAATCTCGGCGGAGAATCTCCAGGCGCGCATTCGCGGTGTCATCGTCATGGCGTACTCGAATTCCAAGGGACTGCTCGCTCTGGCGACTGGCAACAAATCCGAGCTGGCCTGCGGGTATTCCACCATTTATGGAGATGCAGTCGGCGGCTATGCCCCCATCAAGGATCTTCTGAAAACCCGCGTGTGGGATCTGGCGAGGTGGAGGAATAAGAAGGCCGAGCAGGACGGTGAGGCAGAGGTCATTCCGGTGAGTTCCATTGAGAAACCGCCCTCGGCCGAGCTGAGGCCGGGTCAGAAGGACTCCGACTCCCTGCCCGACTACGCGCTTCTCGACCAGGTGCTGGCAGCCTATATCGAACACGCCCATGGTCGCGCTGACCTTCTCGACGACGGATTCGACCCCGCGACCGTTGACACCGTGATGCGACTGGTGGACCGTGCCGAGTGGAAGCGCCGGCAGTATCCGCTTGGGCCCAAGGTGACGGCGTTGGCGTTCGGCAGGGACCGCCGTCTTCCCATCACCTCCCGCTTCCGCGAGTAGCGGCGCGGTACCTCATATCGCCTCTACATCACGTTACGGAAAGAAAGGAGCCACGCAATGTTTGGCAGGAAAAAGAAAGAGTGGTATTTCAATACCGTCACGGAACAGCCGGAGAAGGGGATGCTCACTCGCATTCAGGATCGCATGGGTCCCTACGCCACAAAGAGCGAAGCGATCAATGCGTGGAAGATAGCGAAGAAACGCAACAAGAAATGGGAAGAAGACGATAAGCGGTGGGAGGAAGAATGGGAGAATCGTGGAAAACGTCAAGAGAAAAAATGAAAGAACGTTCAAATGGTCACGACACCTCCTCAAGTGTGATTAACCTCACGTCGTTCCACCTAGGAATAATGCGGTTTCATCGATAGAATTATGACATCGGCAGCAATACAAGGATGCGTTGTTGCTACACACAAAGGAGTTGAAATGACAGCAGTGGAAACCCAGGCAGCTTCCGCCGAAGAGCTTCAGGCTAAAGCGTGGGAAGGCTTTACCGAAGGCAACTGGCAGGAACAGATCGACGTCCGTGACTTCATTCAGAAGAACTACACCCCCTATGAGGGTGACGAGTCCTTCCTCGCCGACGCCACACCACGCACCAAGCATCTGTGGAAGTACCTCGACGACAATTATCTTGCCGTAGAGCGCAAGCAGCGCGTTTATGATGTAGACACTCACACGCCAGCGGGAATCGATGCGTTCCCTCCCGGCTACATCGACAACAAGGATGAGGATAACGTCATCGTCGGTCTTCAGACGGATGTCCCCACCAAGCGCGCCATGATGCCAAACGGTGGTTGGCGCATGGTCGAGCAGGCAATTCGTGAGGCGGGCAAGGAGCCCGATCCCGAGATCAAGAAGATCTTCACTAAGTACCGCAAGACCCACAATGATGGCGTCTTCGGTGTTTATACGCCACGCATCAAGCGCGCACGTCACAACAAGATCCTCACTGGTCTTCCGGATGCTTACGGCCGTGGCCGCATCATCGGCGATTACCGTCGTGTCGCCCTCTATGGCGTCAACAAGCTCATCGAGCAGAAGAAGATCGACAAGGATTCAATTCCTTATCGCAACGACTTCACCGAGCCGGAGATCGAGCACTGGATCCGCTTCCGCGAGGAGCATGACGAGCAGATCAAGGCCCTCAAGCAGCTCATCACCTTGGGCAAGGAATACGGCTTCGACCTCACCCGTCCGGCACAGAACGCGAAGGAAGCCGTTCAGTGGACGTACTTCGGCTATCTCGCTTCCATCAAGAGCCAGGATGGCGCGGCAATGTCCATCGGCCGCCTCTCCGCATTCTTCGACGCGTACTTCGAACGCGACCTGCAGAAGGGTCTCATCGACGAAACCGACGCTCAGGAGATCATCGACAACATCGTGATGAAGCTCCGTATCGTCCGTTTCCTGCGCACCAAGGACTATGACAACATCTTCTCCGGTGACCCCTACTGGGCAACCTGGTCAGATGCAGGCTTCGGCGATGATGGCCGTACCCTCGTCACTAAGACATCGTTCCGTCTGCTCAACACCCTGACGCTCGAGCACCTCGGACCTGGCCCCGAGCCGAACATCACCATCTTCTGGGATTCGAAGCTCCCTGAGGGCTACAAGCGCTTCTGTGCTCGTATCTCCATCGACACCTCCGCCATCCAGTACGAGTCCGACAAGGACATTCGTTCCCACTGGGGTGACGATGCCGCCATCGCCTGCTGCGTTTCACCAATGCGCGTCGGCAAGCAGATGCAGTTCTTCGCAGCCCGTGTGAACACCGCAAAGGCTCTGCTCTACGCGATCAACGGTGGCCGCGACGAGATGACCGGACTTCAGGTCATCGACAAGGGCTTCATCGATCCCGTCACGCCTGAGGCAGACGGTACCCTGAGCTACGAGAAGGTCAAGGCTAACTACGTCAAGGCTCTTGAGTGGTTGAGCGAAACCTACATCGAGGCTCTGAACATCATCCACTATATGCACGATAAGTATGCATACGAGTCCATTGAGATGGCTCTGCACGACAAGGAGGTCTACCGTACCCTTGGATGCGGCATGTCGGGTCTGTCGATCGCAGCCGATTCCCTCTCCGCACTCAAGTATGCGAAGGTCACCCCGGTCTATAACAAGGACCTCACCGCCGACGACGAGCGTTATGTCGAAGGCGCGGATGACGATCTCATCGTTGGCTATGTCACTGATGGAGAATTCCCGATCTACGGCAACGACGACGATCGTGCCGACGATCTGGCGAAGTGGGTCGTTTCCACTGTTATGGGTCAGGTCAAGCGTCTCCCCGTGTACCGCGGCGCGGTTCCCACCCAGTCCATTCTGACCATTACCTCCAACGTTGAGTACGGCCACAACACCGGCGAGTTCCCCTCGGGACACAAGAAGGGCACTCCGTTCGCTCCAGGTGCAAACCCTGAGAACGGCATGGATTCCCACGGTATGCTGCCGTCCATGTTCTCCGTCGGAAAGATCGACTATGAGGATGCACTCGATGGCATCTCCCTCACCAACACCATTACTCCTGACGGACTTGGCCGCGATGAGGACGAGCGCATCACCAATCTGGTCGGCATCCTCGATTCCGGCAACGGCCACGGCCTCTACCACGCGAATATCAACGTTCTGCGCAAGGAGCAGCTGGAGGACGCTGTCGCACATCCTGAAAAGTACCCGCACCTGACGGTTCGTGTCTCCGGCTACGCAGTAAACTTCGTGAAGCTCACCCGCGAGCAGCAGCTCGACGTCATCTCTCGTACCTTCCATCAGGGCGCAGTGACCGAGTAGAACAGCAGCCGTATATTCCGTACAGTTGAATGAGGGGGTGGGGGATTCCTCACCCCCTCATTTGCTGAAGTATCGAGTAGGAAGGAGTCGAGATGTCAGGATTCAGAACCACCAAGGCACATATGCTGAGGGATTCAAAAGTGTATGCACGCCAAACACTGATGGGCGGACTCTCGGGCTTCGAGTCTCCCATAGGGTTGGATCGCCGCGACCGCATCGCGGCTCTGAAGACCGGTGATATCGGTTTTGTCCATTCGTGGGACATCAACACTTCCGTGGACGGACCGGGCACGCGGATGACGGTGTTCATGAGTGGGTGTCCTCTGCGCTGTCAGTATTGTCAGAACCCTGACACGTGGAAGATGCGCGATGGACAGCCTGTGTATTTCGACGCCATGATGAAGAAAATCGAGCGCTACAAGGATCTGTTCCAGGCCACGGGCGGCGGAATCACTTTCTCCGGCGGTGAGTCGATGATGCAGCCCGCCTTCGTCACGCGGGTTTTCCGCGCTACTAAGGAGATGGGCGTTCATACGTGTCTGGACACGTCTGGTTTTCTGGGGGCGAACTACACCGATGAAAACATACGCGACATCGATCTGTGCCTTCTTGACGTAAAGTCGGGAGACGAAGAGACCTACCGCAAGGTGACGGGGGGAGCCCTCCAGCCGACCATCGATTTCGGCAAGCGCCTCGCGGCGGCCGGCTCAAAGATCTGGGTGCGTTTCGTGTTGGTTCCGGGACTCACCGATTCTGAAAGCAACGTCGAAAACGTGGCAAATATCTGTGAACAGTTTGGTGATGCCGTCGAACACATTGACGTGCTGGGCTTCCACCAACTCGGACGCCCCAAGTGGCATGAATTGCGCATTCCCTACCCTTTGGAAGATCAAAAGGGGCCGAGTGCAGCGCTCAAGAAGCGTGTGCACGATCAGTTCGAGGCGCACGGATTCGTCGTCTACTAAATTCCCTTTTCCCGTGGTCGTACCTTCTGATATTCATCAGATAAGGGGTGGCGACCACGGGAAATCTGTGTAATCCCTCAGTTCGAGGCATCCGTGTGCGTTCCATCGCTAGGGGAGAGCAGCTCGCTGTCAGAGCCAGTTGTAGGCTGTGAACTGTGATCGTCGTTGACTCCGGCTATGAAAAGAATTCGGTGGGAGTATGCGTGCACCTGCGCACACTGCTGCGCGAACGAACCTCAAGGAGAGGTCCTAGGACAGACGGAGAAAGTGAAAGAAGGCGGCCCTGAGTGAGTTTCGAGCCTGACACACCCATTTTGCAGAAGGAACCCGAAGGCGGGGTCCCCGATGTTGTGAACCATTCCGACGATTTCGACGTTGCACTCGAAGTGTTGGCGGCGTCGCAGGGCCCCATCGCCGCCGACGCCGAACGCGCCTCGGGTTTCCGTTACAGTCATGAGGATTGGCTTATCCAGATCAAGCGCGGCGATTCCGGGATTTTTCTCTTTGACCCCATTGCCTTGCGCAAGGAAGGTGTCGACTTCTCCATTTTTACCCGTGAATTTGCGGGCGTTCCTTGGATTCTGCACGATGCCAGTCAGGATTTGCCGGGTTTCGCGGAGATCGGAATTCGGCCAACGGCATTGTTCGACACCGAGTACGCCGCACGCCTGTTGAATCTTCCTCACGTCGGTCTGGCAGCGGTCACGGAGAGGTTCCTCGGCAAGACCTTGGCAAAGGAGCATTCCGCAGCTGACTGGTCGTATCGTCCTCTTCCAAGAGATTGGCGGAATTACGCAGCTTTGGATGTGGAGCTCTTGGCGCCGCTCATGGCAGAGCTCCAGACGGCGTTGCGCAACGCGGGCAAAGACGAATGGGCGGAACAAGAATTTGCGGCGATTCTTGAGAAAGGTCTCAGTTCTAGGACGCCCTCCTCCGAGCCATGGCGACATACTTCCAAGATCACCATGCTGAAATCGGATCGACGCGCGCTTGCCATCGTTCGCGAGCTCTGGACTGTTCGCGACCGTCATGCCAGAGAACTCGATATTGCGCCGAGTCTGCTGCTCTCGGATTCTTCCATCATCCAGGCAGCCCTTCGAAAACCGCATAATGCTTCCCAATTCCGTGCCATCAGAGGTCTCAATCAGCGGGTGCGAGTGTACACGGGGTCGGAGCAGGACAAAATGTTCGAACGCTATGCTCCGCTTCAGCGTTCCGTGAAGCCACGTGTCTGGAAAGAGGCGATCGACAGGGCCATGGCGCTCGATGACGATGAGCTTCCCCAGGCGTCACCGGCAAGGGTGCATGACAAGAATCAGGCCCCGCGTTCCATGAAGTATTGGCGTGAGCACCAGCCTGAGCGGTTCGCGCGTCTGCAGGCTGCCAAGAAGGCGATCTTGCAGATTGCCGAGGTCACAAACGTTCCCTCCGAGCTGGTGCTGACGCCGAAGATATTGCGCAATCTGTGCTGGCAGGAAAGCGTTCCCGCAGATGTCGCCGGTTTCCTCCAGGAGCAGGGAGCGCGCCCATGGCAGTGCCGCCTCGTCGCTGAGTCGGTGAGTCGCGTTATCATGTAGAGGTTGCTTTAGAGCAGAATACTTATTCAACGAATTGGAGTGCAGGGTGAAAACTAGCGTCGAGAAGCTTGAGCCGACCAAGGTCAAGATGACCGTCACTGTCGACAAAGAAGAGCTTGATCCATACCTGGACGAGACTCGTAAAGAGCTCGGCAAGCAGGTCAATATTCCCGGTTTCCGTAAGGGACACGTTCCCGCACGTATCATCGATCAGCGCTTGGGATTCCCAGCGGTCGTCTCCGAGGCTCTCAATAATGCGGTTCCGGAGCTTTATTCCAAGGGTGCCCAGCAAGAAAACCTGCGTCCCATGGATCAGCCGCAGCTGAACGTGGAGAAGATTCCGACTTCCTCAAGTGATGAGACTCTGCTTGAGTTCACTGCCGAAGTTGAGATTCGTCCCGATTTCGAACTTCCGGAACCGAAAGACATGGAGATTGAGGTCGCCAAGCCTGAGGTCAAGGACGAGGACATCGATCGCAGGCTCGAAGGCTTGCGCCAGCGTTTCGGCACCTTGGTGGGTGTTGATCGTCCGGCTCAGAAGGGTGATTTCGCTTCCCTCGATCTCTCCGCCACCATTGATGGTGAAGTTGTCGATTCACAGTCCGGTGTGAGCTACGAGCTCGGCTCGGGTAACATGCTCGACGGTCTCGATGAGGCTCTCGACGGTTTGTCCGCGGGGGAGGAGACCACTTTCGAGGCTCCTCTGGCCTCTGGCGAACATGAAGGCGAGAAGGCTCAGGTCACTGTCAAGGTGAATTCCGTGAAGGCGGAAGAGCTTCCGGAACTCAACGATGACTTCGCACAGGAGGCGTCGGAATTCGATACGCTCGATGAGCTCAAGGCTGACATCCGCAAGCAGGCCGAGTTCGATTCCGAGGGCCGTCAGGCCAACGAGGCACGCGATCTCTTCATCGCACGTCTTGAGGAAGGCTTGGACATCCCAGTTCCGGCAGGTGTGAAGGACGCTCTTGTGTCCGATCACGTCAAGGCTCTCTCGGCAGACCCCGACAAAGCTTCCGATGAGGACAAGAAGAAGGCTGAAGATGAGGCCGTCAAGGAACTCACCGATCAGATGGTTCTTGATGCCCTTGCAGAAAAGCTTGAGATCAACGTCACGCAAAACGATGTCACCAACTTCCTGGCAAGCATTGCACAGCAGTACGGCATGGATCCGTCGCAGTTCATCTCCTCCATCGTGAAGAATGGTCAGCTTGGTTCCGCCGTCAAGGAAGTAGGACGTTCCAAGGGTCTGCTCGCAGGAATGCGTCAGGTTACCTTCAAGGACTCCGACGGCAAGACTCTTGATCTGAGCCGTTTCCTGGGTGAAGATGACGAGCCGGAGCAGGATGAGACTGTTGCTGCAGCAGCTGCAGCAGCTCAGGTTGCCGACAACATCACCTCCGCTGATTCGGAAGCTTCTTCCGAAGAGTAATTCATTCAGTAATGTAGTTATTGAAAACGATGAACCTGATGAGTTTCAGGTTCATCGTTTTTTTATCTTCCGATTACCGACCCTCTTCGTTCGCAGTGCTCTGGAGCATGTGACCGAACGGCTTGGGTACAAGATCATCGGCACTGAGAGTTTTGCGCTGCAAGAGGATTCGTTGCGCACTGAGCAAAAACAAGCAGTTGCAGTCATCGCAAGGCAGTAATCTCAGAAAAGGTGAACGAACACAAAGGAGACACCGTGGTAGATTCCGTGAGACCGTTGCCAGTGATGGCTGACGGTGACGCACCGGCGGGACCCAATGATCCCATCTTCAACCGGCTTTTAAAAGAACGCATCATCTGGCTCGGTAGCGAGGTGAAGGATGACAACGCAAATGTCATCTGTGCCCAAATGCTGACCTTAGCAGCCGAGGATCCGTCGAAGGATATTTGGCTCTACATCAATTCGCCAGGTGGTTCAATTACCGCTGGAATGGCGATTTACGACACCATGCAGCTCATCGAGCCCGACGTGGCGACCATCGCCGTTGGCATGGCGGCTTCCATGGGACAGTTCTTGCTGTCCTCTGGCACCAAGGGCAAGCGGTTCATTACCTCGCACGCCCGTGTGCTCATGCATCAGCCGTCCGGTGGCATCGGCGGAACCGCAACTGATGTTCGCATCAATGCGGAACTCATCATGGATATGAAGAAGACACTTGCCCAGCTCACCGCTGAGCAGACCGGTCATACCCTTGAAGAGATCTACCGTGACAATGAGTATGATCACTGGTTCACGGCACAACAGGCGCTCGACTATGGCTTTATCGATCACCTTGTTACCACCCCGAGCTCAATGGCCGGAAAAGCGGCGAAGGAGTAAACATGGCATCAGAAGAAGCACAATTCGTCGCTCGCGCTCAGCGCTTGGCGGGGTCAACTTTCAGCAGCCCACAGGATCGCTACGTTCTTCCTCAGTACGGAGAGAAGACTCCCTACGGAATGAAGACGCAGGATCCATACAGCAAGCTCTTTGAAGATCGCATCATCTTCATGGGTGTTCAGGTGGACGATACCAGCGCCGATGACATCATGGCCCAGCTTTTGGTTCTTGAAAGCCAGGATCCCAACCGTGACATCATGATTTACATCAATTCACCTGGTGGTTCCATGACCGCGATGACGGCCATTTACGACACCATGCAGTATGTGAAGCCGGATGTTCAGACAGTCTGCCTAGGGCAAGCCGCCTCTGCCGCTGCGGTTCTTCTTGCAGCGGGTGCGAAGGGTAAGCGACTCATTCTGCCAAACGCGCGCGTTCTCATTCATCAGCCCGCCATGGGACAGGATTTCGGCAAGGCGACTGAGATTGAGATTCAAGCCAAGGAACTGCTGAGAATGCGCGAATGGCTCGAGGAAACCCTTGCAAAGCACACGGGTCAGACTCCAGACAGGATCCGCAAGGATATTGAGGTCGACACCATTCTCACCGCCGATGCAGCAAAGGAATATGGCATCGTCGACGAGATCCTTGCACACCGTAAATGAAAAACATCGTCACTACCAAACAATGATCGGAACAGGCGAAGAGAAAATAAGCTAGCTATAGTTCTTCTGCTGCATACGTAATTGTTTGATCATGAATGCCGTCACGCTTTACCGTGGCGGCATTCATTTTATATATAGTGGGTACGTTCGGGCTTCCAACAGAGTGGTGGCCCAATACTTGGTACGGAGAGTGATATGGCACACATCGTCAACTATGGTGAGGATGTTCCGCGTTGCACCTTTTGTGGCAAGAGCGAGCACCAGGTCCATCGTCTCGTGGCCGGACCCGGAGCGAACATCTGTGATGAATGTATTACTCTCTGCATGGAAATCATTCAGGAGGGGGATCAGAAGGATGCCGCCAGCGCGGAGCTTGCCCTTCCGTCTCCCGCTCAGATTCTCGCCTTCCTTGACTCCTATGTGATCGGACAACACGCTGCGAAACAGGCACTGTCCGTCGCCGTATACAACCATTACAAGCTTGTTCATCTCGGAGCCCTGAAATCCGGAGCGGACGTTCACCCCAGTCGATCTACAGCTTCAGAGGGGTTTGGGTTTGGAGGGCATCGTGATACTGACCCGTTGGCCGATGTCGAGCTGTCCAAATCCAATGTCCTGCTTTTAGGGCCAACAGGAACAGGGAAAACGTATCTTGCCCGCACTCTTGCCCGCATGATGAAGGTTCCTTTCGTCATCGTGGACGCCACCACTCTTACCGAAGCCGGTTACGTGGGCGATGATGTCGAGACTATTCTCCAACGGCTTCTTCAGGCGGCGGACGGAGACGTTGCGCGAGCTGAAAAAGGCATTATTTATGTCGATGAAATCGACAAGATAGCGCGCAAGAGTGGAGAGAACACCTCCATCACACGGGACGTATCGGGAGAAGGTGTGCAACAGGCTCTTCTCAAGATCCTTGAAGGAACCATCGCCTCCGTTCCCAAAGAGGGCAGTCGCAAACACCAAGACCAGGAAATGGTCCAGATCGATACCAGAAACATTCTGTTCATCTGTGCCGGCGCCTTCGTAGGCTTGAATGACATCATCGCAGCACGGTTGGGCAAACACGTGACGGGTTTTGGTTCGAATCTCGAGACCGAGGCAACCACCCGTCAGGAGATCGATTATCTGGATCAGGTTATCCCACAGGATCTCATCGACTTTGGGTTCCTCCCGGAGTTCGTCGGCCGTCTGCCTGTCGTCACTTCTCTCCAGCCGCTCACCGTTGAAGATCTGGAACGCATCATCACTGAACCGGCCAATGCCTTGGTCAAGCAATACCAAAAGCTTTTCGCTTTGGACGGAGTGACCTTGCACTTTACCGACGACGCCGTGAAACGGCTTGCCGCCATCGCCATGGAAAAGGGGACTGGCGCACGTGGACTGAGGTCGATCTTCGAGGCAGTCCTTCAGAAGACGATGTTCGATCTGCCCGATCGCGATGAAGTGACCGATGTCATCGTAAATTCTGACACTGTCGACGGTGTCGCACCGCCTCAGCTCATGGCGCGAAACACGCGCCTGACTGCGTGAAGAGAATCATCCCTGACTCTCAACGCTCAATGCTGGCCTCCTGGACTGAGCACAACGTGGATTGCTGCGACCCGCGCAGATTGAATTGAAGGGGAATACGCGAAGGGGTGCGATCCGCTGTGTTGGATCGCACCCCTTCATAAATAAATTTTCTTAAGTTATCGCCCCTGCGAATTTTTGAGTCTGTCGGAAGTCAGATCCAAGAATCAGATCTCTGTCTTCTTCTTACGGGGAACGTAGATCTTTTCGTCGATGACCTTCTGATAGGCGTCGATGACCGCCTGACGCTTCGCCTTGAGGGAGGGCGTCATCAAACCGTTCTCCGTGGTGAAGTCGCCGTCCAGAATCTCAAACTTGCGAATGGACTCGGCACGGGAGACAAGAGTGTTGGCAGTGTCCACGGCACGCTCGACCTCGGTACGGACAATGGGGTTGTTCCGCGCTTCATCAAGAGTTTCCACGGTCTTGGCACCTTGGGCCTTCAACCACGAATTGGTGTCGGCGAGATCAAGAGTGACGAGTGCAGCGATAAAGGGCTTCCGATCACCAATGACAAGGCACTGCGACACGACCGGAGAAGTCATGACCGACGCCTCGAGAATACCGGGGGAGACGTTCTTGCCACCCGCGGTGATGATGAGGTCCTTCTTGCGGCCGGTGATGAAGACAAAGCCATCATCATCGATGTCGCCGAGGTCTCCAGTGTGCAGCCAACCATCCTTGATCTGTTCCTCGGTGATTTCAGGATGATTGTGATAGCCGTGGCAGACGCTGGGGCCTTTAATGAGGAGTTCACCGTCGTCCGCCACTCCGAAGCTCATGCTTGCGAGCGGGACGCCGATGGAACCGATCTTATAACCTGACGTCGGGTTCACACTCGCCGGTGCTGTAGTTTCCGTCATTCCGTAGCCCTCGAGAAGAGGGAGACCGACACCGTTGAAGAAATGAGAGATCTTGGAATCCAGTGGAGCTCCGCCGGAAACCGCATACTCCACATGCCCACCCAAGGCCTCGAGAATCTGGCCGTACACGAGTTTCTTGTAAATGCTGTGCGCGATCTTCGTCTTCGTCGGAATGGGTTTATTCGACTGCTGTGCGTGTGACCACGTGCGTGCGGTCTTGGCAGCGGCAGCGAAGACCTTTCCCTTCACTCCGCGCCCGGCCTTCTGGGAGGCTGCGTTGTAGACCTTCTCAAAAATTCGGGGAACGGCGAGGATAAACGTCGGTTTGAAGGCGTTGAAGTCGGCAAGAATCGTGCTGAGGTTACTGCTCAGGCCAAGCGTGATATTTCCCGCGAAGCAGAAGAACTGCATGTAACGAGCGAAGACGTGCGCCAAAGGCAGGAAGAGAAGCAGACGGCGATTCGGCTTGTCGGCGATGTCAGGCATCGATTTCTCTCCGTTGTAAACGATGGAGACGAAATTGTGGTGAGTGAGTTCAATGCCCTTCGGGGCGCCCGTCGAACCTGAGGTGTAAACGATGGTTGCGAGATCGTCACCTTTCACATTCGTTTTGGCCTTTTGGAACTCGTCGTCAGGGACCGCCTTGCCGAATTCCGCAAGCGTATCAAGAGCACCGAGCTCAATGACATAGACGTCCTTGAGGTAGGCGGCTTGATCGCGGATAGCTTCGATCTTGTCGCGCTGTCCGTCGTCCTCCGCAAACGCCATGCATACCTTGGAGTCATTGAAGATCGTCTTCACCTGTGCCGATGAGTTCGTCTCGTACACCGGTACCGTCAATGCTCCGATGCTCAGAATTGCCATGTCGAGAGCGGTCCATTCCCACCGGGTGTGAGAAAGAATGGCCACAGCATCGCCCTTCTTGATTCCACGGGCGAGCAGTCCCTTTGCCAAAGATGTCACCTCTGCGACAAATTGCTCGGCAGTAAAGGAATCCCAGGTTCCTTGTGCGTTCTTGTACTCAACGACTACATCTTGAGGCGCGCGCTGAGCACGTCCTTCAAGAATGGAGAACACGTTCTCATCGTTCGTCGTTTCGACCAGAGTAGGTCTCGAGATTTCTTTCAGCATTTTGCTCCAAACTGTCATGCCATCTATCGGAGATGATGGGGCGTACGCCCAGTGACCGTGTGCAAGTTTATCTCTAGCCATGGCTATTGGGCGACGCACTGGGTAGTGGGAAGGTCTTTACTCTGCGCTGTCGGACGATTCCGATGAATCATTCCGGGAAGTATCGTCGGAATCGTCGTCGTCTTTTGTCTCATTCCGCGACTGTGCGGCGCGGTTCTTCAGTGCGTTAAAAGAATCCTTCACGTCATCGCGTGCCTTTGCCACGAGCGGTTCGAGCTTCTCGCGGGTGTCATCCAAAGCCGGCTTCGTGTTCTCCTGCACCTTTTGAAGCAGAGGAGTCACGGATTCAGAGGCTTTTTCGACGAAGGGAGTGACAAAATTCGTCACGTCGTCGTTCATGTCCTTTGCGGCCTTGCCTACCTTGGCGAGAACGGGGCTCATGGGGTGGGGCTCAGGCTGCGAACCAGGCTTTGGGGTGTAGATCTGGGTCGAGATGACGTCTGCATAATGGCGGATCACTGCAGGACGAACCACTTTCTGACTCGGGGTCAGCGTTCCATCCTCCTGTGTGAAGTCCTCGGGGAGGATCACGAATTTGCGGACGGATTCCGCGCGCGACACATCGAGATTCGCGCGATCCACATACTGCTGGACGAAAGAGCGAACGGCGGCATTGGTGCTTGCCTGTTCAATGCTCATCGATGGGTCAAGTTTCTTCGACTTGAGCCATGTTCCGAGAGTGTCGGGCTCAAGGGTGACGAGCGCCGCGATGAAGGGCTTCGCGTCGCCGACCACCACGGCGTGAGAAACGATGGGGCACGTCGAAATCGTCTGCTCCATGGGGGAGGGGACCACATTCTTGCCGCCTGCGGTGATGATGATGTCCTTCTTGCGGCCGGTGATGGTCACGAAGCCATCGTCGTCGATATCCGCGAGATCGCCGCTGTGCAGCCATCCCTCGGAGTCGATGGTTTCCGCCGTCTTTTCGGGGTCGTCCTTGTAGCCAAGGAAGACTCCGGGGCCGGCAATGAGCAATTCGTTGTCGTCAGCGAGCTTGACCGAAATTCCGGGACCAGGACGTCCGACGGTACCGATCTTGTTGAAATCTTCGAAGTTGACACAGCATGGTGCTGCGGTCTCAGTCATTCCATACCCCTGGATGAAGGTGATGCCGTCAATGCCGTTGAAGAAATGGGCGAGATCTGGGTCCATGGGGGCACCGCCGCATGCCAGCCAATGCAGGTTGTTTCCCAGAGCCGAACGCACCGTTGCACCCACGGCCTTCTCGTAGAAGGCGTGCTCGACGATCTGCGACGGAGAGTGGGAGGCTCCCTCCTGCTCGTCCTTTGACCAGTTGACGTAATGACCGTATGCCTTTGCAAGTACTCGTCCCTTGAATCCTGAACCGGCCTTCTGAGAAGCCGCGTTGTAGACCTTCTCGAAGACTCGGGGAACACCCAGCAGATACGTTGGTTTGAAGGTGCGCAGATCGGTGAGCAAATGCGCGGCGGATGGCACATATCCCACGACGCCGTGCGCTCCGACGAGAACATACTGAATGTACCGTGCGAAGCAATGGGCCAGAGGCAAGAAGAGCAGCAGCCTGCTTGGCTTCTCCAGCATGGTGGGCAAAACCTCATAGCCGGCGCGTGCCAGATGGAGGAAGTTGCGGTGGGAGAGTACGGCACCCTTGGGCTTCCCGGTTGAGCCGGAGGTATAGACGATCGTCGCCGGATCGTCGGCCTTAACGGTGTCGATGCGTTCCTCGAGATCACTTTCGGAGACGGAGAGTCCCCAGTCGTCGAGGGCCTGAAGACCGCTCTGTTCGAAGCTGAAGACATAAGTGAGTGCTTCGACGGTTTCCTTGGCCGATTCGAGACTCAAAGTTCTGTCTGCGCTATCGGCGAACGCAACGGTGGGAGAAACGTCGGTGATGATGCTCAACGCCTGAGGATAGGAATCGGTTTCGTAGATGGGAACGAGCACGGCGCCGATGGCGGAACAGGCGAAGTCAATGACTCCCCACTGGTACCGGGTCGCCGAATAGATGACGACGGTGTCGCCTTTTTCAACGCCGAGCGCCATGAGGCCTTTCGCCGCTGCGCGTACGGTGCTGTTCATCTCCGCTGCGGTGACGCTGATCCAGCGCTTTCCCGTGTGATCTTGATACTCAGCGACGGTTTCGTCCGGATGATTCTGGGCTCGCTGTGCAAGTGGCTTGTAGAGGGTGTCGTTGTCATCTGTCAGTTGGTGCGACATTGGAGTCGAATATTCACGAAGCATGTTTCGACTATATGCGCACAAACTGAAAAATTGTGTAAATTTTTCAGCCCATTTGCAGATAAGTACATATCCAACGGCTCCCGATGATGCGTAAAACCACGTTGACGGTGTGAGGCTGTGTGCCGATCACGAGGCTCACACAAGCGTCGAAACAATCCGGATGCAACACCATCCCATGCAGCCCCACGATGCGGATCGGAAGATTCTTTGCATACGGATGCTCCGTCATTCCCTTTTCTTCCTCTCCTTTGAGGAGACGACAGAGGTTCAGAACCTGGTCGATGATCTGAGAGCACACGAGGGCGTCGAGAACCCGGGGGTCGAGTCTGCCTCTGGCGACATCAGTAGCTCTGAACGCAATGTGACAGCACCGCACGGCGAGCCATATGCATTCATTCTGGTTACGATCCCTGGGATCGCACTGAGTTATCTGCATTCTGACTGGCGGAGAATTCTTCTCTACTCTTCTCTTTGTACGGAAAGCGTTTGAACCCCTGAAACGCACCACGGCCATATCTGTGGTTTCCATGAATAAAAGTGTAGACATTTTCGATAGTCATTCGAAAGCTATCCGAAATGTGTGGATAACTTGGTCATTTTGGTTTCATATTCACAAGGGAAGGACGAGCTCGCTACAAAGCGACTGATGAAGAAACAGCTATAACAAGCAGCTATGGAAACTGGCTTATGGGAAAAGACCTATGCAATGAAAGAGGGCCTCCCTTTTTCGGGAGGCCCTCTGCATGTCGCTCTGCAGACCGATTTCAGCAGCCTGCCATACTTAAAACACCTGTCACACTCCATTCACCTATCATGCTTCAAGCGTCTTTCACGAGTTTGTCACGTTGCTGCACGTGTCGTGCCGCACAACAGCACCGGAGCTTCAGTTTTCTAGTCTAGAAAGTTTCAGAGCTGCTCATAGGGTGTGACCACTACCTGGCAACGCTGGAACTCCTTGAGATCAAGGTAGCCTGTGGACGCCATCGCGCGGCGCAGTGCTCCAACAAAATTCGTCGTGCCGTCGGCGGTGTGGCTGGGTCCAAACAGGATCTGGTCGAGAGGACCCGCGGTGCCAACGTGGACGCGCGATCCGCGGGGGAGTTCTGGATGACGTGCCTCGGCACCCCAGTGCATTCCCAACCCTGGGGCTTCGTCGGCACGTGCGAGTGCGGTTCCCAACATGACGGCGTCGGCGCCGAGCGCGAAGGCCTTGACCATGTTGCCGGTACTTCCCAGCCCACCGTCCGCGATCACGTGAACGTAACGGCCGCCGGATTCGTCCATGTAGTCGCGACGTGCTGCGGTGACATCGGAAATGGCGGTTGCCATAGGAGCGTGAATGCCCAGTGTCGCACGAGTCGCGGATGCCGCACCGCCTCCGAAGCCGACAAGGACACCGGCGGCACCGGTCCGCATGAGATGCAGTGCTGCGGTATAGGTTGCCGCGCCGCCGACGATGACCGGAACGTCCAACTCATAGATGAAACGCTTGAGATTCAAGGGCTCGCTGTTCGTCGACACGTGTTCAGCGGAGACGTTGGTGCCGCGGATCACAAAGAGATCGACGCCGGCCGCGAGCACGGTGGAATACAGTTCCTGCGTGCGTTGAGGCGTCAGGGCGCCAGCGACGGTAACGCCCGCGTCGCGGATCTCGTGCAGGCGCGCCGTGATGAGTTCCGGCTTGATGGGCTCCGCATAGATCTGCTGCATGCGCAGTGTTGCCTCTTCAGCAGGGACTTCCGCAATCTGCTTGAGGTAGGGAATCGGATCCTCGTAGCGCGTCCACAGCCCTTCGAGATCGAGGACGCCGAGACCGCCGGCCTTACCGAGCGCGATGGCCGTGGCAGGGCTCATGACGGAATCCATGGGTGCACCAAGAACGGGAATGTCGAAATAGTAGGCATCGAGCTGCCAGCCTGTCGACACATCCCGGGGATCGCGGGTACGGCGGGAGGGAACGACGGCGACGTCGTCAAGTGAATACGCCATGCGGCCGGTTTTGCCGCGGCCAATTGAAATCTCTTGAGTCATAAAGTCTACGTTATCGAGAACGCATGACCATGCCGTGACGGCGGCTGCTGCTCAAAAAGTGGCTGAGAATGCACTCTCGTAACCTTTCTGAATTACGAATGGAAGCAAGATAAGAGCAACAGCAGTTATCGACACATCGGTACGGTTACGGACCACAACATGAAGAGGTTGGCATGGCAAAAATTCAGGTGAAGGGAACCATCGCGGAACTTGATGGCGATGAAATGACCAGAGTCATTTGGAAGCAAATCAAAGATCAGTTGATATTCCCTTATCTTGACATTGATCTCGATTACTACGATCTCGGAATTGAGCACCGCGACGCCACCGATGACCAGGTGACCATCGATGCCGCCAACGCCATCAAGAAGCATCATGTCGGTGTGAAGTGCGCGACCATCACTCCGGACGAGGCGCGCGTGAAGGAATTCGGGCTCAAGAAGATGTGGAAATCTCCGAATGGGACCATCCGCAACATCCTCGGCGGCACCATTTTCCGCGAGCCCATCGTCATCTCCAACGTTCCGCGGCTGGTTCCCGGCTGGACAAAGCCGATCGTCGTAGCCCGCCACGCGTTCGGCGATCAGTACAAGGCGACCGACTTCCTTGTCCCTGGTCCAGGCACACTCACAGTGACCTTCACTCCCGAGGACGGTTCGGATCCGATTGAGCATGTCGTCTACAACTATCCGGGTGCGGGCGTCGCACAAGTGCAGTACAACCTGGATCAATCAATCAGGGACTTTGCCCGGGCCTGCTTCAACTACGGTCTGCTACGGCATTTCCCCGTGTACCTGTCGACCAAGAACACCATTCTCAAGGCCTATGACGGCAGGTTTAAGGACCTATTCGCACAGGTGTACGAAACCGAATACAAGAGTCGCTATGAGGCGGAAGGTCTGAGCTACGAGCACCGGCTCATCGATGATATGGTCGCTAGCTCTCTCAAATGGCAGGGAGGGTATGTGTGGGCCTGCAAGAACTACGACGGCGACGTTCAATCCGACACTGTCGCCCAAGGCTTCGGATCCCTCGGCCTCATGACCTCCGTCCTGATGACTCCCGATGGACAAACCGTTGAGGCGGAGGCAGCGCATGGAACGGTGACACGTCATTACCGTCGTTGGCAGAAGGGGGAGAAGACCTCCACCAACCCGATTGCCTCCATTTTCGCGTGGACGGGCGGTCTCAAGCAGCGCGCGAAGTTGGACGAGACTCCGCAGGTCGCGGACTTCGCGAAGGTTTTGGAAACGACGATCATCGAAACGGTGGAAGCCGGGAAGATGACCAAGGATCTTGCAACGCTCGTCGGTCCACAGCAGGCGTGGCTCGATACCGATGGCTTTATGAACGCACTTGCGGAGGGTCTTGAGAGGAATCTTGCACAACGGTCCTAAGACGCCCTCTGTGTGACGTCAAGGAAGAGGTCTGTTTGTGGCCCGGTGGAGTGAAAACCGCCGAGCCACAAGCATTATCAGCGTGTGTATAGGTGGTGGGGTTTACAATTTTCCCTGATGCGTGTACGACAAATTCTCAGACTCATCGCCAGTTTCATGGTGTGTGGGCTATTCCTTACTTCGGCGGCCTGTGGCGATGCTGCAGTAAGTAACACTTCCGCAAAGGCCGATCCCGACGCATCCTCCCATGTCGAGGTGTTCGTTCCCTCGGATGGGATAACACTCACCCAGAACACTCCTACAAATAAATGGGGAGGTTTCGCTTCCGCCATCACGGACTCTCTCGTGGAGAAGGGTTATTCGAAGGATTCCATCACTGTGGTGACGAATGGTTCTCTCAAGGACCAGGCGCGTGCCATGGCCGATTATGTGGAGGACGAAACCGAAGATGAAGCCTCTTCGGGCAAGGAAACGACGCGCGACATCGTGATTTTGGCCCCGGCCTTGACCCTTGATCCTGCCGCAAAGCAGTTCGGTGACCTTCTAGGAGACGGAACCAAGGACCTGAGCTCGAGCTCGGATATATCCGCCGTACTGAATGAAGACGAGGCCGAGGAGCAGACGGAGGCGGAGAAATCCATTGCGGCATCGGCGAAGACGCTTCGGTCTCGTGGAACCGCGTTTATTCTTGTGGCGCGCAATCTTGAAGATGTCACGGCTGACATGTTCGTCAAAACGAGTAACGCCTATCAAATAGGGCAATTGCAGGCAAACGAACTTTCGGTCAAGCTTGAAATAGCGGAAGCCACGACGAGTAACCCTCGTCGCATTGAAATCGTCATTCCGGAGGAGTCAAACGAAACTATCTCGTCCGACTTCTTCGCAGGGGTGTGGAGTGTCTTGGGACCGTACTTCAAAAAGGGGACAGTCGTTAGTGCTTCGGGGCTTCTTGACTCGTCTTCGACGAAAGACAGTTGGAGAAGTGTGGTCGTGGCTGCTTCGTCCGCTGATGAGGTGAAACAGGGGTTTTCCTCTCTTCTCACGAAGGCCGCCGCCAATCAAGGTGCCACAGATGATGAAGACGAGGGAGATAGTGATACGGCGGTGCGTTTGAGCGGTGTCATCGCCTCCAACGATTTCATCGCCACGCAGGTGACGGAGGTTCTGACACAGAAGGGGTATACGGGTTCGGCGGCTGATATCAACCCGGAGATAACCCTTGGCGGCATCGTTGGAAATATGACCGGCAACGCTGACCTCAGCAGAAAAAAGGTTCCCAATCCTGCAAAAGACGAGGATGCCTCTTCCTCGCAGGAGGAGGATGGAACTGGGTCAGGTCAGTCTGCGACGAAGGATGCCGATGCCACGCGGTGGCCCATCGTGACCGGCTACGGTAGCTACGTCAACAACGTTCAACTGGTCGTCAGCGGCAAACAATGGCTGACAGGACTGGAGAATCGCAATGGTCTGGCGTCCGATATCGCCTCTGCGTGCGTGCGGTACGCACAGGGCAAAAAGCTCGCTGATCCACAGAACAAGCAGACCGTGACGCTCAACGGTAAAAAGGTTCCACTGATCACACGGAATCTTGTCGGAGTGGTAAGTGGAAACCTCAAACGCTCTCTCATTGACACTGGCTATATCAGCGCGGCCAACGCAGGATTGTAGAAGTCCCTGTGGCTTGTACCTTTTTAGGCTTTCGCCACATCTCCTGGTCCTGTCTTCTAGAACTGTCTTCTAGAGCGGTTTAAGGATGATCCGCAGCGGGGAGAGAGCAAGCAGTGGATCCACATAGACGCCATTTCTGCGTGCTCCCCAGTGCACACAACTGTCATTGCAGTGATCGGATTCTCCTTCCACCGTTCCGATTCTCTCTCCTGCCTTCACCTCCGTTCCCGCAGTGAGTTCACTCGATGCGGGTTCGAAGGAAAAGACGACCCCCTCCTCCGTCTTCATGCTGAGATCTGATTTTCCGGCTACCTTTCCCGAAAAGGTAATCTCTCCTCGTGCAGGGGCAACGACGTGCACTGACCCGGACCGAGGCAGGGCTATGTCGACGCCGCGATGTCCGGGAAGCCACTTTTTCAGAGGAGGCGAAAATTCTTTGACGACTGTTTTCTGTATCGCACCGTCGGCGTCAATGAAGGGCCAGTGTTTGAGGTCAGCACACGAAGCGATGCTGTCCTGAGCCTTGACACCATAGCCGATCGGGGAAGAGAGCGCGTCTGCGTGTGTGATCCGTGGCATTCCGAGGATGAAAAGGAGAGGCGCCACCATGCAGAAGAAGCACACCGTGCGCAGGGCCTTCCATCGATGCCTTCTGGAATACCGGTACCAGCGAGAAGATGACGTTTTAGGGGATGAGGTGGGGAAGAAGAAGTTCTGCATCGGTGGCCTCCCGGAGTGTCGAAGAATAACTTTCGACAATTTTTCCAAGAAAGTTCTTCAAGGGGAAGCACGAATCGGGGTTGTGGTCGAATGGGGAAAACAACGTAATATCAGGCAACACGCCATAGTGCTTGCAATAGCTGTACGGATCTATATACTAAATGTCTTGTTTGCAGTATTCCCGCGTAGCTCAGTTGGCAGAGCGCTTGACTGTTAATCAGGATGTCGCTGGTTCAAGCCCAGCCGCGGGAGCTTAGTGTGGAGGGGATCTCAACAATGTTGAGATCCCCTCCATTTTTGTTTCTTTGGCAGCGGAGCTGAGATTTAGGAACGCAGCAGGATATGCCCTGAATGCTCACGCCTGACAATCTCATCAACGATGCCCAGTGCCAAGTCCTCCACCGAGATAACGGAATCCCTGACACGAACAACGTCGTCGCTGACAAAGTAATGACCTGTTGTCTCGGTTCCTGATGTTGCGCTGAAGTTCTGGGCAGGACTGACGTACAGCCACTGCAAATCTGCAGGAGCTGAGTTCTCCAGCCAATCGATCACGGCTGCCATTTCCTTTGCTTCGTCTGCCAACCAGTCCGGTAGTTTGCCTTTTTCTGCGATACGCAGTCCGTGAGGCTCCAGCCGCATCGCCGAGTACCCACCGATGACGATGAGACGAATTTTCTCAGAGGCCGCAATCTGCGCAAGAGCTTTATTGGTGGGGAGAACGTGACCGACCATTGATCCGCGAGGGGACAGTGCGGAAACAATGACGTCGGATCCCTCAACGAGCTGAGGAAGCTTTTCGAGATCCGTGGCATCTCCGACCATGTAGTGAAGAGACGAGTTTGGGGTGGGGGAGTCCGATGATGGCATCTTTCGGGCGACGACGTTCACCTCGAGACCGCGAGACGCCGCTTCCTGCGCGATGTGAGAGCCCACATAACCGGTTCCACCGAGAATGGTAATTTTCATGAGAAACCTTCCGTTGAGAATATGAACAATTTAATTTATCTGTTGATATAAGGATAATGCTTATAAAAGTGTTTGATTTTTTTGGACAAAACTCTTTACACCGTTAATTGTGCACGGTAACCTCGCAGTTATGACCAATACGTTGAGAACATGCCCTCTGGGTGTTGATATCGAGATCTGCAAGATTGATATTGATGCTCGGTTTGCATTTAGGCTCAACGAAATGGGGCTTCGAGAACATGAACGTGTCCGCGTTCTTCACAAGGCGAATTTCGGTGGTTGCGTCATCGCACACGGGATGGAACGCATCGCCCTTGACGGAGACACAGCAAAGAAGATTTTCGTCGAAACCCGTTAATACGTCTTTCCATCAACTTCCTTAGCACAGGCGTGCTTTCCTTACCCGAAGTATGCCCGGAGTGAGGAAGCTGCCCTGTGAGTGAGGAGCCTTTATGCAACCCGCATCTGAAGTGCCTACGAATGAATTCCCACACGAGACTTCTATCGGCGACAGTAGAGAAACCAACAGCACAGAAAAAGTAGAAACAGGGGAATGGTCGGGCAATATGGCCAACGCCCCCCATGCCGACGGATCCGACATGCACATGGAGATGCACATGGAAAGCGGGATGGGCCATTCCGGTCATCATCACCATCGCCGCGGCCTGGCTGTCCTCGTTCCGGAACACCATCATGAGGGTCATGGTGGCGATGAATCCATGACGATGACGGAGGAAAACAAGGAGCCACGCATCGTTTTCGTTGGCAATCCCAATGTCGGAAAGTCAACGCTTTTTAACTCGATCCTCGGAACGAACGCGGCAGTGATGAACGCTCCTGGGACAACAGTTCTCATTGAACAGGGCACGCTGGTCTACAAGAAGACCGGAAAGTCGTGGCAATTTATCGATACTCCTGGAACGGCTTCCCTCGGAGCAATCAGTCCCGATGAATTGGTTGCGGCACAGACGGCACTCGGATGGGGAGACCACCCCACACCGGATGTTGTTGTCGCTGTGATGGATGCCACGAGTCTTTCACGTTCCCTCTATCTCCTCAGCCAGCTTGTCGATGCGGGAACGCCTTTGGTGGTTGCCGTCACGATGATGGATCTTGTCCGCAAGCAAGGCGTGGGCATCAATCTTGAGCAACTGTCCCGGTCTCTAGGAGACGTGCCCGTTATTGAAGTCGATGGACGCGTTGGCAAGGGTGCCGTGGAGCTGTTGGACGGTATCGAATCCCAATTGAGTCATCCGAAAGATTCTCAGGGGCCGGCCGTCGAGGCATTCCCCAACAGGGACGACCTTGAACGCTCGGGTTGGGACGGCGTGCTTCAGTGGGTTCACTCCACCTCTGACAAACGCTTCGAATGGATTGCCGACGAACTCAAAACCATTGATTCCACTGGTGAGAGCAGCAAGATCCGCACCACTTTCTCGGATAAGCTCGATCGGATTCTACTTCACCCCGTTGCCGGCATCCTCATCTTCCTTGTGGTCATGTATCTCGTCTTTCAGGCGACAACGACTCTTGCGGGTCCCATCATTGACTGGTTCGATGTCCAGGTCCGCGGTTGGCTCACCACTGGAATCGATAGCGCCTTCGTCGCGACGGCGGGGCAAGCCTCACTTGATGGTTGGTTCCATTCGCTCATCATGGATGGCCTCCTGGAGGGTGTGGTGACGGTTCTCACCTTCATTCCTCCGATGGGAATCATGTTCATCATTCTGTCCTTGCTGGAGGATTCGGGCTATCTTGCGAGAGCAGCCTTCGTCATGGATAAGGCGATGCGCGTCATCGGGCTTGACGGCCGTGCCTTCCTTCCTCTGGTGGTGGGATTCGGCTGCAACCTTCCTGCACTGGCGGCGACACGTACTCTCCCGGACTCCCGTCAGCGTCTCATGACAGGTCTCCTCATTCCCTTCACCTCATGCTCGGCTCGACTGAGTGTCTACATCGTCCTCGCCTATGCATTCTTTGAGAAGTACGCGGGTCTGGCGATCTTCATCATGTACGTAATGTCGATCGCGATCATTCTGCTCGTCGGCCTCATTCTTCGAAAGACTCAATTCAAGGATCTGGTGCATCAACCCTTCGCCATGGGGCTTCCTTCCTACCAGATGCCGAAGGTCGGCCAGCTTGCGAAATCGGTGGGACTGCGTCTGTGGGCCTTCGTCACGGGAGCGTCGTCCATCATTATCATCATGACCGTTCTGATGTGGGTTCTTTCCGCCGTTCCGGTCAATGCGGGAGCAGAGGGTAACAACAGCTTCGCCCATGTGGACTCTACGGAAAATTCCGTGTATGGCGCCATCTCGTCTGCGGTGTCACCGGTTTTTGCTCCCGCTGGATTCGATGACTGGCACGCCTCCGCTGCCCTCATCACCGGATTCGTCGCGAAGGAAGTGGTGGTGGGATCCATGTCACAGAGCTATGCCATCGATGAGCCGGACGACGCCAGCGAAGTCGAGGAAGGGACTGGAACCCTCGGTGCTGCTCTGCGGACGAGTTTCGACAAGTCCAGTAACGGGCACGGTGCGGCTGCCGCGGCGGCGTTCATGGTGTTCGTTCTGGCGTATACGCCCTGCCTTGCCACCGTGGCCGAGGAGAAAAGACAGTTCGGTCTGAAGGTCTCCCTGCAGACCGTTGGCATGGGGTTGCTGGTCGCCTATGTACTTGCAGTGATCATCTTCCAAGTCGGAGCGTTGTTATGAGAGGCTTTCGGGCTGCAGGATCTGTCCGCGAGACCTCCTCGTCCGATCCACATGACCCAGCGGCCCCACAGGGCACCTCACTCGTCGAACAGGTGCTCTACGAACTGACACACGGAAGTACCGTCTCAATGGTGGCCGAGAGACATGGCCTCCCACGCGATTTCGTCAACCTCATCCTCGAGCGCGCCCAAAGAGAAGGCACCGTGGATGTCGTCGAGCTGACGTCGGGCAGCTGCACGAAGGGTACCTGTGACCCCGATCCCGAGTCGTTGGTGTGCGCGGGCTGCCCCATTATGCCCGCCGCCATTCGTCGCAAGCAATCGTTGATGGGAAAATTGCTGCACCGTCAGTAGGTTCAACAGGAACATACACAGACTTGCAGAAACTCACCGTGACTTATAGAGAATTCACGTACAAGACACAGGTGTGATGACACTCGGCGCAGATGAATTAGCACAGTAGACAGAGCTAGAGTGCATAGCTGGATTAACACTGTTGTGAAAACAACATCTTCGTAAGCTCCGTTGATTGTTCCCTCAGCGTATCGGCTACAAGCGCAGCAAGGTGCGCCAGCGGTGGGTCTCCTTCCATAATTGAGAGTGTTCAAAAGGCAGTGTTCAAAGAAAGGACACTATGACGAAAATTACGATTTTGGGAGCAAAAGGCCGGATTGCAACTATTGCGCGGCAACGTTTTCTTGCGGAGACGGACGCGCATCTCACTCTTTTCGCTCGTGGCACGAGCCAACTGAAGAACGTCGATTCTTCCCGCGAGACGGTCGTTGAGGGGGATGCCACCGATTCCGAAGCCGTTTCCATGGCCGTCAGGGGAGCGGATATCGTCTATGCGAATCTTGCAGGAAACAATATGGACAAGGAAGCCCAGACCGTCGTTTCCGCAATGAAGGCGGAGGGAATCTCACGTCTGGTATGGATTTCAAGCATCGGCATCTACGACGAGGTTCCAGGCGCCTTCGGTGCGTGGAACAACGAAGTCCTCAAAAACTATCTGCCGCCCTACAAGCGTGCGGCGAAGATCATTGAGGAATCGGGCCTCGACTACACGATCGTCCGTCCTGCTTGGCTCACCGACAAAGATGAGGTGAAATACGAGACCACAAAGAAGCCTGAACCGTTCAAAGGTACAGAGGT
>JALCQC010000020.1 GCA_022650895.1 Bifidobacteriaceae bacterium | reverse complement strand
CCACATCTCGAGGTTCGAGCACCACAGGCTCAGGATCTTCCTGAGCCTCCTCCTCGTCTACTGCGCGACATGGATCGGCGCCCACGCACTGCTCCGCTCAGCACAAGGCTCCTACATCCTCGACTACTTGGACAACGAAGAGGCGATCTCAGCCTCCTACGACCTCCAAAATATCCACAAAGATGTCCTGCCCCACCTTGAGGGAAGCGATCCTGGACCACGCCCACAACAAACTGAGTGGGATTCTCACCCCGAGGACAGCTACAGTCCCTTCCTCTGGGATATCATCATCACCTACTTGCATGTCACTTCCACCGACCAACAGATAAAGCAAGAAACGTCATGGCACCTCAATTACACCGCAGTTCTCCTCTCTGAGATCAACGGTTACTACACCGACTACTACGCTAAAGATTGAAAATCTTAGAATGTTGGAACGCTAACCAAGACAACAGACGAAAGAGAGATCAAAACCTTTCGACGGAAAACGCTTTTTTACGCTCTCGCTGCGCCGGAGCAGCGAGTTGAGCAAAACGTTTTATGAGAAGTTTTTTCTCATGAGGGTGGGAATGAAGGGAAACGAGGATAGAAGATGACTAAGAATCTAGTAACAGAAGATGGAATCGAGCTAACGCCAGAACTCATCGCCAAGATGGCCGATGAGGCGGAAAACGGGTTCCCAAACTCGATTCTCGAGCGGGCAGAAGGCAGACCTTGGGAGCATGATCCCAAGTCTCAGAAGTCATGAAACACCCGGTTACCTCCGCGCATAAGGAGCGGAAAACGCAGTTTAAAATGCAACCAATTGAAGAAAGGATCACTGAAATGTCTGATGTATTTTTCAGCGTCGATATCGACGCGGCGACCAAGCGCCGTGCTGAGATTATCTCGGAGCGATTAGGGTTGACTCTATCGGAGGCTATCGGTATCTTCCTCCACAAATACAACGAAGTAGGTGGGTTCCCGTTCGAACTAAAGAATTCGCAGGCCGCTGAAGACGCCGCCGATTTGATTGAGCTCGAAGAGGCAATTGCCAATGACAGTGGCAAGAGGGTCACGATTGATGATCTGCGAAAAGAGCTTGATTTGTGAGCTGACATCATGTTGAGTGAGGAGCTGAGGCCATTGGCATGCTGAGATTATCAGAGTTTCGGAACCCTAATCTTTCACGTAGTAATTAGCTATATCCATAAGAAGGGTTTCGTTGTAGATGAGGTGAGCTGTTGTCTCCTTCCGTACCTGTTGGTCGGCGGAGGTGACATGCAAGTAGGTGATGATGATATCCCAAAGGAAGGGACTGTAGCTGTCCTCGGCTTGAGGATCCCACTCAGTTTGTTGTGGGCGAGCTCCAGCTGCGCTTCTCTCAGGCTTAGTGAGCACATCTTTGTGGATATTTTGGAGGTCGTAGGAAGCTACAACCGCCTCTCCGTGGTCAAGGACGCCCTCGAAATAGGAATCTTGTGCTGAGCGGAGCAGTGCGTGGGCGCCGATCCATGTCGCGCAGTAGACGAGGAGGAGGCTCAGGAAGATCCTGAGCCTGTGGTGCTCGAACCTCGAGATGTGGTTGTTCTTGGGAATGTAATCACTGTCGGGAGACTGAGCGTCTTCGGGGATCTGACCATCCACGAATGTCTGGTCGTTGATGTCGGTTCGTGTCGTCTCGTCTTCCATGACTGCTCCGTTACGTCGTCCTACAGGTTGGCTCAATCCTACGTGCACCGAAGCAGCGAGCATATGGTTAGCGATTTAAAGGGTGCTGCTGATGTGGCGTCACTGTTGTGTTTATAACAGCAGTACACACTCATTCTGAATTGTGTCACGACTTGTGTGATGCCTATTCTTGCCGCAATGGCAATGATGAGGTGGAGAGGGCTGAAGATGGAATCGCTAGAAACGGATCGACTCATATTAAGACCGTGGCGAACCGACAACGAGCGAGAGGCGAGGGTCCTCTTCAAGTATGCGAGCGATCCCGGCATCGGGCCGTTGGCAGGGTGGCCTCCCCATACCAGCGTTGCGGGCAGCGCACGGGACATCAAAAATATACTGAGTGCCGATGAGAGTTACGCAATAACGCTGAAGGGCGTCGATGAACCGATAGGTAGCATTTCTTTGAAGCCCATCGACGGCCATGTCACCAGCGCGATAACCGGAGATCCTGGCATCAGCGAGCAGTATTCGCCGTTGCTGACCAGTGCTAAGGAAGTTGGTTACTGGGTCGGACGTCCGTTCTGGGGGAAGGGCTTGGCAACCGAGGCGCTGAAGGCGCTCATCTCACATGCGTTCTTGGATCTTCGCATCGCGCACCTTTGGGGAGTTCATTACGACGATAATGCGGCGTCAGCGGCCGTCATGCAGAAGTGTGGGTTTCGCATTGTCTGTCGCTATGAGAATGCTTACTATCCACTCATTGACGAGCATCACACCATCGTGATTCGCCTGCTCTCACATCAGGAATGAGGTATGGCGCTAGCGCTCATTGCACACGCGCTTATGACGATAAGTGTTCATTTATTGTAATATTTATTGTGTTCTCCCAATTGTGGGAGGTGTTCCCAAGAGCATTTTTTGTTGGGATCTTTAGAAGGAATCATCCCCGCGGAAGCGGGGCTTTTATAATTTTCAGACCATCTGAGCTGCAGCTGGTATCGACTGTATGCAGGGGCAATTTTTCGATCAATTTCTTTTTTAACCTTGAGCAGAAATACGGGGTGCGCGTAATATTCGGGACATGTTACCGTGTACACAAAATTCTCTTATTGGACAGTTATTAGGAACTGCAGGAAATTCACTTCCGACTGTGTTGCTAGCGTTGTATTTTCTCTGTGCTGTGTTGAACTTCCTTTTGCGGAATTCGCGAGTCAGCATCCATATCCTTATCGAACCCTCTTCGAATTCAGAATTTCTGAGACGGATGATCCATGAACTGTCTCTGGCTTTCAGCCACCTTGGTCACGCATTGCGGATCTTGTTGGCATGGCTGATGGGGTGCCCTTATTAAAAATCTTTCCGGACTCCGGGAATAAACGCTACACTGTAGAAGTTGAGTTATATAGGCTCAAGTTTTGGGGCGCTGAGAGATCGGCCTTCGGAACCCGCAGAGCGCTGCATAACGAAGAACGTAGAACACAGTAGTAACGAAAGAAGGAGTCCATATGGGACGCGCAGTAGGCATTGATTTGGGAACCACGAATTCCTGCATCGCAACACTTGAAGGTGGCCAGCCCACCGTCATCGTCAACGCGGAGGGTGCTCGCACCACACCGTCTGTGGTGGCATTCAGCAAGTCCGGCGAGATCCTCGTCGGCGAGGTGGCAAAGCGTCAGGCAGTCACCAATGTCGACCGCACCATCTCCTCCGTCAAGCGTCACATGGGCACCGACTGGTCCGTTGATATCGATGGCAAGAAGTGGACGCCGCAGGAGATCTCCGCACAGATTCTCATCAAGCTCAAGAGGGATGCGGAAGCCTATTTGGGCGAGCCGGTCACCGATGCAGTAATCACCTGCCCTGCATACTTCAACGACGCTCAGCGTCAGGCTACCAAGGATGCCGGCAAGATCGCAGGGCTCAACGTTCTGCGTATCATCAACGAGCCTACGGCCGCGGCACTGGCATACGGCCTCGAAAAGGGCAAGGAAGACGAGCGCATTCTGGTCTTCGATCTGGGTGGCGGCACCTTCGATGTGTCCCTGCTGGAGATCGGCAAGGATTCCGAAGACGGTTTCGCAACCATTCAGGTACAGGCGACCAATGGCGACAACAAGCTCGGTGGCGACGACTGGGATCAGCACATCATCGATTGGCTGGTCAGCGAAGTCAAGAACAAGTACGGTGTCGACCTCAGCAAGGACAAGATTGCCCTTCAGCGCCTCAAGGAATCCGCAGAGCAGGCGAAGAAGGAACTCTCGAGTTCCAGCTCCACCAACATCTCCATGCAGTATCTGGCCATGACCTCTGACGGCGCTCCTGTGCACCTGGACGAGACTTTGACCCGTGCTCACTTCGAGGAAATGACTTCCGACCTGCTGGGTCGCTGCCGCACGCCATTCAACAACGTGCTTTCCGACGCCGGCATCTCGGTCAGCCAGATCGACCACGTTGTGCTGGTCGGTGGCTCCACCCGTATGCCTGCAGTCCAGGAGTTGGTGAAGGAACTCACCGGCGGCAAGGAAGCCAACAAGTCCGTGAACCCGGATGAGGTGGTTGCTGTCGGCGCTGCAGTTCAGTCCGGAGTCATCAAGGGCGACCGCAAGGACGTTCTGCTGATTGATGTGACGCCACTGTCCCTCGGCATCGAAACCAAGGGCGGCATCATGACCAAGCTCATCGACCGCAACACCGCCATTCCTACCAAGCGTTCCGAGGTGTTCTCCACCGCAGAGGACAACCAGCCGAGCGTGCTGATTCAGGTCTATCAGGGTGAACGTGAGTTCGCTCGTGACAACAAGCCGCTGGGAACCTTCGAGCTCACCGGCATCGCTCCGGCACCGCGTGGCGTTCCGAAGATCGAAGTCACCTTCGACATCGACGCCAACGGCATCGTGCACGTCTCCGCAAAGGACCAGGGCACCGGCAAGGAGCAGTCGATGACTATCACCGGCGGTTCCGCACTGCCGAAGGACGAGATTGACCGCATGGTCAAGGAAGCCGAAGCACACGAGGCCGAGGACAAGAAGCACCGCGAGGATGCCGAGACCCGCAATCAGGCCGAAGCCTTTGCCTACTCCACCGAGAAGCTCGTCAACGACAACAAGGACAAGGTTTCCGACGAGATTTCCAAGGACGTCACCGACAAAGTGAACGCGCTGAAGGAAGCTCTCAAGGGAGACGACATCGAGAAGATCAAGTCCGCACAGTCTGAGCTGATGACCGCCGCGCAGAAGATCGGCGAGGCGCTTTATCAGAAGGATCAGGCCGAGGGTGCTGCAGGTGCTGGTGCTGCCGGAGCCGGGGCTGCCGGTGCGGCTGGCGCAGCGGGTGCTGGTGCCGGCGCGAACTCCGACGACGATGTGGTTGACGCCGAAGTCGTGGACGACGATAAGGACAAGAAAGACGGCGAGTGATACTCATGTCTGACTTCAACAAGGACGATTACCTTGCGGGCATGGATGACGTTGAGAAGCTGAAGGGCACGAATCCGGATGCCGGCACTGGTTCTACTGGTGCTGGCTCCGGTGCCGGTGCCGGTTCCGAGGGTACCGCCGGTGCCGCCGCACAGACGGCTGGCACGGGTTCCTCGGACGGCGCCGGTTCTGGTTCCACTCCGGACACCGGAGGCGCTGATTCTTCGGCTTCGGCCGACAGTGCTTCCGCCGATTCGGCTGCCGATGCTGAAACTTCCGATTCTGCAAGCAAGAAGAGCACAGACGACACTGCCGACAACGAAAAGGATGGTGACGAACTGACTCCTCTAGGCAAGGCAAAGAAGGAAGCCGCCGATTATTTGGAGGCGCTGCAGCGTGAGCGCGCGGAGTTCGTGAACTTCCGCAACCGCTCGCAGAAGGAGCAGGAACGTTTCCGCCAAAACGGAATCATTGAAGTTCTGACCGCTCTGCTGCCGGCTCTGGACGACCTCGACAGAATCAAGACCCACGGCGAGATGAGCGATGATCTCACGGCCGTCGCCACCAAACTCGACCGCGCCTTCGGAAAGTTCGGCGTGGAGAAGTTCGGCGAGAAGGGCGAGGAGTTCGACCCGACCAAGCACGAGGCGATCCTGCACAAGCCGGATCCCACGGCAACCTCCGAATCCGTCGACACCGTGGTGGAGGCGGGCTACAAGGTGGGCGACCGTGTGGTGCGTGCTGCACGGGTCGTGGTCACCTCTCCCAGCGATGGAAGTAGCGACTGAAACACAATGAAAACCGGTCACAGCAAGAGAACTGGACTGGTGGAACAAGGGCCGGAATCAGACGGACTGGTGCACTTTGCACGCTGGCACAAGCCTGTGGTACACAAGCTGGCGGCACCGGCCGTCCGATGGCCCGAAGGTCCGGAAACTATGCGTTCGAGGATATGAAAGGAGACATGAATGGCAGAGAATGAATGGCTGAATAAGGACTTCTATAAGGTCCTCGGTGTCTCCAAGGACGCTTCCGAAGCCGACATCACCAAGGCGTACCGCAAGCTGGCGCGCAAGTACCATCCTGATCTCAACAAGACGAAGGAGGCGGAGGAGAAGTTCAAGGACGTCTCCGAAGCCTACGATGTGCTGAACAACAAGGAATCACGGCAGAAATATGACGCGATCCGCTCCTTTGGCGCAGGCGGCGCACGCTTCGCCGGCGGTTCGGGCGCGGGCGGTTTCGATGCCTCCGGTTTCTCCGACATGTTCGGTTCCATGTTCGGTGGAGCGGGTGGCTCCATGCCGGGCGGCGGCAACATCCGTTTCACCACGACTGGCGGTTCGGGTGGTGCCGGCCCGGATCTGGGCTCGATGTTCGGTTCCATGTTCGGCGGCGGCATGCCGGGTTCCGCTGCGGGCGGCCAGGGCTATGCACAGCAGGCCGTTCCCGAGAAGGGCGAGGACCGTCACTCCTCGGTGACGCTCAGCTTCCGGCAGGCGGTCAAGGGAGCCACTGTTTCGCTCAAGATGGGTTCCCACCAGTTCAAGGCCCACATTCCTGCGGGCGTGAATGACGGTCAGAAGATCCGTCTGGCAGGCAAAGGCAAGCCGGGCCGCAATGGCGGTGAGGCCGGTGACCTGTATCTCAAGGTCAGCGTGGCGCCGGATCCGCGCTTCTCCATGGACGGTGTGAATTTGATCGGCACACTGCCCGTCACCGTGTCCGAAGCCGCGTTGGGGGCCACCATCGAGACACGCGATTACGATGGCAAGACCCTGCGCGTGAAAGTTCCTTCGGGAACGTCTAGCGGCACAAAGTTGCGGGTACGCGGAGAAGGCGTGCACACCAACCGGGCTGTGGGAGATCTCCTACTTGAGGTTCAGGTGCGCCTGCCCAAGCGTCTCGGAGCGGCGGCCAAGCGCGCCATCAAGGAATTCGCGGAACACACAGCGTCCTTCGAGGATTCAGTGCGTTCGGAACGCGAACAAGCAGGGGAGTAAACAACGAAGGAAGGTGAAGCGAGATGACAACCATGAAGGCAGAGCTCAGGCGTGCTTACGGGGTATGTGCTCGCTCGCTGATCGAAGGGCACATCGATGTGGAGGATGCCGAAGAGGCAGGCTTCCGCACCGACGCCCCGGTTTTTACGGTGGGACAGGTGGCGGCGCTCGCGGATATGCACCCGCAGACGCTACGCCAATATGACCGATTGGGGCTGATTGTTCCCCGGCGCACGGTCGGTGGTGCCCGCCGTTATTCCCTGCGTGACGTTCAACGTCTTGCCCAAGCGCAGCATCTGAGTCAGGACGAATCCATCAATCTGGCGGGAATCACGCGCATTCTTGCCCTGATGGAGGAGAACCGGCAACTGCGCCGACAGGTCAAACGCCTGAGTAGGCCGGGCGGAATGTCGGTCTTCGCGGCTGGCAGCGACGGTCAGATGGTGGAGTTCCAGACCCGCGATAAGAGCGGCTGGCGCTCAGGGCTCTATGAGACTCTGCAGATCACTGCGAGCCCGGCTGCGGGCAGGGACGTCGACTGAAGCAGTAGCCATCTGAAGAAGCGGCAGTCATCTGAAATGAAGATGCGCGAACGGTCTTACTCCCTGTTCTTCCGAGACACCTTCCGAGAGAATTTTTTCATGATGAGGATACGCAAGTAATGGAGTGGCTTTCCATCTGCCTCGATTTTCAGAATCTGGTATTTCTCATATCCTGCGCAAATGGCGATGGCACCGAAATAAACCACGCAAATCGGAACGGCGAGCGCACAAAGCGTGCCGATGTCTCCGGTCGGGGTGGCAACTGCCGCAAAAATGAAGGCGAGGAGAATCGCCACTCTCCACTGTTTGAGCCATGTCTTCGATGACACCACCCCTAGTGTGGTGAGTGCGACCATGACCACGGGTAAGAGGAAAGCCAGACCAAAGGCAACGGTCATTCTCAGAATGAATGTGAAATAGGTATCCGCACTGAGCAGGACCGACGTGTGCTCAGGTGCGAATCCCGTCAGAATGGCGATGGCCTGGGGGAGGAACGTCCATGCGATCCATGCTCCGAACAGGAAAAGTGGTACCGAGGAGCAGATGAACAGTATGGCGTTTCTTCGTTCTTTCCTGGAGAGGCCCGGGTTGATGAAGGCCCATATTTGGTAAGCCCACCACGGGCATGACACCACGACGCCGATGAAGATTCCAATTTGGAGACGAACATCGAAGGCAGAGGCGACCCCCGAGAAGGTGATGCTCATGAGGTTTGTCTGTGATTGCGAGGATTCGACAAAGGGCTCCTGCAGAATCTGAAAGATCTTTTCGCTAAAAACCCATCCGCCCACGGTGGCGACGGCAATCCCGGCCACGGACAGCACAAGACGTTTTCTGAACTCCGCGAGGTGAGCGGCGATGCTCATGGTCCCGGATTTCTTCTTGCTGGTGTTGAGCTGTTTTTGGACCTCTCGATTGTCTCCGGACTCCTCCTCTGAGCAGGGATCGCGGGAAAGCAGGTCTTCCAGATCGAGTGCCGTTGAATTATTGGGCGCAAGGCTGGGTGCGCGCGGTACGAAGTTGTCACTACACGTCATGAGTACCCCTATGACCGAGTGGTGTGCGGTGGAAGAGTCTTATGACTCATGCCATCGCATGCTCAATTAATTATTTTTTCCCTCGGTCTTTGGCAGAGCGGGTGCGAACGTATTTTCGGCTGGAGCAGGGACTGCTGCGGTGGCGGTGGAAGCGTCGGCATGGCTTTCCGCGTCCATTTGAGGAGGTGCCGTTTGGGGAGAGACGGTCTCGTCCTTTGTCTCGTTCTTAAAGATCTTGAGCGATTGGCCGACGCTCTTTGCAAGTTCCGGCAGTTTTTTGGCGCCAAAAAGCAGCACGATGATGACGAGAATGATGATCAACTCAGTGGGACGAATGTTTGGCATCGTAATCCTCCGTGTTTTGAGCCCGACGACAGTGACGGAACAATATTCATCATAGGGAGGAAGTAGACGCCACAAAGGGAGCCTGAAGAGGGATCTCTAGGGCAAAGGATGGGCTTATTTGTTTGTCGGCTGAGATAGCAACGTTTCAACAATTGAAGAAATTTATTAAATCGTTATCACTGCTTTATGGAATTGTTATAAAGGGTATTTAATTCGTTGAAACGTTGGAATCCCAGTGTTCTTCTCGGTGGTCAAAACAAGAACGCATTTGGGAAGATAGTATAATTTTGCAAACGATTGCTTCGTGTTTAGATTCGGGAATCCGCTGAATTTCTTTCGTTTTTTAATTCGAGAATGAACACGTTTGCTGTTCGGAATTGTTGTAATTGTGCTGGCTTCGCGCAATCAATAACCTTGTGAATGAAACGTAATGATGCGTTTCTAACTGAGCGATTCCGCTGGGACATTTAATTTTCTGGATGCATAGGCGGAGCTCTTGGAGCCGATTTGTGAGCGTTCACGCGCTCACTTATTGGAAGGAGAATGAATGAAGCCAACAGAGTTGTTGGAGGAAGAAGTTTCCCGGAGAAGCGTTCTTGTCGGCGCTGCGGCCATAGGTGGAACGATGGTGGCCGCGCATTTTCTCGGTAAGTCGGTAACATCCGCTGAAGCTGCCGGTAATGCCACTGCCTCCACACAGGCGGCGGGAGCGGCACCGGAAGCACATCAGGTGGCGCCGATCGCAGCGACTGAGTCCGCAGCCATCCCCGAGGAAAGGGCACTTCCGGGATGGAAGGTCCAGTCATTCCCTCTTGGAGACGTCGAGATAACTGGCGGCGTATTCTCTCGAGCCCGCGATGGCATGCTGGCCTTCGCCAAGGCGTATCCCATCGATAGAATGCTCGCCTGCTTCCGGACAAATGCCGGCCTTGACGACGGTGGCGCCGAACCGGCGGGAGGATGGGAAAACTATCCCAAAGGCAGCGTCGACTTGGCGCGTAAACAGTCCTGGGGACCGCGTGAATACAAGCGCGGACAGAACAAGGACACTGCGGACGGCCTTCTGAGAGGACATTATGCAGGTCACTTTCTTTCCATGCTGGGCCAGGCCTATGCGGAGAGCAAGGATTCCGGAATTCTCAAGAAGATCAACGAGATTTGTGCAGGTCTGAAGGAATGCCGTGAAGCGTTGGCGGTGCAGGAATACGAAGGCGAGCCACGCTATTCTCACCCTGGTTTCCTCGCAGCCTATGGTGAGTGGCAATTCAGCGCGCTGGAAGAATACGCTCCATATGGAGAGATTTGGGCTCCGTGGTATACGGAACACAAGATTCTCGCGGGTCTCATTTCCTGCTATCAGTATGCCGGAAACAAGGATGCGCTCGATCTTGCAGAAGGCATTGGTCACTGGACGTATTCTCGACTTTCCAAGTGCAAGCCCGAGCAGCTCCAGAAGATGTGGGACATCTACATCGGCGGTGAGTACGGCGGAATGAATGAGTCATTGATCGACCTTTATTCCATGTCGGACGATCCCGATAAGGAGGAGTTTCTCAAGGCGTCGAAGTTCTTCAACACGAACAAGCTCCTCACCAACTGCGCGGCGGGGAACGACATCCTCAACGACCTCCACGCCAATCAGCACATTCCACAGTTCGTGGGGTATGCCAAGGAGGCTGCGCTCGGAGAGAAGGATGCGGACTATCTCAGGGCGACCGAGGGTTTCTGGGGAATGATCGTTCCGGGACGCATGTATGCACATGGAGGAACGGGCGAAGGTGAGCTGTGGGGCCCGGCACATACGGTTGCCGGCGACATCGGCGAGCGGAACGCAGAATCGTGCGCGGCCTACAACATGCTGAAGGTGTCTCGTTTCCTGTTCTTTATAGAGCAGAAGCCGAAGTACATGGATTACTACGAGCGCACCCTTCTCAACCATATTCTCGGCGGCAAGTCCCGTGACATCGATTCCGCAGCGGAACTCTCTCCAGGGAATTGCTACATGTACCCCGTGAATCCGGCGACGCAGAAGGAATACGGCGACGGAAATGTCGGAACCTGCTGCGGCGGCACCGCTTTGGAAAGCCATTCCAAGTATCAGGATTCGATTTACTTCCACTCGGTAGATGATGCGGAGCTCTATGTCAATCTCTATGTTCCTTCGACACTGAAGTGGGAGACAGCCGGATTCGAACTTGTCCAAGAAACGAACTATCCGGAAGAAGGAACATCGAAACTGACGGTGAAGAAGGCTCCGAGCACTGCGATTTCCATTAAAGTGAGGATTCCTTCGTGGGCGGATGGTACAAAAGTATCCGTCAACGGCGAGAGCATCGAAAAAGTGACTGCGGGCGAATATCTCACCATCACTCGTATCTGGGCCACCGGTGACCATATCGATATCGACATACCTCTCAGCCTGCGCATTGAAAGCACCGATGATCGCAAGGACATCCAAGCCCTGTTCTATGGACCGACGCTGCTCAATGCCTTGAACTCCTCGTCGAAGTTCATTGCCCGCGGATTCTATTCCCGCAATGGCCTCGACGGCTCGATCAAGCTCGGCGTTGAAAAGAAGCCAGGGACCAAGAACTACTTCATCATTGACGGTGACGAGTTCGAGCCTGCCTACAACGGAGATAACACGCCTTATCACATGTATTTCCAGAGGTCCGACGAATACGTCGGCTTCGCCGGGAAGGTGACGGATGTCAGAAATCCGCGCAGGCCAGCAGGCGGCGATACCGCGGCGACGACGCTCATGGATGAGATCTGGGCCGCTGCGCCGTTCGAAAACCGTGAGAAGTTCTTGGAGAAGGTCAAGACCACCACTCTGAAGTATCAGGAAGATGGCCTGCTTTCCAGCCGTTCACGGCAGACGATTCTCCTCGCCGCCTACAAAGCGAAGATGAAGTGAGACAGATGGGACAGATACAAGAAAATGAAGGCGGAAAAGTGAAGAATGTCAAAAAAGCTGTGTGCCAATTCGGCGCATCGGTAGTAGCTTTTGCAACCCTGCTGGCATGTGTCTCGATGTGTGTACCGGCTCAGCCTGCGTTTGCGGAAGAAACCGAAGCTACGAATGTTGCGCTTGCAAAGGATAACGACAATGCGCCAACCGTGACCACCAGCTACGACGGTGCGACCTGGAGCCCCAAAGAGGGAATCAACGATGGTGACCTCAAAAACGATGCCGCATATGGTGGCTGGGGAACCTGGGGAAACACCAGTTCCGCAGAAGATGTCACCTATACCTGGCAGAGGGCGGTGACCACCTCGAGTTCCGCAGCGTGGTTCTACACCAATGTTCCTCCCGCAGTGGCCGATGGTGACAGCGGCATCAAGCTGCCCCAGTCGGCTTCGTTGCAGTACAAGGACGCAGAAGGCGCATGGAAGGAAGTTCCCAACCTCACGGTCGATCAGAAGATTCCGAGCGAGCTCGTTGACGGACAAGCGGTCTACGGTCCGTTTACCTTCACGTTCGACGAGGTCACCACCACCGCGATGAAGCTCGTCCTGCAAAAGCAGACCGACGATAATTCCGGAATAACCGTGACGGAATGGCAGGTTCTGGGAACAAGCGCTGCCAAGCCTGACGCTCCGGCAGACAGCGGGAACCCCGATGAATTTCTGATGACGCAGGAAGTCTATCTGCGCACGACTCCGGGCAAGGATCCGACGGACAAGTTGCCCAAGACGGTCTGGGCGATTCCCGAGAACGGACCACTGTCCTACGAAAAAGTCGACTGGGAGAAGATCCCGGCATCCGCATATGCCGATGCAGCAACGAACACGGAGGTCAAGGGAAAGCTGGAGGGCGGCGCTGAAATCACCGCTACCGTGCAGGTTGTGGACCAGCCCAGCGAAGAGGTGGTGGATGCCGAATACGCGTCAACCATCACGACACCAGGTGTGAAGCCGGTGTTGCCGGATACCGTTTATCTGGAATATGCCGACGGAACGAAGGAATCCGGCGCGAAGGTCGAATGGCCTGAGATTCCTGCTGAGGATTATTCAAAGGCCGAGCAGGACGGATTTGTGGAGGGAACCATCACGGATCCTGCCACGGACGTCAAGGCTGAAGGTTCCTTCATCGTCGTCGAGGCTTCCGCGGAAGATGCGAACCCCGTGATTTCTATCGAATTCAATGCAGATGCTTTGAATGCCAGCGGCTGGTACACGGACGCCCCTATCTTCACCATCATTTCCGAGCGTGGAGTTTCCAGTGTTCCGCTGTCAAAGGTCGAATATCGGATCAATGGCGGCGACTGGATGCGTTATAACGAGCCGGTGACTCTGAAGAACCAAGGCGCGGTGACTGTCGAGGGACGTGTGACAGACGAAGCCGGGCATGTGGCAACGCAGAAGCAGACGATCCAAGTGGATACTGCAGCCCCCACCACGAAGGCAACTGTCAGTGGTGACGGCAAGACCAAGGTAGTCACAGTGACGCTCGATGTCAGTGACGGCAAGAATGGCTCTGGGGCCACTCGCACGCTCTGGTCTTCCGGTCCTTCCGACAGCCCGAAGTCAAACGAGAACACCATGTGGGGCACCTACGATGCGCCATTCGAAGTCTCCTTGGAGAAGGCGGACACCCCCTACTACGTTCACTTCTATTCCCAGGACGCGGCAGGTCACCAGGAAGCATATGAGACGGTGAAACTGCTGTGGGACGGTTCCGCCTCCACTCCGGCACTGAGCGATATCCAAATATCCTGCGACGGAATGAAGGACGGCAAGCTTTCCCTAAAGGAAGGAGTCAACGCCCAGCTCTCTGCTGCAGCGGTTCCTGCAGAGGCGAAGTTGCCGGCAGTCTCATGGAAATCTTCCGATGAGTCCATCGTCTCTGTGGACAAGTCAGGAAAGCTCTCCGCTCTGAAGGCTGGAAAGACCACGATTACGGCAACTGTCGCCGATTCCGATATCAAGCAGACCGTAGAGGTCACAGTGACGGGAACCGATAAAGACACTGATACCGATACCGATGGCGGCACCGATGAGGGCACTGGTGCAGTAGATGGTTCGGAGCATCAAGGAAAGCCGGATGAGGGAGATGACTCCGGAACTGCGACTGGCGACAAGGACGCTGCAGTGCCGGATACGAGTGATAAGTCCGACCCGGAGAGTGTCCCCGGTAAGGAAACCGATGCCACCGATACCGATACCACCGACAAAGATACCAACGCTGCCATGCCTAATGGCGGCGAAGCCGGTGATGCCACGACTGGTGATGCCAAGGCTCAAGACATTGACGGAAAGAAGCAGCCCGTCACAATGAAGAGCGCGCTCGCAAAGACCGGCGTCGACATCGCAATTCTGGTGGGTGCAGTCACGCTTCTCTTTGGTTTGGGAGCTGCCGGTGTTCTGATTGTCAGGAGGCATGCATCAAAGTAAAGGTGGTGTTTCGGAGGGCGTGGTTTCTCTCTCGCGCCCTCCATCTCTTAACATTCATCAGAAAGAACCGGTTCTTATGTTTTTTGGAATTTCTGGCACTGAAGTCATTGTTATTCTGCTCGTGGGCCTTTTCGTAACAAATCCCGTGAAGCTTCCCGATTATGCCCGCCGTTTCGGAAAGTTCGTGAGCGAGATGAGAAGAAGGTGGCAAGCAGTGAAGTCCTCGGTGGATCAAGAGACGCGAGGCGTCACCGATGCGCTCAATCTCACCGAAGAGGATAAGAACCGATAAATTCTGGCTGTTTTAAACCCGGTTGGTGCATGAGATTCCCTTATGTGCCAACCGGGTTTTGTGTTCGTCAAGGACGGGTATTGGTGGTGTTGATGGTGATGCGGTCAACGGCATGGCGCGGGGTCGTCTCCCGTGCGATGAGAGGGCATCCGACGAGGGTCGTTCCGTGGTGTGGATGCCCATGCATGGCGTCGAGGAGCAGCTGGGCCGCTGTTTTTCCCACTACGCCGAGATTGTTGTCGAAGGTGGTGAGGGCGGGCCTGGAGTCAGTGGCGAAGACGTCGAGGTTGTCATGGCCAATGACGGCCACCTCCGAGGGAACGTGCCGCCCGGTATCCTGCACTCCCCGGACCGCGCCACGTGCGATGGCGTCGCTGAGGCAGTAGAAGGCATCGAGTTTCGGGAAGCGGTGCAGGAGCGAATGGGCGGCCATCTCTCCCCAGTCTTCGCTCCAGTTGTCGGAAATGACATCCAGCGGAGCCATCCCATGAGCTTTGAAAGCCATGCGCGCGCCGCGGATGCGATCGCCGGTCGCGACGATGTTCTCTCCTCCGCCGATGATGGCGATGCGTCTTTTTCCTCCGCTCAGAAGGTATTCAATGGCGGCGTAGCCGGCGCGCACGTTGTCGCAGGTGACGCTGCAGTCATGGGGATTTTTGGAAGGAGCATAGGCGTAGATGACGGGTAGGTCCAACGTGATCGAGGGATTGAGGGGTGCGCGCGGATTCGTGGATTCTCCCACGACGATGAGCCCGTCGATACCCTGCGCCGCCAACTGATTGATGTGACTCTTTTCCAAGGAGGTCTCTCCCCGGGACACCATGAGAAGCGCCGCATGGTTTGAGGCGCCCAGACTGGATTCCGCACCCATGAGCAGTGGAAGCGCGAAACGGCCGTTCATGTCGGAGGTGATGAGCCCAACGAGTCCGGAGTGGAATTGAGCCTTTGATGTGGTTTTCTCGTACCCCAGCTCGCTCGCCGCTTCCAGCACCCTGCGCCGTGTTTCCGCAGAGATTCTGCCGGTTTTATTGAGTGCTTTCGACGCTGTGGAAACGGCTACATTGGCATGACGAGCAACATCGGTGAGAGTGGGACGAACCATGTTTTTCACAGTATGGGAAAATTTTCCCATTCGCAATGGTCCACTCCCTTTTCGCTTCAGGCTTCTTAGTATCTGCAATAGGAAGCGGCCCAACGTGCTATGGAGGACGGGCCGGCCTTGACTCAGTGTCGAGAAAGAAGACTTTGGTCGGAAAGGTTTGATCGTGAGTGAAAAAGTAACTGTCACCTCACCATTCTGGAAGCGCTACCGAGAGAATGTCGTCAAGGAAGTGATTCCCTATCAGTGGGCGGTTATCAATGATGATCAGAAGATCGTCGTTCCCAAGGATCCAGGCGGAAACGATGACTCTGACGAGGTTTCCAACGAATGGAGCCACGCCGTGCGCAATCTGCGTGTGGCGGCGGGCGAAGAGAAGGCCCCCTTCAACGGCATGGTCTTCCAGGACTCAGATGTGTACAAGTGGCTTGAGGAAGCGGCCTATGCGCTCGCCTACGCTCCCGACAAGCAGTTGCAGGACCTCTGCGATCAGGTGGTGGACCTCATCGCCCGCGCTCAGGAACCTGACGGCTACCTCGATACCCCCTTCCAGATCAAGTCGGGTTCCTACGAGCACCGTGAGCGTTTCAGCCAGATCCAGCAGTCTCATGAGATGTATGTCATGGGGCACTACATCGAAGCCGCCGTGGCCTACAACGAGGTCACCGGAAACCAGCAGGCGTTGGACGTCGCCATCAAGATGGCCGACTGCCTCAACACGTACTTCGGACCCGAAGAGGGCAAGATCCATGGTGCCGACGGCCACCCTGAAATCGAATTGGCGCTGTCACGCCTCTATGACGCCACCCACGAGGAGCGTTTCCTCCGGCTGGCGAAGTACTTTATCGACGTTCGTGGCGTGGATCCAGAATTCTATGACAAGCAGAATGAGGCCGTTGGAGACGGTTCCACCGATATCTTCCCCGCAATGCGCGAATGGTCCCACGAATACACGTTGACCGCACGTCCGATTCGCCAGCAACAGACAGCGGAGGGCCATGCGGTGCGCGTTGTTTATCTGTTGACGGGAATCGCTCATATTGCGCGGCTTACCGGAGATGCAGAGCTCAAGGAGACCGCCGAGCGGCTGTGGGCCAACATCGTTCGTCGCCGCATGTACATCACCGGCAACATCGGGTCCACGCATATTGGCGAAGCCTTCACTTATGACTATGATCTGCCCAACGACATGGCCTACGCCGAGACCTGCGCTTCGGTCGGTCTGTCCTTCGTGGCACGTCAGATGCTTGAGATGGATACCAAGGGCGAATACGCCGATGTACTGGAGAAGCAGATCTTCAACGGTGCCATCGCAGGCATTTCTCTCGATGGACGGCACTTCTACTACGTCAACCCGCAGGAGGCCTATCCCGAGGCATCGGAGAAGAGCCCCGACCACGCCCACGTGCTGATGCACCGCGCCGAATGGTTCGAATGCGCCTGCTGCCCGGCCAACATCGCACGCTTCATCGCCTCCATCGACCGGTACCTTTACACGGTTCATGAGGAGACGCGTCAGATTGTGGCACACCAGTTCATCGCCAACGAGGCGGAGCTGCTCGACGGTGTCAAGGTTAAGCAGGAGAGCAATTTCCCCTGGGATGGCCACGTGGAGATCAGCGTCGAGGTTCCGCAGGGAAGCAAGCCGGTGGATCTGTCGGTGCGCATTCCCTCATGGAGCCGCTCCCAGTACTCGCTGTCGGTCAACGGTGCGGAAGCGTCGGATCTCCCGCTCGTTGACGGCTTCGTCACGGTGCATGCGGAGGCTGGGCGGACCGTCGTCGCCCTCGACTTCGACATGTCGGTTAAGTTCATGCGTGCCAACACGGCGATTCGTCACGATGCCGGCAAGATCGCCGTGACCCGTGGCCCCGTCGTCTATTGCCTCGAAGAGGAGGATAATCCTGCTCCTCTATGGCAGTATCAGCTTGAGCCCGATGCGGCGAGCAAGGCGAGCGCGCAGTACAAGGCCGATGAGCTTGAGGGCGTCGAAGTCCTCACCGTTCCAGTCGTGCGGCGTACATCCGACCCGCAAGACAGTCCCCTGTACATGCCCGTCGATGAAGAACCAGCTCAAGAGAAGACCACGGCGACCTTCATCCCTTACTATGCATGGGCCAACCGCAGCGTTGGTCAAATGCAGGTATGGCTTGACTCTGCGCGGTAGTCGGTCGTAGTTCTCCGAAGCCCTCTGAGGAGTGGGGAGGTGTGCCCCTTCTCGCTCCTCAGGGTTTTGTGTGCCCAAAATCAAGGACATGGCACCTGTTGCCAGAAGCAGTAAAGCAGTAGTGAAAGGAAAACCATGAGCGCAGCTCAGAAAGAGCCCTCTACCGGAGGAAAGCTCTCAATAAAGGAAAAAATCAGTTACTCGTTCACTGATATGGCGGGAAATCTTCTTTACGTGACTATTTCCTCCTACATCATGTATTTCTACACCGACGTCTTCGGAATCCCTGCGGCTGGCGCTCTCGGTGCAAGCACCATTCTTCTGGTGGCCCGTATCGTCGATGCCATCAGTGCCCCTGTGTGGGGTTCCATCGTTGACCATACGCAAACCAAGTGGGGGCAGAGCAGACCCTTCTTCCTCTGGCTCGCGGTGCCCTTCGCGGTGGCGACCTGGCTCGCCTTCACTGCGCCGAACATCCCCGACGGAGCGCCCAAGTTCGTCTTTGCACTCCTGACCTACATTCTTGCAGCCGGCATCATCTACACCGGTGTACAGACCCCGATTACGGCAATTCTGCCGAATCTGACCGCAGACCCGACCGAGCGCATCAGCGCGAACACCTTCCGCATGGCAGGTGGAAACATCGGTTCCTTCTTCACCAGTGCCTTCTGCATCCCTCTTGTCGGCTTCTTCGGCGCTCTCGTGAGCGGCGGAAAGCAGAATGACAAAGCCGGGTTCATGATCACGCTCGCCATCTTCGGTGTTGTCGCTGTCGCCCTGCTCTTCATCGCCTTCCGCAACCTGCGCGAACGCAATTACCACCCCGAAACCCAGAAGCCGATTCCCTTCAAGTCCAGCCTCAAGGCCGCCAAGGGCAACTGGCCCTGGATCATCCTCGTCAGCGCCTTCGTCATCTACTGGATCGCGCAGTCGACTCGTAACGGCGTGGCCGTGTACTACGCAAAGTACAACCTCGGCAACGAGAACCTCACCTCCCTGTTCAACGGAGTGCAGATTCTCGGTATCATCGCCACCTTCTCCATGCCTCTCCTGGTGAAGAAGACCCAGAACAAGACGCTGACCATGATCATCGGTCTGGTGATCGGCATCATCGGACAGGCGCTCATGCCACTCGCTGGCAGCAACGTCGCGCTCGCCGTCATCTTCTGGACCATCGGCGTTCTGGGTGCTGCCATCGCATGCGGCATGCCCTTCGCCATGCTCGCGGACACCGTTGATTACGGCGAATGGAAGACCGGCATTCACGCCGCAGGCTTCCTCACCGCCGTTGGCTCCGCCTTCTGCATCCAGGTGGGTTCCGGCTTCGGCGCCTTCCTTCCGTTGGAGATTATGGATGCCGCAGGCTGGGTCCCGAACCAGCAGCAGACGCCGCAGGCTCTCAACGCCATCAGCTTCTGCTTCATCTGGCTGCCCGTCATCATCTACGTGATCGTCGCTATCATCATGCTCTTCTACCGCAAGTACGAGAAGATGGAGCCTCAGATCAAGGCAGAGCTCGCTGAGCGCCACGCACAGGCAGCGCAGGACAGCGCTAACGCCAACGCCGGACAGGCGAACGTTGCTGGTGTCGAGCAGGCCTGAGCCATCACTGCGGCTCATTTCCCGCAGATCGCATAAGTGGTTCGTTTAAAGTTCAGGTACAGCGGTGCCCTTCCCTCTCATCGGGGGAAGGGCACCGTTTGTTTTGCCATCTTTTGCCGACGCGTCAAGAATCAGTAGATGCTGCCAGTGGCATGGCAACCTAGACACGTGGCACTGTTGCCAGTGCTGACATCCACGCACAGGACGAGCGCACGCGGCCATATTCACGCGCGCCATGCGCCTAGGTGTCGGAGCGCCTTTACTTTTCTGGCTTCGTGAGGCGGCGCAGTGCCTCGTGCTTGAGTGCGATGACCGAGTTCGAGCTGCGCACGTTCATCGCGTTGAGCGCCTCCCAGTTCACCCACGTGGATTCCACGTATTCGCCGTCGTCGAAGTGCGTGTGGCGCTTCTCCCACTTGTGAAGATGCATGACCATGATGGTGACGAGTTCGTCACCCATTCCTTCAGAGGAATAGAAGGAGCCGATTTCGTCGATCGAAACGTCGGCGGCGTCCGTCGTCACGCCCGTTTCCTCATGCAGCTCGCGGAAGGCGGCGGTGAGAGGGTCCTCGCCCTCGTCGATCAATCCGGCGGGAATGCCGAAGGCATACGAGTTTGAGCCGCCCCGGTACTCGCGCTCAAGAAGGTACAGGTCGCGTGCGCAGTCATGAACCAGCAAAACCACTGCGGGATGATGCCGCACGATCTGGCGCTTGATCTCCACGATCTCACCGTTCTGCTTGGTGAGGCGCACAAGGGTGTCATCAACGGAGAAGACATTGCCGACGTAAACTGTGTGGTTCGAAGTGATCTCCGGATTCTTGGTCATGTCGATGGAGCTGCTGCGCTGCAGGTCGGCGATGACGGCAGCCTGGGTTGGATCCTCCGCATTTCCCACGGTAGTTGGTGCGTCTTTTCCTTCTGCTTCGTTCATTTCGTACCTTCCTGCTCCAGCTTTCAGAATACAAAAGTGCCGGTCACATTCGCTGGGAACGCAGCCGGCACTGACGGGATGTGGTTTGTTTCCACTAGTCGATGACGCCGTAAAGCCTGTCGCCTGCGTCACCGAGGCCGGGAACGATGTAGGCCTTTTCGTTGAGTTTTTCGTCGACGGCGGCAACCACGACCGTGAAGTCGATGTCCTCGCGGACCTCCTTCTTCAGGCGCTCAAGACCTTCGGGAGCTGCGATGATGTCGATGGCGGTGATGCTGCGCGCTCCGCGCTCCGCCAGGTAGTGAATGGCTGCGACCAAGGTGCCGCCGGTGGCGAGCATCGGGTCGAGGAGGAAGCACTGACGACCGGTGAGATCTTCGGGCAGGCGGTTCGCATAGGTGATGATGTCGAGTGTGTCCTCATCGCGCTTCATGCCGAGGAAACCGACCTCGGCGGTAGGCAGAAGCCGGGTCATGCCATCCAGCATGCCCAGCCCTGCGCGCAGGATCGGCACCACCATGGGGGCCGGTTTGATGAGCTTCTTGCCGGTCATCTTCGCGACGGGGGTCTCGATGTCATGGTCTTCGACGATGAGGTCGCGTGTGGCCTCATACGCTTCCAGAGTCACCAGTTCGCTGACCAGTTCACGGAAGATGTTGGAGGGAGTGTTCTTATCTCGCAATACGGTGAGTTTGTGCTCAACCAGCGGGTGTGAAACGACGTGTAGTTGCATAGTCCCAGAATAACGCGAACGGCAGTCAGCCGCCTTCTGCGAATCGCGTTTTTCTAAATCTTGCCGATGAGGTCAAGACTTGGGATGATGCTGTCGTCACCGGGATGCCAGTTGGCAGGGCAGACGTGGTCGCCATGCTCGGCAACGAATTGCGCCGCTTCCAAGGTGCGCAGAACCTCTTCGGCGTTGCGTCCGATGCCCATGTTGTTCACCTGATATGACTGGATGATGCCTTGCGGATCCACGATGATGGTGGCGCGGAAGGCCTGCCCCGCAGTGGTATCGAGGACGTCAAAGAACCGGGCGAGGGTGCCAGCGGGATCGGCGAGCATGGGGTACTTGATCTTTCCGATGGTCGGTGTGGCTTGGGACCATGCCTGATGGACGAATTCAGTATCCTCCGAGACCGAATAGACCTCCGCGTTGGCGGATTGGAACTGTTCGTAATGATCGGCCATGTCACCGAGCTCGGTGGGGCAGACGAAGGAGAAATCGGCGGGGTAGAAGAAGAAAATCGCCCACTTTCCGAGGGTGTCCTTCTTGGAAACGGTGGTTAAGGTGCCGTCGTGGTAGGCGTTGACGGTAAAGTCGGCGACCTCTTGGTTGATGAATGTCATGAGTGTGCCTTTCTTCTTTGATTCAGCTGCCTCCATCGATAGTAGGAGGATGAAGGGCCCGTGCCAAGGGTGTGGGAAGATGACTGTATGCTTCAGCGGGAGATTATGAGGTCGCAGACGGGTTCAGGTTCAGACACGCACTCGGCTTCAGACTCAGACCCGGGACCGGTCTTGGGTCCTGCCTCGGGACCGGGTTCGGAACCGGGTTCGGAACCGGACTCTACTGCGATGCGCCGTGCCCTCGGACTGGCGGAGCGGTCCGCGCGGAACGGAGATGTTCCCGTCGGTGCGGTCGTGATATACGAGGGCGAGATAGTGGGGGAGGGATTGAACCGGCGCGATGCCGATGCGGACCCGTTCGCGCACGCCGAGGTGGTGGCCATGCGCGAGGCGGCTGAGCGGCTCGGAACATGGAATCTGCAGGAATGCACTCTCGTCGTAACCATGGAACCGTGCCCGATGTGTGCCGGAGCCGTCGTCATGGCGCACGTGGGCCGCATTGTTTTCGGCGCATGGGACGCCAAACTTGGGGCCTGCGGATCCGTCTGGGACATCCCGCGTGACCCCCACGTGGGCTTCGTTCCCGAAGTGGTGGGGGGCGTGATGGAGGAGGAATGCTCTGCTGTGTTGAGGGCTTTCTTTGAACAGAAGAGAGGAAGGGACGCGGGATCGGCACCCGAACCGGCACGCTGATCTCAACGGACCGGTCTCACAACTTGAGGATCTGAACCTGCGTCCTGACGGTCCGAACCCGTACTCTTTGACTCTGACGGCCTTACCGCGCGGTGGCAGCCTTCTCTGCGTTTTCCTTCTCGTGAATGCGGTGGGCAAGCTCCGCAAGGTGAACGCCGTGCACCAGGAACTCGTGCGTGCGGCAGATGTAGTCGTTCTTGCGGCCGAGCTTAGCGATGTAACCGTTGATGTAATCGACTTCAGTGGGACGACCCTTGCTCATGTCCTGATACATGGACGGGTAGTGCAGGGGATTGGCCACCGCGGAGACGTGCTCCACCGATGCCAGTTCCTCCTGCCGCGTCTCGATGAGCTGGATTCCCTCGCGGCTGCAGGCGTCGTAGGCTTCGTTGATGAGCTGCTTCGCCATCGACTTCCAGCCCTTGTAGGAGACGAACTGACCCATCTGGATCTCATACATGGTGCACAGTGTGTTGACGACGGAATTGAAGATCACTTTCGCCATGCACATTCCCATGAAGTTATCGGAGAGAACGGGGTTGCAGTTCGACTTCTCGAGGTCGGCGATGAGGGCCTTTTCCACATCGGTGACTTTCTCGTTGTAGGCACAGACATGCGTCTGGCCGGCGCCTGACTTTCCGATGAAGTCCACGTCGCCCGGACCGTTGAGAACCGTTGCGACCATTGCGGTGCCGCCATAGATGCGATCCTGTGAGAAGTACTGTGCGATCTTTTCGAAATGGCCGTAGCCGTTCATCGCTGACCACACCACCTGATGCTCCTTGAACAGGCCGGCCTTGGCGCAGCGTTCGAGTACGCCTTCGAGCTGCATCTGCTTGAGGAAGATGATCCACACATCCGGATCGCCCTTGTATTCTTCGGGACGATACAGATTGATGGGAATGAGACGGCGGTTTTCGTGGTCACGCGAAACGTAGACCCCGCCCTGCTCGGCGACCTTCTGCAGACCCGGTTCCCAAGTGTCGACGAAATCGACACTGGCGCCGGCGTGTTCCTGCAGCAGAATTCCATAACGCAGACCCATTGCGCCCGCGCCGATAACCGCATACTTCATTATTTACCCTGTCTATCTCTCGAGATTTTGATTGCTTGATTTCCGGTCTTGCAACACCTGCGATGATAAGGGCGTTCTCACCAGTGTGTCCTTTAATCTCATAAGATGGACGGCGTCGAAGGTCGAGCGCACGGCCGAGAAAGAGGCAAGGCATGAAGCGGAATAAAGAGAAGGACGAGCCGAAGGATGCTGCCCGTGCAACCGTTGAACGGTCGGAGCGCATCGCGAGTACGGCCGGCGCCGCCCCTCTCACTGCGAAAACGGTGACGCTGCTCATCCTTGTGGGAGCCGCCACTGGGCTGCTCTCTGGAATCTTCGGCATCGGGGGTGGCTCCATCATCGTTCCGGCTCTGGTGCTGATGGGTTTGTCACAGCGAGTTGCCGCCGCCACCTCCTTGGCGGCCATCATCCCCACCTCCATTTCCGGCGTCGCGTCCTATGCGCTGAATGGTGCGGTCGATTGGTTGTCCGCGCTCCTCCTGGTGGTGGGCGTGCTGGTTGGTTCGCAGGTGGGCAGCTGGCTTCTCGGCAAGCTATCGGAGGCCTTTCTCCGCTGGTTCTTTGTCGTCTTCATGCTGTTCGTGGCAGTAGAAGAATTCACTACGGTGCCATTGCGCAACCAGAGCATCCATCTCACTTTCGCCATGGGTGTCCTCATGGTGATTGTCGGCTTTCTTATGGGCGTTTTCTCGGGGCTCCTGGGTGTGGGAGGCGGAGCGATCGCCGTGCCGGCGCTCTCGATAGTCTTCGGAGCCAGCGATCTTATTGCGCGCGGAACCTCTCTCCTCGCCATGTTTCCCGGTTCGCTCGCGGGAACGGTCGCGAATTTCAAACGCGGATTGGTGCACCTGCGGTCGGGGTTGATCATTGGCGTCGTCGCGGCAGTCCTGGCTCCCATGGGCGAATGGTTGGCCGAATTGGTCACGCCGCAGATGGGGTCGATTCTGTTCGGCTGCTATCTGTTGATCATCGTTCTGCGCAGCACATACACCGCAATCCAGGCAACCCGCGCCAATCGGAAGTCACGGCCCGCGAAATCTGAGCAGTAAGACCGGAAGCCTGGCGCGCGGCGGCCTATTTCACCGCGATGGAGGCCCAGAGGAAGTCGACGATCTGCCGGTTCCATGACTCCTCGACGGTTCCGTGCACGGCCGCGTTCGCCACCATTCCGCCGATCACTTGGTCGAGGACGAAATTCACATTGGCGTTCTGTCGAAAGACGCCTGCCTGCTTCCCATTATTGAAGAATTCGGTCACGCGGTCGCGGATGGGCACCACCACGTGGTCGAAGACCTGGCGGAAAAAGTCGGAGTCAGAACACAGAATCATGCCCACGGACCGCACACCCACGGATTGATCGAAGTACGCCACTGCACTCTTGATGAGAAGCGCGAGGTTCTCCTTGCTGGGTTTCAGGACGGTGAGATCCGGGGCGGGCAGTGTTTTGAAGAACGACAGATTCTCCAGCAGTTCCTCGCTGTTGCGGTAGCGGCGGTAGATGGTCGTCTTCGCCACGCCCGAACGGCGCGAGACCTCCTCGATGGTCACTGCCTTCACTCCCTCGGACACGGCGATCTGCATGGTGGCGAGCGCGATCTTTCGGTCGGTCTCCTCGCGGGTGTGCTCTCTGCGTGAGCTCGGGAGGTGAATCTTCCGGACGGGCCGTGTGGCACTCGAGTGTGTGGTGCTGGGGTCCCGAGGATCTGCCGGGTCTGTCAGGTCTATGGGGCCCTTGTGGTCCTTCGGCTCCGCCAATTCCCGTGGGTCCGTGGATTCTATATCAGTCATATTGGTCATACCATCCTCGTGCTTTCAACGGCGGCGACGAATTTGTGATTGAGATTGACGATCGGCTTTCGCAGCACCAATCCCAGTAGCAGCGTGGGCAGTATGAACAGCGCGAGGTAGCCCATGGAGATCCAGTAATCGTTGTTGTAGATTCCCGCGATCGCCGAGCGCAGAGCATTGATCATGTGTGTTCCCGGAAGGAAGGGACTGATGTTCTGGAAGAACGAGGGCAGCATCTGCAGAGGGTAGGCGCCTCCGGATCCGGAGATCTGCACCACCAGGAGGAACACTCCTACCGCCTTGCCCGCGTTGCCGAACGAGACCACCAGCGTGTAGACCATGAAGGCGAAGACCAACCCTCCGAGCCAGCCGGTGAGCATGAAGAGGAAGGGATGCACGGCCTGCACGCCGAGGAAGAGGATGCAGCCGAGGCAGAGGAAGCTGCTCTGCAGCAGGGAAAGAACCGCGAAGATTCCGAAGCGCCCGAAATAGGCCTGCCGTGGCTTGAGATCCTGGAACTGTGCGGACGTGCGGGTGGACACCTCGGTCTGTATGGAGACGCACATCAGCAGGGCACCCACCCACAACGGAATCATGATGTACAGAGGTGCCATGGAGGAGCCGAACGTCGCCACGGGGAACACTGCGGTGCGCTTGAGAGCCACGGGTGCCGAAATCGCAGTGGCGAGCGCGTCCGGATTCGAGCCGATGAGGGTGCGCAGCTCCTTCATGTCCCCGCCGGTCAGGGCGGAGTCGAGCGCCTTGTGAAGGGTGGAGAGCTTGTCGCCGGCGTCGTCCAGGGTGGACGCGAAATCGGTGACCGCACCCTTTGCGGCCTTCAGCTTCCCGCTGATGGAGCCTCCGGTTCCGCTCAGATCCGTGAGTGCGGAGTCGATGCCGCTCGCCGCTTTGTCCGCGTCGGTGGCGGTGGTGGAGATCTGTGTGGAAAGTGTCTGTAGGTCGGTCTTCAGGCCGGAATCGTACTTGGACTGGAGTGCGTCCAGGCTTTTCTTCGCCTGGTCGATCACCTTTTTGATGGCGGTGCGCTCGCTGGAGGCGTCGGATGCTGCGGTGGTGATCTTGCGGGCCGCGTCGTTCAATGCCGTGTGCACGTCCTGCTGTGCAGAGATGGCGTCGTCCAGCACGGCGAGCAGCGGGCTCAGCGAGATGCCGCTGTTGCTCGGTAGCTGGTCCTCGATGCTGCGTAGTTCGGTGCGCAGCTCCTTGTACTTCGTAATATGCGTGTTGACCTTGTTCGCCAACGTCTTCAGGGTCGCCACACTGTCACCGGCCCCTGAATCCAGTGAGTCGAGGAGATTGTTGACATCCGTCTGGACGGCGCCGTAGCTGCTGGTGCTGGTGGAAATGGCTCCCGAAAGACTGGTGGCGGCGGCGTCGAGGGTCGACTTCACGGAGGTGGCGGAGGACAGGGCGGAGTTGATGGTTTTCTTCGCGTCGGCTCCCGCGGAGTGTGTGCCGTCGATGAGGCCGGAGGCCGTGGAGACGAGTGAATTCGCCGAGTCGAGCAGGGTGGTGTAGACCTGCGTGGAGTCCGCGGCCGCATGCAGTTGCTTCGTCAGGGTCTCCACATGGGCGTCGAGGTTCTTCACCAGAGCCGTGGCGTTGTCGCTATCGAGATACTGGGAGAGCGAGGACACCAGATTCAAGGCCACATCGCTGAGTGTCTTGGTGAAGATCTCGTTGATCTGTGTGGAGACTTGATCGGCTCCCTGCCCTGTGATCTTGGGGGAGAGTGCGTTCTTTTTCTCGTTGGTGTAATAGGCGAGTTTGGTGTGCTGGGTGTCGGAGTCGAAGAAGGTCAGCATGTCGTGGCTGAAAGTGTCCGGAATCACGACGGCCGCATAGTATTTCCCTGATTTCGTGCCGTCGATGGCGTCGGCCTGCGAGGTGAAAACCCAGTCCAGCTGGTCGTTGGCGCGCAGCGTGGAGACCACTTCGTTGCCGACGTTTATTTTCAGCGGTATGAGGTCGCTTTTGTATCCCTCGTCGGTGTTGGCGACGGCGAAGGTGATGTTCTTCGTGTTGCCGAAGGGATCCCAACTGGCGGCGATGTTGAACCAGGAGAACAGTCCGGGAATCAGGACAAGGCCGAGCACCATGATGATGCCGACGGTATTGCTGACCGCCTTGCGCAGATCATGGAGGAAAAGGTTCCACGTGTTTTTCATTCTTTGTCTCCTGCCGGTACTGCGTGTTCGGAAGCGTGGCCGCCGAGGGCTTTCTGCGCATGACGGGGGAAGCGCGACTTCAGGATCTCGCGAATGTCTCCCTCGGGCATGGTTCCCAGGCTGACTTGCGAGGCGATGCTCTCCCGTACGTATTCAATGGTGATGAGGAAGCCGATGATGAGAAGGATCCACGCCACCCACAGCCCCAGAACCAACGGTTTGTTGTCCGAGCTGAGGGAGGAGACGACCGCCAGGATGACGGGCACGACGAAGCCGGTCACCAGGGCGCCGCGCTTCATCTTGGGGTAGCGGCGTGCGAACGTGCGGGCACGCTGCAGAACTCCCTGTTCGAACTCCTCCTTGTCGACGAGCGCACGGATTATCTGCGACAGCCTGTACGAGCGGGCCGGAGCCTCCGCCTTCTCACCCACAAAGATTTCGGTCTGGTCCAGCTCCGTGGCGAACAGTAAGTTGACATTGGCCATGTATTTGCGGACGGTGAGGCCCAGAATGAAGGAGAGTACGACGAAGATGCCGAGTTTTGCGAGGCATTGCGCATAGTAGCCGTCGTAGAAGCCGCCGATAGTCTCGCGCATGGCGTCGATTCCGTAGGTGAACGGAAGCAGAGGATACAGCGCGCGGAAGAAACCGGGCATCATCTCGATGGGGTAGAGGCCGGAGGCCCCTGGAATCTGCAGCATCACCAGCAGGACGCAAATTCCCTTCCCCACGTGCGCCAACGATTTGGAAAGCGCATAGATGATACTGAGGTATGCCAGCGACACCAGCACTCCTGTCAGCACGAAAGCGACAGGATTCACCGTTTGGACCCCGATGATGAGATCCCCGACGGTGACGATGACCGCTTGAATGACGCTGAAGCACGCCATGAGCAGCCACCGACCCATGTACGCCTGCTTGCCGGTGAGGTTGGCGATGCCCTCCTTGTCGACTTCCAGCTTGAGAATGACGACCAGCACGAAGGCGCCGATCCACAGCGAAAGATTCGTGAACAGCGGTGCCATCGCCGAGCCATAAGTGGCCACGGGGAACACGGCCTTTTCCTCCACCTGTGTGGGGGAGGCGATGAAATCCGAGACTTTGCCGGCGTCGATGTTCTGAAGCCCCAGCAGATCCTTCCACAGGGTGGAGGTTCCCAGAGCCGTCACATCGGTGGCGACAGTGCCGAGATCCGTGTCGATGTCACCCAACGTGCCGGCCGCCGTGGTGAGGGCTTTCGTGGTGTTGCGCAGCACCGTGTCGAGCTGGGTGAGTGCAGTGGAGGCCTGGTTGACGAGCGTGGTCTGGCTGCTCAGCCCGCCCGACAACTGCCCGCTGGTGACTCCGAGTGAGGAGATCGCACTGGTGAGGGCCGGCATGGTGGTGCCCGTCAGACGCGCTCGCAGAGAGTCGGTGGTGGTGGCGGTCTTCTGAATGCTGGAGTTGAGGTCGGTGGCAGTGCCGTTCAACGTGGTCGCCGTAGTGCCGAGGTCGTTGTTGGTGGCGGTGAGGTTGGCGATGAGCGTCGCGTTCTGCTGGTTCTGCGTCTTCAGCTGCGCCAGGGTGTCCAGAAGATTCTGCTTGGTGGAGGAGTCGAGAAGGGTGGACTCGTTGACGATTTTGGTGAGGTTCTCCACCGTGTGCCCATTGGAGGTGGCGATACTGCTTGCCGCGGCGAGGGTTCCGCTCAGCGTTCCCTGCACTCCCAGCACCTTGTGGGAGAAGCCGTTGACGGTCGAGCTGACCCGGGACGAGGTCGACGAGAGCAGGGAGGTGCCGTTCCCAAGCGTCGAGGAGGCGGAGTTGGCGAAGGAGCTTCCGCCGTTGGCAATGGTTTTCAGCAGGTCGCTGGTGGTGGAGGCGGTGCCGCTGGCGTCCTTCAGAAGATTCTTGGTGTCGTTCAGCGTGTTCTGAGCTGAGGTGATTCTCGTGCGTGAGGCGTCGATGTCATCGGCCATGTCCGTCAGTGTCTTCTGTGCCGCGCTCACCTTGCGCTGTGCGGCGTTCAGGGTGGTGCCGACCTTGGTGCGTGAGGCGGCGAGGCCGTCCGAGAGGTCCCCGAGCTTGGTTTTCAGCGTGCTGGACACCACCTCCGCAACGGTTTCCACGAAGGTGGAGTTGACCTGGTTATCGATGGTGGTGGCGCCCACATCGGTGACTTTTGGCGCGATGGCGCTCAGCTTCTCGTTCACGTAGTAGTCGAGTTCGGGGCGGGTGAAGTCGCCACTGGTGATGCTGGCGACGTCCTTGCTGAAGTCGGCGGGGATGACGATGGAGGCATAGCTGTCGCCCGACTTCACATCGTGCAGCGCCGTGTCTTTGTCGACGAACTTCCAGCCCATGTCGTCGTTTTTCTTCAGTGTGGCGATGATCTGGTCTCCCAGGTTCATCTTTCCCATGAGGTCGTTGGTGGCACCCGAGTCCTCGTTGGCGACAGATACCTCGATGGTCTTCGTGTTTCCATAGGGATTCCAGAAGCCCACGATGTTGAACCACGCATAGAGGGAGGGGATCACGCTGAGACCAATGATGATGACCCATGCGGCCGGGACGCTCATGAGTCTGAGGGCGTCGCGGCGCAGTATTCGGAACGTGTTTCTCATCGTGCCATCCTGTGCGGTGTGGGGTTTAGATATAAAAATGAAAGAGCGCTACATAAAACGTATCGCTACGGATATCGTAGCACTCCGCACAATGGACGCAAGTGTCATTTTGTCCAGCCGGGACACTTCTTTTAGTGGTGTCACATCATTTTCTTTCATCGTCCGAGTAATCGGACAGACTGTCAGGAAACTGTAAACAACACTTGATACAATTCTGTCGCGTCAGTTCCACGAACCCTCATTCAGGAAAAGCAATTTTGAACAACCTGTTGAGTATGGAACAGAATTTGAGGAAGACATGGCCAATAGATCCACTGTGCGTACAAAGCGTGCTATCAAGCATGCTTTCAGCCAACTCATTGAGGAAAAAGGACTGGATGCCCTCACGGTGAGCGACGTTGCACGAGAGGCAGGCATCAATCGTGGCACCTTCTACCTCCACTACGTCGACAAGGAAGATCTGAAGAACTCGCTCGAGGATGAGGCCATCAACACCATCAACGAGCGCCTTTTCGACAACGAAAGCACTGACCCGGATGACCCCGTTGAGGTGATTCCATACGACGCAATCTTGGCTGCTCTGCGCTATATCAAGGAAGATGCAGAGTTCATCAAAGCCATCGTTGGGCCCCGTGGCGACCACTCGTTCATGAGCCGTTTCCGTGACAGCCTCGGCACCATGATCGAAAAGCAGGTCTCCTCGTCAAGCAAGCTGCAGTTCTCCATGATCGGTTTTCCCCGCGATTACGCGTTGCGGGTGATGCTGGCTGGAATCGTTGCCGTCGTTGAGTTGTGGCTCAACAAGGGCGCGGAGGAAAGTCCAGAGGAGATTGCGCGCCTCATCCATGAATCTCGTATTGTGGCTCCCTCGGAGTTTTTAAAGTAATTTTGTGAAGATATCGGACATATTGTACGAGAGCGGCGGGTGCAGATGACTGCCCCGCCGCTCTCGTGAAGAACGGACGGAGAGCCTTCAGCGAGGTCGCTGAGGGGTCTCTGGCTGCGACCACTCGACGACCGCCTCGACATTGTTTCCGTCGGGGTCAAGCACGAAGGCGGCATAGTAGCCGGGATGGTAATCGCGAAATCCGGGAGCACCGTTGTCACGTCCACCGGCGGCGAGCGCCGCTTCGTAAAACGCCTGGACCTCTTCCTGCGATCGGGCGCGGAACGCGATGTGCGTGAGTGGAGTGGAACTCTCTGTCTCCGTGGTGGCAGAGGTGTCCGTGGTGGGGGAAATATAGAAGTCCGCGCGCGGTGTCCCGTCGTCCATCCCAAGCCCGATAGTGCGTCCGTGGCGCACCTTTTCAACGTAGCCCAAGGGTTTCAGGGCAACTTTGTAAAAGTCGATGCTGGTAGCGAGTCGGCGAACTGTCACGGTAATGTGGTCAATCACGAGTCCAGTGTAAGCGGACGCACCGTGGCGTCGTCGCTGTAGTGCGCAACCGCTGCTGACAGTCAAAGGAGCAAGTCATCATGGATCTCATTCCTCCCTACGTTGCGAACGCGGATCGTTACGACGGGCGCATGAAGTACTCACGCACCGGCAGGTCGGGCCTTTTCATGCCCCAGGTATCGCTCGGTTTCTGGCACAACTTCGGCAACATCAACAATTACGACACCATGCGCGCCGTCTGCCGTACCGCTTTCGATGCCGGCATCACCCAGTTCGACGCCGCCAATAATTACGGTCCGGAGTACGGGGCCGCCGAAACGAATCTGGGCAGGCTGCTCGCCACCGACTTCAAGCCCTACCGTGATGAACTGATCGTGACGTCCAAGGCCGGTTACGACATGTGGCCTGGCCCGTACGGCGATCACGGCTCGCGCAAGTACCTCATCGCCAGCTGCGATCAGTCGCTGAAGCGTCTGGGGCTGGATTACGTGGACATCTTCTATCACCACCGCCCAGACCCGGACACTCCGCTCGAGGAGACCATGCTGGCGCTCGATCACATCGTGCGCTCAGGACGTGCATTGTATGTGGGAATTTCCAACTACAACGCGCAGCAGACCCGCGAGGCGGCGGCCATCCTACATGAGTTGAAGACCCCCTTCGTCATCAATCAAGTGCGGTACAACATCTTCGACCGCCACATCGAGGCAGACGGACTCAAAGAGGCGGCAAAGGAAGCGGGGATCGGCCTCATCGCCTTCTCTCCGCTGGAGCAGGGGCTTCTGACAGATCGCTATCTCAACGGCATCCCCGAGGATTCCCGCATCGCCCACGATCCGCGCTTCCTCAACGAGTCTGCATTGACACCGGAACGTCTACAGCAGATCCGCGATCTCAATGAGATCGCCAAGCGGCGCGGACAGACGTTGGCGGAGATGTCGCTGGCGTGGATTCTGCGCGACGGAGCCGACGGAGCGGTTGCCAGTGTCTTGGTGGGTGCCTCGAGGCCCTCCCAGCTGCTCGACAATGTCGCCGCGATCGCCAATACGGATTTCAGCGCCGAGGAACTGGCGGCCATCGATAAGATCAGCCCAGTGAAGTGATCTCAATGGCATCCGTCCGGTGAGACCGGCGAAAGCCCGTTCTCGTTGCTGGCTTGCTGCACAAGGCAGTAAACCTGAGGACACGCGTGTTCCGACGGATGTGGGTTTACGGAGTGGATAATTACTTTATCGATTAAAGTAATTAACGGTACTGTAAAGACTCTTTCCACATCGTTGTGATTTGTCGATTTGAATATTCGCATAAGGCAGAAAGGACAGTAAGGTTGCTCGAACTTCCGGAACTGCCTGTTCCCACACCGGCAGGTATTAGTGTATTTCGCGAGATACTCCAACACGGACCGATCGCGAGGGCTCAGATCGCGCGCAACGCAGGTTTGTCACAGCCCGCTGTGACAAAAGCGACGAATGCGTTGATGGCAGAGCATTTTGTCACAGAGGCGCCAGAGGAAGCGTCAACCTCCCCGATAACGTCATCTGATAGGGGGTCCATCGGCCGCCCGATGCAGCCCCTTGTCGTCAACTCTCGGAAATTCGGGATGATGGGTGTCAAAGTGATATCCGACCGCCTCTATGCCGTTGTCGTCGATTTGCTGGGAAATGTCCTTTCGAAAGAGAGCGTTGCAGTAGAAGGCAAGTCTCCACAGAAGGTGATTGACTCTACGGCCGAGATCTTCGACGAGCTATATTCCGCCACATCACTGCCACTGGTAGGGATCGGCATAGGCATTTCCGGAGACATTGATGGGAAGCGTGGAGTCGTTCGACGTTCTCCGATTCTCGGATGGAACGATCCGGTGAATCTGCGCGAATTATTGGAAGAGCGCTGTGGCCTTCCCGTATCTGTTAGAAACGATGTTGGCGCACTTACCGTCGCTGAAGAGATCTTTGGCGTGGGAACAAAATCCAGATCATTTGCAATCGTCACCATTGGTGCCGGTATCGGATGCGGGCTTTACATAAACGGAAATCTTGTTCATGGAGCTTACGATGTCGCCGGTGAGATCGGACATCTTCCCTTGGCACCGGGGAATCTGCTTTGTACTTGTGGCAAGCGTGGCTGCGTCGAGACGGTAGCGTCGTTCTCCTCGATCCTGAAGAGCATTCGTAAAAATAGTGGAATGCCCACTCTCTCGTTTGACGATGCTGTGACGATGGCGAAAGCCGGGGATCCGCAGGCTCGAGCGGCGTTTGCTTTGGCAGGCGAGACGATCGGAAAGGCCGTGGCATCCGTCGTCAATCTTGTGGGGCCGGAGCAGATTATTATCTCCGGCGAAGGAGTGGAGAATTACGATCTCTTCGCGCATCAGGTTCGCGAGTCCTTTGCGGGGCATGTCTTCGGTGCAGCTCAGGACACTAAGATCTCGTTACGCTCTCACACCTTCTATGATTGGGCCCGCGGTGCGGCTGTCTCTGTCATCCTTGACATCTTGAGGGTGTGAAGCGTGGCCAGATAACTCACGGTATGAATCGACTTCGTGGGAGGGTTTGTTTTTTCGGAGGGAATGTTTTATTCTTTCCTTAGAGTTAATTTACGAAAGAAAGTATTAGGAAATTAACTGGTGGAACCTATTGCTCAATGAGGAGAGATAAAAATGAAGCTAACGAAAAAAGTTCAATGTGCCGCTCTCGCGGTGTTGTTGGGTTTGTCTGGTGGCGCTCTGTCCGGATGTGGTTCTTCCTCTTCTTCGGATGGCCGCATTGAAGTAGCGCAGTGGTACCACGACTACGGAGAGGACGGCACTAAAGAGGCCGTCAAAAAGTACGCGGAAGAGTTCAACAACTCTCAGGATAAAATTCATGTCACCGTTACCGTGGTTTCCGGTGATTACGCCTCAAAGCTGAACGCGGCTCTCCTTGCGGGTAATGGCCCGGACGTTTTCGAGAGTGAACCCAGTGGCGAACATATTTTGGCAGGCCATGTTGCTCCCGTTGACGATCTTTTCGGAGATGCCCTTTCGGATTTCAACCAGAATAATATTCAGGCAGTCACCTACAAGGACAAGATCTACGGCGTGCCGATGACCGATGGAGATGGACTGCTCTATTACCGGAAGAGCATGCTCCAGGCTGCCGGAGTCACCCCACCCACGACTCTTGACGAGCTCATCGCCGCTTCTAAGAAGCTGACGACAGGAAAGGTGAAGGGGCTCTTCCTGGGGAACTCAGGTTGCACTCAGGACCATATACCTCAATTGGCGGTATGGTCAGCTGGCAACGAGATCATCGATAGTGATGGAAACGTCAAGTTCAACAATGACCGGACCGTCAAGGCCTTTAACAAAATGACGCAGCTGTGCACTTCCGGGTCATTGCTTCAGGGAGCCTCCACCGATTGGTATGACGCAACTGCTTTCACCAGTGGGCAGACGGCGATGCAGTGGGCCGGGCAGTGGAGTCTGCCGAGTGTCCAAGAGGCTCTTGGCGATGACTTCGGCGTCGTTCCGTGGCCGGCGCTTGATGACCAAGGACAGCCGGCAACCTGGTACGGCGGCTGGTATTCACAGGTGAATGCGGCGAGCAAGAACATTAAGGCCGCCAAGCAATTCGTCAAGTGGCTTTGGGTTGATAACAAGGATGCCCAAAAGGAATGGTCGACGAAGTTTGGTGCAACGGCACCAGTACGCCAATCGATTATCGACGATACCCCCGCTTTGAATAAGGAGCCTGCCTCCGTCTTCATGGAAGCCATCAAGAAGTATGGTCATCTCTCCGGAGGCGTTTATTGGAGCACTTCCTCCATGACTGCTCTGAGCACCGCCCTTGGCAATGTGGTGAACAAAGGGGCAGATGCAAAGACTGAAATCGAGAAAGCTGCCACGACGATAGCCAATAACATCGAAAAGACGAAGGCGGAGGCGAAGGTCAAGTGAGCTCAATCTCTAAGAACGCTTCGGCGGATTTGGAGAAGAGTCCCGAATCCGCCAAGCGGCGCAATGACTACAAGAAATTGCGTCGACGCAATACCTTGACATTTTGGTCATTCGTGGGACCGATGGCATTGGGACTTCTTGTCTTTGTGGGAATTCCCATTGTCTGGGGAATCGTTCTGTCATTCGGCAATGCTCAGACGACCATTACGCCGACGAAATTCGTGGGCCTCAGCAACTACATACAGGTGCTCTCCGACCCGCAATTTCGCTCCTCGATGATCTTGGTAGCTATTTTCGCCATCATCATTGTTCCTTTGACGCTTGCCTTCTCCCTTGGACTGGCCCTTCTTGTCAATGAAGTCAAGTTCGGACGAGGCTTCTTCCGTACGGTGTTCTTCATTCCCACCGCATGTTCGTATGTGGTCGCCTCCGCCATCTGGAAAATGAGCCTTTTCAATGGCACCTCATCCGGTTTCATGAATACCATCCTGGGGTGGTTTGGCGTAGAACCCATTCAATGGATTTCCGCCTCCACTCCACCGTGGTATTGGCTCGTGCTGGTCACGGTAAGGCTGTGGCTCCAGGTAGGGCTTTACATGATTCTATTCACCGCAGGGCTGCAGGATATTCCTCCTGAAGTCTATGAGGCGGGACGAATCGATGGCATCAGGAATAAGTTCCAGGAGCTGCGCTACATCACTCTTCCCCTGTTGAAAAACACCACGATCTCCGTATCGCTTCTCTGTCTCATCGGAGCATTCCAGGCGTTTGATGAGTTCTATAACGTTCTCGGGTCCGCGAGTGGCAGTGGTTCAGGAAACCTCAGCCTTGCAATGCCGCCATTGGTCTATCTCTACAACATGGCGTTCTCAAGCCAGAATTACGGTGTCGGTTCTGCCGGAGCGTTCATACTCACTATCGTGATTGTTATTTTCGCATTGCTGCAAGGAAAGTTGACGGGTAGCAAGAAATGAAAAATCGACATAGAATCTCTGCTTCTCGGGTTGTACGGCAGACACTTATCTATCTGCTCCTCATCATTCTCGCCATCATCTTCCTCGTCCCGTTTTACGTGATGCTAAGAAATGCACTCAGCACGAAAGCCGAGGTCACTTCACTCGACTGGGTATGGTTCCCCAAAGAGCTACAGTGGCAGAACTTTGCGGAGGTGTTTGAAGATGGCTCCATCTTTCCTCAAGGACTGTTGAATTCGGCCGTCATCTCCGTCATCCAAATCGTTTTGCAGCTGGCCATTTCGGCCGCTGCAGGATATGGACTTGCCCGAGTGCCCTACCGCAGGAGGAATCTGGTTTTCGCGGCGTTCTTGGCGACAATGATGGTTCCTACTGCAGTGACTTTCGTCCCCTCATTCGCGGTGGTTTCGGCGTTGGGATGGGTGAGCACTTTGGCCGGTATTATCGTTCCGGGGATTTTCAGCGTCTTCTCGGTATTCCTCTTCCGCCAATTTTTCCTTGATTTTCCTGATGAGCTGGAAGAAGCGGGAAGACTAGACGGGCTGGGCCCATGGGGAGTGTTCTTCCGCATCGTTCTGCCGAACGCAAAGGGAATCACCGTGGCACTGGGAGCCATCGGCTTCATCAACAGCTGGAATGCTTTCCTCTGGCCGTTGGTGGTGGGACAGGATGAACACTCGTGGACCGTCCAGGTTGCTCTCTCGTCGTATCTCAACTCGTATTCTGTTGATTTCCCCGTTCTCTTTGCCGCTGCGGTTACATCGATTATTCCTCTGGTCATTCTGTTCTTCATCTTCCAGAGGCATATTGTCGAAGGCGTCAAGATGTCCGGAATGAAGTAAGGAAAACACCGATGGCAACAACATATGACCCCACGAACTCCTTGGCGAGCGCACCTCCTCTGGGGTGGAATTCGTACAACCCCTTTGGGGGCCAGCATGGCCTCCCTGACGATTGGGATCGCAGCCTTCCAGGTAAAGTCGCGCTGAGTGAGAAACTCATTCTTGAGACCGCGGACGCAATAGTGGACAGCGGTCTGCGCGACGCCGGATACCGTTATGTCAATATCGATGACAGATGGCAGGATCCCAGGCAGCCTCGCGGCGAAGATGGGCTGCTTCGCCCTGATCCCCGTAGGTTTCCTCATGGAATGAAGTTCATTGGGGATCAGTTGCACGACCGCGGCCTCAAATTTGGAATCTACGCTGTCGCCAACGTCTATGCCTGTGGTGGGGAGGAAGGTAGTGGCCCTCAGGGCCTTCCCGCCACTGGCAGCCTTGGACGTGAGCCAGAAGACGCAGGTCTCTTCGCCGAATGGGGAGTTGACTTCCTCAAGGTGGATTGGTGCGGGACCGATCTCGCAAAGAATCATGGACGTGCCGAGGAAATCTTCGGAATGTGGGATATGGCAATCAAGGATTCGGGCCGTGGAATCGTTCTCTCCGCAAGCACTTACGGTGAGGAGAACGAGGAAAATTGGGCTCCGCGCCTTACGCACATGTGGAGGACGACTCCCGATCTTCATGCGACATGGGAATCGATCCTCAGCATCGCCCATGCGACGAGCAGCCCGAGATTCTCTTCGCTCGCTGGGACTGACGCCGGTTGGAATGATCCCGATATGCTCCATGTGGGACATAAGAATCTCACTTTTGAAGAATCCCAAACTCATCTGGCATTGTGGGCGATGATGAGGGCTCCTCTCCTTCTGGGCAATGACGTTCGCCGAATGAGCCCTGAACTGCGTGATCTTTTGATGAATCCGGTCGTTTTGCGCATAGATCAAGATGTGGTGGGAGAAGCGAGCTTCAAGACTGAGGGGGAGTGGGAGCTGTGGAGTCGCACACTCAGCGACGGCAAAACTGCGCACCTTGCCGTTAATCTCAGCTCGCGGAGCCTTGATCTGCCCAACGGCCATTTCTTGGACAATGAGCTGATTGCTCTGGGGAATCCCGAGCAGGCCGTACCGGCTCATGGGTGCGTTCTTTCGATTGAGTAGGAACCTCAAAAAGACCGTATGACATGAAGTCGTCGGCTCTGGAAAAGAGACGTTCACTGCAGCGCCGAACTGGCTGGCTGCACACGACAACCTGAAGTGAGAATTAAATGAAAATTGAGCACATCATCGAAGACGGACAAGGTTCGCTGCAGAACTCGGGTGCCCTCTACCTTGAGGATGAGGAGGGGACGGCCGGTCTCCAGCTAGATTTCTGGGAGGGGCAGCTCCCTAGAATCTCCTATTGGGGGGAGGCATTGCCCATCGAGAACCTCCGGCCTCTGAAAGCCGTTCTCAACCCGCAACGCGTCTCGGGTGCCCTCGATGAGACATCATGGCCAAGCATCCTTCCCACCCAGTCCGAAGCGTGGACGGGCAGCAAACGGTTTGTGGCGAGGAGGGGCGGCGTCGAGATTTTCCCTCACTTCACTGTGACGGACATCGCCACCGACGAGGGCGGCGGCGAGGAAGTGCGCTGCTCGGCCGTCCATGTCTCTGCCTCCGATGACGAGCTCGGAGTGAGCGTGTTCTGGACGCTCGAAATGCTTCGAGGGGGAGCTGTCAGGCAGCGCATGACGGTGACGAATAGCAGCGAACACGATCACGAGCCGCTCGAGATCGGCAAGGTCGAGCTGGCCTTCCCCGTGCCCTCGTCGATGAGCGTCCTCGAATCCATGACGGGTCACCATCTGAGGGAGCGGTCCGCACAACGCCAGCCCTTCACCTTCGGCAGGTTCGAAAAGGTGTCGCTCGTCGGACGCCCTGATTTCGATTCCTGCACTCTGCTTTCCGCAGGCCGGGAGGGCTTCGGATTCGAACAGGGAACATGCTATTCGGTGCATGTGGGATGGAGCGGGAACGGCTTCTACAGCGCCGAGAAGACTCCGTACACCACAGGACTCCTCGGCGGAGGTGAGGAACTGTTCGGTGGCGAGATGATCCTGAAGAAGGGTGAAAGCTACGAGACCCCGTGGCTGTATGGAAGCTTCGGAGAGGGAATGAACGCTGTTGGGCATCGCTTCCACCGCTACGTGCGGGCAATGCACCCGTCCTTGCTGTCGAAGCCGCGGCCGGTAACTCTCAACACATGGGAAGCGGTGTATTTCAATCAGTCCTACGAAAAGCTGAAGACGCTCGCAACCTTGGCCCGTGACAGCGGGATAGAGCGTTTCGTTGTTGATGATGGCTGGTTCCGGGGAAGGAGGGATGACACCTCGGCCCTCGGTGACTGGCAGGTGGACAACCAGGTATGGCCGGAAGGGCTTGGTCCCCTTGCCGACTACGTGCATTCGCTCGGTATGGAATTCGGTCTGTGGTTCGAGCCAGAGATGATCAGTCCCGATTCGCAGGTTGCGCGGCAGCACCCGGAATGGATTCTGCGTCCGACCCCTCACCGCTTGCCGATGCAGGGACGCGACCAGCAGGTGATTGATCTGTCGAATCCCCAAGCGTTTGATTACATTCGTGAGTCCATGAGAAAGCTTGTTTCCGACCTCTCGATCGACTACATCAAATGGGATCACAACAAGATGGTGACCGAAGCGGTTTCGCCGACCGGTGGCCTGCCCTGTGTCCACTCACAGACCATGGCCGTCTACGCCATCTTCGACTGGTTGAAAGAGCAGTTCCCCTCGCTTGAAATCGAAACCTGCAGCTCAGGCGGAGGAAGAATCGATCTGGGGATACTCGACCATGCCGACAGGGTATGGGTCTCCGACTGCGTTGATCCCGTGGAGCGCCTCGACATCCAGCGCTACACCTCGCTGCTCGTGCCTCCCGAGATGATGGGTGAGCACATCGGGGATTCTCCGGCACATTCCACCGATAGGAGCACCTCTCTCACGATGCGTGCGGCAACGGCGTTCTTTGGCCATCTTGGAGTTGAATGGGACCTCACGCGGGTCGGGCCTTCCAGCCTTGAGACCCTTAAAGAATGGATCACGGTGCATAAGGAGTACCGTTCGCTGTTTTCTTATGGAACCGTGGTGCATGGAGATGCCATTGACGCCGCTATTCGCTTGGACGGTGTCGTGTCGGCTGACGGAAATCGTGCGCTGTACAGATTCGCGCAGGTGACGACTTCGCAGTACTACCCCGCAGCCCCCGTCCACCTGCCCGGCCTCGAGGATGGCGCACTGTACCTCGTGAGGCCGCTGAGGATCAACGAGGACCTCACGGACATCGGAAACGGGCAGAGCGCACTCCTGTGGTGGAATGAGGCCGGCGTCCAAGCCAACGGGCGCACCTTGCGGAGGGTGGGAATCCGCCCGCCCCAGATCAACCCCGAGCAGGCGGTTCTGTTCGAGGCTGTAAGACTGTGAAACTGCGAGACTGCGAGACTGCGAGACTGTGAAATCGTGAGTTGACCTCTGGCGCGTCGGCGTGGGATGCACAGTGCGGCGCGCCTGGCCCATGTGATTCCTACTCCTTCCCCGCGTAACGGGTTCGTCCACAAGGGTTCTGGCCGGGTTCCGCCTCTGCCTCTATCATGGAGGCGACGCAATGAAGCCCAGTTGGAGTTGGAGGAAAGCAGAGAATGACGACGCAGGACAGAGGTTTTCTGCCAGATTCCATTCGCACGAACGGAGCCACCCCGAATCCATGGTGGAGCAACGCGGTGGTGTATCAGATCTATCCGCGCAGCTTCCAGGATTCGAATGGGGACGGCATCGGCGATCTCCCCGGCATCACGTCAAGACTTGACTATCTGGCCGACCTTGGCGTCGATGTCGTCTGGCTGAGTCCGGTGTACAAGTCACCTCAGGACGACAACGGCTACGACATCGCTGACTACCGTGATATCGACCCCATGTTCGGGACCCTTGCCGACATGGACGAGCTGCTGGAGCAGGCCCACTCCCGCGGCCTGAAGGTCATCATGGACTTGGTGGTGAACCACACCTCCGACGAGCACGCTTGGTTCCAGGAGTCCCGGGACACTGCCTCCGCCCGCGCCGACTGGTACTGGTGGCGGCCCGCCCGCGAGGGAACCGTTCCCGGGACGCCGGGTGCGGAACCGAACAGATGGGGCTCCTATTTCGGCGGCTCCGCGTGGGAGTATGACGAAAAGCGCGGCGAATACTACCTTCACCAGTTCTCGAAGAAGCAACCGGATCTCAACTGGGAGAATCCATCCGTCCGCTCCGCCGTCTTCGACATGATGAATTGGTGGATGGACCGCGGCATCGATGGTTTCCGCATGGACGTCATCAGCCTCATCTCCAAACAGGTGGACGAGAACGGAAAGCTGCCAGGGGAGTTGGGAAGCAACATTCCCGATGGCCCGATAGGCCCGGAGGGATTCTCGAATCCCGAACCCTTCACCTCGGACGGTCCACGTCTGGACGAATTCCTCCGCCAGATGCGCCACGAGGTCTTCTCAAAGCGCGACGGCTACCTCACCGTGGGCGAGGCCCCGGGACTGGGCCCCGAGCGCAACCGTTTCATCACGGATCCCCATGACGGCGAACTCGACATGCTCTTTCTGTTCGAACATGTCGCCATCGACCACGGTCCCACCTCGAAATGGGACTCTGTTCCGTGGGATGCCACCGATCTGAAGCGCACTTTGGGCGGGTACCAGGAAGCTGTGCGAAACGCAGGCTGGGCAAGCCTGTATTTCAGCAACCACGATCAGCCCAGGCCGGTGTCCCGGTTCGGAGACGATTCCACCGAAGAGATGCGCGTGCGCTCGGCGAAGGCGTTGGGTCTGCTGCTGCACCTGCACCGCGGGACCCCCTACATTTACCAGGGTGAGGAACTCGGCATGACCAACGCCGGCTATACCCGCCTCGATCAGTACAGAGACGTGGAGTCCCTCAACCTCTACCATCAGCGCGTGGAGGATGCGTCGCTTGACTCTCCCGAGGAGATGCTGCAGGCACTGGCGCGCACCAGCCGCGACAACGCCCGCACGCCCATGCAGTGGGACGCCACCACGTACGCCGGTTTCACGGCCCCCTATGCCCCCACGGCTCCGTGGCTCTCGGTCAACCCGAACAAGGACCACATCAACGTGAGACAGCAGCAGCGTGAGGACGACTCCGTCCTGGCTTTCTACAAGAAACTCATCGAATTGCGCCATACCAATCCGATCGTCTCCGCTGGCAGCTGGGATCTGCTGGATAGGGGCAATCCGTCCGTTTATAGCTTTACGCGCACGCTCTCAGAGAAAATTGCCGGAGAGTCCGGAGGACGACTTCTGGTGGTAATCAACATGACGTCCCGCTCTGAGCGGGTGCCACAGGATGTTGTCTCGCTTATCAACAGACAAGCCGATTCTGACCGTATTTTGCTCAGCAATTATGATGCCGAGAACACCGCAGCGTCGCTCCTGCTGGGGAAGTTGAGTCCATGGGAAGCCTTCATTTACCGGCTGGAGTAGCTGCAGCTGTCTCGTAAATCCTCCATTGACATGTGTTATAAGGGTAAGAGGAGGTGCTATGGGACGGTTAATTATCGTGTCCAACAGGCTCCCGGCCTCGTTGGTGACAGAGGATGACGGTTCGTACACGCTGCGGCAGAGCGTGGGCGGGCTTGCTACGGCCATTGGGCCATATCACAAGGCGCATCATGACAGCCTGTGGGTCGGCTGGAGCGGCATTGAGCCCGAGGATCGCTCCGAGGAAGAGCTTGAAAAAATAAGGGATGTCTACAAACAGAACCGCTGTGTGCCGATCTTTCTCAGCCATGAGGACGTGGCCGGGTACTACGAAGGCTTTGCGAATGACACACTGTGGCCGCTGCTGCACGACTTCTCGCATGAAGCGGTGTTCGACCCGGAGACGTGGGAGACCTATCAGTCGGTGAACCGGCAGTTCATGGAGGCTCTCACCCCACTGGTCCGCAAGGGCGACACCATCTGGATCCAGGACTATCACCTCATGCTGCTTCCGGGAATGCTGCGCAAACGCTTCCCCAACGCCTCCATCGGCTGGTTCCTCCACGTCCCCTTCCCCAGCGTCGAGATCTTCCGCACATTGCCGTGGAACAAGGAGATTTTGGAGGGAGTGCTGGGAGCGGATCTCATCGGATTCCACACGGTCGACTACGCCATCAACTTCGAAGCCAACCTTGCGGCGCTGCTGGACATGAAGCCCGAGCACGGCCGAGTCACCTTGGAAAGCGGCCA
>JALCQC010000019.1 GCA_022650895.1 Bifidobacteriaceae bacterium | reverse complement strand
TCTACTCTCTCTCGGAATTCTTACTTTTATTACCTTCGTCGGCAACTTCACGCAGCTGCAACTTACCAGCGCGCTTCCCACCATCGTTCAGGAATTCAACATCGATCTGACCACCGGACAGTGGCTCACCTCAATCTTCCAGCTCATCATGGGCATTATGGTGCCCCTCACCGCTTTCCTGACGCAACGCTTCTCCACCCGCCAAATTGTGATTGCCTCCATGGGACTCTTCACCATCGGCTCCGTTCTGGCATGGCTCGGCCCCACTTTCCCGCTGGTCCTGATAGGCCGTGCACTGGAGGCCATCGGCACCGGTGTGATGTGGCCAGTTCTGCAGATCGTCGTCTTCATGATCTTCCCCGTCACTCACCGCGGCGCTGCCATGGGAACCGTGGGCGTGGCCATGGCGGTCTCCCCCGCCATCGGACCGACTCTGGGCGGTTGGCAGACGGACACCAACGGCTGGCGCTCCATCTTCCTCTCGCTCGCCGTCATCGGCGCACTTGCCTGCGTCGCCGCAGCCGTTGGCCTCCGCAACTTCATTGAAAAAGACTCGACCGTCCATGCGGATTTCTTCTCGGTTGCGCTCAGCTGCTTCGGTTTTGGTGGTCTACTCTTCGGTTTCACCAACATCGAATCGAACTCGATCACCAGCCCGATGGTCATCGTCCCGGGGATCATCGGAATCGCGGGAATCATCTGGTTCATTCTGCGCCAGCTCCACCACACGAAGCCGCTGCTGAATCTGCGCGTGCTGAAGAACCGGTACTTCGCAACGGGAACCATCGTTGCGTCGCTCTCGTTCTTCGCCTTCAGCTCCATCATGGTGCTGTTGCCGCTCTACATTCAGAATGATCGCGGTTACTCCGCCACCATGAGTGGCATCGTCTTGCTGCCTGGCGCCATCGCACAGGCCATTTCACAGTTCTTCGGAGGCCGAGCACTCGACCGGTTCGGAGCACGCCCCATCGCCATGATAGGCTCCATCACGCTGTTCATCGGAACCGTCGGCATGGGCTTCATTTCAATGACCACGCCCATTTGGTGGGTGTCGCTCTGCCAGTTTATTCGTCAGATCGGCATGGGCTTCGTACTGATGCCCATCACAACGTGGTCACTCAACAATCTTCCTGCGGAACAAGTCTCCGATGGCTCCGCAGTCACCAACACCGCTCGTCAGATTGCAGGTGCGGTGGGTGCGCCCGTTTTGGTGGTCACCATGGAGTCTCTGACGGCATTGCGCAAGGGCTGGGGCTTCGACCAGATCAGTGCCAACATCTGGGCCATCGATTGGACTTTGCGTCTCAGCGCCCTCATCAGTGGCATCATGGTTCTCGTCGTCATCTTCGGTGTCAAGGGAACGGCGGCAGGCAGCGCCTCCACTACTCTCCATGACATTCGTGAGCATCGCAGAGCACGCCAAGCCGCACGTAAAAGTCTTGCTGCCCAGAAAGCCAACGACTAGTAACTGATTGGACGCGCGGTAACAAAGCGCCTTCACAAACTCATTCCGCGCGGATTCCTGCTGCAAATGCTTGTGAAGCACACACGGAACCTGCACCATTCAAGAAGTTTCCCTTTTCCGGTAGTCACTAACCTACACATGCAGGAAACCTACGCATCACTATCACCTATTTCCCACGCGAACGCTTCCGCACGTAGGAACAGCCTGAACATAAAGATCTTCCCCGGGAATCTTGCGACTCCTGGGGAAGATCTTGTATCAACTACTTTGGCAACTTCGCTGCATGCGTTACGTCACGTTCGCAAAGTCACTTGCTGGTTCACTTCCGCGGGGAAAGGGAACCGCGCTTGCCGACCATAACGGCCGCCGCACCGGAGAGCAGAAGCGCAATGGAGAGTGCAACCACAAGCGTGGTGTTCGCACCAGTCTTGGCAAGCGGACCGTAGGAACCACCACCGGAGTAGCCACCACCGGTATAGCCACCACCAGAGGAAACAGTGGTGCCGGGCGTGCTCACGGGGTCAGTGGTCGGAGTATCCGGAGTAACCGGGGTATCAGGAATAACCGGCGGATCAACCGGTACCACCGGCAGTTGCAGGTTGGTGAAGACGATATCCGTTGCCCCTTCCACAGAAGCGTGGAGAGTATTAGTCTTCTTGTCGCGAGTGACGGAAATCACGATGTCGTAGAGTGACTGGTCGTAACGGATACCGTTATAAACTCCAACCGCTGAGGCGCCTTCGGGGATAACCTCACTCATCTGAAGAGTTCGGCCATTCTCCACATCAGCATCCGTGAGTTCGACCGCACCGAAGGTAATCGACCCATCTGCCGCGTTGGACACCGTGTCAACCACCGAGGCTTCATCGCCAGCCACATCAGAGAGGTCGAAATCAAACTGACCCTCCTTGAGCGTTCCATCCTCAAGGACCTTAGTGGCACCCAAATCCACGGAAATTGGATCCGGGGCGGTGTACTCATTCACAAATTCAACCGCTTCAGGCTCTGCTGCGACTTCGAAGACCGAATTGCCCGGATCTTCAGCATCAAAGCGAAGAGTCACACCGAAGCTGATGTTGTGTACGCTGTCGTCATAGGTAATGGCAGCGTCATAAGCGTCATCCTCTTCGCCCGGAACAACCTCACGAACAGTGTATTCATAAGCGCCAGTGTCCGAAGCCATCGGCAGCTTGTCGAACACCACTGCGCCGTCCGCAGTGTTCTTGCCGGTTGCCACGACGTCATCGTTCTCATCAACCATCTCGAACGTGAACTCACCATCGACAAGGTCACGGCCAGTGATGGACTTCGTCACCGCAAGCTCACTGAGCTCAATGGGGACAATCCTGACATTCGTGAAGGTGTGATCAACTTCCGGCGCCTTGGTGGCAACAAGTTCCTTGTTTTCTTCGTCAAGCTCAACGGTCACCGAGGCTTCAGCGCAGGTGGTGTCGTAGAGGATTCCGTTGAGATACTTGTAACCTGAGTCCTGACCACCAACATCAGTGGCTCCATCGGGAATAATCTCACAGATCAGGTACTCGTGAACGCCGTCCTGCTTATATTCGATGCGGTCAAAGGTGATCTTGCCAGTGGAATCGGCAGGACTAGTCTGAATCGGATCGCCAGCCGCTTGTGCAGAAATTGCGTCAGGCTCGGTTTCCTTTGCATAGAGACCGAACTCGAAGTCGGTGAGCGGTACGCTTCCGTCGCCATTGTTGTTGAGAACCACCTTGGTTGCCGAAAGAGCGGTTTCCGCGAGTCCCAGTGCAACGTTGGTGAAGGAGAAACTGTAATCAGTGTCATTCCCTCCCACGATGGACGCCACGAACTTCTTACCAACAAGTTTCACCTCAACCGTCACTGTCTTGTCCTTGGAATCATAAAGAATTCCGTTCGACACTTTTTCTGTCGAAATACCCTCGGGAAGAACCTCGGAGAGGTTGTAGGTGTATTCACCGGCTTTATTAAAGGTCAGCGAATCAAATGTGAAGTTACCATCTTCATCATTCGCTTTTGTCTGGTTGACGTCGCCTTTGCTGTCCTTACCTGTCAGATTGACTTTGAAGTCGCCCTCTCCGAGTTCATATTCAGATCTGTCATTCTTATCGATGACCTTGTTGCCCTTGAGAGCAATTGTTGCCGGAGCCGGAGTCACCTGTATAACAGGCCTGGGAAGCGCGACTGACTTGCCCTTTGCGGGAATACCAACGACTTTGTTGTCTGAATCGACGAGACTCACCGAATACGCGACGTTAGAGGCATCATTGTCATTCGTGTACACACCCGCCTGCCCTGCCCACGTACCTGTACCAACATCGCCTTTGTTCGGATAGCTCGCAAGCTGAGATGCCGCATATGCAGCGTCGGTAGCCCTGATCGACACAGTGAAGATATATGTAATTCCTGGTTTGAGTGCCTCACCTTTTGCAAAATTAATTGTTAATGTCTTTTTGCTTTCACTGAAAGTAGCTGAATAGGAGGGCGGATCCGTATCCGTTGTTACAAGCTTAACGCTGCTAGCGTCGACATCAACGAATTCGACATAATCCGACAGTGTATCGGTAATAACGACATCGCTATGGAGATATTTTCCTGTAACTGTCTGCAGAATCGCTTCGAACGCAGTAGACAAATTATCGGTGCCCCCGGTTGTTGGAATCATCGCAGCATTGCTTCCCATAAATGTCGTAAGCTCGTTGAGCTTTACTGCACCCTCTTTGTCAAGATCGATACCAACATTGAAAATGTTGTCCGCTTTGTCAGCCATTGTTTCAGCTGCATCTTCATATTCACTTGACAGGTAGGGCTCACCGTCTGTCATGAATACAACAACTTTCTGCGCACCATCTCTCGTGGGAGGAGACTCAAGCGATTGACTAATCGAATTGACTGCAGCACCCCAATCTGTTCCCCACCCCCTATAGATACCTATACCATTTAGCCTATCGACCAAGGTGGTTTTAGAACTGCTGAATGCCTGATTTGTAGTAGCTCTTGCCGCAAAAGACATTAGTTGAATTCTTACCAAGCCCTGTTCTGAACTATTGAGTTCAAGAGCTGAATCGATGAAGGAAGTTGCAGCCTTTTTAAGATTGGCCATCTTAGAGGTACCGCTCGAGACACCGCTAGGTGGATCCGCCATTGAATATGAGTTATCAACCATCAGAATAATATCAATCGGCACTGTTTGGCTTATTCCATCCTGTTTACCTGTGACTGAGAATGACAGATTGAAGTCACCCTCGTTATCAGGATCTGCCGTAACAGTCTTTGTCACAGTAGGAGGATCGAGAATCTGAGCCTCTTCTTCGATCTGCTGCTGCGAGACTCGAAGTTCGGAGGCATTTGCCGGAGCGGTCATCATCATTGAGCCGAACAGCGTCGCAATGGCGGCAACTAACGCCACCAGCATTGAGGAGAGTGGATGTCGGCGCTCTACTTTCGAGGCGGCATCCCGGGAACGTATCGTTTGTCTCATCGTATTGCCTTTCTTATGGTGCGGTCTCTCTCTGCGACTCCGTGTGCCGGAGGTGCAATCACACAAAGATTCGAAAGGTGTGACTGCGCGGAGACAGTTCCGCGTCGTCTTAAGTGACGATTAGCTTTTGCATGTTTTGTGCATCCTTAGGGGTGTGCAAAGAGAAGTTGCTGCTACATTCTGAATCCTCATGGGCGACCTCCTCCTGGGTGAAATCACCGCTTTTGCACCTCCTGAACTCCCTGTGAGTTCATACTGTGAGATGCTTCACATTTGACGATACTGTAGAGAACATAGACAGTCAAACCGAATGTGTCGCGTTCTAAACAGTTTGAGCATTTATTCTGTTATCTTTAAGGTGACTTTCAGCTATGAGATTTGTCGTTTTTCTTGAGCGGAATAACAGTCTCCCGGGCATGGTCAAATTCCTCGAAAGTCTTGCCCTTTTTCTTGTTCGAAACGGCGATTAATCCCATCCCCAGTAAGACCACGGTAAAGACGATGGCAAGCACGTCATCGGCATCCAGATCAGAGAGAATATCCTCTTCGAGATTCTTCGCTTCCTGGGTGTCGACATCCGAGTCCTTGTCCGATTCCGCAGCAAGAGGCGGAGCGGCCGCAAGACGAGGCGCAACAGGTCCGGTATCGGCAGACAGATAGCTGGCGGGACGCAAGCTCACTGCATACCCGGGACTCTGCTGAGAGGCGTCAAGAAGGATAGGGTCAGTCGATTCCGACCACGGCTCAGCCGCGGCGGTATCGAAGAGAGAAAACAGACTATCTACCATCGCACCGCGCGTATCCCGCAGATCCCGAGAAAAACCTGGGATCGCGATGAAAAGCGAACTCGCAACAATAATTGCCATGGCGATGAAGAGTACTACGAACGCGAAGGGAGAGCGCCGTCGCTGAGGCGTGCAGACCGCGGCGTCATGCAAAGTATTGTGTTCTTTCATCATTAGCCTTTCGGTGTACCTGCGAGTCGACGAGTTTCTCCAGAAATTCATCGGCACTGCACACGATTTATGTGACGCAGAAAATGCGCATAGAGGGATCCTTAAAGATAGGGTTTGAAGGGAAAAAGAGATACTTCCACGTATTTCGATATGGAGAGGCGTGCATGGTATCCGGTGACGAGGCGCAGGAGAGGGCATTGGCACTACGCCGTAACCAATCTCTCCGTAGTCCTCTCATGGGACCCCCTGCCAATCATCAGAATCTCAACACTGTGATATGCATCACAGTCATCGTAACTGATTATTTTTCAACAAACAAATAGAATCCGTCGTTAACTAGACGGAATGGCTAGAAATCAACAGAAGGCACCGTCTTTGGGCGTGTCGCATTATTTTCGCTGATCACGAGCATTCGACACCGGACCTGCACACAAAAACAAGGATGCACTTCAATCACCAAGAAGAATCCCAGACAAAATCTAATAAATGAGGAGATGTCAATATAAGGCCAGAAATCCAATACAAAATAAAAAAGCGGAACGCTATGCGTTCCGCTTGCTGGTGCCCCCGCAGGGATTCGAACCCTGGACACGCGGATTAAGAGTCCGCTGCTCTAGCCAACTGAGCTACAGGGGCAAAGGCTTGAGCCAAGTAAAGATATTACTCATAACTTTCAGATGTGCAAGCCCCGGCGCGTTGCATTGCAAAAGCGCGGTACGTTACGCTACAAAATCACGGTGCAGCACGTCGTGAGAACTTGAGCTTCGCATTACGACAAATGGCTCGATTCGCGCTCAACAATGCTGTAATCAGTGACGTACCGGCGGGCGGGTCCATGGTAGCCGTCAATGCGCTCGATCAGCATCGTCACTGCGGCACGCGCATAATCATGGATGTAAGGATCTATTGTGCTGAGCGCCGGCGTGGAATATTCGCCTTCGGAGACGTTATCAAAGCCAACCACCTGAACATCCTCAGGAATTCTCAGACCGTGGCGCTGCAGGGCATAGGTCGCACCGAGGGCCATGGCGTCATTCATGCACACCACTGCATCGAATGCGGAACCGAGGGAAAGAAGCCGTTCCGCGGCGGCGGCACCATCCTTACGAATCATGCCGACGGAGGGAATGACATAATTCCAATCCACGCGCTCCCCTCTGTTCCAGAAGGCTCGGGCAAACCCCAGCATGCGCAGTTCCTGGGTTCCATTGGTCACTGCTTCCAAAGAAGCCCTATCAGATCCCACTATCTCAGTGGGGGCACCCAGCAACGCTATCTTCTTGGCACCTCCGTCAAGGAGTTTGGTCGTAGCCGCCTCTATGGCCTCGGAATTCGGCATGGTGACAAAATCCGTTTCGGAGAAAGGCTCGTAGTCGCCCGTCAGCACCACGGGGTAGCTCTGTTCGAGTTCTTTCCCTTTCCTCGAAAAAGGCCGGTCAGCAAAATAGATCCAACCATCCGCCCCCAAGCGATAGGTGTCATCGATGACGGAAGAAAGCCCCTCGCCGTTGAAACCGTAGGTATCGATGATGACGCCATAACCCTGCTGCCGCGCAACATCGATGACGGCATCCGCAAGGTCAGAGGCGAAGGGCTGAGTGAAGTCAAAGATCGCAAGGCCGAGAAGTCCCGTCGTTCCGGTTTTCAGCGAGCGCGCCGACATATTGACCACGTAACCCATTTTTTGGATGCTGTCGAGGACTCGTTGGCGCGTTGATTCCCGCATGCTGCCGGATTCGTTGATGACGTTCGAAACTGTCTTGATGGAAACGCCAGCGTCTTTGGCGACATCTTTGATAGTTATCCTTTTCGTGGTGAACACTCTCGTACCTGACTTTCATCCACGCGCGTCACGTGGTTGATGGGGCCTGACACGCTGCCGTTGCGCTCCGTTGCGTTGCGTGAACGTGAGGTGCCAGGTCTTTCACACCGTTTATGAAGAAGACTATCTCATTTCCTCTATTTTTTTATCTACCTCATCTTCACTCTCGCCTTACCGTCCACAGCCTTGCTGACGGTTCCTTCGACCTGTAGGGACCACGCAATGGTGGGGTCGGAGAGTTCCACTTCGAGGGCGTCGCCGGTGTTGCGGATTCTGGCGTCCACCTTCTGGGCGTCGCCGCCGAAGCCGCGATAGAGGGTCCGTGTCTCCCAGTCGTTTCCAATGGCGTGGGGTGCGAACACCTTGAGGGTCATTGCCTCGAGGAGGTCGCCGTCGGTGTTCTTTCTGCCGTCCTGAACGGGCAGCACGGCACCCGGGCGGGCGAGCAGCGGGAGGGAGAAGTAATCGAATTTCTCCTTCTTCCATGTGGGTCCTTCGATGACTTCGCCGGTGAGATAGTTCGTCCACGTTCCTTCGGGAACGTAGTATTCGCAGACTCCGTCGGGAGAGAAGATGGGAGCCACCAGAAGGTTGTCGCCGAGCATATACTGGCGGTCCAGCTGGGTGACGGTGGGGTCGTCAGGGAATTCGAGCACCATGGGGCGCATCACCGGGGTTCCTTCGTCCGAAACCTCGTGGGAGGCGATGGCGAGCTCCGGAAGCAGCGACAGCTTGAGATCGGTGAAGGTTCTCAGGACTTCACTTGACTCATCGTCGAAGGCCCATGGAACACGGACGGACTTTGAGCCGTGCAGCCGGGAATGCGAGGAGAGGAGGCCAAACTGGACCCAGCGTTTGTAGAGGTCCGGTGTTGGCGTCCCCTCGAAGCCGCCGATGTCATGCGCCCAGTACCCAAAGCCCGAGGCCATGAGAGAGAGACCGCCGCGCAGTGAGTTCGCCATCGCGTGATAAGTGGATTCGCAGTCCCCTCCCCAGTGGACGGGGAGCTTCTGTCCGCCCACCGTCGCGGAGCGCGCAAAGAGAACAGCCTGTTCTTTTCCTTTCTTCCTCTCGAGCAAGTCGAACACCGTCTTGTTGTACAGATAGGTGTAATAGTTGTGCATTTTGAGCGGATTCGATCCGTCCTCGTACACGGCTTCCTTGGGGACCGACTCACCGAAATCCGTCTTGAAGCAGTCGACGCCCATGTCGAGAAGCGTCTCGAGCTTCGAGGCGTACCAGTCGCACGCCTCCGGCTTCGAGAAATCGACGAGTGCCATGCCGGGCTGCCAGAAGTCCGTCTCGTAGACGCTGCCGTCAGCCGTGGTGATGAGATAGCCCTTCTCCATTCCCTCATCGAAGAGCTTCGACATGGAACTGATGTAGGGGTTGATCCACACGCAGACCTTGAGGCCCTTGCGATGCAGTTTCTCGATGGACTCCTCTGGGTGGGGGAACATCTTGTTGTCCCATTCGAAGTCGCAGAAGTGGAATTCCTTTTGCCAGAAGCAGTCGTAGTGGAACACGGAGAGAGGGATGTCCCTCTTCTCAAGGCCTTCGACGAAACCGTTGACCGTGGTGTCGTCATAGTCGGTAAGGAAGGACGTGGTCAGCCACAACCCGTAGGACCATGCAGGCAGATGGGGAGCACGCCCGGTCAATGCCGTGTACCGGCGGAGGATCTCCTTGGGAGTGGGGCCATAGATGACGAAATAGTCGAGTTTCTCCCCTTTGACGGAGAACTGCACTTTCTCGACGTTCTCGGAGGTGACCTCGAAGGACACGTCTCCCGGATCGTTGACGAAAACGCCGTAGCCCCCGGTGGTCCAGTAGAAGGGAATGGCCTTGTAAACCGCATCGGAAGTAGTTCCGGCGTCCGAGTTCCACATCTCCACGCTCTGACCATTCTTCACGAACTGGCCGAAGCGTTCTCCGAATCCATAGACCTTCTCGCCGATGGCGGTTCTCAGCTGTTCGCGCAGATAGGTCTTTCCCTGCGGATCGGTGTAATGGCCGAGTCCCTTATATGCGGTTCCGGTCAACTCCTTGCCGTGGGCCTTGAAGGAGAGATTCCAGTCGTTTTTGGAGATTTCCGCCTCAAGCTCTCCGGCGGCCACGGTGACCTTCTCGTCGTCTTCGCTCACCTCAAAGGGCGCGTCGGGGTCGATCGTCAGGTCGAATTCGGGGCCGGGGTTTCGATGTCCTCGGAAATGCTCCTCCGTGACACGAATCACCCCTTCGGCGGGAGTGGAGAGAGTCACGGTGAAGAGCGGACCCCCAAGAGTGTCTCCACGTCCCGGCATAAGGTGCGCCGCCACATGGGCTCGTACCTGCCTCCCCACCTTCTCTACGTCGTGTGTCTGCCTGGCCCATGCGGCGGAAAAGCCCTCACGCACTCGCCAATAGCCATCGGAGAATTTCATTACGCTACCTTTCTCAGACGGCCGCCCACACCAAGAGGTATGAGCGGCCGTCCTATTGGATTCTTACTTTCGTTTTCTTTACTTCACAGCGCCTGCCGTGATGCCCTTCGTCAGCGTCCTCTGGAAGATGAGGAAGAAGATGAGTGCAGGAATCAGCGAAATGAGAGAACCTGCGTTGATGGTGGGCACGTCCATGATGCGGTCTCCCTGAAGGGAGGCGATGGCGATAGGAATGGTCTGCGTATCTCCCGAGACCAGGAAGATCAGGGTGAAGTAGAACTCATTCCAGGTCCAGATGAAGAAGAAGATGAACAGAACTGCAAGGTTCGACTTCATGATGGGGAAGACGACGTCCCACAGCGTCCGCCAGCGACCCGCTCCATCGATCTGGGCCGCCTCGAGAATCTCCCGGGGGAAGGTCGACATCACGGAGCTCAGAAGGTACGTTCCGAAGGCCATGTTGATGATTCCCATGATGATGACGATCGTCCATCCGCTGTTCCCCATGCCAATGGCATTGAACATGTAGAACAGTGGGTAGATGAAGCCTTCTCCGGGCAGCATCGTGAGGATCATGAAGATCGCGATAATGAAAGAGCTTCCGCGGACCCTTCCGATTCCCAGTGCAAAGGAATTGAACAGTGAGAGCACCACGGAGATCAGTGCCGAGATGACGGCAATCCAGAGCGAATTCCACAGTTTTTGCGGGAAGTTGACCGCATTCCAGAAGTTGACGAGGCCGCCGAAGTAGAGGCTCTTCGGCAGGGAGAGCGGGCTTCCGGTGGTGTAGTCGGCCGGGGTCTTGAAAGCGTTGATCGCCATGAGGAACAGCGGCGCGAGGATGAGCACTGCGAGGACCAGGCACAGGGCCAAAATGACCCAGCGCAGCGGTCCTTTTTTCCTCTTGTTGAGGCCCTTGCGGTTTTCCTTTCGCTCGATGCGGCTCATTCTGGCTTGAATGCCATGCTTGACGTTTGTTTTCACAGTGGCGGTGCTCATACCCTTGCCCCTTCCCTTTCAGCAGCGGCACTCCTGTTTTGGAAAATAAGAATGACGGAGGCGACGATGGCGATCAGAATGGCGAGAACGCTCGCGATGGCGGCTCCATAGCCGATCTGCGACTTCCCGAAGAAGTTGATGTAGGAGTAATACGACGGAACCAAGGTGGAGCTCTGCGGACCACCCTTCGTCAGCACGTAGACCGGCCCGAACACCTTGAGCGCGGCGACAGTGCAGGTCAGGACGACCACGAAGACCTCCGGCTTGATCTGTGGAAGGGTGATGGCCTTGAAACGCTTCCACCATCCGGCTCCATCCAGCGCTGCGGCTTCGTAGAGTTCTGGGTCCACCCGGCCGAGGGCGGACATGAAGATGACGACGGGGTAGCCGATCTGGCTCCAGATGAGCATCAGCATCACTGCGTAGATGGCGAAGCTGGGGTCACCAAGCCAGTCCGGCGGATTCGCGACGCCGAACATGCCCGAGAGGATTCGATTGATAGCGCCCGTCTGGGAGTTGAGAATCCAGTTCCACAGAATTCCGGCGACACCCACGGGCAGGATCTGCGGAATGTAGTAGCAGGCACGAAGGAAGCTCGAGGTCTTGCCTCCGAATTCCTGCCCGATGTAATCGAAGAGGACCGCGGAAAGGATCAGCCCGATCAGCGTCGGGATAATCACCATGGCGACGATCATGTAGAGGGAGTTGCTGAAGGATGTCCAGAACTTCGCATCGTGCAGCAACTTGGAATAATTCCCCAAACCGACCCAGCGCATCTTGCTGAATCCGCCACGCCAGTTGAAGAGGGATATCCAGATGTTGATGACGAAGGGAATAAGGAGAACGACAACTGTTCCCACCGATCCAAGAATGAGGTATCGGCCGTATCCGCTTCTCGCCTTCTTCTCATATTTTTTTTCTTGCGCCGTTAACTCTCTTTTTTTGGCGCTACGCGTGTGACTACTCACGATTCCTCCTGACGATTCCCAAGGCCCCGCACCTCCAGAGCGGAGCCTTCCCAACCTCTTGTGCTGCTTTGCTCAGCGAAGTTGACACTGTGCGCGAGAGGGATAGAAGCACTCTCGCGCACAGCCGTTTTTATTCGATACCGAGGTCCGCCTTTCCTTCCTCATAGGCCGCCTTGATCTCAGCGGTTGCCTTTTCCGGAGTGGACTTCTGGTTGATGATTCCCTGGAGTGCGGAATTGAGCGAGTCGTACATTCCTGCACTGGGCCAGTCCGGGTAGTAGGCGATGGCATCGTTCTTCAGCAGGGTTTGGAAGACCGAATTCATCTCCTTGACCTTGTCCTGAATGTTGTCGAAGGTCTTGTTGGGGTTTTTCATCAGGGTGGGAACTGCACTCAGATCGGGGTCGATGGACGTGTCAACAGGCAGTCCGGCCTCTGTCCCGAGCATGTTCTGGGTTTCCTCGCCGAGTGCGAAGTCGAGGAACTTCGCAGCCGCTGCCTTGTGCTTCGACTTCTCGGGAACAACCCAGAGTTTGCCGCTTCCGGCGGTGCTGAGCTTCTCGTTTCCTGGGAAGGTGGCGAATTCAGACTTGAACTTGCCGTCTTGGTTGACGCGACCGAACCACCACGAGCCGGAGAACATGATGGGATACTTGCCTGCGCAGAACTGGGTGATCATGTCCTCTGCAACGAGGCCGCCGGAGTTGGAGGGAATGTAGCCGTTCTTCACCCAGGAGTCCAGGGTGTTCGCAGCGTAGGTGAAGGGCTCGGAGTTCCAATCAACCGCTCCGGAGTAGGACTGGTACTTATTCACCCAATCCCTGTCCGCCTTGGAAAGAGCCAGCTCGTACCAGAGGTGCTGGGCCGCTGTCTCCGACCCTTCGAAGGCCACCGGGGTGATTCCCTTGTCGACGAACTTCTGCATCGCAGACTCCAGCTCATCGAAGGTCTTCGGGATCTCAATTCCGTTCTTCTCGAACAGATCCTTGTTGTAATAGGCCAGAGTGTATTCGCCCTGGAGCGGGACGCCATACCACTGTCCCTCGGGAGACATGATTCCGTTCTCATCGGCCTTGAACTTCGCGATGGTCTGCATTGAGGAGGGGATCTTCTTGTCCCAGCCGTACTGGGAGGCGTAATCGCTGAGATCCGCCAGGATTCCCTGGCTGGCGAGGTTGCCCACCGAGCTCGTGCCCTGGTTGTATTGAACAACGTCCGGAGCGTCGTCGCCCTGCATGATGAGCTGCCCGTTCTTCTGCATCTGGGGGAACGACGTGTGAGTTTCCGTGACTTTGATGTCCGGATTCTCTTTCTTGAACTGATCGATGACGCGCGTGAAGGTGTCGCCACCATCAGATGCGTAATACCACGAGATGTTCAGTTCCTTGTCATCGTCACCGCTCGCCTCGCTCGACCCATTGCCGCAGCCGGCCATCGAGAGAAGCATCGCAACGGCGCCGACCGATGCAACAATCCCCTTCGCCTTCGTTAACCGCTTCATCATTACCTTCTTTCTTTGTTCCTTGCGTCGCTGCAAGGGGTGTTTACTTCATTCAGTTGACGTTTTGGTGTTCTGGAATCCATACCCGCATCGCCGCGGAGTCGGAAGCCCTGTTACCCCACAGGAAGTAGGGAATGAGCTGTGTCGCCACGGGAGAAGCCCGTTGCGCGTCGCCGCCTTCGGACGAATTCGCAGGAACGAAGTAGGCAGAGGCATCGGGATCCGCAGACTGCTGGGTGCCCTCCACCGTCAATTCGGTCTGCAGGGTGGTCGCTTCCACTCCGGCGATGTCGGCATGATGGCATTCCGTGAATTCCTGGTTCTCGCTCAAACGCAGCCGTTCAACTGGCAGGTCGTTGGGAATATCCTTCTGCTCGATCGCGTAGACCACCGGTCCTCGGCAGACGGCCCGGCATCCCCGGACGGCATCGATTCTGGAGTCGGCGGCCATGAGGGCGGCGCTCATCGGCAGGTTGACGGAGAGAGTGCTTTCCGTTCCTTCCGATAGGGTCATTTCGACGAACCGTCCGTTCCGCTGGCACTGTCCATCACCACTGAGAATCTGCGGGGTGGAGCACCATGCGGGAACGCGCAGACGGAGGCCACGGAGGTCGGCGTCTGCGGGAACATGGACGTTGATGCGACCGTCCCACGGGTATTCCGTGGTGATCTCGACCGGCGTGCAGCCGCCTCCACGCCGGGGAACGGAGATCCTACCCGCCGAGAAGAGATGGAGATCAAGATAGTTGTCGGAATCAAGTGTCGCCATGTAGGCGGGCAGCGAGGCGTAGAGCCGTGCCACGTTGGGCGGGCAGCAAGGGCAGTCGAACCACGGAGCGCGGTGCACGAAGGAATCGAAATCCGTTCCTTCGGGATGCCCGGTCCTCACCTGAAGTGGGTTTGAGTAGAAGTACCGGAGTCCGTCCGTCGAAGCACCCACTGGAATGGCGTTGTAGATCGCCCGTTCCATGGCATCGGCGTAGCGTTCGTCTCCAGTGGCGAGGAGGAGCCTCCACGACCATTGGAAATCCGCGATCGCAGCGCATGTCTCGGAGTACGAGCGGTCAGGAGACAGCTCGAAGTCGTCTCCGAAGGATTCGTCGCGGTGACGGGATCCCATTCCACCGGTGATGAACATCTTGCGGCCGTGCGCCGAATTCCACACGCGTTCAGAGGCGTCGAGAAGGCTGCGGTCTCCCGTCTCCAAGTAGAGGTCAACAACCCCGGCCTCCAAGTAGAGCTGGCGGACGGCGTGTCCCATCGCCTCATCCGCCTCCCGTACGGGAACCTGGTCGACGTAGTAGCGGCTTCCGAATCCGAAGTACTCCCTCGGCGTGAGAAGTCCGTGCCCACGCAGATCGATCATCTTGTGCGCGGTCTCCAGGTATTTGTCTTGTCCCGTCTGCCGGTAAAGCTCGACGAGGGCCGTCTCGATCTCCGGGTGCCCGCAGATTCCATCGGTGCCGTTCGGCCCAAACCGTTCGACCACACAGTCTGCGGCCTTGACGGCGATGTCCAGTAGTTCGGTATCGTCGGTGGAGCGGTAGGCTGCTACTCCCGCTTGAATAAGGTGGCCGATGCAGTACATCTCGTGGCTGTCGAGGAGGTCATCCCAGCGTTGCCGGCTGGCGTCTCCCTGAATTTTGGAGTCGAGGTATCCGTCGGATTCCTGAACCTTTCCGAGCAGCTGCTCCATGGAGCGCATCCATTCGCGGTCTTCCTGCCGGGGCTGGTTGTTCTGCGACCAGCTTGCCGCTTCGAGCGTCTTGTAGATGTCGGAATCAGCGAAGGGGAACCCCTTGAACGGCTGATCTGATTCTCCGGCGAGGCGTTCGAGGTTGGAGATGTTGCCGTAATTGACAAGCTCTTCCTTACAGTGGTCGAGGATGTTCGGAACAGTGTCCTCCCATTTCTTGAAAAGAGAGTTTTCCGCAAACTCGACATCGTTTAGGTCGAGTGGTTTCAGCACCGCCTTCGAAGTCTCATCGAGTGCGATGGGGCCTTGTATCTTTCCACCTTTCATTGCCTTATCCCCTCCTTTGTTACTTCTCGTCGTTCACCGTGAAGACACGGGCGGAAGGACGTTCCACGCTCGCCGTCACGGATACGTGTGTGGCATCGATCCTGTGGATGGCCCAGGGTTCAACGCCGGTCGTCGGGAACACCGGGGTGATGGAGACGCCTTCGGGAACCTCGATGACGGTCTCCTGTTCTCCCGAACGGTGCCACAGCGTCATGTAGCCATCGAATGCAGCGCCGGTGTCATGACGGAGTCCCACCGCCTGCCAGCTGGAGTTGAAGTCGGGCAACCCCAGTGGCCACCACGGCACGAGATCACTTTGCTCATCAAGGACCGTGCGGTGCAGCTGGATAGCCTCGCGCACCAGACGCAGATGTTCATCGTCCATGCGGTCAATGAATCCCGAAAGGTACAGCCTCCCAAGAAGGCCCGCGGCGAGAGTGAAGGCGGCAGTCTCGATGTCCATCTCCTGCTGCGCATAACCCCAGTTGCCCTGCTGTTCGGGAAGAACACTGAGGGAGGCGCCGGCCGCGATGGCCGCGTAAATGGAGGGGTTGCACTGATCCGACGTCGACTGAAGATCGAAGCGGGACAGCATGGCGTAATCCGACCGCATCGCCCCCGATCCGCAGTTCTCGAACATGACATCGGGGTGACGGGCACGGAGGGCGTCGAACCACTCCAAGTAGGCACGTCCGTGACCGAGCAGCGCCTCGCCGGGAGTCTCCGAGTCGGTCATGCTGCCGGGCCCGGGAACGGAGTTATCGTCGAATTTGAAGAATTTGACACCAAACTGCGCAATCAGCCGATCAACGGTCTCATCAAGATGACGACGTGTCTCGGGCGAGCGCATGTCAAGCAGGTACCGTCCGTCGTCCTGGACTCTTTCGCCGAAGCGGCTGAAAAAGGCGGAGGATGGGAGGGAACGGGCGATGGGTGATTTTACGCCCACCACTTCTGGCTCCAGCCAGAGCCCGGGTTCCATTCCCGCTTCTCGGATGAGGTCGATGACGACTCCAAGACCGCTGTCCCCAAAACGGTTCGTAGAGGGTTGCCATTCGCCGACCGAGTCCCACCATCCGCCGTCGTTGGAGTCGTACCAGCCGGCGTCGATGCAGAAGACATCAGCTCCGACCTTGCCGGCCGCCTCGATGAGGGGGCGTTCCTTTTCTAGGGTCGGGTCTCCGAAGAGCGTGTTCATGTAGTCGTTGTAGACGACCTTGGTAGAGGAGTTCTTGCCGACTTCGTTCTGCGTCGCGCGGTGGTGTCCTTGGGCGACGAGGTTTCTGCGGTGACGCGTCATTTCGACGGCCGCATCCTGCCAGTTGCCTGAGACGACGGCCATTGAGGCGGGGACAGTCTGGAACTCCTGTCCCGCCTCAAGGACGGCCGCCCACTGATGCTCGTCATAGGTAGGGCCTGTCGCGAGCACATGCAGTCCGGCGAGACCCTCACCGATCTCCCAGGACCACGGTCCGTTGTTCTCGATCTGCCACATCATCGAGAAAGAATGAGCGGGAGTCGAGGTTTCGACGATTCCCATCGGGAGGTACTCCCCCGTCGACCATGTCGAGTGGGAGCTGATCCTCATGCGGTTGCTGGGTACGCGCGGATTCGTGACGGTGTCGATGTCGGTGAGGGCGCCGTCGCGCAGTTTCTGCGAGTGCCAGTTGTTTTCGGCGGACCAGGCGCTGTCGGCCCAATACACAGTGGTCTCTTCGATGTCCTGCTTTTTCTCGTCGATCGGGACGGGAAGGTACAGCGAGGAGATGGATTCCGCCACGAAGCGCTTTTCCGCGTGAAGTGTGGCGAAGGTACGCAGACTGCTTGCCTCTGCGGCGACCTCGAAGTGGCTGAGTACACGGATGCCGTCTTCCTCGTCCCACTGTGCGATCTCGAGTCGGAAAGCGTCTCCCGACCGCATGGCCTGCGCCGAGACAAAGCGGAGACGAGAACCCACCTGGGTGTCGGAAAGACGCTGATGGTTCATCGTCCTTCCGGAGTTCGGCGCGAGAATCTCGACGATCGGCAGCGCTTCGATCGTGCGCTGGGTCATTCCTCGGCCGACTATCCCCGCAAGGAGGACAGGACCATCGGACGAGACGCTGAAGGTGAGCGAGAGGACACCATTGCCCCATCTCAAGACACCATCAACGGGAAGCTCGTCGGCCCCTACTTTTTCGTTCTGTGCGAGAACTTTCATTTGTCACCTTCACTCTTCGTTTCGATGATTTGCCGCGGTCCACGAACGCCCGTCCGCTACCGTTGCAGCCGTTTCCGGCCGCTCACTTCACGTGCACTACGGTCCAGGAGACCGGAGGAAGACTCACACTGACTGTGCCGTCCGCATCCAGGGACGCCGTGAGGTTTTCCTTCATGCCCACGCGCGTCTGGTTCTCCAGAGTGTTCTTCGCGTTGATGTCGTCGTCAGTAAGCGTCTGGGCGCTCACTTGAGATACGGCGGCGTTCGGCAGCTCCACCTCGAAATCTGCCTCTTCGTCGAGGGAACGGTTCACTGCGAAGATCGCGATGCTTCCGTCTGCGCACTTCACCGCCACCGAGTCGACGGTGTCGACCTCTCCGTACTTCGCGGTCTCCATCTCCTCGGAGGCGAGTTTCGGCGAGAACACCTGCCCGCCCTTGGCGTATTTCGCCGTCAGGGAGAAGGGGAAGAAGGTGGTCTGGCGCCAGGCGGGGCCACCGGGCTCCGTCATGATCGGTGCGATGACGTTGACGAGCTGAGCGAGGGAGGCGGCCTGCACCCGGTCGGCGTTCTTGAGCAGGGTGATCAGGAGGTCTCCGAAGACCACGGCGTCGGCCACGCTGTAGATGTCCTCGAGGAGGCGGGGAGCCACCGGCCAGTTGTCGATGCCTTCGGGGTTCTTGGACGGCTCGGAGTCGATGTACCACACGTTCCACTCGTCGAAGGAGATGTACACGTTGTGGTCCGACTTGAGTTCGGCCTTGGTCGAGTCGATGATGGAGCCCACCTCTTTGATGAACCCATCCATGTCGACGCCGGAGGCCAGGAAGCTTTTCATGTCGCCGTCTTCGGGGTGGTAGTAGGCGTGGCAGGACACGTAGTCCACATTGTCATAGGACTGCTGCAGCACCGTGCGCTCCCACGATCCGAAGGTGGGCTGGACGTGGCTCGAGGAACCGCAGACCACGAGCTCAAGGTCGGGGTCCATCTGCCGCATTCCGGCCGCCGTCATCTGGGCGAGCTTGCCATAGTCCTCGGCGTTCTTGTGGCCGAGCTGCCATTCTCCGTCCATCTCGTTGCCCAGGCACCACATCCGGACGTTGAAGGGATCCTTCTGACCGTTCTTCTTGCGCTCTTCGGACAGTGCCGTGCCGCCGGGGATGTTGCAGTATTCGAGCAGGTCGAGAGCCTCTTGGGTTCCCGCGGTTCCAAGGTTCACCGCCATCATGAGTTCGGAACCCACCTTGTGGAGCCAGTGAGAGAACTCGTGGACGCCGACCTGATTGGTTTCAGTGGAGTGCCAGGCGAGGTCGAGGCGGGCCGGACGGTTCTCGCGGGGTCCCACCGAGTCGCGCCAGCGGAATCCAGAGACGAAGTTGCCACCTGGGTAGCGGATGGTCGTCGCTCCCAGTTCCTTGACGAGGTCGATGACGTCGGTGCGGAAGCCTTCCTCGTCGGCGCTCGGGTGTCCTGGTTCGTAGATGCCGCTGTAGACGCACCGGCCGAGATGCTCGACGAAGGATCCGAAGAGACGGTCGTTCACCGGACCGATTTTGAACTGTTCGTCAACCACTAGTTTTGCATGTGACATGCTTATCTTCCACCTTGAAGTCAAACGTTTAGTACAACGTTGTCCTAACTGCTGCGGGCCAGTTCTTTCTGACGTCGTGCTGAGTTAGTACATCGTTGTACTTCTTGTTATCGAAAATTATACGCGGAAGTTTTTATTTTGCAATTCAGCACGGAAGATTCCCGCATTGACAGGCGACACGCCATGGAACGCAATGTCCGATCATCATGAACCTCGACAACAGCACACCGCCATACACACAATGGGTCTGTACGCATAGGGCCTGTATGCACAGACCCATGTAGTTCTACCCCGTTGCCGGAAAACAAAAACGGGGAAGGTTGCAGCCCTCCCCGTTGCGGAACGCCGAATATCGCCAGCATTCCATCACTATTGTTTCTCAGCGGACGTTTTCCACTCACACAATCTTCGGCATAGCGGTGGTGAGCGACGTGGTGAGGTTCACGTGCAGCAGTCCGGCACCTGCATGGACTTCCGCCTTCTTCAGCGTCACCGTGCGTTCGGACGCCGGCAGTGCATCGTTGTCGGTCATGGTCGCCGGGGACTTGACCGGGCAGACAACAAGCTTATCAATGTCAATGCCCGCATCGGCCGCCAACTTGGTCGCCGCCGCAAGTGAAGGCTCAAAGGTCTCCTTCTCCAACACGCGCTCCGCGGGAACTCCGTAGGAGACCGCGATGATGTCTTTGAGCTTGGAGACAACCGTCTGCCCCGCCGTGCTCTGCGGAACCATCGCGGCCAGATCAGCGGCGGAAGGCGTGGTGACAGCGGCGATGAAATCGTCAAGCTGGGGAACGAGGGCGTCGGAACCATCGCGGAAGAGATTGCCGGCGATGGGATCACGGAAGCCCTGCTCCGTGGCATGCTCGCGCAGGGACGGCAGCAGGTCGTCCTCTCCCTCCCACAGGTTCAGCAGCGGGAAGCTGGGAACACCGGCATTCTCCAAACGCTGGATGTGGAAGGGATAACGCCACTGCAGCGCGGGATCGTCACGCCAGGTGGAGGCACGCGTGACCACAACCGCGGCAACCGGCCACTGGGCCCCGTATTCACGGGCGGCGATGTCGAGCCACTTCTGCGCCCCCATGTCGGTGCCGTAGCCAGCCTCGACGAAGACGATGTCATGGCGGGCGCAGGCCATCTCGACAGAGATGAGGCTGGGAATGCCGATGGAGACGTTGGCGAAGGGCCCACAGTGCATGTAGATGGGCGATCCGTTTTGCGTTTCGAGCAGTGCCGGTTGGACGGCGTCACCGAGGACGGTGACGATGCGGTCGGCGTCGGCGACTTCCGAAGCGGTGACAGGCTTGCCGTCGAGCGTGCCGACGATGAGCGCGTTGATGCGGTTTTTCAGCTCAGTTACGGAACGGGAAAGTGTGACGATCTGCATCATCTCGGAAGTGGGTGACAGTACGCATTTCTCCGCGACTTTTCCACCGGCAACGGCAATGCTGCGCAGTGATTTCGACGGCACCTCGGAGACGCGAGGTAGCAGAATCTCGGTGAGTTTCCCCTCTTCCAATGCCTTTTCGGCGAGGGAGACAATGAGATTCTGTGCGGTGGCGATGCGCATCATTTCGCCGAAGAGTCCCCAGTCTGCGATCTCGGGGTTCTTGAGGGAGGCCTTGCCACCACCAGAGGCACCGCCCTTGGAGCCTGCCGCGGTGATACCCATGCTCGGTTGACGGAGAACTGCGGTTGCGTCAATGCCGCGAGCGCGGAGGGCATCGGTGAGCGCGACGGTGGCGGTGGTTTTGCCTTCGCCGCGGGAGGCCTTGAGTGGTGTGTCTGCGGTGACGAGGACTACTTTGCCCTGTTTACGCGGAGCCGCAGGATCGTTGGCGAGGGAGGAGAGATAGCCGAAGGCATCGATCTTGGAGAGAGGTCCATAGGCGGAAACAAAAGATTCGAATGTGCTCATGAGTTCAGTCTAAGAGCACATCGCGAACAGACTGTTAACCGAGTGGTCGTCAGCGGGTCGATGCGGAAAGTCGACGCAGAAACCGTGCCGTGCACAGAGAAAAAATCCCCGTTGACAGCCTGTTCTGCAGGCGACCAACGGGGATCTCGGCTCAGCTATTTTACTCTCGGCCGTCTACTCCGCTCTCTGATGCATAGCCGGCTTATTCTGCACTCAGTTGTCCGAGAGGAAGAAGCCGTTGTGCATCTTCATGCTGGTGGTGTAGAGGACGTCGTCGAGCAGCGCGTCGGTCTCCTGCTTGAGGAAGTCGGCCAGCTTCTGGTTGGCCTGCTCGAGCGTGCGCTTGACGGTGGCATCATCTACGGCAGCTGCATCACCGGAATGCGCGTCGGCGTCAGTCCCGTCTGCCGCGAGTGCCTTGTCAGTGGCGATGAGGTTCTGGTGGCCGAAGGCGCTTGTCTTCTCCTGATAGCGGCCGATGTGCGCCTGGTTGTCGCCGAAGTGCGCGTCCGCGAGGGCGGCGATGACGCGGTTGGCCCAGTAGAAGTTCTCGGTGGTCACGCGTGCGGTGGTGTCATCGAGGTAGGCAGGCGTGGTGTCGATGTTGGTGTAGAACGGCACGAGCGTGTTGAACGGGTTCGAACCGAAGGCGATCCACTGGACGGCGCGGTAGGCGGCCGGACGGTAAGGGCGCATCTGGATCACGGACAGTTCGGACTGGCGGTTGATGCCGATGGGGCGGTAGAGCTTGCGCGATTCCGGCGTGCCTTGGTGACCGTAGGGGTCGTAGGGGGTGCCCTGGTAGTGCGAGCTGAGCACGTACTTGACGTCTTCGATGGTCACCTTGCGTTCAGGCTGGCGCGCCCACGGAATGTCGTTGGACTGCGGGCTGTGAAGGGCCTCGACGGTGTCCCAGTCCTCGTCGTAGGGGTTGAGGAAGCGCTGCATGTACCAGGCGCGCGGCGTGTTGTACACGTGGTCCTCGTCGGAGTGGGAGCCGAAGGCGTCGCGTGGGTTGAAGGCCACGCCGTCGCCGTCCACGCTGAGGTCGAGGTGGTTGTCCTCTATGAACTCACGCAGATCCGCCGAGCACATGTGGTTTTCCTGATCGCCGAAGGCGTCGTCGAGATCGAATTCGTCGATTCCCAGCTGGTTCGGCATGGTCACGTACGCTTCGTCGGGAACGCGCTTGGCAATCCAGTGATGGCCGCCGACGGTCTCGAGCCACCAGATCTCGTCCACATCGGAGAAGGCGACGCCATTCATCTCATAGGTTCCGTACTTCTCCAGAAGGGAGCCGAGCCTACGGACAGCTTCACGGGCGGTCTTTGCATAAGGCAGGGTGATGGTGAGGAAGTCCTCCTCGCCAATGCCTCCCGCGATCCCGGGCACATAGCCTTCCTCGCCGGGCTTGCCTTTGGCGCGGACCCTTTCCACGAAGGGATCGGCACCGAGGACGCGCTCGTTGGTGGTGAGGGTCTCGGTGGCGCTCATGCCCACGTTGGCGGAGTTCACGCCGGCCTCTCCCCAGATTCCGTCCTTCAGGATCGCGTTGGGGGTGGCGGTGTACTGCAGCGGATCGTCCGGCAGGTCGATCTCAACGTGACTGATGACGGAGCGGTAGTGGCGCGGCTGCTCGCTCGGCGTGACGACGACAAAGCGCTTGGGATTGAACTCCCCGTTGCTCGAATCCTCATTGCGGGCGATGATGGTGGAGCCATCGTAGCTGGCGGCTTTACCGACCAGAATGGTGGTGCATGGCATGTGTTCTTCTTTCCGTGGATTTCTTTCCGTGGGTTTCCCCATCCACACTCGGCCCCGCGCCCGACGGTGCCGGGAGCGAGGCCGTTATTCCTCTAAATACTAAATATCTGAGTTGATGTGTTTGTGTTGATGTCTGTTGTCGCGCCCGCTGGAGGCGCGTTCTCCCCGAGAGTCTATCGCGGGGTGGACGCTTTCACACTCGGCTTCACACTCGGCCGAGCAGCCACAGACCCGCTGGCTCCGAAACCGAGGACGAATGGCGCAGCGCGCGCAGCATCTCGTTCAGCCGGAATCCCTGCTCAAGGCCGGGCAGCGGTTCCTCCGTCGTCCATACGCGCAGGAGGTATTCGTGATCCTTGTCCGGCGGGTTCGGCCCGGTGTAGCGCATGGTGAGCGCGGGGTCGGTCGCCTTGACGAGCTTCGACGCCTGGGACGTACGCCCCTGCAGCGCCTCGGGAATCATGCCCGGCAGCTGACGGCTGAAGTCGGGCGGGATCGCGAGGGCGTGCGAGTCGTTGAAGTCGTACATGAGCGCGTCAATCGGCAGGTTCGCCACCGCCCAGTGAATCCACTGGAAGCCACTGACCGCAATGGCGTCGTCGTCCACGAGCTCCCAATGCAGGTACTGTGCATTTTCGGGAAGCTCGTCCACGTAGAACGGGAAGGAGACGATGGGCTCACCGTTGAGCTTGTTGGTGCCATCCGCGTGCTTCGAATACTCATCGGGGATAGTGTGGAAATCTGTTGAAATTCTCATGGTTCCCAGTATTGCAGAATCGGCAACAACCCGCGCCGGATGTGGCTACCTGCGTAAAACGAGCGGGATCGGAGTAAGGCTCATGCCTGGGTTCAGACGCGCGTCCACACTCAATCTCAAGCTCACGCCCAGTGCGCCTACCGCTCAGAGACGGCGTGGAGGAATGAGGCCGGAGAGCAGCGCTTCGAAGACCAGCAGGGGCGCGCCGTTGCCGTTGAGCCGGCGGCGGGCCAGAGCTATCCGTTCCACACGATCGATCGCCTCGGCGCGTGTGAGCTTCACTGAGAGGTCGGTGATGGCCGAGCGGTTCTCGAGGTTCACCAGTCCCGCGCCCTCTTCGGCGTGGTTCTGCAGGACGCTGACGTCGCGGTAGATCGAGGAGATGTCCGTCAGCGTCCGGTCGAGCACGTCGCGTGAGAGGCGTGTGATGGAGCGTTTCCGGTCCGATTCCTTGCCGATGGCGTTGTATTCGCGGCGCAGCGCCGGAGGGATCTTGTCGGTGGCGGAGAAGCCGCGGGAGGTGCGGAACGAGGCCTGTTCTCGGACGATGCGCTCGTCCACCTCCACCTCGGCCTGGCGGGCGGCGCCGGCGGAGATGCGGTCCGCCAGGACCACCGCGTCCGAGGTGCGTTTCAGTGCCAGCACTCCGTCGATGACGGCGGTGCGCTCGCTCAGCATCTTCCGGTGCGTCACGTACAGCACCGCCAGCCCGATATGGCCCTCCGCGATGCGTGCGGCCTGTGCCGCGATCTGCGGAGTGACGGGCGGTTCGATCTGGGCTCCGAGAGGGGTGTCCGGCCCGTATTTGCCGAGCAAGAATTTCTCGACCGCCTCGTTCGTGGGCACGGCGAGGGTGAGAAGTCGGGTACGTGAGCGGATGGTGGGCAGCACGTCCTGGGCGCTGGGTGCGCACAGAATCCAGATGGTGTGTTCCGCCGGCTCCTCGATTTCCTTGAGAAGGACGTTGGTGGTGCGTTCGGTCATACGGTCAACGTCTTCGATGATGATGATGCGCCACGGTGCCGTTGCCGGCATTTGTTCGGACGTTTCGATGAGGGACCGCACTTCGTCGATGCCGATGGTCACCTTGTCGGTGGTGAGCACGGTGACGTCCGGGTGCGTTCCCGCCAGCACGGAGGAACAGACCTTGCACGTCTGTGGATCGTGCTCGCCGTGTTGTGGGCATTCAAGTGCGGCGGCGAAGGCACGCGCCACGAACGAACGGCCCGAACCGGGGGGACCTGCCATGAGCCATGACTGCGTCACCTCGCTGGCGTTGGCCACGACGGTCGAGAGGGTGGCGATCACCGGCTCCTGACCCACAATGGTGTCCCACACGCTCATTTTCGCTGTGCTCCTGAAGATGTTTCTGAAGGTGTCGAAGATTGTTCACGCCCGCCGAGATGGCGGGATTCGAGCAGGGAATCGACATCGGTGCGGATCTGTTCCCACACCGCGTCCACGTCCTGGGCCGCATCGATCACGCAGAAGCGTCGGGGATCGGCGGCGGCACGGGCTAGGAAGCCCTGTCGCGTGCGGTTCTGGAAGGAGTCGGGTTCGGATTCGAGCCGGTCGGGCTCCCCCGTCAGCCGCTCATGCGAGACCCTTGGGTCCATGTCCAACAGGTAGGTGCGGTCGGGCAGCATGTGTCCCGTGGCCCACATGCTGAGCTCTTCGATCTCGGATTCCGAAAGTTCGCGTCCGCCGGCCTGATAGGCGATGGAGGAATCGAGGTAGCGGTCCGTGATGACGACCTGTCCACGTTCGAGTGCGGGTGCGATGACATCGTGCACGTGTTCGGCGCGGTCGGCCGCGTACAGCAGGGCCTCCGCACGCGGACTCACCTGGGCGGAGTCTTCGGCGTTGCTCAGGAGGAGATGCCGGATCGCAGCGCCCAGCTGCGTGCCACCGGGTTCGAAGGTCTCAGTGACGGAGCATCCCTTTTCCCGGAAGTACTCGCGCAGCCGATTCACCTGCGTAGTTTTACCGACGCCGTCGATGCCCTCGAAGGAGATGAACAGACCGGGGTGCGTGGGGGCTGTGGCAGTGTTTGCCGCCGAGGCGTCACTCACCGTTTGCCGCCTTCGAAGCGGCAGCCTTTGAAGCCGTCGCCTTCCTGCCGGAGGTCTTCGCGATAGCGGTTTTCGCTGTCTTCGCCGACGTTTTCCTCGTCGTCGATTTTGTCGTTGACTTTTTCGCCGTTGATTTCTTCGTGGCGGTCTTCTTCTTGGCCGCCGAACGGGTCGAACGCTTCGTAGAAGCTGAGCCCTTGCGGCCGCGGCGCTTGCTCGGTCCCGCCGCACGCTTCTCCGCCAGCAAACGGAAAGCCTCCGCCGGCTCGATCGATTCCGGGGTGTACTGCTTGGGCACCGTCCGGTTCGTTTCACCATCGGTGATGTAGGCGCCGTAGAACCCGTCCTTGATGGTCACGTTCTTGCCGTTTTCGGGGTCGGGACCCAGCTCGCGCAGCGGCGGCTTCGGGGTTCCGGAGCGGCGGCCACGGTACTTGGGCTGGGCGAAGAGCTCCTTCGCCTGGTCCACGGTGACGGTGAAGATCTCGTCCTCCGAGCCCAGCGAGCGCGTATCCGATCCGTTTGCACTGGTTTTCGTCAGGTAGGGGCCGTAGCGGCCGTTGTTTGCCATGACGGTCGCCGTGGTGACAGCGCCCGTGGTGGCATCGGTTTCCTCCACGGTGCCGACTTCGCGCGGCAGGCTCAGCAGCTTCAGCGCGTCGTCGAGACCGATGGTCTGCGGATCCATCGTCTTGAAGAGGGACGCCATCTTCGGCTTGTCCCCTGCCTTGGAGCGGGTGCGGGACTTCGTCTTCTTGCCCTTTGCTGTGGTAGTAGAGGCTGTTTTCGCGTCGGAAGTCTTCGCATCAACAGTAGCGGCGGAGGCAGAGGCCGTGTCGGAACCGTCCTCACTCCCCTTGCCCTCCTGAGTTTCGGGTTCGGGCTTGACCAAGGCGACGTAGGGACCGAAGCGGCCCGTGCGCACTTCGACCGTCGACCCGGTCGCCGGATCTGTTCCCAAAATGCGGGCGCCACCGGCGTTCTTCTCCAGGAGGTCACGGGCAACGGGCACGGTCAGTTCATCGGGTGCCAAAGTGTCGGGAATGGAGGCGTGCTTGAAGTTGCCCTCGTCGTCCTTCTGTGTGGTGTCCTCGAGGTAGGGGCCGTAGCGTCCGACGCGCACGTTGATGCCGTCACCGATCTCGATGGTGTTGATAGCACGCGCGTCGATCTCGCCGAGCTGGGCGACCTGGGCCTGCAGCCCCTCGGTTGCCTCCTGCTCGTCGGAGGCGGTGCCTGAGCCCGAGCCGAAGTAGAACTGGGTGAGCCATTCGTTGCCGGTCTCCTCGCCCTTGGCGATCTGGTCGAGGCCGTTCTCCATCTTCGCGGTGAATTCATAGTCCACGAGGCGCGGGAACTTGGTCTCCAACAGTTTCACCACCGAGAACGCCAGCCACGAGGGGATGAGCGCACGGCCCTTCTCGTACACATAGCCGCGGTCGATGATCGTCGAGATGATGCTGGCGTACGTCGACGGGCGGCCGATCTCCTTGGCTTCGAGTGTCTTGACCAAGGAGGCCTCGGTGTAGCGGGCCGGCGGCTGTGTCTGGTGCGAGGTCGGCTCCACTGCCTCGGCCTGCAGCACATCTCCCGTCGCCATCTGCGGAAGCCGGCCATCGGACCCCGTGCCAGAGGCGGAACGGCCGCCATTCTTGCCGGCGCTTCCGTTTCTGGCGGCACTCCCATTTCCGTTCTTCGATTCGGAATCCAAGCCATAGACCTTCGTGAAGCCCGGAAAGGTGATCACGGTTCCCGACGCCTGGAAGAGGGCGTTCCCCTGCTCTCCCGTGGGTGCGGAGAGACGCACAGTCGCGGTGGAGCCCTGTGCGTCCGCCATCTGCGTCGCCAGAGTGCGCCGCCAGATCAGGGTGTACAGCTTCAGCTGATCCGGAGGCACGCGCGACGCCAGCTCCTCGGGCGCCTTGAAATACGAACCCGCGGGACGGATCGCCTCATGCGCCTCCTGGGCGCCTGCCGTGGTGGTGGTGAACTGGCGCGGAGACTTCGACAGATACTCCGCTCCGAAACGCTCCTTCACCTGTGAACGCGCGGCAGCGATGGCCTCCCCCGAAAGCGTCACAGAATCGGTACGCATATAGGTGATGTAGCCGTTCTCATACAGTCCCTGAGCGGCTCTCATGGCCGCACGCGACGACATACCCAAGCGGTTGCCCGCCGCCTGCTGCAGCGTGGACGTGGTGAACGGCGCCGCGGAACGACGTCGATACGGCTTGGTCTCCAACGATTCAACGGTGTAGTCGGCCTTCTTCAGCGCTTCCGTCAGCTGCGTGGCGGCCTCTTCGCTCAACTGAAGCGGAGCATCCTTGCTCGCCGCAGCCGTCAGCTGGCCATCGTCGCCGAAATCCTTGGAAACCGCCAGACGCCGGCCGCCCAACTCCACCAGACGTGCCTCGAAGGTCTGCGGATCGGAAGCAGTTGCCAGCTGTGCCACCACATCCCAATACGTCTTCTGCACGAAGGCCATGCGCTCGCGCTCACGCTCGACGATGAGACGCGTTGCCACCGACTGCACTCGACCGGCGGACAGGCCCGGCCCCACCTTGCGCCACAGCACCGGAGAAAGCTCGTAGCCATACAGGCGATCGAGGATACGGCGCGTTTCCTGGGCGCTGACCATGTTGCTATCCACATCGCGCGTCTTGGAGAGAGACCCCTTGATGGCCTCGGGCGTGATCTCGTGGAAGACCATGCGCTTCACGGGAACCTTCGGCTTCAGCGTCTGCACCAAGTGCCAGGCGATGGCCTCTCCCTCGCGGTCCTCATCAGTTGCGAGATAGAGCTCGTCGGCGTCCTTGAGCGCGCGCTTGAGTTCCGACACCGTCTTCTTCTTGTTGGCGTCAACGATGTAGTAGGGCTTGAAGCCGTCGTCGATGTCGACGCCGAACTTGCCGAACTTGTCCTTGTCAGAGGCAGGCACCTGCGAGGGCTGTGCCAGATCGCGGATATGCCCCACCGAGGCGAGGACCGTATAGCCCTTGCCGAGATACCCACCGATCTTCTTGGCCTTGGTGGGAGACTCCACGATGACGAGCTTGTTACCTGTAGCCATCACAACACCTTTCGACAACGATTCGCAGGCTTTTTACCACAACTGGCCGCGTCAACACTTCCGAAATCATGCCGACGTCCATTGCGAATGCCTTGAGAACTGTATATCACGACTGAGGACCGGACGAAGAAAATTCACTGTCGCGGGGACGGTTGGGACGCCACCGGCGGGGCAGGCGGCGCGCCGACACGGCCGATGGTGGACAGCGGCGACGCCGTGATCTGGCGCATGGCAAGAATCGTGCCAAGAGAGAAGGCGGAGATACCCGAGATTCCCAGAAGCGCGGACCCTTGGGCTGCAGAGACCGTCCACGCAGCCTCCTGTCCCAGCCCCGGAACGATGTTCCACACCAGGTAGCCGGCGAAAAGCGTTCCGAACACTCCGGCCACGATCATGACGGTCGCCAAAATCTGAAGGGAGGGCGACGACCGCCGCGCACCCGCCTTATCCATGCCGGAGGCGCGCGTAAACGCCAGAGTGATGAGAGCAAGGCCAGTGACCAACAGGAAAGCCACGATGACGTCCGAGGGGCGATGCCATTTCTCGACGACCACCGAGAGACCCACGCTCGTGGCGAAGATGAAGGACACCACGGCAGCGATGGAGCGCAGGGAGAGCGGAACCGCCAGAATCAACACCACCGCAGCGGCGAAGGCCGCCACCGAATGCCCCGATGGGGAGGAATTGGCGGGGTTGGCGAGGGAAGGATCCAGACTGGTCCGCGGAAGGATGCGCTTGAGCGTGTAGCCGCAGAGGAAGCTCACCAGCGCGAATGCGACCAACTGCACCAGCAGACGCCAGCGATGCCGCACAATCACCATGATGACCGACACGATTCCGATGGCCACGATCACAGCAATGACGTACGTGGAATGAGTGAAGAAGTTGACGATGGGCGCGAGGAACACAGGGAAACTGTCCTTGAAGGTCTCCCACACGAGGTCGTCGTATTGCTGACCGATGGTGGTGCGCACGGTTTCCCACCACATGAGCGCCGCCATCGCGATGAAAAGCGCACCGAGAACGACACACAGCACCACACTCGAGCGGCGCGGCGCACGCAGAAGTGGATCCTTGTAGGTCTCATCGAGGCCAAGTGCCGCGGCGACGGCCCGTGATTCGCGTGACTGCGTCTGAGGGACAGCGCTCGCCCGCTCCGGCTCCACCGGCGTCACCGACTCCGTCAGCGTGACGGGTTCGGGCTGTGGAACGGGTTCCGGTGCCGGTTCAGCGCTCGGCGCTGGTTCTGCCTGCGCCTGAAGTGCCGCTGCTGGCTCAGACACTATCGGCGGCTCCGGTGCCGGCGTGGCAGGTGCCGGTGGGGCAGGCACACTGTTTGGCTCAACACTCGGCGACGACGCAGGTTCGGATTCAGTTTGGCCACTCTGTTGGGACAACGACTCTGGACGCGACGCGGCCTTCGTCTCAGCCCCCGTCTCCGACGGCGGCCGTGACGACCCTGCGGGACGTCCCGCCAGTCTTTCGAGCGGAGACGCAGGATTCCGCGTTGTCTGCGCCTCAGAGCCAGCGGAGGACTCCACCCCTGGAGCGCCCTCGGACGCCGGCACGGAACGGGACGCGTCGTGAGAAAGATTCGTATCGTTTTCGCTCATACGCACGACTGTATTCCGCTCACCGCAACACTTTCCGCATCCCGCGGAATTTGCACGCGATTCAAACAAGGCTCACAGGATTTATAAAGCGAAAGAAAATGAAAGACTCCCGCGCACCCGCCAGAGGCCACTTACCCTTGCTGCATTCCTGCCCTGGGGGAGTTGGGTGACATAGCGCCGCGTGGGAGCCGTATTCAGTTTACCCGTTTTCGCGTATGTGTCTAATGCACCGTCTCCGCCACGCCGAAAGTCACTGCCCACAACCACTCGCCAACGCACAGACGCGGGCCATTATCCAAGGAGGACTGAATACAGCAAGCTGAATACGAGCAAGTGTGCCAATGCCAGCAGCCCGGAAAAGCTCAGTGTGTAGCCTATCGCCTTGTTGCGTTCGTCGCGGTCCCGCAGCTGGTGTCCCAGTTTCTTCAGGAATTTGAAGGGATGGAGGACATCCCAGCTGTTCATTCGCACCTCACGGCCCAGATACAGCGCAAACGCTGACGCCACAATGTAGACCATCACGATCACCCACACGGCAGTGGGAATGGAGTTGTCGTCGGACGTGGCAATCAGCAGCAGGAACTGGAAACCGGACAGCGAAGCGAGTGCATTGATGAAGCCGGTCATCGCCAGCGAAAAGACCATCACGATGTCGTAGTAGAGGGGAACGGGGTCGTTTTCGACGCGGTGGCTGAAGTTGAGTTCGGTGATCAGGTAGGTCGCGTTCGGGAAGAACAGCGCCCATACGAAAAGCCAAAGAATCATGACGACGCGGAATACCTGTATGGCGACAACGCCCAGGCTGTAGTGGTTCAGCATGCCGACGGCGTACAGAAGAATGACGCCGAAAACCAGCTGAATGAGCAACGGAACCAGCGAGAGGAAAAGGTTCCACAGGAGTGGTCGGTAGATTTTCGTTCGGAACAGCAGACCGCGCAGGACAATGAGCAGCGCGGCCCAGATTTGAAGACCGATGAAGGCGATTCCGGCGATTCCTAGCATGCTGCCGATTCTACAGACTGTTGCGCTCCCCTGTCCCCCAAGCCTTAGTGACCGCATCCTGCATTCCGCACCCGTGCTCCCTGCTCTGCACCAACATGTCAGCGCGTCAGCGACGGGGATCCTTCACGTGGACGTCTGCAACCTCGATGAGAGCGGTCTGCGGCGCCAGTGACGACGGGAGACTGGTCCGACTGTCGCCACTACTGCTGAAGTCGCCATTACTGAATCCGGTGCTGCTGAATACTGCACGGTTCCCTGTAACGGTGGCAGAGGACGCACGGTCGTCACGGTGCGGCGTGCCCGGCAGCTTCTTCCCGTTTGACAGTTCCCAGCGAGCGAAGGTGCGCTTCATGCGCCGCATGCCCTCGAGGTTCTCCTGTGCGGTGTCCGAAATGCTGAGGGTGGAGCGCCCGTCCTGTTCCCAGCGCACCGGGATTTCGTAGATCAGCATGCCAAGATTCTGCGCGAGCAGCAGGAGTTCGGTATCGAAGAATCTGCCGTCGTCCTGGATGAGGGGCAGGAGCGTGTGTGCGGCCTCGGCGGTGAGGGCCTTGAAGCCACATTGGGCGTCGTGGAACGTAGCGCCCAGATACGAATGCAGCATCGTGTTATAAGTCCGGGAGATGAACTTTCGTTTGAGGGGACGCTCCACCTCAGACTCGGCAAGCAATCGCGAACCGATGGAGACATCCGCTCCACCCACCAACAGGGAGCCAATGAGGAATCCGATGTCCTTGATGTCGGTGGACAGGTCGATGTCCATGTAGGAGACCACCTTCGCCAGCGACTCTCCCCAGGTGAGTTTGAGTGCGTGGCCGCGTCCCTTCTGAGCGATACGCAGGGCCCGGACGCGGTCCGGGTAGTCGTCGACGAGCCGCTTGGCAATGTCCCACGTACCGTCCGTGCTGGCGTTGTCCGCGATGACGATGTTCCACGTGAAACCTTTTCGTTCCATGGAGTGCACATCCAGAAAATCCTTGAGAATGCGCACATGTGCATCGAGCTGCCGCTCCTCGTTGTAGACGGGAAGTACGATGTCGGCCTGCACCGGCACTGGGTTTCCAAGTCTTTCCAGTACCTCAGGAGGCTTCTGAACACGTATCGCAGGAAAGGTGGAGGGGTCGAGGTCGGCGTTTTTACCGTAGCGGGGAGCGGAAGGTTGCTCCGACTCTTCGCTATCGTTATTCAGTGCTGTCTTCGGTGCCGTCACCTGTGACGTCGTCGGCGTCGTCGTTATCTGCGTTGAAGTGCTCATAGTTACGAGATAACTCCACGAATCTCAATCATCAGTTCGTTTCTCGTTCGAGAACGCCACGAAAAAGTTGGTGCTTCACAGAGATTTTCCTGTGCGCAGGCTGAATGAGCTGAGCATGGGAGGCACCAGCCGCAGAAGTCACGGTTACTGTCCTCTCGCCTCCGCGCGCTTCTCGGTGCTCTCCTTGTCGGCCTCCCACCACTGCCGGTTGTGCACATACCATTCGATGGTCTCCCGCAATCCGGCCACGAAATCAGAATGCTGCGGTCTCCACCCAAGTTCCCGGGTGATTTTGGTTGGGTCGATCGCGTAGCGGCGGTCGTGGCCGGGACGGTCCGCCACCCTCTCGTAATCTTCGGGATCATGGCCCAGTTGCCGCAGGATCTCACGCAGCACGTCCTTGTTGCTGTGCTCGCCATGGGCACCGATGAGGTAGGTCTGCCCGATCTCACCGTCGTTGAGCACCTTCCAGATGGCGGAGCACTGGTCGTCAACGTGAATCCAGTCGCGGATGTTCTCGCCTGTTCCATAGAGTTTCGCGCTGCGGCCGGTGAGAACATTGGTCACCTGCCGAGGAATGAATTTCTCCACGTGCTGGTACGGGCCGTAGTTGTTGGAACAGTTGGTGATGGTGGCGCGCAGTCCGTAAGTGCGATGCCATGCGCGCACCAGAAGGTCGGAACTGGCTTTGGAGGCCGAGTAGGGGCTCGAGGGATTGTAGGGGCTCGCCTCCGTGAAGAAGTCGCGGGAGTCCAGCGGGAGATCGCCATAGACCTCATCCGTCGAGATGTGGTGGAAGCGGACGTTGTGGCGGCGTGTGGCCTCCAGCAGTACGAAGGTTCCACGCACATTCGTGTCGATGAACTGGGCGGGCGCTTCGATGGAGTTGTCGTTGTGGGACTCCGCGGCAAAATGAACGATGGCGTCGCAATCTCCCACGAGCGCATCCACCAGCTCCGCATCCCTGATGTCTCCGTGTACGAAACTGAGCCGATGCGGATCCAGCCCCGCCAGGTTCTCGCGCTTGCCCACATAGGTGAGTGCGTCCAGAACGGTCACGTGCACCGAAGCCGTGTGTCCCAGCACATAGCGCACGAAATTCGATCCGATGAAGCCCGCTCCCCCGGTGACGAGAATCCGCGTATAGCGTTCGGGAAGGGAGTTCATAGACATACGGCCATGCTACCAATCGCCGATGCCACCAATCGAGGGTCACGCCCGAATCAGTGAAAGAACAGCTTCTTGAGAACGGGAATGCGCGAGCCCACCATGGAAATGGCGAGGGCGACGAAGAAAGCGAGAAGGATGAGCGCAAAATTCACCAGGAGGGAACCGACACCGCCCAAGGCGGCAAAGTTGTCATCAGCAAAGAAACGAAGCTCAAGGTAATTGATCGTCATCAGCAAAAAGATGTGCGTCATATACATGCCAAAAGTCTGGGAGCCGACTTCCTTGTAGAATTTCGAGGCGCGCTGCGAAGGAGAGGCCATGAGGCAGAGGCAGAAGACAATGACCGTTCCAATAACTCCGGCAAGCTGCGTGTAACTGTATGCAAAACGGTACTCATAACCGGAAGCAGCACGCTCTCCCCACAGCGTAAGGAATAACAGGACCTGGCAAACCACCAGAACCGCCACGCTGGCTCCAAGGGAAACTCGCCTGAACGGCCACACGATTTTGCCTGATTCGGAACGGGCCTTCTGAAACTTTTCGAGAACAAGCCCGCCAAGAATAAAGTACAGAATGGCATAGGCGTACTTTCCGAACATGTTGTACTCGTCCACGTATTGGAGTGCGCCAACAAGACCGACGTGAAACCATGAGCCAACAATCGTGAGAAGCGTGCGGGCAGTGTCACCAAGAATGGAGAAGAAGGCAATGACCCCCATGGTGATGTACAAGGTTCTTCTGCCATCGGCGGCATCGAACATCGTCTTGAGCATGGGGACAATGAGATGAAGACCGATGAAGGCGTTCATGAACCACACGAATCCGCTGGGACGTCCATCGAATTCGCTTCCTCCCAACATGAAGAGAATAGAGTTCCTCACGCCTATAGGCTCGGTGGTATACGCAAAGACAACGAGATCGATGGCTTTCCACACCAGCGTCACGATGACGATGGTGAGAAGCCGGCGATAGTGCTTCTTCAGATCAAGCTTCCGAGTGAGGAGTAAAGCACCGTTAGCCATGAAAAAGAGCGGCACTCCATATTGATAGGCGGCAACGGCGAAGTGCGAATACCACGTGTTGGGATATTCGGAGGTGTGAAAGACAAAGTGCACAAAGATGACGAGGAGGATGCCAATGGTCTTAGCGATATCCACGCCAACGATTCGCTTCGATCTCGTCCCTGCCGTCACAACCTGTGAAGTGCCCAATGCGCAACCATCCTCTTTGTTCGAAGTCAGGTGAGTTGAATTCGCTCACAAGACACGTTATTCTATCCGTTCTCTCTCAATGCTTTTGTTGCAAAAGTGGATGTTCTATAAACTCTTACGTGCACGTCTCCCGCAGTCCCAGACTTTGCTCTAAAGTGCGAGAAGCATACTAATAATTTCGCGGTGAAGGAGCAGGCGGCTATGACTGACCCAGATCTCGTCATCGTCGGAGCAGGTCTTTTCGGACTTACTGTGGCACAACAGGCTAGCGAGAAGCTGAATGCGAAGGTTCAGATCATCGACATTCGGGATCACATTGGCGGTAATGCATACTCCTACTTCGATGAGGAAACGGGCATTGAGATTCATAAGTATGGAGCGCACCTGTTCCACACCTCCAACGAACGGGTGTGGGAATACGTCAACCGCTTCACCAGCTTCACCGACTATGTGCACCGCGTCTATACCACGCACAATGGCGAGGTCTTTCCTCTTCCCATCAACTTGGGAACCATCAATCAGTTCTTCCATTCCGCCTACTCACCCTCGGAGGCAAAGGCTCTCATTGAGCAACAGGCGGGAGAATACGCCGATGTTGAACCCAAGAATCTCAACGACCAGGGAATCAAGCTCATCGGCAAACCCCTCTACGAGGCCTTCATCAAGAACTACACCGGTAAGCAGTGGCAGACGGATCCTAGTGAGCTGCCGGCCAGCATCATCCGCCGCCTTCCGGTGCGCTTCAACTACAACAACCATTACTTCAAGGACACCCACGAAGGCCTGCCTGCAGATGGCTATACCGCGTGGTTCGAGCGCATGATCGACGATCCCAACATCACCGTGACACTTGATACTGATTTCTTCGATGACTCCCAATCCCTCAGCAAAAACTCCCTGCGCGGTAACGTCCCGATCGTCTACACCGGTGCGATCGACCGCTACTTCGGCTACGAGCTTGGAGAGCTGAAGTGGCGGACCGTCGACTTCAAGAAGCGCTATTACAAGGAAGTAGATCACCTGGGCTGCCCGGTCATGAACTACGCCGACCCAGACATCCCCTACACCCGCTCCATCGAATTCAAGAACTTCAACCCCGAGCGCGCGGAGGTGGCCAAACAGAACAAGACGATCGTGTGGGACGAATATTCGCACTTCGCCCACCAAGGCGACGAACCTTATTACCCCGTCAACACTGAAGCGGACCGCACCATGTTCGCCCAGTACGCTGCAATGGAAAAGAAAGAACCAGACGTCATCTTTGGCGGCAGGCTTGGAAGCTATGCCTACTTCGACATGCACCAGACCATCAACTCGGCCCTCATTGCCTTCGAAAAGCAGGTGGAACCGCTGCTGAATCGGCAAAACCGATAGAGCAGCAACAGACCTGCAGAGGACTCGTAGGTGTTGTGCGGAATCTTCAGCCACAAGATTTTCCAGAGACCCTTCCCTATACTGAAAGAAGTTTGGGCACTCATCTCGAAAGGTCAACGATGAAGTATTACGCAGTCATTCTCGCCGGCGGCGTCGGTAAGCGCATGGGAAATGTCGGCAAACCGAAGCAATACCTTCAGCTCGGTTCGAAGCCGATCATTGCCCATACGGTTGAAAAGTTCGCCATCCACCCAGGATTCGAGAGGGTCCTCGTCCTCACTCCCGCCGAATGGGTCGAGAACACCAAGGACATGTTACGCAAGTCGGTGGGTGAATCCGATCACGTCGTTGTCACCGCGGGCGGCGAACAGCGCAATGACACCGTGATGGCGGCCATCGATTGGATCGAACAGAACGACGGCATCGATGAGGAGACGGTCATCGTCACCCATGACGCCGTGCGCCCCTTCATCTCCGAACGTATCATCGAAGACAACATTGCCGCCATGAAGGATTACGATGCCTGCGACACCGTGGTCCCCTCCGCCGACACCATTGTCGTTTCCAACGATGGCGATGAGATCACGACCATTCCCGACCGCAAGACGATGTTCCGCGGCCAAACACCGCAGTCCTTCAAAGCCCTGAAATTGCGCGAGCTCTACAACTCTCTCAGCCAGAAGGACAAGGAATGGCTTCCTGACGCCTGCTCGATTTTCACCATGCGAGACATTCCCGTCAAGCTGGTTGCAGGAGAAGAAGAAAACATCAAAGTGACCTATCCCGCTGACCTCAGAATGGCACAGGCTCTCATCGCCGAGTAAGGCGCACCACACTTAGGAGATTCAATGCTCTCTACCATTTACCGTTTGGCCGCACCACGACGCTTTGAGAAAGTGCTGGTGGATGAACCGCTCCCGGGCGACAAGATTCTGGTACGCCCGACGTACCTGTCCATCTGTATGGCGGATCAACGCTACTTCTTGGGAACCCGCGATCCAAAGGTGTTGGAGAAGAAACTTCCCATGGCCCTCGTCCACGAGGGAACCGGTGTCATTCAGTATGATCCCCACGGAGAGCTGACACCAGGAACCCCCGTTCTGATGGTTCCCAACAACCCTACGGAAGAAGACCCGGTTCGGGCGGAAAACTACCTTCGTAGCTCCACCTTCGCCGGCTCCTCCGAAGACGGGTTCTTGCAGGAACTGGTTCGTCTCTCCCCTCACCGCATCGTTCCCATCGAACATGGTGAAGTGTCCGGAGAAACGGCAGCCTTCACCGAGCTCGTCTCCGTCTCGATGCACGCCATCAGCCGCTTCCTTGAGACAGCGCACACGGATCGCCGCCGCATCGGCATCTGGGGAGACGGTAACCTCGGCTACATCGTCTCGCTGCTCCTCACCCGCCTTCTTCCCGATTCCGAGATCGTGGTCTTCGGCCGTTCCCGTGAAAAATTGGAGAACTTCACCTTCGCTGCCGCCACCTACCTCACCGATGACATCCCCGCAGGTTTCCAGCTTGACCATGGCTTCGAATGCGCCGGAGGCAACGGTTCTGCCGATGCCATCGCCCAGTTCATCTCGTTGGTACGGCCAGAGGGAACGCTCATGCTCATGGGTGTCTCTGAGTACTCACAGCCCGTTGAAACACGCATGGTCTTGGAAAAGGGACTGCGGTTGGTCGGGTCTTCCCGCTCGGGACGTCAAGACTTCGAGAACGTCTTGGCACTCTACCGAGACCACCCCGAAGCCGTCCGCTATCTTTCGCGACTCGTCAACGGCGTCTACGACATCCACAATGTTGACGACATCACCAACTGCTTCGAGATGGATTCACATCCCCACTTCGGTAAGTCAATTCTCAAGATGAGTAACAGAGACTAGAATTTCCCACTCTTAACAAGGGCCTTTGCCACATCCACATGTTGGGTGCCGCAAAGGCCTTTTCTCTATTTCTCTAGCTATTTCCTCTCACTGCCGATTGCTCCATCGGCTACTCGCTGATATATTCCCGAAGAATCTCGAGCACTTCCTCGTTCTCAAGGTCTTCGTGGCTCACATGTTCAAAGTGCAGCCCCATATCGTTGGGTAGCTCCCAGATGTCACCGTAGGGGCCATCCAGATACTTCTGGCTGTTGCGAGGGACCCAGATAGGTGAACCTTCGAATTCCATCTCCGCAGCAGGGAACCAATCATCGAGTGTTCCAACGTAGGGGAATCCAGTAGGGTCATCGAAGTTTTCGATGGAACGGTAGATGCCGGTGGCATGCTCCCGGTCCGTAACATAGGATTCCTTCATCTCCGCCTCACGCGCCTGTGAGAAGACCTCACGCACTTTTGCAGCGAAAGGATCGGAGTCTTCCAGAAGCCACTGCGAGGGCCACCGACTCACTGCGAAACGGTCTCTCACGACGTCAACGATCTTGGTCTGGCGGTATTTCTGCGAGCGCTGGTACATCTTCACGCTAGGTTCGTTCGTCCAGTCGAAAATGAAGAGATCAACGAAGGCGGGGTTCCGTGGGTTCGCAGGGCGGAAACGTATCTGCTCGCAGGCCGTTCGGTAATCCCAGAGGATTTCCACACGGTAGCGTTGATCAGTCTCCACGATACGACGCAGCTTCTCCAAGTCATCGCGCATGATGGCGACGTCGAGGTCGTCGTCCCAGGGGATAAAGCCACGGTGGCGTCTCGCTCCGATGAGGGTCCCACCGGTCGCCCAATACTGAATGTCATTGTCTGTGCACAGTTGGTGCATTTCGTGAAGAAGCTTTGCCTGAGCATCCTGCAGCAGACGCATCGTGCCGGTCGCGGGCGGTATGGCCGCGAAGAAGCGCTCCTTAGCGGCTTGGAGATCCTCTCCCTCCCGTTGGAAGAGAGCCCAGAAGCGCATTTCTGTTTTGGGATCATTGCCCCCTGCCGTCTGTTCGAGGTGGTCAAGGCGGCGGAAAACCTCGTCTTCGAATTGACGGAAGGATCTCCACGGCACCGGATAGATCGACTTGATGCGGCTGATAAAACTCATAGGTCTCAGTCTATGATTTCCATCGGTATTTTGATGAGGGCAGCCATAAGACTCCACAAGTTCTTTTGCTGTGAACCGCTCTCTATACTGAAGGAATGGCACAAGCATCCAAGAGCTCTGGTAACGCCGTCACGGCTCCGCAGTGGGAGACCGTTTATCGCATCGCCTATCCGCTGAAGGATATGCGGCAGGTCATGCCCCTTTATCTCACACACCCGGATGGTTCGAGTCTCGATGCCGTGGATTACATGATCAATGACCGGTTCAGCGTCAGCATCACAGCAGGAACCTCAGTGAGCCTGTGCACTTATTTCGGCGCTTTCCCCGCTAGCTATTGGCGTCATTGGACTCCAGTGAGAGCGGTGAAGTTTTCCATCGAAGCGCATGGTTCCGGAAAACTCACAGTGAAGAGCTCCGACGTGGCAGGAAACGTCACCACTCTGCATTCCATCACCGTCGATGCCGATTCTCCGACACTTTTCTCCTACGATGTTTCACTCGGTGGTTTTGACGACGGCGGCTACCTGTGGTTCGACGCCGAAACCCAGACGAATCTCACGCTAGGGAGTGCACAGTGGGCGGTACCTGTTTCTGACCGCCGTGAAGCCTCCGGTTCCACTCTCTCCGTCGCCATCACCACCTTCAATCGCGCACCCTATTGTCTCAACCAACTCGAGACTTTGAGCAATGAACCATCACTGAGAGAACGACTCGACACCATCTACTGTGTCGATCAAGGAACGGATCTCGTCAGGGATCAACCCGGTTTCCCGCAGGTCTCTGAAGCCCTTGGCACCCAACTGAAGTACCTGCGTCAGCGGAATCTTGGAGGCTCGGGCGGATTCTCCCGTGGAATGTATGAAACCCTGAAAGCAGGAACGAGCGACTATGTCCTTCTTCTCGACGACGATGCCATCAGCGAGCCGGAATCCATTTTGAGGGCAGTCCAATTTGCCGACTATACGACATCGCCCCTTCTCGTGGGAGGTGGCATGCTCAGCCTTGATGATCGAACCGTTCTCCATGCCCAGGGCGAACGTCTCGACACAGCGCGCATGTGGATGGAAGCACCCCAAAACCGCCCCTATGATCATGACTTTGCAGAGAAGCCACTCATTGCCTCACCGTTGTTGCATCAGCGTGCCGAAGCGGACCACAACGGCTGGTGGATGTGTCTTATTCCCACCGCGGTGGTGCGCAGCATCGGACTTTCCCTGCCAATCTTCATTAAGTTCGATGACATTGAATACGGACTGCGCGCCAAGGAAGCCGGTTACCCAACGGTGAGCCTTCCCGGGGCGGCGGTGTGGCACCAAGCGTGGGCAGGCAAGGACATAGCCCGCTCGTGGGAGGAATACTTCATTCAGCGCAATCGCTGGATCTGCGCACTGCTGCACTCCCCCAAGCCCTCGCCGTGGTTCAGGCTCGAGATGATCTCCAGCGATCTCTATCTGGCGACACGGCTGCTCTACTCGGGTATCGCTCTGACACACCGAGGACTGCGCGACATCATGCGCGGACCTGAGTACGTTGTGAGCACCATGCCCGACACTCTCTCAGAGATCAACGCCTACCGCTCCACCTTCCCCGACACCCAGTACGCAGAACTTAGCGAGTTCCCCACACCCTTGCACCCCTTCAACACACCACGCGAAGTCCCAAAACCGCTTTCTGCGGCTCAAGCAATTCTCCTTGGAAAAGACGGAGCTCACGACGCACGCCCACAAACCGTGATCCCCACACAGTACTCGGGGTGGGAAGGTGGAGTGGAGGCCTTCAATGGAATCAGTTCGGCACTCGTGGCCTCACCCGATGGGTCCTCGTACACCTGGCTGCGCCGTGACAATCAGCAGAGCAGGAAGCTTCTCAAAGAGGGGCTGCGCATGAGCAACGCACTCATAAAACGGTGGAGTAAGGTTTCCGCTTCTTATCGCTCCGCAGATCTTGCTAGTTTTACTACTTGGAAGAAGATTTTCGATGCTACAAAGTGAGGCCAACGCTACAATGCAACCAATAAAGCGCATCCTTTTACGTGCAGGTCGCCCACCCCACGATGAAACCTCAAATGAAGCCGCCCTTTCCTGGAGAGGCGGTGGGCACTTTGCGAGCAATGCAGGAAACATGCTGTACAGCGACTCCGTTTTCCATGCTTTGAACACTCCAGATGCTGAAATTACCTGTGACGCGTATGCACCTCAATCCCGTTTCTTGTCCGACGACGAGGTTGCAGCCGTCAATGATGAATTCGATGCCTACGTGCTTCCTCTCGCTAATGCCTTTCGCCCTGAATTCATTAAGCATTTAACAAAAATGACTTCTTTTATCGAACGTCTTCATATTCCGGTAATTGTCACCGGCGTTGGTTCTCAAGGTGAAATAGGCGAAGGTGCGTCAGAAATGGACGACCGCACAAAGGAAGAGACCACGCGCTTTGTCTCTGCAGTCCTCGACCATTCGTCATCGATAGGCGTCCGCGGGGAAGTTACCCGTCAAGTCCTTCTCGACCTAGGTTTCCATGATTCCGATATCTCAGTCATCGGCTGCCCTTCGCTTTTCAATAATTCACGAGATTTCCAAGTCAATAAAAAGCTTTCTCATCTTACGGAAGACTCTAGGATCTCTATCAATCATGAATGGCCTATTCCCGATCTCGTCACGTTCTACAAAGCAAACGAGGAGCGCTACCGCAACCTCACCACTATCTACCAGACTGCCGCTGGAGGGGAATACATTCTGTGGGGAAGAACGATGGAGGAATTACCCGAGGGACTGCCCCGCTCTATTCATGATCGAGCTTACAAAGAAAACCATCTGAAATTCTTCACTAATGTGCGGCCGTGGAAGGAATTCCTCGCCAACGAGGATTTCACCTTTGGAGTTCGCCTTCATGGCGTCATCGCATCACTTATCGCCGGGACACCCGCAGTATTACTTCCGATCGATACACGAACCATGGAACTTGCGGAATACCATGCAATCCCTCATACAATCTTCAGCGACGTCATGCAATCCGGTAAATACCTCGCAGAAGATATTTACGAATCAGCCGACTTCACCGAATTTAATAACCGGATGAGCGAGAACTGGGATAGATACTATAAATTCCTCGAAGAGAATGGCCTCAGACACATTCATCAGCCAGGAATGGAAAATCCAGAGTATGAGAGGACTCTTACTTCTTTTCACCCGGCTCCTGCTATCGAACCCATAAATTTTCAAGATCCTGCAGCAATTGCAGCGCGTCTGAGGTGGCTCTGGCAAGACCGGACAACAGATCATTGGCGTCCCGCGGGAGCCTTTGATCCAGAAACATCTCTCGATAAACCGCTCACACATTCGACTGTCAAAACACTCCAAGAAATACAGAAAAAGCTCAAGAAAAGTGATCTCGAGAAAAACGAGCTCTCACTCGTCCTCTCAAAATCTGAAAAGAAAATCTCTGAACTTGAACATGCTCTCGACGCCACAGAGCAGGAAAATAATAAGAGAATTAAATCTTTGGAAGCCTACCGGGACCAGCTCCATCAACCTTTTGAGAAAAGACTGTGGCAGGCAATTAAAAGACGGTTTAAAAGGTTGCTACGCACCTCAAAGTAAGTAGGAGCTACGAATACAATGAAATATTCGGTGGATACAGGAACACTTGCTGGCCAGCATAGAACATCAAGCACGATTCCTTGCCTTGCTAAATCTCCCGACCATATATAGTAGAAAGGTGCGCGAAAAAATGCAGAACCCTGAAATAGCAGTTCTCCTACCTTGTTATAACGAGGAGATCACCATTAGCAAAGTGGTACGAGATTTCAAAGCCGCTTTGCCCTCAGCCTCGATCTATGTGTATGACAACAACTCCTCCGACAACACGGCTCAGCTCGCTAAAGATGCAGGCGCCATTGTTCGCCATGAGCCCCGTCAAGGAAAGGGCAATGTGATCCGGGCGATGTTTCAGGAGATCGATGCGGATGTCTATGTCATGGCCGATGGCGACGACACCTACCCTGCAGAAGACAGCCCTGCCATGGTGCAAAAAATTCTTGAAGGCTATGACATGGTCATTGGAGATCGGCTCAGCTCCACCTATTTCCAGGAGAACAAGCGTCCCTTCCATAACGTCGGGAACAAGATGGTGCGAGGCGCAATCAATCATCTTTTTTCTGCAAGCATCAGCGATATCATGACCGGATATCGTGCTTTTTCCTTTACCTTCGTAAAAACCTACCCAGTGCTCTCAAAGGGGTTTGAGATCGAGACTGAAATGACAATTCACAGTCTCGATAGGAATGTCAAAATTTACGAGTTACCGGTGAACTACAGGGATCGGCCTGAAGGCTCTGTAAGCAAACTCAACACGGTTGGCGACGGAATAAAGGTGATGAGCACCATCTTCCGCATGATTAGGGAATACAGGCCTCTTCCATTCTTCGGAACAATAGGGGGGCTACTCTCCATTGTGGGGCTAGGTTTCATTATTTCCATCTTCTTCGATTACTGGGCAACTGGCATGGTGGCACGCTTCCCCACACTTATTGGGGCTGCTTTCCTCGTCATTGCGGGAATACTGAGTTTCATCGCCGGCTTTATTCTTGATTCGTTGGCGCGTAAAGACCGGGAACAGCACATTCTCTCAGAGAATCTCTTCAGTTGGAACAGGCGTCACTAAACTTCTCACTCCCATACCCACACTTCATGAATTGTAAAGTGTGGGTACAATGGTGTGCTTCATCAGCATAATTCTGGTAGAGAAGCTCTTATAGTAGGAATCTGGCAGAAAGTTATGTCCACTTTGACATGGACAGCAAGGAGAAATCTGCGAGTGAACGGTTCAAAGAAACAGAAGTCCACGGAAGACGATTCCCTGGGCGATCTCACTACTCCTGGTCAATCCAAGGGTCTTCTATCGGTCTTCCACTACCGTTACCTCCTTAGCCTCATTGTGCAAAAGGATCTGCGCGTCCGCTACCGTGGATCCTACCTCGGTATGATCTGGACCTATATCAAGCCTTTGACACAGTTCTTCGTGTACTACGTCGTGATGGGCATTTTCCTTGGACTGTCAAAACGCGGAGAAAACTACGCTCTCTATCTTTTCTCCGGAATGATCGTCGTCAATTACTTTACGGAGACTTTCAGGGTGTGTACCCGCTCGATTCGTTCGAACCGGGGACTTGTTAAGAAAATCTATTTACCACGAGAGCTTTTCCCCGTTTCAAGCCAACGTGTGGCGATGGTCCATTTCTGGCCGCAAGTCGCCATCCTCTTCCTGTTCTGTGTCATCAACGGTTGGTTCTATGGAGTCAATTGGAGACATATCGTTGCAATTGTCCTTGGTTTTGCCACAGTGAGTGTCTTCGGCCTTGCCCTCGGCATTCTTTTCGGCGCACTCAACGTTTTTTATCAGGATGCGGAAAACTTCGTGGATGTCATCAACATGCTCTCTCCATGGCTTTCTCCCATCATGTATAAAGCAAGTGTGGTGAGCGCACACCTTCCGGACTGGCTCATGCACATCTACCTTCTCTACCCCGTCACAGCGTCAGCAGAGCTCTTCCACTACGGCTTTTGGTACCCCACAACAGATCAGACCGAGGCACTCTCCAGCCATTTGCTCTTGAATGGGGGCATCGGCTTCGGCATCGCCTGCGTGCTTCTTTTCATTGCGGAAGCCGTCTTCAAGCGACTTGACGGGCGCTTTGCCCAGGAACTGTAGGAGTTATTTTTCATCATGGCAGAAAAAGCTAAGAATTCAACAAAAGCACCAAAGTCGTACTCTGCGGAAAAACTCGCAGCAATCGAGTCCGTGGAGCAACCTGACACTCCGGTCATGGTGAACGTGGACCACGTCACTAAGCAGTTCCGACTGAAGAAGACGATCTCTCTCAAAGACGAGTTCGTCCGTTTCCTCCTCCGCCGCCCCGTCCCCGACCGCGGAATGTTCACCGCCCTCGACAACGTGAACTTCACCATCAATAAGGGCGAATCAGTCGGACTCGTAGGACTCAACGGCTCTGGAAAATCAACCCTTCTGAAATGCATCTCAGGCGTTCAGAAGGTTGATGGCGGACACATCGAGACTCGTGGCCACGTTGCAGGCCTCCTCGAGGTGGGTGCCGGCTTCTCCAACGACCTCACCGGTCGGGAGAACGTCTACCTGAATGGTGCCATCCTCGGGATGACTAAGGAACAGATTGACAACGCCTTCGATGACATTGTTAAGTTCTCGGAGATTGAGAAGTTCCTCGATACCGAAGTGCGTTTCTACTCCTCCGGTATGTACATGCGTCTCGCCTTCTCGGTTGCGGTACATTCGAATCCCGATGTCTTCCTTGTTGATGAAGTCTTGGCAGTAGGCGATGAGCCCTTCCGCCGTAAGTGCGCCAAGAAGATCCACGAACTCAAAGAACAGGGAAAGACACTAGTCATCGTCTCCCACTCGACCGATCAGGTTCTTCAGTTCTGCGACCGAGCTATTCTCCTCTCTCACGGGAAAATGATGGCAGACGGCAACACCGAACAGGTATTAAGCGTGATGTTGGGCAGAGAGGTGAAAAAGTGAATTTTTAACACCCAGTTAGCCTAACTAGGCCAAGAGTGTAAATGTTGCTGGACACCACACACATAACTATTCGATCATTCATGTAACTTTATGTAAACTACTCAGTATGAATGAGGAAATTATCACAAAAAATGTAAATTCAGCAGCGAATAAAATAGTTTCAATTATTTTTGGAGTACTCTCCTCTTACGCACTGCTTATCTACAACAACAAGGTATTCATAAATCGAGGTGCGCTTGGAAATGAGCTGACGAATGAACTTGGCGATATCCTTCCAAATTTAGCATTCCCAGTCTTTTCTTTATTCTTAGCATTTTGTTATTCGAAGACTTTTAAGAAAATACATTTCTCCCTTTCTGCCTGTATACTCAGCTTCTTATTTTCAGTTTTTACAATTACGGGACTTAGCTTCTCTGTCTATTCAGATGAGCGTCTCTGGGGTAAATACTTCCTTCCAAACAACGCCTCTAATTTCTTCGGACGCTTCACGCTACTGGCAGTAATCGGTTTCGGACTCATTTACTATGTAATTCTTGCAAACCTGTTTAACTATTTTGATAATTATACAAGTGTAGTTATCAAAGATAGAATTACCTCAAAAGGTCCTCTATCGACAGTTCGAAATTTCATCGATAAACACCCCTTCGCCTGCGCGGCAATTGTTATAGCTATTTGCTGGATTCCATATTTTGTAATTTTTTACCCAGGTGCATTCATGACGGATGGGTACCGTCAGCTCAATGAATTCTATGGATATATCGGTAAAACAACCCATCATCCATATTTGGCAACCACTATTATGGGGTTGATATTCTCAATTGGTAAGCCATTCGGACTCAACGCCGCAATGTTTATCTATACTACAATTCAAGGCATTCTTGGATGCTTAGCTTTTGCATATACAATAAGTCAAGCCTATAGATTGGTACGTGACAGCAAATTCTCACGCATGGCACTCCTTGTATTTGGAATTGCAACTGCAAACTTCGCACTATTTCCAATTTACCCAATGTCTATGGGAATTATTTACAAAGACAACCCATACATCATTAGCACCTTAATATTCTTTACAATTATCGTTGTTGCCTGTGTAAACAAAAAAGTAAATTTAAAAACTTTTTTCCTCTTCCTAATATCCGGAATAGGCGTACTAGCTTTCAGAAATGATGGAATTCTTATTTTTATCGTAGGATCAGTTTGCCTGCTATTTCTACTCGCTACTGGTAAGAAAAAAATCATCGTAAGCAGCATCGTCATGACGTTAACACTACTTCTCCTGAACTCCATTGTCTTTCCAAATATTGGGGTAAAGAAATTTACAAATGCGGAAATGATGAGCGTCCCCCTTCAACAAACCGCAAGATTTCTAAGAGACCACCCCAATGACGTCACAGCGGATGAGCAAGAAACCCTCCAATCACTTCTTAAATCTGGCTATACTACTGATGATCTCGCTCAAAAATACAATCCGCTTAATTCAGATAATGTGAAAAACAAATTCAAGTCATTTACGTCAGATAGCTTTAAGCAGTATCTTTCCGTTTGGGCAGCGATGCTAACCAAACACCCTTCTACATACCTTGAAGCCACAATCGGGGGAACTTACAAATATTATTATCCCTTCGAAACAGCACTCCAAGTGCCAATTTATTATATAAGCAATGCCCATGAAGTCCCTAACTACTGGGAGATGATAGATCGGGAAAGATTTGACAATAAAGCAGGCCTTGGCCATATAGAATATCCGAATGCACTTAAGCCCGCAGCTAGTACCATTACAAAAGTAGTTCTACGCTCGTATTCGGTTCCCGTATTAACAATGTTCTATAACTCGGGAATATACGCTTGGGCTTTAATGATTACCATTACGATGGTACTTCGGAAACGGCAGTGGAAGAAATTAATTCCTTTCATTCCAATTGTATGCATTTATCTGATCTGTCTTATCTCTCCCGTCAATGGAAGCATGCGTTATTCATTACCGTGGCTCGTAACCCTGCCAGTGCTCGTTGGCCTCGTACTAAAAGACTATTCATCAGCCCATGATCCAGTGTCTGATGAAAATACACAAGAGTGAAACTCGGTCTATATAGAGTGTGGGTGTTTTTATGACCACCCACACTCTATATAGGATTAACGACTCCGCCTTGGAAGTAATGTTCCAACGATGAGCTAGAGCATAATTATCAACCAGTAACTTTGCGGGTTTTGGAGTTCCATGTCAAAGTCCCGCCTTGGAAAGTCTGCTTGGCACCATTGGAAACTGAGGTCTCCTCTGAAGTCGGATAGCCCAGCCACCCTTTCTCCCAGCCGCTCTTGGCCCAATAATTTTGGATGGCACCATGAGTCGCATGCCCATGCGTCTCAGCCGACCAATGGATCTGCCCCTTTTCAAACGATTGGGAGACACCACCCTCCAAGGACCGTTCCTCCGACACGGGAAGCCCCAGGAAACCACGCTCGTACCTCAAAGCACGATACGCATTCCTGACTCCACCCAAAACAAGGAAGGCCTTCCCCCTCTTCGAATTCCAGAAGACAATACCGCCTTGGAAAGTCTGTGATGCGCCACCAGCGACCTTAATCTCGTCCCCCGTCGGATATCCGAGAGCACCATTCTCCCAGCCGTTCTTCGACCAATATGTCTTGATGCCCCCCGTCGTGTAATGCGCCTTACTTGACTCCGACCAATGGATCTGCCCCTTTTCAAACGATTGGGAGACACCACCCGTCTTCAAGGACCGCTGCTCAGAAGTCGGGAATCCGAGCAGGCCCTGCTCCCATTTCAACGAGGCGTACTTGGTTCTGATCTCACCTGACACTGCAAACACCTTATGAGTCTTGGAATTCCAGAACAAGGTACCATGCTCAAACTTCTGGGACGCACCACCCTTCACAGACAGTTCCTCAGCGGACGGATACCCCAGATCCCCCTCCTGCCCTTTTCGAGCAGCGTAAGACGTCCCTATACCGCCTTTGACCGTATACGTTGAGCCGGTCTCCTTATTGAGGAAAACCCTGCCCCCCTCGAATTCCTGAGAGGATCCATCCCCATAGACCACCTCATCACCCACCGGGTAACCAAGCCGTCCATCCTGCCATTTATTTTTCTGCCAGTACTTCTGGATCCCTCCACTGGTGAAATGCCCATGCGTCTTCGCCGACCAATGTATCTGGCCATGCTCAAACGACTGAGAGACTCCACCCGATATCTTTCGTTCATTCGACGTGGGGAATCCCGCTGAGCTCTTGACGCCACCGATGGCAACATACTCATTGAGGGCCCCGCCCTTTACCACGAAGAATTTACCCGTCCTCTTATTCCAGAAAACGGTCCCGCCTTCAAAGGCCTGCCACTCACCTTCATCCGAGGTCTCCAAAGCCCCCTTCGGATAACCTAAACTGCCATCCTCCGCTCCATTAGCCTCCCAATAGTGCTTAATCACACCAGCAGGGCTTACACTCGTAAGCTTCTTCATCCGCACATAATCAACTGTGTCAACTCTTCGCTTAAACACTTTCGTGTCATCCGGTGGTTTCTGAAATGAGTTTTTTGGAAAGACTCGGTTATCGATAATTACGCGCCACTTATAGTTATTTAAAACATCTTGGAATCTCCGCTGTGGCAAACCAACAGTTTCCCCAGTCGTTTTTGTCTGCGAAGTAGAGCTCTCGGGGACGGCTTTTCCATCGAAGAAGTACTCAACGGCATACCCGTCCCACACCGCCTTAAAGGTATGCCATTTCCCGTATACATCAGCTTTTTTCAACGTATGGGAATCCCGAACTTTCGTTATCTTTCCGCTATCATTAGTTGAGCAAGATACGTGAGTAGTGTGAGTGTCCTTATTCTTGGCACTGTACAGTTCCATGGTGTCAATCTCTGCGATATCTGATGAAGAAATATTCTTATCACAATATGGCTGGGTGTTATTCATCCATGCAGCAAAATGCATACCTGACCCTTTATCACTTGCCATACGGGCTCGAACTTCCATTTCAAAAGGAGCATCATAAATAGCGTCAGTCTGGATTCGACCAGTTGAATACACAGTTCGTTGAGTAGAGGTGCAGGGA
>JALCQC010000018.1 GCA_022650895.1 Bifidobacteriaceae bacterium | reverse complement strand
AAACAAAGGCGAGAGGGGCGAGGGTAGAAGAGGCGTTCATCGTTTCGATCGTTTTGGAATGTTACGTTCGGAAGCCTCACGCGAGTGTTGAGTTCCTGCAATGTCTTTCTTGCAATGTTCATATCAATCTTTGATGCAGTTGAATCGGGATTTGAGGGGTATTCAGTCCATGCGATATCGAGAGACAGTACTGTCTCTCCGTCACGGTTCGATTCGTCAACGCGGACAAGGCGCGCGCCGTCTTGAGTGAATGTGTATTTGGTAGCCGCTTCTTCAGTCTGAGCAGCAGTGGCGCCTGGGTTCGTTAGCCCTCGATGAAAATACTTAATCTCTAACTGCGTATACACATCATCGGGAGAGGTGAATGACGGGTGCACAGGAACCTCGACAGTGCTCGCTGGAATGATTGAGGGGTCTTCGCCGGAACTAATGTCTGTTCCATTATTATTCTCGATAGTTGCACCGAGTAACCTCAATGTCGGGTCGATGACGTCATAGTCAGCCGAGAGTCTAGGAACTGCTTCAGGCTCTCCTTGCAAATTCACGTAAATAGGACGAGCGATATGGAGTTCATATGCGCCGTCGGCGCGTTTGATTGTTTTCCGTCTCACATACAGGTCGAGAAAACTGACACGCTCGGACGCTTCAAAGGGCACAGCAAAGGAACTATATGAGATACTGACATCATTGAGTCCGTCGTATTTTGACCACCCCTTCTCTTTATCATCAAGTGAGCCTTGTGTCCACCATTGATATCCGCGCGCAGTAGAGGCGTCCGTACCCCAGTTCGGGCCTTGGCGAACATCGGTTGCGAGAATATAGAGGCGGTCAGATGCTGTGACCGTGATTTTCCTTCCGTTAATTTTCACGTCGGTGATATAACCATCAAACACTGCGAAGCACACGGGTTCATTTCGGCGGTTCGTCCATGGGTTTACCGTGAGGCGGTGGCCGTTGAGTTTGTTCGATTCCATGGATACTCGACCTGTTGGGTCGAAGAAGTCCATGGTTAATACAGAAGGGGTAGGGGTTTCCCAGGGTTTATCATTCCCCCACGTGATTGTTATGGGGGAAAGCGGGACAATGTTATCGCTGCCATCAGGGTGCTGAGGCAGCTCACGCATATCCAGGAACACGTAGCATTCGTCAGGGAATTTTGACATGCTCATACTGCCAGCCTCTTTCCTCTTACACGCGCCCATTTTTGGAGGGCTTTCATAATGTCATCTCCCACGCCATCATTATCGAGATTTCCGGTTGAATGAACTTCGAGTCGCTCTACTTTGATAGTGATATTTCCGCCACCCTCGAAACCATAATTCACACGATTAAGAGGAGTCACCTGCGCGCCCGCAGGGAGGCTGAGGAGTTCTGGCCCTCGTTCGCCGACCATGACAGTTCCGGCAGAATTGAGAACGCCACCGGTTGCGAGTTTCGGCACGTGGAAGCTCTTCCCGCCGATTCCAGGTATCCAGTTGGGCACTGTGAAGCCGATGCGGCCGATGGTGTTATTCCAAATGCTTTTAATCCCGTTGAAGGCGTTTTTGAAGGGCGCGCTGATGGTCTCTCCCATACCACGGAAGAAGCCACCTATTTTGCCTGGGACACTTCTGAACCAATCAATGAGACCGTTCCACGTGTCTTTAATCCAGTTGCCTGCGCGTTTGAAAGCGTCTGAAATACTCTTCCCAATATTTTGAAACCATCCGGTTACAGACCCCCACGCATTTTTCACATTGTCGGATTGTGAGGCCCAGCCGATGAGTATGGCTATAAGCCCGGCAATGATAGTTATCAGCAGGACAATGGGGTTCGCGTTCATGGCGATGTTGAGAATCCATACGGCCGCGCTGACAACTCCGATAGCTATTGCGAGTGGGGTGAGCCATGATGAATTCTCTTGCACCCACGTGGCGAACTGCGAAAGCACTTGCGCGCCCATCGTCAGGGCAGGCAGGAGACTGGCACCTAGAGCTGCTTTCGCGTTCTCGAAGCCGGCAGTCATGCGCGACTGTTGGCCTTGCGCGGTATCGGCTTCTTTTGCATAGTTGCCCACGGCTTTACCGCTCTGGTCGGTGATGGCTGCCATGGTGGCCTGCATTTTAGCGTTGCGGTCTCCGGCCGCGTACAGGTCCCCCAGACCCAAGGCTTGTGCTTTGGCTTTCAGTGTGGCGTCGTTGAGGGAGATACCATATTTTTCTATGGGATCCATCTCACCCTTGAGAGCAGAGGAGAGTGCTCCCACGGCGTCTGATGTGGTGCCGCCGAACATACTGGAGAGGTCTGCGCCAAGGCCGATGAGGTCGTTTGTTTTTGCTGCGGACTGGTCAACGTCCATGCCCATGTTCTGCAACTGACTGCCGAGTGTTGTGGCGAACTCATTGTACGCGTTTTGGGAGAGGCCGGCTGACTGGGCGGCTGTCTTGGACCATTCGAGCATTTTGGCCGACGATTTACCGAAAACTGTTTCGACACCGCCGACTGATTGTTGCAGGTCTGCGGCCGAGTTAGCCGCGACGACAGCGCCGGCGGCGATGGCACCGAGAGCGACCTTGGCGCCCGTAGAGGCTTGGCCGAGGCGGTCTTTGAACGACATCGAGGCTTTTTGGGCTTTCTCCATCGCTTTGACGGCGCCCGTGGCGTTGCCGATAATCTTGATAGCAAGGATTGCACTACCGGCCATTGTTCACCTCTTCCATTGCCTCGGCTTCTGCTTGCATGATTTTGATAGCGGTTCCCCAATCGCGTTCATCGGGGTCTGATTGTGCTCGCCACTCCCAGGGGGTGCCACCGAATTCTTTAGCGATGGCGACACTCCATTCGCCTAGGCTTCCTTCGTCCCAGCCGTCTCTAAAGGGTCTGAATCGTCGTCTGTGGTGGTATCTGGGAGGGAGACGACAGACTGTGCCCAGGCGTCGAATTGAAGACCCTCAGCGAGTTTCGCAGTCCGACGAAGTGCAGCATAAGCGGCATAGGCGGCGACGCTGACCATGCTTTCCATACTGTTGCCCCAATTGTGGGCTTTTCCGTATTTCTCAGCTGCCATGCGGTCGAATAGGGTGATAGCGATGGTCTCAGAGTGGCCGTCGACGTAGTTGACTGTGGTGGTGTTCATTTTTGTGCTCCGTAGATTTCGTTGATGATTTTGTTGACTGCGTTTTCGTAGACTTGTACCCACAGGGGTTCCGTACTGTGAGCAGCGTCAACGATGTAGTGGTGGGGTTTGATGTTGTGGCCGGGCCATCCGAATTCCTGAATGGCCGCGTAGGGTACTGACTTCTTCCCCGCGCGTACGATACCCATTTTCTGCGTGGCGCCTGAGCGAATCGAGGCTAAGAGTTTGCCTGATTTCACTGGGACGTTGGTACGCGCAACGGGGACGACGACGTCAGCGGCCTTCTTGTTCTCTTTTTTGAGGTCCTTGAGATTTGCACCAGCAGTTTTGAGCGTGCGGTTGAGTTCTTTGAGTCCCTCTACCTGGACTGCGGGCTTTGAGCTGCCGGCGGTAACGTTAGCCATGATTATGCAGTAGGGCTGACGGTGGTGGTGGTGACGTCGGAGGCAGCAAAGCTGAAATCGATATCGTTTTTCTTCTTCACGTCACCGCCGATAGCGACGGGGGACACAATGACCGTGCCGGTGAATCCTAGTGTTCCTTCCTTGTTGGGAATGAACCGGAAGGGCATTTTTTTGCCCGCGTTGGTGAAGCACCACATTTGGACGCCGTCGGTACTGAAGTCTTCCTTAATGCTGCCCTCGAGCGTCCATGTGGTTGTGGCTTCGTCGCGTTCTGTGGAACCGTCCAGGAAGTTGATTTCGTCACCGTCCTCGGTCTTAGGGGTGAGAGTTGTTGAGGTCGTGTCAGCGTCGAACTTCTTCTCTGCGTCTGTCTCTCCGATAAGTAGAGTGCCCGGGCCAAGGGTGCGGATTTTTGAGGTTGCCATAATTTTTTTCCTTTCAATCAAATGGGTTGAGCGTGATCTGATACGCAGCTAAGCTCAGCCCGTTGTTCAGGTAGGTGACAGGGGTAGCGCTAGCAATGTTCAAATTGCCGGCGATGAGCTTATCGAGAACGGTGAGGCAGTCGAATAGACTCAGGGCCTGCGTAGTGGTCGTACCAGCGATGATGTCGATTTTCCATGTCGCCTCACCTTCCGACCATTTCTCAACACTCAATTCGGGCGGCTCAATCAACACGCTCGGCACGCCTTGTTTGGGTGAGATGAATTGGCCATCTACAGTGATATTTGTGACAGAATTCCCGAGCAGCCCCTGCAGTGTCTCGGTGAGTGTTTCGTATTGTTCGTTGAGGCTGCTCATCTGATGCTGAACCCCCCGACGGGGATCCCCGCAGCGTTGAGTTTGGGCCACGCACTGCGGAGTGGGTCGGTGGAGACGCGGAAGGGTTCCATCTGCCCGTCAGTCACATTCATGACACCCAACTGCGCATTTTTTGCGTTGTAGAGATCCACAGCCACGCTTACAACGCAATCATCGAAGATGGGCGGCGGAACACTGTAGTCGCGGACTGCCTCGGCGAGATAGTGGCGGGCGAGGACCAGCTTAGTGTTTGCCCTCGCTTCGTCCTGGGAGTCCATGACAACGACTTCAGCTTTCATCGTGGCTAGGAGTTCGTCAGGGTTGTCCATGGTTAGGCCTGGAACTTAATGGGGAGGAGTCCGTTAGCGAATGTCGTTCCGACGGCCATGTAGCCATACACCGAGTAAGCGTCGGTCAGGTTGGTGGGGTCAGTAGCGGACAGTTGCGTAGGTCCGCCGGCCTCCCAGTAGGTAATCGCTTCGGGGTCGATGAATGCGGCAGTACCGGCCGGCGCACCGGGAAGCAACTGAATCGGAACACGCATGAGGCTGCCTGTGATACCAGTGACGTCAATCGAACCAATCTGATTGACACCATCGCCAGAGATATCCAGGAACCTGTCGCCAGTTGTCTGGAGACGAATCAGTGCCTTGAACACGTCGGCAGAGACACCCAGGCGAACAAGGTTGGCACCCCTCGCGTCGAGTTCATCGGCTGCGTCGACGAGCAGGTCAGCCCAATCGTAGGGTTCCATGGTCGTCAAGCTTTTGGCGGCCTCAATATTATTCGGTCCCGATTCCGCATCTCGAGCGGACGTGATGGACGTATAGAGGTAGTCGCGCAATGCCTGCTCGGTCCTCTTGGCATAGGTAAGTGTGAGGGCTTTCAGCGCAGTATCGAGCATTGGGGTGGTTGACCGGTCAATCGTTTCCCGTGATAGTTTGGTATATCCGCCGTAGGTTTCTACGTCCACGCTCTGTGTGCCGAAAGTGATTTCACCAAAGGGTAGCGTCTCGCCCTCGGTATGAGAATCAACTTTCATGGTATCGGTGGCCAGAGCGTTATAGCTTAGAGTCATGCCCTTATCGGGCAGAGCGGCATGAGTGAGAATGTTCGCAATTTTGCGGCGAGAGTCGACGAGGCGGATAAGGTCAGAAAGCCAGGAGACTGTATTGCCGCTTACTCCGGTAGTAATGAGGTCGCGGCCCTCTCCCATGACCTTGATGGCAGTGTCGTCGCCATTGCGCAAGGCTTTCATATAGTCTCCGGCTCGGTGGAATTCTGCACCAACTTCAGGGTTGACAGTGTTGTCTTTCTGCGTTTTGGCGAGGGCTGCCATAATACTGCGCTGGGTTTCTTCGAAGGAGTCGAGGCGGGCTTGAGTTTCGTTATCCTGTTCCATGGTGTCGCTTTCTGTTTGGGGGGTTGTGATTTCTTTACTGCGATGGTCGGTGAGCTTTGCAGCCTCGTAGGCTGGCCAGCTCACAAGACTGGTTTCAAGGAGGCGGACTTTTTTGCGGTGGGTGATTCCTGCGTTGTCGACCTCATCGGCCAAGGGCACAAAGCCTACGCTGAGGGAGTCGAGGGCGCCGGCGTCAAGCAAGGCAAGCACATCTCGCCCGGTGGCCGTGTCGGCGATTTGTGCCGTGATATGAAGTCCGTCTTCTTGGCTTTCTGCTTTGGTAATTGAGCCGATGAGTTCTCCGTGCTGGTAGCAGAGCTTGGCGTGCTCGATATCATCGAATTGGCAATCGGGATCGAAGGTTTCGGCACCGCTCCATGTATCGATGATGTCGCCGAAGGGGACAGCAACGCCTTCTATTTCGTGGGTATTGCCTTCAGCGGCGCGCAGGGTTCGGCCTTTGAAGCCGATTTCACGCTTCTCCATTGATATCTTCTTTCTGCTTGATGGGCTGGTTGAGGGGTTGAAGTCCTTCTTTCATACGGACTTCATCAGGGGTGAGCCATTGTGCTGAGATAGCGGCCGCGTAGGCGGTGTATTTGTCGGTCGTGTTAGCACGCCGTGAGCTATCCCAGTCGAAGGCGACTTCATTGCCGCGTGGCAGGAGTGTGGTGAGGGCTTCTTCAATCTCACCGGCATAGGCTGCAAGAGTATAGTCGCTGAACTCTATCCAGCTCTGCTCAATATTTGAGTACGTCAAATTGGAACCATCGACGGCGGCCAGCATGAGGGAGGCAGGTACACCGAGCAGTCGGGCTATTTGGGTGGTGTCAAACTTTTGAGTTTCCAAAAATTGCATGTCTTTGGGGTTGAGTGTTAAGGGCTGGTAGTGGAAATCATGGCCGAGGACTTTGATGTCACCGGGGGCGCCTTCTTTGAACTTTCTTTTGGCTTCTTCCTCGATGGCCGGGTTCGTAGGCTTGTCTGTGCTCAAGATTCCTTTAGGGTTGCTGCCGTCAGTGAACCACTGGGCTTTATAGTCGCGAGCGAGATGGGCGCCGTCAACTTCCTCGCGAGCGGCAGATATAGGACCAAGGCCACGAAGACGACCGGGAACGTTGAGGAATTTGAGGTGAATAATATCCGTGGCCGAATAGTCAGTGCCCAGATAACTGAAGCTTAGGCGTGGGCTGGCAGGGTCATGAGCCAGATCGACAATGGTGACATATTGCGGTGGAAGTATTTCAAGGCTTACTATCTGGCCGTCGAAGACCACTTTGCGATAGAAGGCATTGCCATCGAGGGCAAGGCTAGCCACGGTATCTGATATGAAATCCCGCCTACTGCGGTTCACGTCGGGGTGAAGAACACGGTTATCAACTCTTTCCACCTGGTAACCGTTTTTAAGTTGTCGAATAGGCAGGCCAGTGAGGGCGGTTTGCAGAATTTGAATACCCCTGAAGACGGTGGAAAGTGCCAAAGGGTCGGTGCTGGTGGAGCGGGGTGGGGGTGTGATGGCGGCGGGCATATCTGAGCGTGTTTGCAGCGCGCGGAAGGTGCTAGCTGCTCGTTTTAGGTTCGTCCATGTGCTCATGCCACAGATGAAAGCACCCATTTTCGGCATGTGCCAAATAATGGGTATTAAATGGGTCAAGCTGGTATTAAATGGGTTAGTTTTATCCCCATGAATCGGCTGGCAGGTGGGTGACTGCCCACGTGGCCAAGATTGCGGCTTCGATGGGGCTGGAATGGCCAGTTGGCAGATGGCGTGAGGTTCTCCACGAATCGCCGACCCATTGGCGTGCAGCATTGGCTGCACTCAAATCAAGCTCGTCATCGGCAACATGGCTAATGCGGCCTTCTTCAAGCCCTGATAGGAAGGCTTGCGAAGAGGAGAGTACATCTGAATTAGTGACATCGAGCAGATTGAACAAGGGTACGTTGTAGGTGTCGGTGGCATGAGAGAGCCGGTCGTACAAGGCAGCGCCTGAGCCGTGGGAGTCGATGAGCAGGGGAGCATGATACCGCTCTTGTAACTCATGTAACCGTGAGAAGGCGGCACCGGTGCCTGGCAGCATGTCAATACGTTGCACGGTCACATGGTCGTCGATAGCAACGGCGGCGCAAATGGTTGTAGCGCTGGCCTCGATGTCGACGGCTGCACCAAACGCGAGCGGCTGGCCGGTCAAGGTGGTGTTGTCGATGGGGGTGATAGTGGTGGTTGTTGCCCATAGGTCGGGGCTGAAGATTCTTTCGGCTCGGCCTTTGTCTCTTAAATTGCCGAAGGCTCTTGCCCAACCTCCAACGTTATCCTCAAAGCCGTCGCGGAAGGCCTGAAGCTGATTGAAGTCCCACAGGTAACCGGCGGCAGGGTGATGCTTGTAGATGTTTTCCAGGTCCTCAGGGTCGGAATCAAAGGGAATGCCCCAATCGAAGAACGCCGAGTGTGTGCTGCCTTCGCCTCGACGTAGTTTATCTAATCGCTCATTGAAGAATTCACTCTCACTGGTTCCTTCGGTTGAAGTTACCCATACTTGTGGTTGCACTCCGGTGCGTTTGAAGCGGGTTGCGACGGTAGGTAAGAATCCGTCGATGATGATTTTGGCTAAATCGTTGGAAAGGGCGAAGGCCTCATCGATGCAGATGAGGTCGCCTTGCACACCGTGGCCCGCCTTTTTCGTGACGGCCACGGGCGAGATGATAGAACCGTTCGTGAAGGCTTGTTCCATACCACCATTGCTCAGCTTTGGCCGTTTGGCTAAGGCAGCGAGTTTCGAGCTGGCCAGCGTTTCTACGTAATCCTTGAAATACTTGTCGGAATCTTTGCCGGTCTGGGCGAGATAGAAAATTTTGCGCTTCTTACCGTGAAGACTGTTGCGTGTGGTTTCGGCTTTTAGTAGTTCCGATTTTCCTGATTGGCGTGGGGTCGTTAACGTGATGTCGTCATAATAGTAGCTTCCAGTGGTGGGGTCGATCTCGCCGGCCACGTCAGCCACGTACTGCTGCCATGGGAGAAGTGGCGTGCCGAGAAGACGAGCGAACTCGCCGACAATAGGGCCATCGGTTTCACGCTCGAAGTTACGCCTGGTTCCTGAGCGCATGGGAGTCATTTCCATTATTTTGCCCTTGTCAGCAAGTCTGCTAGTTCATCATCGATGGCCCCGGCAATGGGAGCCGCCTCGTTGAGGCTCTCCAATGTCTCGTTGAAGCTCGAAACAAGCCGCGAGATTTCACGCCCCTTGGCTAGAGCATTATCGATGCTCTTGGCGCATGACATGAGTGTGCGGCAAATAAGGCGTTCTTCTGCTGTAGGGTCACGGCCACTGAAATGAGCTTCGACAAACGTAGCTGTGTCTGTTTCTTGCTCGCCGATATAGCGGCCGGCATTTTCTAAACCATCTAGCAGATTCATCTTAGTTTTCCTTGTTATTCCAACGTTTCTAGAATTTTTTTGTGGGGGTTGGGGGGAGTGAAAAGAGACCCGAGCTCTTTTGCCGGTCTGTGTGGCTTAAAAAACTGGACGCGCTCACCATGATGACTTCGATTCATCTGCAATTGATGCCATGAGGCCAACAGAACGCAGTTGAGTGTGCCTGCGTGCCTTGAGTGCATCAACATGAGCTTGAGTGAGGCCGAGTGTGTACCACTGACGCGCCCTTGCTTGGTTCATCTCATCTGAGTTGCTTAGCTTCTCAGCAGTTGTGATGCTACTCTGCTCCATCACATGCATGTCATAGTCGAGGGCTACCCAGTCAGCTATCTGTGCAGGCGTGGGTAGGCTTGCTACAATCCACACGTCTACTGGCTGGGGTAAACGCACCAACCTGTTATACGTTCCAGCCCATGCAGCAGATAGAGCAGTAGACAGAGCAGCACTGTTCATGTGTACCGTGGCTACCTGTGGGGCGAGGGCGGGTAGTAGGCGAGACATGTCGAGCACGATGGCATCAGGGCTAGCGGTAGCATCAACGTAGGCACTCTTGCCAGCAGCAGGCGGACCCATCACCACATGCACAGTTGCACCATAGCCACTTAGTACCCGGTCAGATCGGCGAGAGTTGCAGTGAGTGCACGCCCTGCGCAGGTTAGGTAGAGTAGTGGCCCCGCCTGTAATCCACGGCACAATGTGGTCTGATGTGGTGCCCTTGCCTGTGCAGCCGGGTAGTTGCAGCCAACAATCATTACCATAGGTAGCAATGACCTGAGCAGACAGTTCAGGTGGTACTGCTTGGCGGCGCTTAGTCGGCCGAGCCATGGCGTCGCTTATCAAGATACTTCTGCACATCATCACTGCGATACTGAATCGAGCCTTCCACGTTGTACCAATTAGGTCCCTTATTCTGTCGTCGCCACCCCTTCAATGTAGATTCACTCTTATCGACAATCTTGGCAACCTCGGCAGTGCTATACCATTTAAGTCGAGCAGATTTGTGCGTAGTATAGATCTCTTTTCGTGAGGCCATTATTCATCACCTATGATTCTGTAGGGGCTTTTCTTCTTTGTCTGGCGACGGTGTGATAGCTTCTGCCGCTTATGCTTGTGTTTGCTCATTCTGTTATCTCCTGGAGTCCTGTGAATTGTCGCGCCATCTGGATGAATGCCCTCGCGTTGAAGTTCTTCTTGGAATCTGGACGGGGCAGATGCCCCTCGGCGATGAGATACTGCAGGTCGCCCTCACGAATTGTGGCTAACTCGCTGTGGAGTAGGTTGCGTTTGCTGAACTGGCTGACTCCTGCGCCCTGCGCCCACTGTGTTTCGAGAGCAGGGAGAGCTCGAAGAACTTTCATGCGCAATTTGTTCTCGAACGCCTTACGCGCGTCAGTTTGCTTACGCTGGGCAGGTTTGCGTTTGTAGCTCGGTTCGTACGGTACTGCGTAACCCATGTGTGTTTCCTTTCTGTTTTGAATGCCCTTTTGGGAGAGACCCGGAGGGACAGTCTTGTGACCCCGTCCCGGGTGACAAAAGCAAGAATTGTCACCTTTTCAGGGGCCACGGGTGCTCTTTCGGTCGGTCGCCGTCGGTTATGCCTGTGTGCAGATTTCTCTGCCGGGAATGGTCCCGCTACACGTTTCATACTGCTGCCGCCCAATTCCGCCATAACCGGCACCATGTAGTGGTTGGGGTAGCTTGCGTTTGGTATTTCAGTAACGCGCGGTAAGCCAGCCGCGGGAGCGGGTTCAACCCATCGGGCTAGTGAGTTTCTCAGTCCTCACATCACAGCCCATTCACTTATCCCGAGAACACGTGGAATCACTCAGGGGCGTGAGATTCAATCGCGAACTGAATAAGCGCATTCAGATCAGTGAGATCTGAATCTGTGAGAGATAGCGTGACATCGAATTCGTCACCGTCAGTGGCGCGAAGATAATAGACGGGCATATTATGCGAAGGTTGCAGAGTGAATTTCATCATTCGCACACCACCCCAAGGCCGAGGAAGCCCACGATGAACATCGTGCAGCCGAGAATGATAACCGGATTGAAATAATTAACCCCACCCCACACCATGAGTGCGAAACCCAGACCGGCCAAAAGAATATAGAACACCTGCAGAATACGAAGAATGACTTTCATTTAGAACGCCCTCGCCTTCTGTACCTCGAGGGGTAGTGGGGCAAGAGCTTGATAGACCCTAATCAAATCGGACTGTTGTTGCCCGTTTTCAGTGGCCTTAATCAACTCATGCAAAGAATCCAGATTCGCTAACAGAGATAGCGAAAGCTCCCCAATCTTGTCCTCAATCTCCTGCGATCCCCCGAGAATCATTTCACAGCCTCCCTGCCTAGAAGAGCGTCAACACTGACGTGAAACAAATCAGCCGTAGCAGTGATGTCTTTGAGTGTGAAGCTGAGCTTGCCAAGCAGCTTCTGCGAGACCGCCGAGCGACCGAGACCGATATGACGGCCGTACTCAGCTCGCGACATTCCCGACGAATCAAGGAGTGTGTCAATATTCTTTATGACATCTCCGTAATTACACGACTGTAATTCGTTCATAGCTGTAAATGTACGCAAATAATTGACAATGTCAAGAATGGAATCAATTTGTGCGTGTCTAAGGTCTACGAACTGTGTACAATGTTTAGTATGACTACACAAATTGCAGAACCACATACGAGAATTTCGTTAAACTCGATTGTGGTAACAAATATTAAAGTTGCGCTTGTCTTGAGGCACGTGAATCAATCTGAGCTTGCAGAAGCCATGGGTATCGGCCGTGCAGGGATTTCCGCGAAGATGAACGGCAAAGTTGCTTGGTCAGTTGCAGATATAGAAAAAGCCGGCGAATTCCTAAGAATTCAACCGGCTAAATTCCTCGACCCTAACGGTCTAATAGTAGCGGGGTCAGGATTTGAACCTGAGACCTCTGGGTTATGAGCCCAGCGAGCTACCGAGCTGCTCCACCCCGCGTCGGCTGCTTTATGCAGCACTCATCTACTTTACACACATCTGAATATCTGTCAACTCCAGAATAATTAGACGCCGTTGCAGGATTTCCCGGAAGCTTCGAGAGAGACCAGTCGAAAGTGACAGTTCAGTGCCCGCATCACTGTTGCTGTGCTGTGGGCTCAGCAGCCCTTGAGTTGTCAGAGAGGTGACTGTATTAATGATGTATGCCAATTAAGGTTCCTGACGGTCTACCAGCAAAGGATATTCTCGATTCGGAGCGTATTTTCGCCCTCGAGAAGGACGCTGCCGAGCAGCAGCGTGTCCGCCCACTGCGCATTGTCATTCTCAATCTCATGCCGAAAAAGGTGGAAACGGAAACGCAGCTCCTGCGTCTCATCTCGAAATCTCCGCTGCAGGTGGACATCGACTTCATGAAGACTTCCACCCATGAGGCCACGCACGTGAGTCACGATCACCTGGTCAAGTTCTATGAGAATCCCGAGGCCTTCAAGGACAACTACTACGACGGTTTCATCGTCACAGGCGCCCCCGTGGAGCAGCTCGACTTCGAGGAAGTGGACTACTGGGACGAATACAAATCTATTCTCGACTGGGCCTCCACCCACGTGTTCTCCACCCTCTACCTGTGCTGGGGAGCCATGGGGGCGCTGTACGAGCGCTATGGCGTCCGCAAGCACGTGGAGCCGAAGAAGATCTTCGGTATCTTCCCGCAGCGTCTCATGGACGAGTATTGCTTCATCACCAACGGCTTCGACGAAATCAGCCTGCAGCCGCATTCTCGCGTTGCCAGCGTCGACCTCGACGATCTCAGGGCGCGCCCGGAACTGCAGATACTCACCTATGGCGAGGAGTCCGGCCCCGGTTTGGTGGCGACCCGCGACTTTTCCGAGGTCTTCAGCCTTGGCCACTGGGAATATGGAAAGTACACGCTTGCCGAGGAGTATGAGCGTGACATGAGCCGCGGTCTCGACAACGTCCCGTTCCCCAAAAACTACTATCCTCACGACGATCCGAAGCTCGAGCCGCTGTTCTCGTGGCGTGCACATGCAAATCTGCTGTACCGCAACTGGCTGAATTGGGTCTATCAAACAACTCCATACGATGTGACCGAGATTCCTCAGCTGAAAGCCAAGGGGCAACTCGGCACAGAACGTGATCTACGTCACGATCCGGGCTCGCCGCGCAGCGATGATTTCGCGCCTTTCAACGGCACCGGTTACGGTATGAAGAACCACTGATATTTTTGAAAACCCCGTCGTTTCAGGCCTTTGCCAAAGGACGGGGGTATGACCTACTATGGGTCTTTGCAAGTAAAAATCTAATGTCTCTGTGCGGCTTCATCAGAGGTGAACGCGCATTAGCGCGCATTCTGAAAAAGGGTTACACTCCCTTGAGTCGCCGCTGTGTTGTGTTAATGAACGTACGGCCAAGAGAAACAACCGAGAAACAATTTCGACTCTGTGAGTCGTAAGCTTGGGGCTTAGCTGCTTTATGCGATGCGTTCGCATCATGCAACTCCGGCATCAAGTTTCAGGAGGTGGAAATAGTGGCAGTAATTGCTGGTATGGGTCTTTCTGCTGTATCAACGCTAGCCGACGCCAGCGGTCCGGAATTTCCAACGATTGATGACTTTCTCCCACCAACCATTCTGTTCTCAGGCACGCCGTTTGCCATGAACCGGATCATCTTCATCAGGGTGCTCATCACCGTGGTGTTGGTCCTTGTTCTCGGTATCTCAGCAAAGCGCGCCAAGTTCATTCCAGGACGGTGGCAAGGGCTTCTCGAGTGGGTTCTCGATTTCGTCAAGAACACAATCGTCTACGAGGCGATGGGTGAGGAACGCGGCAAACGCTACGTTCCGATGATCACCACGCTGTTCCTCTCGATCTTCGTCTTCAACCTCTGCGGTGTCATTCCAGGGTTGAACATGGCGGCCACGGCGACTATCACCATGCCGTTGGTCTTCGCCATCTGGACGTTCTTCCAGTACTGGATCGCCGGTATTCGTGGGCGTGGCCTTGGCGGCTTCCTCCGCGACGAGATGTTCCCGGCTGGAATGCCGAAGCCCGTGTACATTCTGCTTGCACCGATCCAGCTCATTGAGCTGCTGCTGATTCGTCCGTTCTCCCTGACCGTTCGACTCTTCGCCAACATGATCTCTGGCCACCTTCTTGTCGCTCTGTGCTATGCGGCAACCCAGTGGTTCTTCATCGAGTCCGCGAACAAGGCGATCATGCCGTTGGGCGCGCTGACTCTGGCCGGCGGAATCTTCATCACGTTGTTCGAGATCGCCGTTGCCGTGCTTCAGGCGTTCATCTTCTCAGTTCTTGCAACCTCGTACATCAACATGAGTCTTCCTCCTAAGGAAGAATCAATTCAATAGTTTGTCTGACACTGCGTGCAAGCGTGGCGTCACGTTAGAAAGGGAATTCAATGGATATCATCACTCTCGCTGAAATCACCGGTAGCTTGAGCACCATCGGTTACGGTCTCGCGGCACTCGGCCCAGGTCTTGGTATGGGCATCCTCGTCGGCAAGGCACTTGAGGGCACCGCACGTCAGCCGGAGGCCGCAGGTCGTCTCCAGACCATGATGCTTCTCGGTATCGCCTTCGTTGAGGTTATTGCACTTCTCGGCTTCGTTCTCGCCTTCGTGGCCTGATACGTCCTTGAACGGAAACATAAGAGCACTGATATCGAAAGGAGGACACGTTGGAGACAGTAGCTGCAGGCGGTATTTCGCTATTCCTGCCAGAGCCGTATGACATCTTCTGGTCATTGGTCGTCCTGATCATCCTTGCGTTGTTCTTCTACAAGTACTTCCTACCCAAGTTCAACCAGATTTTCGATGCACGCGCTGAAAAGATTCAGGGCGGCGTCGAGAAGGCTGAAAAGGCTCAGAAGGAAGCGCTCGCAGCAAAGAAGAAGTACGAGGACAGGCTTGGAAACGCCCGGGTCGAGGCATCGAAGATTCGTGACGATGCACGCGCTGAGGCATCGCACATCGTTTCCGATGCGCGGTCGAAGGCACAGACCGAGGCCAGCCAGATCACCGAAAATGCGCAGAGGGCTCTTCAGTCCCAGCAGCAGCAGGCTCTGGTGAGTTTGAAGGGCGAGGTCGGCACGCTTGCCACCGCGCTCGCGGGCAAGATTCTGGGTTCCAAACTTGACGACGAATCCATCCAATCGACCATGATTAATTCCATGATCGACGACATCGAGTCGGATAAGTCCGCCAAGTAATGATGCAGAACCGAGGTAGGTGAGTATGCACGGAGAAACGTCGCTGAGTTCAGAACGCGATGCACGGAAGAAGTTTGCTGAGCGTATTGAGCAGGCTGGCGCTCAGGCGCGTGGAGTGGGCGAGCAGCTGTTTGCCTTTTCCGCAGTCCTGGACGAAAAGCCTTCCGTTGAGCGCGCAATGACTGACCCGGCACGCGAGGACGGCGATAAGATCGCTTTGGTACAAGATCTGTTGTCCGATTCGAACGCCGAGCCGCTGACGGTGGAGATCCTCAAGGATCTCGCTTCCCGCCGGTGGAGCCGTGTGGACCACATCTCGAATGCCGTGGAGGACTTGGCAATCGACTGTATCCTTTCGGCAGCCGATGCCGCTAACACCACGGGTCTGGTTGCTGTGGAACTTTCACAGATCCATTCCGCAATTCTCAATCTTCCGGTTGTCCGCCAGCGCCTTTCGGACACTCGTGCGACCGCTGACGCCAGGGTCAAGTTCTTCCACGACCTCTTTGACGATCAGCATCTCAACGAGCTCACGGTTGTGCTAGCCGAACACGCGACTCGGGAATTGCGTCAGCGTCGTTTTGCCTCCACGATCCAGTGGCTGGTTGGAAAGGCTTCGGAGCATCTTGGAGAGACGGTCGTCACCGTCACTTCGGCGGTTGCCTTGTCGAATGAACAGATCGAGCGCATCGTCAAGGCCTACTCCAAGAAGCTCAACCATGCGGTTCACATCAACCAGGTTGTGGATCCACGGGTCATGGGTGGCATGAGGATTCAGGCAGGCTCGGAGGTCATCGACAATACGGTGATTGCCCAGCTTGAGAATCTCAAGCGCTCGGTACGCTGAGCCCGCACGATGAAGACTATTTGTAATTTAAAGGAAAGAAAAGGAGTGATTCATGGCTGAACTGACCATCAATCCCGCCTCCATTCGGAGAGCGCTTGATGATTTCGTCGACTCCTATAAGCCGTCGGACACCCCGACCCAAGAGGTCGGTTATGTTCGCACAGCAGGTGACGGTATCGCCCATGTCGAGGGACTTCCCGGCGCCATGGCCAACGAGCTGCTCACCTTTGAGGATGGCACGCAGGGCATCGCCTTCAATCTTGATGCCCGCGAGATCGGCGTCGTCATTCTTGGCGATTTCGCCGGTATCGAGGAAGGTCAGGAAGTCCGCCGCACTGGCGAAGTTCTCTCCGTTCCTGTGGGCGATGGCTATTTGGGACGCACCGTTGACCCGTTGGGTCGACCCATCGACGGCTTGGGTGACATCAAATCCGAAGGCCGCCGCATTCTCGAGGCTCAGGCACCTGACGTGATGCACCGTCACCCTGTCGACGAGCCAATGGCAACTGGTATCAAGGCAATCGATGCCATGACCCCTATCGGTCGTGGACAGCGCCAGCTCATCATCGGTGACCGTCAGACCGGTAAGACCGCTATTGCGACGGACACCATCATCAATCAGAAGGACAACTGGGAGACCGGCGATCCCAAGAAGCAGGTGCGCTGCATCTACGTGGCCATCGGCCAGAAGGGCTCCACCATCGCGTCGGTGCGTAGCTCTCTTGAAGAGGCGGGCGCCATGGAATACACCACCATCGTGGCTTCTCCGGCTTCCGATTCCGCAGGCTTCAAGTACATTGCGCCGTACACCGGCTCGGCCATCGGCCAGCACTGGATGTACAACGGCAAACACGTTCTCATCGTCTTCGATGATCTGAGCAAGCAGGCCGAAGCGTATCGTTCAGTTTCACTTCTTCTGCGTCGTCCGCCGGGGCGTGAAGCGTACCCGGGCGATGTTTTCTACCTCCATTCCCGTCTGCTCGAGCGCTGCGCAAAGCTCTCGGACGACCTGGGCGGAGGCTCGATGACAGGTCTTCCCATCATCGAGACGAAGGCGAACGATGTGTCCGCCTACATCCCCACGAACGTTATTTCGATTACTGACGGCCAGATCTTCCTGCAGTCCGATCTGTTCAACGCCAACCAGCGTCCTGCTGTGGACGTCGGCATCTCGGTGTCCCGAGTTGGTGGCGCGGCGCAGACCAAGGCGCTCAAGAAGGTCTCCGGAACGTTGAAGATCTCGCTGGCACAGTACCGTTCGCTGCAGTCCTTTGCGATGTTCGCCTCCGATCTGGATGCGGCGTCCAAGCAGCAGCTGACGCGTGGTGCGCACCTCACCGAGTTGCTCAAGCAGCCACAGTTCACGCCGTACTCCATGGAGAAGCAGGTTGTCTCCGTGTGGGCGGGAACTCACGGCAAGCTCGACGATCTCGATTTGAAGGACGTTCTGCCCTTTGAGACCGGAATGCACGACTACTTGGCCCACAACACCAAGATTCTCGACACCATTCGCGAGACGGGCGACTTCACCGACGACACGGAGAAGGAGCTGGACGCGGCAATTGAGGAGTATCGCAAGAGCTTCATCAAGTCCGACGGCTCACCTCTCGTGAAGAAGAACCAGGAAGCTGCGAAGCCCACCGAGGTTCAGCAGGAGAAGCTGGTCAAACCCCAGTCGACGAAGTCGAAGTCCGACGGAGAAGAGAAGTAACCCATGGCTTCCCAACTCGCATTCAAGTCTCGCATCGAATCAACGCAGTCTCTGGCGAAGATCTTCAAAGCCCAGGAGATGATCGCGGCCTCGCATATTGCGAAGGCGCGGAGCGTTGCTTTGGACGCGAAGCCCTATTCCGATGCGATCGACGATGCCATGATGAGCTTGGTTGCTCACACGAAGATCTCTCATCCGATCTTTGAGAAGAAAGAGAAGAACAACCCGAACGTTGCCGTCATGGCAATTACGGCGGATCGTGGTATGGCCGGCGCCTATACGTCGTCCATCATTCGTGAAACCGAGGGCCTTCTCTCTCGTCTCGATCAGGACGGCAAAAAGCCGGAGCTCTATGTCTTCGGTCGCCGTGGCGTTTCGTACTACAAGTACCGTAACCGCGACGTCGAACAGACATGGGAAGGCGATTCCGACAAGCCAGGTGTGGAAGTCGCAGAAAAGATTTCCAAGGCCTTGTTGGACGCCTACATGAAGCCCGCCGCGAAGGGTGGGGTTTCGGAGCTCTACATTGTGTTCACGGAGTTCATCAACATGGTGGTCCAGAAGGTGCGTATTCTGCGCATGCTTCCGGTGGAACTGGTTGAGCACTCCGACGCCGAGCAGGAGGCAGATGCGGCACTGGGGGAGACGGTGGGACAGGACAAGATTCCGCCGCTGTACACCTTCGAACCCTCTGCGGAAGAGGTGTTGGACGCCGTTCTTCCGCGGTACGTGCAGTCTCGCATCCACGAATGCCTGCTGACCTCTGCGGCCTCCGAGACCGCAAGCCGCCAGAACGCAATGCATACGGCAACGGACAACGCCAACGATCTGATCGACGAACTCACGCGCAAGCTCAATGCCTCGCGCCAGGCATCGATTACACAGGAACTGACTGAAATTATCAGTAGCGCAGATGCGCTAAGCAAGGAAGAGTAGGAGCGATATGGCAGCTACAAAAGTAACTAAAGCCACCGCGTCCGAACAGGCCGAGGAGAACCTCGAAGGTGACGAAGCCACACAGGGCAGGATTGTCCGTGTGCAGGGCTCCGTTATCGATATTGAGTTCCCCGTCGGGCATCTGCCGGATATTTACAACGCGCTGACGGTTGAGCTCAACGCCGTTGCCGGAACCGAGGGCGAGACTCAGCATGAGATCACTCTCGAGGTCGAGCAGCATTTGGGTGACTCTATCGTTCGCGCAGTCGCTTTGAAGCCTACGGACGGTCTCGTCCGCGGCGCCAAAGTCACCAATACGGGCGGTCCCATCGAGGTCCCGGTTGGCGATGTGACGAAGGGACATGTTTTCGATGTCGCCGGTCATATCCTCAACAAGAAGCCCGATGAGAAGATCACCGTCACCGAGCGTTGGCCCATCCACCGCGATCCACCGCCATTCGACGAACTCGAGCCGCGTACTCAGATGTTTGAGACCGGCATCAAGGTCATCGATCTTCTGACCCCGTATGTGCAGGGTGGCAAGATCGGTCTGTTCGGTGGTGCAGGCGTTGGCAAGACCGTTCTGATTCAGGAAATGATTCAGCGTGTGGCGCAGAACCACGGCGGTGTTTCCGTATTCGCAGGTGTCGGTGAGCGTACCCGTGAGGGCAACGACCTCATCGGCGAAATGGCGGAGGCAGGCGTTCTGGAGAAGACCGCATTGGTCTTCGGACAGATGGATGAGCCCCCGGGGACCCGTCTGCGCGTCCCGCTGACTGCACTGACCATGGCGGAGTACTTCCGCGACGTTCAGAACCAGGACGTGCTGCTCTTCATCGACAACATCTTCCGCTTCACTCAGGCGGGTTCAGAGGTGTCCACACTGCTGGGACGTATGCCGTCGGCAGTGGGTTACCAGCCGAACCTCGCCGACGAGATGGGAAGCCTTCAGGAGCGTATTACTTCGACGCGAGGCCACTCGATTACGTCGCTTCAGGCAATTTACGTGCCTGCAGACGATTACACCGACCCGGCCCCTGCCACGACGTTCGCGCACTTGGACGCAACCACCGAGCTTTCCCGTGACATTGCTTCGAAGGGTATCTACCCGGCAGTGGATCCGCTCAGCTCGACGTCTCGTATTCTCGACCCGCGCTACGTCGGTCAGGCACACTACGAGTGCGCCAACCGCGTGAAGGCGATTCTGCAGCGTAACAAGGAGCTGCAGGACATCATCGCCCTCATCGGCATCGACGAGCTGGGTGAGGAAGACAAGACCGTTGTCTCCCGTGCACGCAAGATCGAGCAGTTCCTTGGTCAGAACTTCTATGTTGCAGAGAAGTTCACGGGTCGTCCGGGTTCCTACGTTCCCGCCGACGAGACCATCGAAGCCTTCACTCGCATCTGCGACGGCGTCTATGACGAGGTACCAGAGCAGGCCTTCTCCGGCATCGGCGGTATCGATGACCTCGAGAAGAAGTGGCACGATCTGCAAGAGGAATTCGGTACGAAATGAGCGATTCTTCAACCTCCTTTAAGGTGAACCTCGTTGCCGCCGACCGCCCTGTGTGGTCGGGGGAGGCGACGTATGCCGTGATTCCCGCTCAGTCGGGTGGCATGGGCATTCTCATTAACCACGAGCCAATTCTCACCGTGGTGGCGAAGGGTGAGGTTCGTGTGAAGCCGACGCAGGGCGATGACGTGTATTTCGAAGTCAACGACGGTTTTGCCGCGTTCGATTCCAACAAACTCACCATTGCGGTGGAGCAGTGCACGAAGGGTGAGGCTAAGTAAAAAGCCGAAGTGTAACCCAATACGGGTGCTACGCCTCATTAAAAGGCGGTTGCGAGGAATTCCTCGCAACCGCCTTTTTCGTAACTCGTGTGTTGCCAAGTAGGAGTGATTTTGTAGGCTGTTTCTGTGCGTATTATCGTTGCTACCTGTTCCGCGGAGTATTCCGGTCGTCTCAACGCGAGTCTTCCCTATGCGAAGCGCGTCATCCTCATCAAGGCCGACTGCAGCTGTCTCATCTTTTCGGAGCTGGGATCCTACAAGCCACTCAATTGGATGGCAGCTCCCTGCACGCTGAAAGAGCGAGACCTGTCCGCCGACGAGGCGGAGCGGTCCGAGGCCATCGACGTCAATGACGAAGGCCATACTCCTTGCAAAATTCTTGACGTCCATGCGCAGAAGTCGTCGGACGTTCTCACCGTGAAGCTCTATGACGTCGAATATGACATCTCTTCCGATCTGGGGCTTGACCCCGGCCTTGTGAAGGAGGGCGTGGAGGACCAGCTGCAACGGTACTTGGCCGAGCAGATCGAGCGCATCGGGCAGGGCTCGCGGTTGGTACGTCGCGAATACCCGACCGCCATTGGCCCGGTGGACATCATGGCTGTGGACAGTGAGGGACACAACGTCGCCATTGAAATCAAGCGTCACGGCGGCATCGACGGAGTGGAGCAGCTCACGCGGTATTGCGAATTGCTCAACCGGGACCCTTTGCTGACCCCGGTACGCGGGATTTTTGCCGCGCAGACCATTTCTCCGCAGGCTCGAACGCTCGCGGAGGACCGAGGTTTCGAATGCCTCATCCTTGACTACGACGAGATGAAGGGTACCGAAAACTCAGATCTCACCTTGTTCTGAGTTCCTACGGCATCCAGGGCGCAGGCCCGACCGAGTCATTTTAGACAGCTGAGTCATTCCAGCATTTCAATCAAAACATCAGCCACACGTTGAAGACATAATGAGGCCCCGCAGCGCTTCTCTTGAGTACTGCGGGGCCTCACCTTTACGCGATCGATGCATGGGGAAACAGGGACGGTCTGGCCCCTGCCCAGCGATGAATCAGTACGCGGCGAGAATATCCACCACGAAGACGAGGGTGGAATTCTTCGGAATGCTACCCTGAGCCGTGCTGCCATAGCCCAAGCTCGGTGGAATGATCAGCAGCACCTGGGAGCCGACGGTCTGTCCGGCAAGACCCTGGGTCCAGCCCTTGATGACGCCGCTGGCAAGGCTGACGTCAAGCGGAGTCCCATCGGTCCATGAGGAGTCGAACTGCTTACCCGTAGTGAGCCAGCCGGTGTAGTGAACGCGCAGGTTGCTGGTCTTGGTCACCTTTGCGCCGGTGCCCTTAATCAGTGTCTGGGCAACGAGCTTCTTGGTTGCCTTGTACCCGTTCATATCCAGAGACGGTTTGCCGTTCTTGCCCAAGGTGACTTTCGGCAGCTCGCTGGGAATATCCGTCACCGCTTCGCCTTTGGCGCGTGTCGGATCAGTGGTTGCGGAGACGAGCGTCTCAACGTAGACATACGCGTCGCTCGAGCTCGTCGAATCGGATGACGATGACGAGGAGGACGACGATGACGAAGTATCGGCAGGCATGCCGAAGGCGATGGTCGTGTTCATCGCAGCGCCTTCAAAAATCTTCAGATACGAGGACGAGATGGTGGAATCAAGCGTCAATGAGCAGTCGGGAGTGTTGTCTTCCCAGGTCGAAACGAGCTGCTCGGCGGTGCGGGCATTGTAGACGACCGCTTGCAGACAGACGCGCTGACCGGACTTTACGGCCGTTCCGTGACCTTTCTGCAGCACTGCGTAAGAGTTGGTCTTGATGGTCAGGGGCTTGTCGATTTTTACGTCGAGCTTCTTGCCCGGGGTTCCGGTTGCGGTGACGCCGCTGAGTTTTCCGAGCTTTTCCGTTGAGCTAGAAGAGGAATTCGAGCTCGTGGAGCTGTCGGAGGACGAGGAGGAGGAACTGGAATCTCCGCAGGCGCTCAGCGAGAGGCACAGGGCCGCACTCACCGCGCTAGCTCCCAGAATTGAGAGGATACTGCGATGCTTTTTTATATTCATTCATCTCAGCGTAGTGGGTGTTCCCGAAGAGTTGCTTGGATCTCCACGGAACCACAGAATCTTCTCACTTTGAAGGAAGTGGGGACATACCGGTAAAATGGTGAGGCTATGGACAAACAGACTTCTGTGCCCCAGGAAATTGACGGCGACGTTTCGGAGTCTCCTCAGGAGGAGACTCCGCAGACCGATGCCGTCGAAAAGCCACAAAAGCCGAAGTATGTGAAGGTTCTCCGCTTCATCGTTGCCCCCATTCTTGTCGGGCTTGCGGTGGTGTGTGGCATTTTTGCATGGCTGACGGCAACGATGTGGAAGCCTGATCCCACCGCGCGCGCCACGGCGAGTACGCAGACGCGGTACATCGCAACGGATCCCGGAGTCTTGCCTCTGGGAAACGAACAGGTGGGCATCTCCGTGAAGGCGGCAACCGCTTCGGACAAGATCTGTCTCGCAGTAGGCAGTTCCCAGGATGTTGCGGGATGGCTTGCCTCCGACAGTTACACGCGTGTGGAAGGCCTTACCAGCTGGAGTGAGTTGACGACAAGCAGGGCGCAGGCCGCTTCTGATTCCGCGTCCTCTTCCAATTCCGACGGGTCGTCGGCAGATGCCGCAGACGATTCCAATGAGTCCGCCCTGACGCTTGAGGATTCGGATATGTGGTACACCACAAAGTGCGGAGAAGGTTCCGTCTCGGTGAATTGGAAGGCGACTGATACCGATCAGTCCCTCATCGTGGATACGAATCCGGATGCCGCAGCCTCTGAGACGGAGGGTAAGGACGTCACACTCGCGCTGACATGGGTGCGTACCACGGTTCTCGATCTCAGCACTCCTCTCATTTTCTTGGGAATCCTTCTGGTGATCGCGGCCGCTCTCTGTGCGACGGTGTTCTCGCTGGTTCCCGAGCGCAGACGGAAGCAGCGGGCAGAACGAGCACGTTCCGCGGCAGCAGCGTCAGGCGACCTTGATGCCACGCAGGTGGTTGAGGGCGCAGGTGGGCTCGATTCGCCGCGATGGGTGCACGACCACATCGAATCCGAGCACCACAAGCACAAGACCTCACACCGGAAAGACACGGGGCATCGCGGTGTGCGCGAGTCCTTCTTCAAGAAGAAGAACGCAGGAACGCATGCTGATGCGAAAGCAGACGCCTCGTCCTCGGATCAGACGGAGTCGCCCGCCATCGTGGATGTGCAGAAAGTCAATATGGTCGCTCGCCAACAAGAGCAGAAATCCCCATCCTCCACACAGGATGCCATGGAAGAATACTTTGCGCGACTCGCTCAGGAACGACTGGGCGAAGATTCGCCACACAAACAGACGAAACCAGAGGAAGGTGACGATAATGACTGATTCTCGCCACACCCAGAATGGCTCTCGCCGAAATTCGCATCGCCGCATCGCACAAGGCGGCGTAGCTCTCGCACTCAGCGCGGCTCTTGTCGTGGGACTGTCGGGATGCGACACTTTCGTCCCGCAGCCGGAGACAGACTCCACCTCGAGCGAACAAGCAACGCCGAGCGTCACCGAGGCACAGGAAAAGAAAATCGAATCAAACATCCTTTCCGTGATCGAGGCGGCCGATAAAGCCGAGGATACCAAAAAGCTTTCCGAAAGAGTTGAGGGGCCGGCGCTCCAAGTGCGCACGAGCCAGCTCAAGATCGTCAAGGAAACAGGCACCAAGGACGCCAAGATGACGATTCCGAAGGATATTCGGCAGACCGTTTTGCCGGTCACCACTGGGTGGCCCCGCTTCATCTACACCATTACGTCCACCACCGAGGACCAGCAGTCCGAACGCCTTCTCGTTCTCAACCAAAGCTCCGCCCGCAGTAACTACAAGCTGTGGGGACTGGTGCGGCTGTTCTCGGGAGTGAGTCTGCCGAAGTTCCCCATCCCCTCCATCGGTGCGAAAACCGGAACCCTGAAGGATACGGGGTTGGTGGCCACACCGGAGAAGGCCCTCACCATGTACGCGGATCTGCTGCAGAAGGCCGACAAGTCCGAGTATGCCGATACGTTCACCAGCGACCAACTGCGCACCGAACTCGCAGATCTTACGGACTCGGTGCAGAAGGGCGTGGAGGCGAACAAGGGATCGCAGTCCCAGACTTTCACCGCAAACACTGATACCGCCAAAGTGATGCGCACCGCGGACGGTGGCGATTTGGTGGTTGCCCAGATCGACTCGGTGTGGGACCGCTCGGCAGGAGAGGGACGTGAGTCACAGCCCGCTTCGGACGCTGAGAAGGCCCTGTACGGCAAGGACGACTACACGTCGAAGATGCGCGTGACCTATGTCAATGTGGTCGCGCTCTACATTCCGCCAGCCTCCTCGACCGCGAAAATCGAGGCCGTGGGTGCCGAACGCCAGCCCGTCAAGGTGGAGGCAGTGAAGTAGTGAAGCAGCGCTTCGTGCCGGCGCGTAGCCAGCACGCACTTCGTAACATAGGCACAGAGATACATAAGCAATAAATGCGTCGCGGAGACGACGCACAGAATCTGGAGAGGTGGAACATGGCTGATCAGAAGTTCAACCCAGGAATTTCTTTGGCGGGCGCAGTGGATCTCACCGCACTCAAGCACAAGGTAGATGCGGAGCCGGGGCAGGCGGGCGGTGCTCCTCCAGCGGGCAAATACGTCATCGACACCACGGAATCAAGCTTCCAGGCAGTGGTGGAGACTTCGACCACCTACCCGGTGCTGGTCCTGCTGTGGATTCCTACCGATGACCGTCTGTTCCCACTCGCCAGAAGACTGGCTGACGCCGTCAATGACCAGAACGGCAAGATCCAGCTCAGCCGTATCGACATCGCGACATATCCTTCGATCGCGCAGGCGCTGCGTGTGAAGGGCGCTCCGGCGCTGTTCGCTTTGGTGGCGGGCCGTCCTATGCCGATCTTCCAGGGCCTTCCCTCCGATCAGGAGCTGGGCGAAGTCGTCGAAAATCTTATTCCGCAGGTCATCGCCGTGGCCCAGCAGTCCGGGGTGACGGGTTCCGCGCCTTTGGCGTCCGGCCCTGACGGTGGCGATGAGACCGAATCCGCTCCCGACGAAGAGCAGGTTCCACCGGCACATCAGCAGGCACATGCGCTCGCGGCCCAGCGTGACTTCGCCGGTGCGGCTCAGGAGTACAAGAAGGTGCTTGAGGCGAATCCTCATGATGACCTGGCACAGCGAGAGTATGCGAAAGCTGTTCTGTTGGCTCGTTCCGCCGATGCGGATGTTCGTGAGGTGCGTGCGAATGCCGCCGATAAACCGGATGATGTTGAGGCTCAGTTCGCCGTCGCCGACGTCGACATGATCGGCGGTCAGGTTGACGATGCCTTTGGGCGTCTGCTGGACTTTGCAGCGGCTCATAGGGATCAGCTCGATGCCGTGCGCGAGCGTCTGGTGTCGTATTTCCCGATGCTGCCGGCCGATGATGCACGTGTGAAGCACGCCCGTCAGCGCATTTCCACACTGATGTACTGAAGGGTTGCCCTGCTGGCGTGCCGTCTGGCGGTAAGTACTAAAAGTCCCGCAGGTCAGCCGTGATGGGGCAGATGACGGTTCTGCCCGAATCCCTGAAGGAAGCGGGGACCCTTTTCACCGAGTTCCTTGTTGAAGTCGCCGCGCCATTCGCTGAAGGGGCGAGCAGCGAGAGAATCATTCGAAAAGCGAGCCTGATCAGTGATCTCGGTGGTGCAGAAACTGGGAATCTCGAGGTTGGTGACCGGGCCGCTGCGCTCGGCCTCCGCCACGATGAGCGGATGGTTCATCCCGCCGAAGACGTCGATGCTCCACCCGTCCTCTCCGAGCCAGACGGAATAGCGGTTCTTCACGATGGGGGAGCCGCCACGTAGCACCAGCTCGCAGGCGATGTCGGGGTCGATGGGGCGTTCCGCCTCATACCGCATGCCCTTCACGGCGGGGCCTTTGACGGTGACGAAGGCGCGTGTGAAGGCTCCTCGCCAGCGCTCCAGCGTTGTGAGGGCATCGGTGTCGCGGGACATCATTGTGTCCACGTAGTCGGATTGAAGCCGTACACGAAGCGCGAAGCTGTCCTCGTGGACGTAATAGCTCTGCACGATGAGCGTGGGAGTGTTCCCGTTGCGCAGTTCTACGGGGAATTCCCGGCAGTAGAAGCGGCGTTCGTACTCGTAGTCGCTGAAGTCGTCATCCATGGTGGCCTCCATGTGCACCATCCTACGGTGGGAAAGCGCGGCATGCCCGTGTTCGCGCCACAGCGAGCCCGGTGTCTGGGCGAGTGATAAGCTAAAAAGGCTGTTTGGGTCCGTAGCTCAGCTGGATAGAGCGTTCGCCTCCGGAGCGAAAGGTCGAGAGTTCGAATCTCTTCGGGCCCACCCTTATGCATGCAGCTTCTGACAAGCAGATTCTGGGTTGTCGTTTTCTCCAAGGCGGAGTTTATGGAATTCTCCTGTTCTGTTCATCGACGGTGGGTATAGTGCTAGTCGATTGGTGTGTTCCCTTCAAGATTTGGAGATGTGCAATGGCAGAATTGCGTGCAGTATCAACATCCAACGCTCCCACGGCATTGGGTGCGTACAGCCAGGCGGTTGCGGCGAACGGCTTTGTTTTCGTTTCCGGGCAGCTGGGCCTCAACCCCACCACCGGCGAACTCGCGGGAGAATCCGCGGCGGAGCAGGCGGAGCAAGCGCTCAAGAACATCGGTGCAATTCTCAAGGAGGCCGGTTCTTCCGTGGACTCCATCGTCAAGGTCACCATCTACTTGAGCGACGTCGCCGACTTTTCGAGCGTTGACTCCGTGTACGCGAAGTTCATCGGCCCTATCAAGCCTTCTCGCGTCGCCTTCGGAAGCAATGTCATTCCCAAGCCGGGCGCACTCGTCGAAATCGACGCCATCGCCGCACTCTGAGAAGTGAGCCATAGAGGGAATTCAGGTTTCGGCCTCGTGTCACAGCGTCTACTAGACTGGGCAGAATGAGTCCAGAAGCGCTGAGTTCCCTTATCAGTTCCATTGTTCAATCACTCGTGACCTCAGGTCAGGCAGGCAGCTTGACCGCCGAGCAGGTTCCGAGTCCAGATGCTGCCGCAGTCATGCGCCCGAAAGACCGGGCACACGGTGACTGGGCGAGCAACATCGCCCTTCAGCTGGGCAAAAAGGCGGGTATGGCACCTCGCGTTCTCGCGGAGGCCATTGCTGCACGTCTGCGGGAGGATGCAGGCATCGCTGCGGTTGAGATCGCAGGTCCCGGCTTCATCAACATCACTTTGAACGCGGCGTCTGCTGCAGCAGTGGTCGATTCAATTCTTTCCGAGGGCGCGGCCTTCGGCACAAACGACCATCTCCAGGGAAAAACACTCAACCTGGAATTCGTCTCCGCAAACCCGACCGGACCGATTCACATCGGCGGAACACGCTGGGCCGCCGTCGGCGACTCGATGGCGCGCGTGCTGCAGGCGAATGGTGCGAAGGTCGTCCGCGAATACTATTTCAACGATCACGGCACTCAGATTGATCGCTTCGCCAAATCCCTCGTTGCAGCGGCCCACCACGAAGAGGCGCCGCAAGACGGGTATAAGGGCGCCTACATCGATGAGATCGCCCAGCGCGTCATCGACGAAGCTGCCGCCGAAGGTGTCGATGTTCTGTCGCTGCCGCGTATCGAGACCCCCGAGGGAGAGGGCGATTCCGAGCAGCGTGAGGAGTTCCGCAAGCGCGCAGTTCCCATGATGTTCGCTGAAATTCAGGAGTCGATGAAGCAGTTCCGTGTTCCCTTTGACGTGTGGTTCCACGAGAACAGCCTCTACGAGGACGGCGAGGTCGACAAGGCCATCGCACAGCTGCGCGCCAAGGGCAACATCTACGAAAAGGACGGAGCCACGTGGCTCGCCTCCACCAAGTTCGGCGATGACAAGGACAGGGTCATCATCAAATCCGACGGCCATGCCGCCTACTTTGCCGCCGATCTTGCCTACTACGTCAACAAGCGTCACCGCGCAGTTGACCCCTGTGATGTGGCCATCTACATGCTGGGCGCCGACCATCACGGCTACATCGGCCGCATGATGGCCGCCTGTGCCGCTTTCGGCGACGAGCCGGGCACGAACATGCAGATTCTCATCGGTCAGTTGGTCAACGTCATGAAGGATGGCAAGGCCGTTCGCATGAGCAAGCGCGCAGGCAACGTGGTAACCATCGACGATCTCGTCGAGGCTGTGGGCGTGGATGCGGCGCGCTACTCTTTGGCGCGTTCCAGCTACGACCAGTCCATTGACATCGATCTCGACGTCCTCGCCTCCCACACCAACGAGAATCCTGTGTATTACGTGCAGTATGCGCATGCCCGTTCCAAGAACGTGGATCGCAACGCAGCGGCTGCCGGGATCACCGTGGAGGGTGCGGACCTGGCGCTGCTCGAGACGGGCGCCGATTCCGAGCTGCTTGCCCAACTGGCCCTGTATCCCAGCGTCGTCTCCACGGCTGCGGATCTGCGCGAGCCCCACCGCATCGCGCACTATCTGGAGGATCTGGCCGGGAAATACCACAAGTGGTACGCCTCGGAACGCGTGGTCCCCATGGAGCTGACGGGTGCGGAGCAGAGAAACGGAGCAGAGGCGGAGAAGCGCGCAATCGCCAAAAACCCCTCTCCGGAACGCAGCGCAGCCCGTCTCAAACTGAACGATGCCGCCCAGCAGGTGATTGAAAACGGTCTCAGTCTTCTTGCTGTGAATGCACCCGACAAGATGTGAGTGAGGAAAAGATGACGACAAACCCAACTGCAACTGGTCTCTCCGCAATCTGGCCGGCGTCCGCCCGCATGGCTGACGGCGTTCTGAGCCTGCATGGTTTCAGTGCCGCACAACTGCTCGACTCCTTCGGCTCGCCGCTGTACGTCCTCGACATGGATGAGGTCGTCAACCGTGCTCGCCGTTTCCGCGACGCCGCCCAAAAGGCGTTTTCCACTTCCACCATCGAGGTGAGTTTTGCCGGGAAGGCTTTTCTCAGCAAGGAAGTGGTGCGCGAAGTGGTGAAGCAGGGTCTCCATGTGGACACCTGCACCATGGGCGAAATGCGCATTGCGCTCGCGGCAGGGGTGCCGGGGCGTTCGCTCGTTCTGCATGGCAACAACAAGACCGACGAGGAAATTGAGCTCGCCGTGAGTAAAGAGTTTTCCAAGATCGTCGTCGACTCCGTCGACGAGCCCGCACGCATTGCACGGATTGCGCATCGCCTTGGGAAGCGTGCGAAGGTCATGGTTCGCGTCACCACAGGCATTCATGCCGGTGGGCACGAATACATTTCGACGGCGCACGAGGACCAGAAATTCGGAATTCCGCTGCTCGCTGCCGGTGCCACGGATACCGCAGTGGAGGGCGACGAGTCCGATGCGAGTGCACATGACGGTTCGCAGCTCAGCCTCGACGCCATCGCAGAAGGGCCGGCGCTCGCCGTTCTCAAGGACATCCAGTCACAGTCGGAAGACTTGGAACTCGTTGGAATCCATTCCCACATTGGTTCACAGATCCATTCCGCAGACGCCTTCATCGAGGCTGCCGGCAGGATTCTGCGTTTGCGCGAGGCCTTCTGGGCCACGGATGGATTCATTCTCCCGGAGGTCGATCTGGGTGGTGGCTATTCCGTCGCCTATCTTGACGATGACGAGTCGATGGACATCGAGGAGACGCTGGGCGACATTGCCGCAGCGATGCACGAGGAAAGCCGTCGCAGTGGCCTTCCCCTACCTGTGGTCTCGTTCGAGCCTGGCCGCTGGATCGTGGCACCCGCCGGCGTGACGCTGTACACGGTGGGAACGGTGAAGCCGGTCCATCTCAGTGACGGCACCACTCGCACGTATGTTTCGGTCGACGGTGGCATGAGCGATAACATCCGCCCGGCACTCTACGACGCTGAATACACGGCGGTCCTTGCCAACCGTTCCGGCAGTGACGAAACGACTCGGTGCCGCGTCGTCGGCATGCATTGCGAGTCCGGAGACATTCTGGTCCACAATGTGCAGTTGCCTGCGGACATCACTCGTGGCGATCTTCTTGCGATTCCGGTTACGGGCGCCTACGGACGCACCATGGCGAGTAACTACAATCAGGCATTGCGTCCTGGCGTTGTCGCGGTGAGCAGTGCGAAGGCCGCTGCTGCAGACACCGACGTTCCCGGTCTGGTGAATGACGAGGGCGAGGCCCATGTCATGCTTCGCCGTGAGACCATTACCGACCTTCTCTCTCTGGATATGGGCTGAAAAAGAGACAATTTCCAGTAATATGTCATCTTTTCAACGTACGATGGGAGAATTCGGATCCCATCATGAAAGGGGTTATATGTCGCACGTCGTTTCGCCTCGGGAGGCCGCCACGCCCATCCGCGTAGCACTTTTGGGCGCAGGCACTGTGGGGTCGCAGACCGCGCGCTTGCTGGTCGAGCAGGCACAAGATCTTTCGGCTCGCATTGGCAGACCGATGCAGCTGGTGGGAGTCTCCGTTCTCGACCCCGATGAGGTCACGGTCCCTTGGATTGACAAGTCATTGCTCACGACGAACTCCGAAGAGCTGGTGACGCGTGCGGACATCGTGATTGAGTTGATCGGCGGCATCGAGCCTGCACGAACCCTTTTATTGAAGGCATTGAATTCCGGTGCCTCCGTCGTGACCGCTAACAAAGCCTTGTTGGCCACGCATGGACCGGAACTGTACAAGGCGGCAGCGGAAAACGGCGTCGACATCTATTTCGAAGCCGCGGTAGGTGGGGCCATTCCGATCGTTCGTCCTCTGCGTGAATCCCTGGTGGGGGACCGCGTGAACCGTGTGATGGGCATTGTCAACGGCACCACGAACTACATTCTCGATGAGATGACGCTCAAGGGCATCACCTTCGATGAGGCGTTGAAGGATGCACAAGCGAAGGGCTTCGCCGAGGCGGATCCCACCGCGGACATCGAAGGTTTTGACGCCGCCGCGAAGGCCGCCATCATCGCCTGCCTGTCCTTCCACACGGACGTGCGGATGGACGATGTTCGCACCGAGGGCATCTCACATGTCACTGCGAGCGACATCGCCGCCGCAAAGGCGCTGAACCGCGTCATCAAGCTTCTGGCCGTCGTCACACGTACGGAGAAGGGGATTACGGCAGGAGTCTATCCGGCCATGATTCCTCTCAACCACCCTCTGGCAGCCGTCCACGGAAGCTTCAACGCGGTGTTCGTCGAGGCGGAAGCCGCGGGAGACCTCATGTTCTACGGTCAGGGCGCGGGTGGTGCTCCCACCGCCTCCGCTGTGGTGGGCGACGTGGTGAGTGAGGCTCGTCACCTCTCACACGGCAGCCTTGGTCCGGACATACCGCTGTATGCCAACCTGCCGATTCTGGAGGGCGATGAGGACGAGTCGAGCTTCGTCATGCGCGTTCTGGTTCTTGACGCGCCGGGCGTCCTGGCAAAGGTGTCGCAGACTTTCGCCAACCACGGCATCAGCATCAAGGCCGTGACACAGCTCCAGCTCAAGGACAAGGACGGGTATAACGAGCTGTGGATCACCACGCACGTCGTCTCCGAAAAGTCCGTTCATGAGACGGCGAAAGACTTGGACAATCTCGTACCGATACAATCCGTGTTGTCAATCATGCGAATTTTCGAGGACTGATTCAGTCCTCTCATCAGTGACGTAAAGCGACAAAAGAAATTCAAGGTCGTTCAGACGGCCGCACGAAGGGAACAAGATGGCACATCTTTGGCAAGGTGTTCTCAAAGAATATGAACAATTCATGCCCGACTACCTCAAGGCGAGCAATCTGGGCGATGCACTCGTCACTATGCGTGAAGGCGGGACTCCCTTCCTGCGTGCACCGTTCCTGGAAGAGCTGACAGGGGCCTCGCGTGTCTTCGTCAAGTACGAGGGAGTGAACCCGACGGGTTCCTTCAAGGACCGCGGCATGACGGCTGCCATGAGCAATGCCAAGGCGAAGGGCGCCAAAGCGGTGGTGTGCGCCTCCACCGGCAACACGTCCGCTTCCGCTGCCGCCTTCGCGGTGCGTGCGGGCCTTCAATGTGCCGTTCTCGTCCCTGACGGAAAGATCGCAATGGGCAAGCTGTCGCAGGCCATTGCAGCAGGAGCTCATCTTCTGCAGGTCGAAGGAAACTTCGACGACTGCCTCGACTTGGCCCGTAAGCTTTCAACCGATTACCCGGTTGAACTCGTCAACTCCGTCAACCCCGCGCGTATCGAGGGACAGAAAACCGCTAGCTTCGAAATCGTCGACGAGCTCGGCGACGCTCCCGACATCCACTGCCTTCCAGTCGGCAACGCCGGCAACATCACCGCATACTGGAAAGGCTACAAGGAGTACAACGAGGCGGGCAAGACGACCAAGCTTCCCAAGATGTGGGGATTCCAAGCAGCAGGCGCTGCTCCCATCGTTCTCGGCCATGTCGTTGAGAAGCCGGAGACCATTGCCACCGCCATCCGCATCGGAAACCCCGCTTCCTGGAAGAAGGCGGAGGCCGCAAGGGACGAGTCCAAGGGCGTCATTGAATCAGTGACGGACGAAGAGATCCTTGAAGCGCACGAGCTGCTCAGCACCAAGGCGGGTATTTTCGTCGAACCCGCCTCCGCAGCAGGAGTCGCGGGTCTCATCAAGAAGGCAAAGGCCGGACAGGTTCCCGCGGGAGCCACCATTTCCATCACAGTGACGGGTCATGGTCTGAAGGATCCACAGTGGGCCGTGCGTGGCTTGGACGGTGTCGAGGTCACGCCGACCAAGATCTCTGTTGACGAGAAGGAAGCGGCAGAAATCCTCGACCTGTAAGTGTTGAATTCAGTGCTGCTTGCAAGCGAGAGAGCCTTGTGAGCAGCACTTCGTATAGGAGTGAGGAGGGGAAGCTGTGCAATATACGTCAAGCCGTGTCAGGGTATCGGTTCCTGCCACCAGTGCCAATCTGGGCCCCGGTTTTGATTCCATGGGGCTGGCGTTGGAGGTTCGGGATGAGATAACCGTGGAGGCGGTGGCTTCTTCGGAAGTCAGCATTTCCATTTACGGCGAAGGCGAGGGCACGCTCCCTCGTGATGAGAGGCACCTCATCGTGCGAGCCCTGCGTCAGACGCAGGAGATTCTGGGTCTGCCACAGACAGGCTTGCATATGGAGGCGCACAATCGCATTCCGCAGTCCCGAGGGATGGGTTCCTCCGCGTCGGCCATCGTCGCCGGCGTGTCTGCGGCAGTGGCTTTTTCCGGGCGAACGGATCTGGGCAAAGACTTCATTTTCAACGTCGCCGCACAGATGGAAGGGCATCCCGACAACGTGGCGCCTGCCGTCTACGGAGGTCTGACGGTCTCATGGAACTTTGAGGCCGCAACGGACATTCCTCTGTCGGTGCTTGATGAACAATCCGGTGCCACGTCGCCCAAATTGACGGTTCGAAGGGAATACCCTGAAGTCATCAACGGCTTTTCGGACGGTTTCCACACCGTGACGTATCCCGTCGATGGTGCCATTCATGTCTACATGTTCATTCCGGAGGCGACGCTGTCGACGAAGACGGCGCGAACGGTTCTTCCAGGGAAAGTTTCCTACGAGGACGCCATACGCAACATTGCACGTGCTGCTGTGCTGCCCTCTGCTTTGGGTTCCGCTCCCGGCCCTGAGACGAATGCCGTACTTCTCAGCGCGACGGAAGATAGACTGCATCAGGATTATCGGAAAGACTTGATGCCCGACTCATGGCAGTTGATGACGCATCTGCGTTCACGTGGGTATGCTGCCGCCATTTCAGGCGCGGGGCCGTGTGTTCTTGTTTTCCACAGCTCGGCAGCTGATGATCAGATTCGAGAGGTCACCCAACAGGAGTGGATCTCCACGGGACGTTGGAAAATGCTCCCAGTGAAGATTGATTCCCGTGGTGTGGCGATTTCGAAGGAGGAAAAACTGTGACGATTCCACTCATTCTTGCATCGAAGTCCCGCCCGAGGTGTGACCTTCTTTTCCATGCTGGCATTTGTCCCACCGTTCGTGTTTCTCAGGTGGATGAAGAGTCTGCAGTGGAGAAATTGGCGGCCGATTCAGACCTGCCGGTAGCGGAAGTTCCTACCGAGCAGCGGGTTTTGTTCCTTTCTGGACTGAAGGCCCGTGCCGTTGCTCAGACGTTCCAGGCGATGAAGGAAGCCGCGCAGAGCGCGGAAGGCGAGCGGGTGACGGTTCATCCGCTGGAGTCCGACGAAGGACAGGCGAGGGAAGTGGAGCCTCTCTCCACGGCGCTCACCAAGGACACCGGTCTTCTCGGACTGGAAAAAGGACCGTTCATTCTGGGGTGCGATTCGATGTTCGAACTTAGCGGCGTCTCCTACGGCAAACCGCACGATGTCCCCACCGCCCGCGAGCGTCTTAAGACCATGCGTGGCCAGCGCGGGGTTCTGTGGACGGGGCATACCCTCATCGATCTGGCATCAGGCAAGGAAGAACGTGCCGTGAGCATGGCCCAAGTCACCTTCGCCGATTATTCGGATGAGGAGATTGAGGCCTACCTGAGAACGGGAGAACCGCTTGAAGTGGCAGGGTCCTTCACCTTGGAAGGCTTTGGCGGCGCATTCATAGAGTCGGTTTCGGGAGATCCTCATGGCGTTATCGGCCTAAGTCTGCCACTGGTGCGCAAACTGTTCAATCGCTTCGATGTCTCATGGCCCGAGCTATGGAACGTGACACGCAAGGACACGCTGGCTCCCAATCTGGATAATTCTTCCGCTCCCGAGAAGAACGTGCATCAGCCGGGCGATGGCTGGGTGGACTGCGCGTGTGGCAAACGCCACTGGGGTGTCAATGGGGCAGCGGGTGTCCTTCTGGCACGCCGTAACGCCGAGACGGGGAAAGTGACTGACATCGTTTTGCAGCACCGTTCCGCGTGGAGCGTGGAAGGTGGCAAGTGGGGAACTCCCGGAGGTGCGATCGCCGACGGCGAAAACGCACTCGAAGGTGCCTTGCGCGAGAGCTTCGAAGAGGCAAATCTGCGGGCCGAGGACATTGAGATCGTCGGCTCCTACAAGGAAGACCACGGTCCGTGGAGCTATACCACCGTCTTGGCGTTCGAGAAGCCGGGACACTCGGTGAGTCCCCGTGCCAATGACGACGAGAGCACAGAGGTTCAGTGGGTTCCGTTCGAAAAGGTGTCCTCCTATAAGCTGCTCAGTTATTTCGGCGACGACTGGCCGCATTTCCAAACCCGGCTTCAGGAGATTTCCCAGCAGATGCTTGGTGAGGAACGCTCAGCTCAATCAGCTCAATAGGGCGGCGATAACGGCGATGAACACCGGCGATGTCATCGTGCTGAGAAGAATGCCGTCGCGGGCGAAGGTGAGGCCCACGTTGTACCGGGCAGCGTAGTTATACACGTTCTGTCCGGTCGGCAGGGCCGCCAGCACAACGCAACCGTAGAGAACGGTGCCGCGGAAACCCATCACGAAATACGCAATGACGAAGGCGACGATCGGCATGACGACGTTCTTGAGAACTGCGACGGTGACGGTGGCGAGACGGTTGGTCTCTTTCCTCATTGGCTTGCTGCCGTGCAGCGACATACCGAAGGCCATGAGGATCAGCGGCACGGCCGAATCCCCGATCATGTCGATGGGGTCGAAGAGGAAGTTCGGAATCGGGTACCACCCCAGTTTCATGCTGATCGCCGAAACGAGAATACCGCCCAAGGACCCGATGAGAAGCGGCTGGTGCAAGGGCTGTGTCAGGATGGCTTTTGCGGAAACCTTGCCCTTGGTGGTCACGTCGAGGACGGTCAATGCCACTGGGGTGAAGACCGCCTGCTGCATCACCAGAATGGGAGCGACCAGCGCAGGATTCCCCAGAATGTATGTCGCCACAGGCAAGCCGATGTTGTTTGAGTTCAAGTAGAGGGAATTAAGCGCGCCAATGGTGCAGTCAGCGGCGTCCATATGGAATTTCACCGCGTTGAGCCCCACGAAAATCGCACCGACCACCGCTGCGCTGACGAAAGCGACCAGCAGACTGGGGTGAAAGATTTCGCCGAGAGGCTGTTTCGAGAGAATGGAAAACATCAGACAGGGGCTCGAAACGAAAAAGCTGAAACGATTGAGCACCATCTGTGCATCTGGGCCGCCGATGCGCATTCGCGCGGCGATATAACCCACGAAAATGACGATGCCGATGACGGCAAAGCCCTCCATAGCTGAGATAAGACCTGGCACAACATTCCTTCGCGTAGTGGTTTTCCTTCATCATTGCACCACGCAACGGCAAACAGGTGTTTCGTCTCAGGCGATTGATTGCAACACAATGGAAGATACCATGGAGAAATGTTAAAAAAGAGCCTTGTTTCCTCGTCCCGTTCGGTGTCTCTGAAGAATCTTCTGTGGGAGACGGTCGCCGCCTTCTCAGTGTCGGATCACGAGACGGCGCTCGCCGACGTGGTGGAGGCGTATCTGCGCGATTGCCCTCATCTTGAGGTGATGCGCAACGGGGATACGGTGATCGCCCGTACCCATCTTTATCGGTCTCGGAGGATCATTCTCGCAGGTCATATCGATACGGTTCCCGTCATCGATAATTTCCCTCCCCGCTGGCTTACGCCTTCCGACCCTGAAGTTCTCCCGGAGGTGGCCGCGGCCACGACGGAAGAGAACGCCGATGTCCTCTGGGGCAGAGGGTCCACCGATATGAAGGCTTCGGTCGCTGTTTTCTTGTATCTGGCGGCCACGCTCACGCAACCAGAGGCCGACATCACCTACATTTTCTACGATCACGAAGAGGTTGTTGCCGAGAAGAACGGCCTGCGTCGCGTCGTCGCGGACAATCCGGACTGGATTCAGGCGGATTTCGCCATTGTCGGAGAGCCGACGTCAACGGGAATAGAGGCCGGTTGCAATGGCAGCATCCGTTTCGATGTCATCACCCATGGCGTCGCCGCCCATTCCGCACGCTCGTGGAAAGGAGTCAACGCCATTCACAGGGCAGCGGACATCCTCAACAAGCTCAATGATTATGAGGCTCGCACCGTGACGGTGGATGGGCTCGAGTACCGCGAGGGGCTGAATGCCACTCTCATCAGCGGAGGGAAGGGCACCAATATCATTCCCGACGAATGCCGCGTGCATATCAACTACCGCTTTGCCCCCGACAAAACTCTGGAGCAGGCCGAGGCTCTCATGGTGGGTGCAGAAGGGATCTTTGCCGGCTACGACTATGAGATGAAAGATGAATCAGCACCCGCCCGCCCGGGCATGAGCACGCCGATGGCAGTGAGCCTCTCGGACTTCGTCCGGCAACGTGTGGGAAAGGAACCGCTCGCCAAGCTCGGGTGGACCGACGTGGCCCGTTTCTCGCAGCTAGGTGTTCCCGCCGTGAATTTTGGTGCGGGAGATCCGCTGCTTGCCCATAAGCACGATGAACAGGTTGCGCTCGCAGAAGTGATTCGTTACACCGAGATCCTTGAAGAGTGGCTCACTTCAGGCAATTTCTAAACGGCGCGCCACGGCGCTGACGGCAAATTTGCACAAGTGTGTCATACTGATAGAAGCAGTTCTGCATGACTGCTACCGGTCGATGCGTCGATCCCCTCGTTTGGAAAATGCACAACGAGCGTCGGTGTCCGCATCCGCCAACCAGACTTTTGCAGGATGTCGTCTTCAAGAGCGCTTCGGCGTAGCCGTGTTTCACGGTGTGACATGAGAGGGCGGCAGCGAACGGGAGCGGTGCAGCCTCCCAAGGAGATGCTTTTACGTGAGCAGTAACAATAACGATTCTCAGAGTGTGTCTGACGAAGTTCAGAAGTCATCAGAAGCGCCCAGCGCACCAGCAAAAACCCGTCGCCATGGTGGCCGGCGCGTAGTGCGTCAGGCAGGGGCAGCAGGAGCCAAGCTTCCGGTCACTGTCGATGAGTCCGCACCGAGCGCAAGTAAAGTCAAGAAAACGTCGCTCGAGAAAACGAGCGTTCCACGTCCGGCGGTGCATGCCGAGTCAGGAAGCATGGACTCTTCGGTGGGCTCCTCTTCGTCGGATTCCTCAACGGAGCAGAGGTCTTCCCGCACCCGTTCAACGCGTCGAAAGAGTGCGTCGTCTTCGGCAGCCTCAGCCTCATCGTCATCATCCACCAAGGCTCCCGCGCAGCGGCGCACTCGTTCGCGTCAGACCAAGGCCACATCATCGGCCGCCGAAAAGGCAGCTTCCACACAGTCCACGCGGTCCTCGAAGTCGCAGAATTCGTCGGCGCCAACACAGTCGGCGGAAACAGACGCCAAAGCCTCTGCACGTGAAAAGCGTGTCCGGGCTTTGGCACAAGAACTTTTCTCTGACCCCGGCATTGTCTCTGGGAAACCGGCGTCGTCCTCCACGGCGAAGGCTGCATCAACCCGCCCCATGACCTCGCTGCTTTTCCAAGAGCCGGTCCTCCCTGCTGGAAACGTGGCTGAACAGGCTTCCGATTCCGACGATTCCCGCACCGCGGAAGTCTCCGACGAGGCTCCGTCAACGAGAACCCGCAAACGCCGTCAATCCTCCGGCTCCTCGTCAACGAGTTCCTCCCGCCGTTCCGGGAGCGCACACAACTCTGAAGACGAGAGCGATAACGAGGAATCCACGTCCACCTCTCCACGCAGACGCTCTCGTAACCGTCGCTTGAATGCACAGGAGCGCAGGGCCGCCGCAGAGGTAGAACAAATCGAAGAGGATTTGCAATACGACGAGGTCTCTTTCTCGGACATTGAGGAAGATGACGAACGTGGTAACAAGACCGATGAGACCGAACGGAAATCGGAGTCCGAGGACTCTGAAGAGCACACGACAACGCGCCGTCGTCGCCGCCGCCGCCGGACAACGCATGAGAATACCGAGGATCAGGGCAGTGATTCGGAGTCGTCGAGCTCCTCGTCCTTCTCTGATCGGGAGAGCGACTCCGAAGAAGAGGCGCCCATCACGCGTCGCCGTCGTCGCCGTCGGACAGACAAGTCGGATGACGAGGGCGGATCGTCGTCCTCGTCCTCATCTTCGTCGTCTTCCTCATCATCACGTCGTTCCCGCAAGCAGCAGTACATCGACGAGATCACGAATGTCGAAGGCTCTACGCGCTTGGAGGCCAAGCGCCAGCGCCGCCGCGAGAACCGGCGTGACCGCTCCCGGCAGACGCTGCTCACGGAGCAGGATTTCCTCGCCCGCCGCGAAAAGGTGGATCGGCAGATGGTGGTTCGTGAGAAGGACCGTCACACGCAGATCTCCGTCATCGAGGATGACATCCTCGTCGAGCACTATGTCTCCGATATCCAGGAAGTTTCTACGGTAGGTAACATCTACCTGGGCCGCGTCCAGAACGTGCTGCCCAGCATGGAGGCCGCTTTCGTTGACATCGGCAAGCCGCGTAATGGTGTTCTCTACGCAGGTGAGGTGAATTGGGACTCGGCACGCCTTGAGGGGCATCCGCGCCGCATTGAACTTGCTTACCATTCTGGCGATCCCGTTTTGGTGCAGGTCACCAAGGACCCCATCGGCCACAAGGGTGCGCGTCTCACCTCTCAGATCACTCTCGCAGGACGGTTCATCGTCCTGGTTCCATCGGGGGCAATGACGGGTGTCTCCCGCAAGCTGCCGGAACGTGAACGCACTCGTTTGAAGAAGATCGTTCAGGCCATTGCGCCCAAGGACATGGGTGTCATCATCCGCACCGCGGCGGAAGGCGCGTCGGAAGAAGCCATCACCAAGGACTGTGAGGCTCTGGTTCAGCAGTGGCAGTCCGTCACGGAGAAGATGGAAGCCGCCAAGAACCAGCGCAAGCCGAAGCTTCTCAAGGGAGAACCCGACGTCGCCATCCGCGTCGTCCGCGATATCTTCAATGACGATTTCCGCACTCTGGCCGTTCAGGGCGAAAGCGTCTATGTGCGCATCAAGAACTATCTGGAGGAAATGGCTCCGGATCTGCTGGGGAAGCTCACCAAGTGGGACCCAGCCGATCACCAGGGCAAGGACGTTTTCGATCAGTGGCAGATCGACGGTCAGCTCCGCAAGGGTATGGAGCGCCAAGTGTATCTGCCGTCCGGAGGTTCGCTGGTCATCGACCGCACCGAGGCCATGACCACCATCGACGTCAATACAGGCCGTTTCATTGGCAAGGGCAAGTCCCTCGAGGAGACGGTGACCCGGTGCAATCTCGAGGCAGCAGAGGAGATCGTGCGTCAGCTGCGTTTGAGGGACATCGGCGGCATGGTCATGATTGATTTTGTGGACATGGTTCTCGAAGCCAACCGTGACTTGGTGCTGCGCCGCTTGGTGGAGTGCTTGGCCCGGGATCGGACGAAGCATCAGGTTGCGGAAGTCACCAGCCTGGGCTTGGTTCAGATGACGCGCAAGAGAGTGGGACAGGGACTTGTGGAGGCCTTCTCCGAGGAGTGCCCCACCTGCCATGGCCGTGGTTTCATTCTCCATGATGAGCCGACCGTCTCTCATTCTTCCGACGACCCGTATGCGGCGAAGGGCGGCGACCCCTTCATCAGTTCGAAGAAGCGTCAGCGCTCGGCAGAACCGCAGCACGAAGAGAAGGAAAAGAAGGAAAAAGAAAAAGAGAATGACGAGAACGCCCCGAAGAGATCCACTGCTGAGGTCAGGGCAAAGTTGGCGGCGATCGCTGCGGCGGCTAGCCGTCACGAGGAGGGCGACGACTCGGAAACTCAGCAGGAAAACGAGTAGTAGATAAAATTCGGGTGACTGTGATAGAGTCGCCAAGGTGCTCACGGAGTGTCGGAGTTTGACGTAGAAGCAGGCTTTCGTATAGATTAGAGAGTCGGTGTCTCATCGTGCCGGTTATTCTGTGTTGCGGTGAGTATGAAAATAAGCTTCAAGACAGGCAAGGTAGAGCTATGTACGCGATTGTGAAGGCCGGCGGCCACCAGGAAAAGGTCGAAGTTGGCGACGAGATCACAGTCAACCGCCTCGAGGCGAAGAACGGTGAGACCGTTGAGTTCCCCGTTGCGCTTCTTGTGGATGGCACTAAGGTGACCATTGCTGCAAAGGATCTCGCGAAAGTTTCCGCAAAGGCTGAGGTTGTTGACGACGACGCCAAGGGCGAGAAGATTCGTATCCAGAAGTTCAAGAACAAGACCGGCGTTGCACGCCGTCAGGGTCATCGTCAGAAGCTCACGACCGTGAAGATCACGGCCATCGCCTGATTATCAGACGTCGACAGCTTGAATCGAGAGGAATAAAAAATGGCACACAAGAAGGGCGCGTCAAGCTCACGTAACGGGCGCGATTCAAAGGCACAGTACCTTGGCGTGAAGAAGTACGGTGGCGAGGCCGTTGTTGCTGGGAACATCATTGTTCGTCAGCGTGGCACGAAGTTCCACCCAGGCCAGAATGTTGGTCTCGGCAAGGATGACACCCTGTTCGCTCTGGCAAACGGAACCGTTCAGTTCGGTGTTCGTCGCGATCGCAAGGTTGTTGACGTCATTTCGTCTGAGGCCGCTGCCTGAGGTTCTTCCTTGGGAAGATGTTTCTTTTGGGGGTTGCATCCATCTGTGATGCAGCCCCTTTTTCGTTCTTTTGCAACTAACCGATAGGGTAGTGATATGGCTGATTTTGTCGATCGCGCAGTGGTTCACCTCAGGGGTGGTGATGGCGGCAACGGTACCGCCTCCATCAAGCGTGAAAAATTCAAACCTCTTGCGGGACCGGATGGTGGCAACGGAGGTGACGGTGGATCCGTCATTCTGCGCGCCGAAGCGAATTCAACCAGTTTGCTTGACTACCGTTTCATGCCGCACCGCACGGCGTCCTCTGGCAAGAACGGACAGGGCGACAACTGGGATGGCAAACGGGGTGAGGATCTCATTCTCCCCGTTCCCGTCGGAACAGTTGTCTTCGAGGCCGTTGGCGAAAAGGGAGAGACTAAGCAGCGTGGTGAGCTCTTGGCTGACCTCAGCCACGAGGGCGATACTTTCGTGGGTGCGGAAGGCGGCTTGGGTGGTCTTGGCAACCGCGCACTGTCGAACAAGAAGCGTAAGGCCCCGGGCTTTGCGCTGCTGGGAGAGCCCGGTCAGGAGAGAGATGTCCTGCTGGAACTCAAGTCCATTGCGGATGTTGCTTTCGTTGGTTTCCCCAGTGCAGGTAAATCAAGCCTGATCGCTGCCATGAGCGCAGCTCGTCCGAAGATTGCCGACTATCCTTTCACCACTCTTATCCCGAATCTGGGCGTTGTGATGGCAGGGGATGCGCGCTTCACCGTCGCCGATGTTCCGGGACTCATCCCGGGAGCCTCGCAGGGAAAGGGCCTCGGCCTTGAGTTCCTGCGTCACATCGAGCGTACCGAAGTCATCGTCCACGTCATCGACTGTGCGACTTATGAACCCGGACGCGATCCCATTTCGGACTACGAGACCATAGAATCCGAACTCATGGCGTATGCGAAGGATCTTGATCTTCCCATCGGTGCCATTCCGATGGAGGAACGCCCCCGCGTCATCGTCCTCAACAAGGCCGACGTGCCCGAGGCGAAGGAGCTCGCCGAAATGGTTGCTCCCCAATTCGCCGAGAAGGGGCTGCGCACGTTCATCGTGTCGACTGCTACCCACGAGGGTCTCAAGGAGCTTGGTTTCGCTCTTGCGGATATCGTTTCCACCATGCGTGAGAAGGTGCGCGCTCTGCAGAAGCAGGCCGACGACCGTGTCGTCATCAAGCCGCTCGAGATGCCACGCAATGCACGCAGGTCCAATGTCGCCGAGTTCAGCGTCACCCGTGAAGGTGACCGCGATGGGAACTACTGGTTCACCGTTCGCGGGCGCAAGCCCGAACGCTGGGTCACTCAAACGAACTTCGAGAACGACGAGGCTGTGGGCTTCTTGGCCGACCGCCTGGCAAAGCTGGGTGTGGAGAACGAGCTGCGCAAAGCAGGAGCTCGCGCTGGTGACGAAGTGCATATCGGGCGCGGTGACGATGCCGTTATCTTCAATTGGGATCCCACCATCGTAGCCGGGGCCGAGGGGCTTGATGAGTCACCCGTTATCGGCAGTGGCCACGACAGCAGGCTCGAGGATGATGGTTACGCCAAGCGGCGCTCCAACACCCAGAGGCGCAAGGAATATCACAAGATGATGGACACGCGTCGTTCCATTCGCGAGGAGCAGGCAGCCGAGCGGGTGGCTGGGTATTGGGCCGATCCCTCTGTGGATGAAGAGAAAAAATAAAACAAGGGGATCTCGATGACTCGTTGGACCGAAGAATCGGTTCGAAATCGCATTGCGCAGGCACACACTGTCGTCGTCAAAGTGGGTTCGAGTTCCTTGACGGCCCCCAGTGGGCATCTCGACATTGAGAAATTGACGAAACTGGTGGTGCCGATCGCTGAAACGGTCTCCATGGACGCTCGTGTCGTCCTAGTGTCTTCCGGTGCCATCGCCGCCGGTTTCGGTCCCTTGGGGTTGCCGTCGCGTCCCGAGGACGTTCCCACCCAGCAGGCCGCGGCATCGGTGGGCCAGGGGTTACTGATGGCTCACTATGAGCGTCAGTTCGCCCGTTTCGGCATCAAGGTCGGCCAGATTCTTCTGACTGCCCAAGACACCATCCGTTCTGCGCAATACCGCAATGCCCAGAGAACCCTGCGTCGCCTTCTCGACTTGGGCGTCGTACCCATCGTCAACGAGAACGATGCTCTTGCCAGCAACGAAATCCGCTTTGGCGACAACGACAGGCTCTCTGCGCTCGTCGCCAATATCGTGCGTGCGGATGCACTCATTCTGCTGACCGACGTTGATGGCCTCTATGATCGCCCGCCTCAGAATCCACAGGCTCACCGTATTTCGTTCGTGCCCAACGTGGTGAAGACCTTGGGGTCTGTCGTTGTCGGAGACAGTACTTCGGGCGTGGGAACTGGGGGCATGCACACCAAGCTTGAAGCGGTCCGTGTGGCGGCCCGCTCGGGGATCCCTTCAGTGCTGACGTCGGCAGAAAATGCCGGTCCCGCCCTCATGGGTGACAGCGTTGGCACTGCCTTTGCGCCATTGAAACACAAGTCGACGTCGAAGCGACTGTGGATCGGCTTTGCCTCGAATCCACGGGGGAGCCTCATCGTCGATGAGGGTGCCCGTGCGGCGGTTCTCGGAGGGAAGGCAAGTCTCCTTGCTGCGGGTGTCGTTGGAGCGGTAGGGGAATTCTCCGCCGGTGACCCCGTCTTCGTCACCGATGAGGAAGGGAAGAGAGTCGCCAAAGGACTCGTTGAATTCGATTCCGAGGAAATCCCGCAGCTTGTCGGAAAATCAACAGCGCAACTTGAGAAGGAATTGGGCGATGGCTACGGTCATCCGGTCATTCATCGCGATGACCTGGTGCTGCTGTAGATCGTACGAGAGCGGTTTCCGTGGTTGCCATGACTTCCATATCTTTCGATTTTCGAACCTTTCGTCGATCTTTCGATATTCGGATCCTCGGATTGTGTGCGCTTCCTGTTGTTTCCGCTTTTTGTTGTGCTCGTTTTCGTCGGTTCGCTATAAGGTTAAAACATGACTGTCGAATCGAATTCCCTCGCTTTGAGCAAGCGCATCGAAGCAGTGTCTCCCAGTGCCACCCTCGCTGTGGACACCAAGGCCAAGCAGCTGAAAGCGTCGGGTGTCGACGTTATTGGCTTCGGTGCCGGTGAGCCTGATTTCCCCACGCCAGATCCGATTGTGGAAGCAGCTGTGGTGGCGGCCCGTGACCCGAAGAATCACCGCTATTCACCAACTGCCGGACTTCCGCAATTACGTAGCGCGGTGGCTGCAAAGACCCTGCGCGACTCGGGCTATGAGGTCGATCCCGCTCAGGTGGTCATCACCAATGGCGGTAAGCAGGCGGTCTATGAGACTTTCCAGGTGTTGCTCGATCCAGGCGACGAGGTCATTCTTCCAACTCCTTTCTGGACGAGCTACACGGAGATGATCAAGCTTGCGGGCGGAACTGCCGTCACGGTTTTTGCGGATTCTCAGACCGCCTATGTGCCGACTCTGGAAGCTATTTCTGCAGCCTATACGCCGCGGACAAAAGCGATCGTCCTCAATTCCCCGACGAACCCGACGGGCGCGGTATGGAGTGAAGCGGAGATCCGAGCCTTGGGGGAGTGGGCCATCGAGCACAAGGTGTGGGTCATTTCGGATGAGATTTATGAACATGTCACGTATGACGGAGTGACGACGTCGTATATCGGTGCCGTCGTTCCCGAAGTCCGCGAGCAGCTGGTCGTTCTCAACGGCGTTGCCAAAAGCTATGCGATGACGGGTTGGCGTGTCGGCTGGCTCATCGCTCCTCTTCATGTTGCGAAGGCGGCTGCAAAGCTGCAGGGACATCTCACCTCCAATGTTTCCAATGTCTCGCAGCAGGCGGCATTGAAGGCCGTCTCCGGCCCCTTGGACGCCGTTGCGCATATGCGTGCTGCTTTTGACGTCCGCCGTCATCTCATCGTCGATGCTCTCAATGGCATTCCGGGAGTGCACTGCCTCATGCCGCAGGGTGCCTTCTACGCTTTTGCTGACGTTCGTGGTCTTCTCAATAAGCCGTTGGGTGAGAAACATAGCGTGGCGACCTCCTCGGCACAGCTGGCGGATCTTCTTCTCGAGGAGGCGCATGTCGCCGCCGTTCCCGGTGAAGCGTTTGGCGCTCCGGGATACCTTCGTTTTTCGTACGCCACGGCAGACGATTTGATTGTCGAAGGCATGAAGCGTTTTCATGAATGGGTGGTGAACTTCTGAGAGGTAACGGCATGGCATCAGTGACGTCGGCAGGAGTTCCGCAGGCGTCATCCGAGGTGCAGGGTTCCCCAACCTTTTTGGGCACAGCGGAAGAAGGGCATACGCGGACACGGGATATCCGTTCACTTCCCAAGGCGCATTTGCATCTGCATTTCACGGGGTCGATGACGGTAGGACTTCTACGACGAATGTCCGAAGAACACGGGATCGTGCTCAACAAGGAGCTGATTGACGCTTCCCCCTTACGCGTTCCGGCGAACCGGCGTGGCTGGTTCCGCTTTCAGAGACTGTATGATATGGCGCGTCGCTGTGTGCAGACCGAGCAGGACATGCGCACGATTGTGGACGAGGCCGCACGCATCGACGCGGCGGAGGGATCGCGGATCCTTGAGATTCAGGTCACTCCGGATTCGTACGCGAAGATTATGGGCGGTCTGACGCCGGCGCTCGAAGTGATCCTCGACGAGGCCAAGCGCGCCAGCGAACGCTACGACATTGCTGTAGGTGTCATTGTTGCTGCGGCGCGAACTCATCATCCGCTCGAGGCGAAGACGTTGGCGCGTCTTGCAGCGCAGTACGTGGGCGATGAACCGGGTAGTGTCGTTGGTTTTGGTCTCAGCAATGACGAACGCAGTGGACGGACATCCGATTTCTTTCCTGCGTTTAAAATCGCCGAAAAAGCGGGTCTGCCGCTGATGCCGCATGCCGGTGAGCTGCTTGGGCCAGAGCATATCGACGAGGTTCTGAAGAACGTTCATCCCGTTCGCATCGGCCACGGCGTACGTGCGGCCGAGAACATGCAGGTCGTTCGGCGCATTGTGGAGGCGAAGGTCACTCTCGAAGTGTGTCCCGCGTCCAATGTGGGCCTGGGAGTGTACGCCGATAAGTCTCAGGTGCCGTTGCAATTGTTGTATTCCGCGGGCGTGCATATCGCTTTGGGTGCGGACGATCCTCTTCTGTTCGGTGAGCGTCTCGAAAAGCAGTATGAGGACGCGCGGGCGGTGTACGGTTTTGATGATGAGGCAATTGCTCAGTTGGCGCGGTATTCCCTTGAAGGATCGGTGATGGCAAAGAAATATTGCGACGCGGCACTCACGGAAGTGGACGAATGGATTAAATCCCGCTAGACTGTCTCCTTGGCGGTCATAGACCGTTACGGGAGCGTATGTCTCGTTTCGGTACAATGGACGAGAAATGCTTAGGGAAGTGGCGCAATTGGTAGCGCAACGGTCTCCAAAACCGTAGGTTGTGGGTTCGAGTCCCGCCTTCCCTGCTAGGAGATTCTCAACAGTGAGGAAGAACGATGGCCAATAAGGCAAACAAAGCTCAGAAAAATGAAGCAGAGCTGAAGCCAAACTTCTTCATGCGTATCGGCTTGTTCATCAAGCAGATTATTGCTGAGCTTCGTAAGGTTGTCGCTCCGACGCGCAAGCAGCTGTTCATGTGGTCAGTTGCCGTTCTCATCTTCGTCGTTTTGTTGATGATTTTCGTCACGGCGCTGGATTTTGGTCTGGGCAAGCTCGTGTTCCTGGTTTTTGGCTGATTAAGTAAGGGTGAATCACACATATGACTGATGAAGTGAATGCGTCTGTTTCCGCTGAGGAACAGGACACTGATCCGGCAGTGACAGAGGAAGCTGAAACTTCAGCACCTTCTGCCGATGCCACAGAAAACGCAGAGACGGAGCAGACTCAGTCAGATGAGGCCGCCGATGCAGAAGAGACGTCCGAGGAACCCGAGCCAAGTGATCCGGGTGAGAAGGCCGTCGCAGAATTTTCAAAGTCACTGCGCACCCTGGAAGGCAAATGGTATGTGCTGCATACCTATTCCGGGTATGAGAAGCGCGTGAAGACCAACATTGAGGCGCGTGTTTCCAATTTTGGTCTCGAAGACAAGATCTTCCAGGTTGAAGTTCCTATGGAAGAGGTCGAGAAGCATACCGAGAAGGGCAAGAAGGTTGTTTCTCGCGTGCGCATTCCGGGTTACGTTCTTATCCGCATGACGGATGATGAAGACGCACGCCGCATCGTGCGCGAGACCGAGGCCGTCACTGGCTTCGTGGGGCCCACTAAGGATCCCGCTCCGCTCAGCCGCAAAGAGGTTGTCAAGATGATGGCTCCGATGATTGCCTCCGAGGCTCTCAAGGAAGCCGGCGAACAGCCCGAGGCGGCAAAGAAGCGCGTTGTCGAAGTGAGCTTCGAACAGGGCGAGTCCGTGACCGTCATCGATGGTCCCTTCGCGTCCATGCCAGCCGTCATCTCCGAGGTTTCCCCAGCAACTCAAAAGCTCACGGTCCTCGTATCGATCTTCGGCCGCGACACACCTGTTGAACTCGGCTTCGAACAGGTCGAAAAGCTGGACGCCTGAGCGTCGTTCGTCTCCGTTGTCGGTGAACGTATAAGGTTTGTCGGCGATTCCGGTAGAATTAAAAAGCTTGTCACTACGGTGACATGGAAATATAAGTAGCGGGAGGAAGTCTGACTTCCGTTTGTACCGCTTTGTAGAAAGAAGAACCAGAATATGGCTCCAAAGAAGAAAGTAACAGGTCTGATCAAGCTTCAGATTCCTGCAGGCAAGGCTAATCCAGCCCCGCCAATCGGTCCTGCTCTTGGCTCGCACGGCGTGAACATTATGGACTTCACCAAGGCCTATAACGACGCCACCAAGGACAAGATGGGGCAGATCATCCCTGTCGAGATCACGGTTTACGAAGATCGTTCTTTCACCTTCGTCCTCAAGACTCCGCCAGCAGCAGATTTGCTGAAGAAGGCTGCCGGTATCACCAAGGGCGCTGCTAATCCTTTGACCACCAAGGTTGGCTCAGTCACGATGGATCAATGCCGCGAGATTGCTCAAACAAAGCTCGCCGATCTGTCCGCAAACGATGTCGAAGCTGGCGCAAAGATCATTGCTGGCACCGCTCGTTCCATGGGTATCACCGTTACCGACTGAGAATAAACCATAAGCGGAAGAGCAACGCTTGCTCGAACCGCGACTGCTCGATGGGAGAAGCAGATGACAAAGCGTTCTAAGAAATATCGTGAGGCTGCCGAGAAGATCGACAGCACAAACCTCTACACCGCTGCTGAGGCAATCGCTCTGCTGAAGGGCATGCCGAAGCGTGGTTTCGATGAGTCCGTTGAGGCTGTTTACCGCCTGAATGTTGATCCCCGCAAGGCGGATCAGCTTGTTCGCGGAACCGTCAACCTGCCAAACGGCACCGGTAAGACTGCAAAGGTGATCGTGTTCGCACGTGGCCCGCAGGCGACCGCTGCTGTAGAGGCCGGCGCAGACGAGGTCGGCGACGACGATCTCATCGCGAAGGTTCAGGGTGGCTATCTCGACTTCGATGCCGTGGTGGCGACTCCGGACATGATGGGCAAGGTCGGTCGTCTCGGCCGTGTCCTTGGTCCTCGTGGTCTGATGCCAAACCCGAAGACCGGCACGGTGACCATGGATGTCGCCAAGGCGATCAAGGACATCAAGGGTGGCAAGATCGAGTTCCGTGTCGACAAGCACGGCAACTTGAGCTTCCTCATTGGCAAGCTTTCCTTTGATGAGAAGGCTCTCGATGAGAACTTCAAGGCGGTGGCGGATGAGATCAAGCGTCTCAAGCCTTCTACCGTCAAGGGTCGTTACCTTGTCAAGGCATCGATCTCTTCGACCATGAGCCCGGGCATTCAGCTCGATCCAGCTCCGCTGGTCTGAGAAGTCCTTTAAGTAGATAGATAGAGGGGGACGCAGCTTCGGCTGCGTCCCCCTCTCGCGTTTTACCCAAGACGCGTTCCGCTTGGCGTTTCTATCCCACATGTGTTTAGCCGGGAATGTTTCTGTCTGGTGCATTCCTGTCTCAAGTATTCCCGCATGAAGCACTCACGGGAGCATTCCCGTTGGAAGCTTTGCAACCTCTGTAGAGAGATCATCGGATGAGAGGATGAATGAGGAGCGCAACCTGCATCTTTGCATTTATTTCATAAATTGTTGTTTATGTTCGCGGAACATGGAAGAATGTTGGAATAGCAGTGATATGTATTCCTGAGTTTCGCTCAGGCGGCGACATGCCGACCGTGTGAGATTGCTCACATGAGTCAAATGATTTAACATAAACATGGATGACAAAGCTGTCATTCATTAAATCATTTGAAAAAGGTGCACTATGAACAAGATTATGAAAGCCCTCAGCGTCGTGGCTTCAGGGTCCTTGCTCCTGTCGCTTGCAGCGTGCGGAGGTTCGCGTTCTGCTTCCGGTTCATCGGCAGAGGCGACGGATCCGAGCGACATGACCATTGGTCTGTCAATGCCGACAAAGTCCTTGGAACGGTGGAACAAGGATGGAGCCAACCTGAAGGAGAAGCTCGAGAAGTCGGGTTATAAAGTCATTCTTTCCTATGCGGACAACAAGACGTCCCAGCAGACTTCGGATATTGAGAACATGGCGAACAAGGACGCCAACGTCATCGTTGTGGCGGCGATCGACGGCACAGCCGTTGGCCCTGCTGTTGAGAAGGCCCAGAGTAACGGTGCGAAGGTCATTGCCTATGATCGCCTTGTCATGAACACCGATGCGGTCGATTACTACGCGACCTTCGATCTCGAAAAGGTCGGTGCTCTCCAGGGGCAGTACATCATCGATCAGTTGGGACTTGAAGACGGAAAGAAGGGCCCCTTCAACGTCGAGGTGTTCTCGGGTTCCCCCGACGACAACAACGCGAAGCTCTTCTTCAAGGGTGCGTGGGATCTGCTCCAGCCGTACTTCAAGTCGGGCGTTCTTGTGTCTCCTTCCAACCACGGTGGTGGTGTGAAGGCTGATTTCTCTCTTGACAAGTGGCAGTCCATTGGTGTTCAGAACTGGGATGCCGCGAAGGCGCAGACGGACATGGAATCCATTCTTGATTCTTCCTATGCCCATGGTGAGAAGCTTGACGCTGTTCTTTCCCCGAATGATTCCGTTGCCGTTGGTGTGGTGAATGCCATTGAGTCGAAGCGGCCCGACATGAAGCCGAACACCGATGCATGGCCGATCATCACAGGCCAGGACTGCGACGCCCCCAACGTCACGCAGATTGCTCAGGGCAAGCAGGCGATGAGTGCTTTCAAGGACGTCAACAAGCTTGCTGACGCTGTGTACGAGATGGTCGAGGAGCTCGCCCAGGGTAAGGAGCCTTCGGGCGTTACGGGCAAGTACAACAACGAGAAGAAGGACGTTCCTACAAAGGTCCTTGATCCGGTTACCGTAACGAAGGACAACCTGGATCTGTTGAAGACGTCCGGTTTCTATTCCGAAGCTGACTACAACAAGTTGGTAGGCTGATTCATCTTCTATCCTGTGGGGGATATGTCGGATGGTGCGCATCTTCATGGTGCGCACCATTTTCTATTGGCGAAAGCTTTTTCTATCGGCAAGGTTCCTATTGACAGGGGATTTGTTCTATGGAGTTGGTTGTACGCTCTTCTTCCAAACCTCGACTCCTCTCTCATTTCTCTTCGTGGGTTCTCTCTCACAAATAGGCCTTTGTGGAAGGAAATCGCGTTAGCTGTACGGTTTTGAACGCACAACACGCCGTAAACACAGTAATATTCAATGGAATCCAAGGTTTTCTAGGCTTGCGAGCGTTGCTTCAGGTTCTTGACAACCTGACCCGACACGCCGTTGAGGTACTGGAAACATTGACGTCGCGATTTTCGATTTGCGTTGGTGTGTGGTTTCGCGTATATTTCTTTCTTGCTGCCCACGCAGCGGGTTGGTTCCCTGAGGGGATTGGCCTGGTGGGTGTGGTGTGGTGGTTTGAGAACTCAAGAGCGTTGTTTGTGC
>JALCQC010000017.1 GCA_022650895.1 Bifidobacteriaceae bacterium | reverse complement strand
GGCGGCGTTGGGGCATGACGTGACCATTCAGACCTTCGATGGCGAACGCACCGTGAACATCCCGGAGGGCGCGCAGCCAGAGGACACAGTATCGCTGAAGAATCTCGGTGTGACGCGTCTCAAGCAGAATTCGGAGCGCGGAGATCTCATCGCCCACCTTCAAATCGAGATACCGCGAGGTCTCACCAAAAAGCAGCGTGAACTCTTGGAGAACTTCGCCAAGATTCATGACAAGGACGGGGAGGCTATTCCGCAGCAGTCTCGGCCTGTCGAAGTGAAGAAGGGTTTCTTCGACCGGATTAAGGATGCGCTGAACTGACGCACCAAACTGCGTGGGAGTACTGGGACGAAGTCTGGAGTGAGGACTCACTTAAGTCTTGAGTAACAGGTTCAGATTGAGTCAGTTGGGCGGGTGGAGAGCAGGGAACCTTACCCGCTGACATGAGAAATATGAAGAGGGGCCGGCGCGTGTGCACCGGTCCCTCTTCATATCAGACAGTGTGTTTTTATCGACAGTGTGGTTTATCGCAGGCCTGTGGCCTGTGGTTCGTGACCAGCGATCTGCGAACCAGCTGTCTCTTAGCGCAACAATGCCCTGCACATAGAGCGGTATTGGCTCACGTAGCCGCCGCCGAAGAAAACGCAATGACCGGCGATGGGGTAGAGCTGCCACAGAGTGAAGCGGGCGCGGAAACCGGGAACAAGCGGATGTTCCGACTCGTAGCCGTCGAGTATCTCCGACTGGTAGGAGACGCCGAAGAGATCGAGCATTGCAAGGTCCTCTTCTCGGTGACCGCCGTGGGCCGCAGGGTCGATGAGAACGGCTTCCGTCTCGCCTCGGTCGTCCGTCCACATGAGGTTGCCGCTCCACAGGTCGCCGTGAACACGGGCCGGAGTGTCGTCTGCTGCCTCGCCGAGCAGTTCAGGAAGTGCTTCGATGATCTCATTGGTCATGTCGAGGTCGTTGGAGGTGAGAGCTCCACGCTGAATGCCCAACGTCACCATGGGGCGAAGCCTACCGTCGGCAAAGTAGTCGATGACGGACGTCCATTCGCCGGTGTCCATGGGGACGGGGTCCTGCAGTGGGCCGAAATAGCAAGTGCCGTCATAACCGGCGGGTGCCGATCCGAAGAACTCCGCTCCCGCATCGTGCATGCGTGCCAGCTGCGCGCCGAATTTGCGTGCTGCTTTTCGCGTCGGAGAGGCGGAGGAGATGTTCTCGATATCGAGATAGTCGTTTCCGACTCCGATGACCTTACAGACGCGTGGACCGCCCTGTGCCGTGGCCGCTCCCATCCAGCGGAGCCCGGCCGCCTCGCAGGCGAAGAACCCCTGTGGTGCAAATGCTCGTGTCTTGCGATGCACTGATTGTGCGGACATTGAGAGCCTCCTTTGTTCTGGACCTCATTGTCACCAATCTATGCGACATTTGACTCATGAATTTCTTGCAAGCGATATTTATGGGATTGGTCCAGGGTCTTACCGAATTTCTTCCGATTTCGTCGAGTGCGCATATCCGAATTATCGGCGCACTGATGGGAATGCACGATCCGGGAGCCGCTTTCACCGCCATCATCCAGCTGGGTACGGAAACGGCGGTTCTGCTCTATTTCCGACACGACATCGCAAGAATTCTCGGAGGGTGGTTCCGCTGCCTGTTCGGAAAGGAAGGGAAGGACCGCGCCTCCCGGTTCGGTGCCCACAACAAGGATGCTCGGATGGGCTGGTACATCATCATCGGCACCATTCCGATTCTCATCGCAGGCCTACTGTTCCAAGACACCATCGAGCACGATCTGCGCAACCTCTGGATTACCGTGGTCGTTCTCATTGTCTTCGGCATTCTGCTGTGGGTTTTCGATGCGCGCAGCAAGCAGATTCGTTCCATGGACGATCTGAATTGGAAGGATTCTCTCTTCATCGGCCTCGGGCAGATGATGGCTCTCATCCCGGGTGTTTCTCGTTCCGGTGGCACCATTACCGTTGGCCGTGCTCTGGGATACACACGTGAGGCAGCTGCCCGCATGAGTTTCTTCATGGCGATTCCGGCCGTCTTCGGCTCCGGAATCCTTGAGGCGGTGAAATCCGTGAAGGACGTTGGGTCCATGCCGTATTTCCCGGGCTGGGGGGCCACGATCGTCGCTGCCCTCGTCGCCTTCTTCGTCGGCTATGTCGTCATCATTGCGTTCCTCAAGATTGTTTCCACCTTCTCGTACAAGGGCTTCGCGATCTACCGAATCGTCATCGCCCTCGTTGTGGCAATTCTCATGATTGCCGGCGTTTTGGCACCTCTCGCCGGTTCTGCGGCATAGAGGTTTTTCGCTGTTGAAGAGTGAGTAAAAAACAGGGCCCGCCGGCTGTTCGGTGGACCCTGTTTTGTCGTACTCATGCGGTGTATTGCCGGCGTCATACGTGGCGAAGCCCGTGATAAGACGCCTCGTCTCAGTCTCACCTCATACAACGTTGAACACGCTGTCTTTTCTTTCGATCTGCAGGATTCATTCCAGTTGTATGGTGGAGAAATATTGATCGAACGCAAGGGGGCGGAACTGATCATGGGTGAGCAAGAAGAATCGCAGCGGATGCGCATGGCGGACGTCGCGGAACTTTATTGGGTTCGTAACATGAAGATCGACGTCATTGCAAAGAAACTCGGGATCTCTCGGTCGACGGTTTCGAGGCTTCTTTCACAGGCAAAAGAAAATCACGTACTGGAATTCACCATTCACCGCGAACGTGATTCATCAGATGATTTGCGCGAACAGCTGGAACAGCGTTTCCGCGTCAAGGCGGTCGTCGTCGGAACGGGAAATATTCATGACGTTGCCCGTCGCCGCCTTCTCGTTGGTGAAGCGGCAAGTTCGCTGCTCTGGAACATGGTGAAATCAAAATTCGTCATCGGCGTTACGTGGGGAAGGACCACAGAGGCAATTTCGCTCCAGCTCAATGGCAAGCAGCTCACAGATGTTCAGATACTGCAGCTGCATGGATTCGGGAATACGCTCTCCTTCGGTGAGAACTATTTCACTGAAATACTTGAGCGTTTTGGCACGGCCTTCGATGCGCAGGTGCACCTTTTCCCAGTGCCCGCCATCTTCGATTCCGTGGAAACCCGACAAATGATGTGGAGGGAGTCGAGCGTCAAGCAGATTCTTTCACTCCGAAAGGCGCTGGATGTCATCGTTACCTCCGTCGGGACTCCCTATGGGCCAAAGTCCAGTCCGCTTTTCACTCATGGGATTCTCAGCGAAAAGGACATTCAGGGGATGGCTGAGGACGGTGTTGTCGGTGATGTGGCCTCCACCTTCTTTCGTGAGGATGGAAGTACGCAAGGCATAGCGGTGAACAAACGGTCTACAGGATTGGCGAAGAATGAGTTTCTCAGGGTACCCAACAGAATCTTCGTCGGTGCGGATGAGAATAAGTCCCGTGCCTTGCGGACGGTTCTGAATTCGGGATACGTCACTCATCTCGTGGTCGATCAGAGAACCGCTTTGGGCATTCTCAGGGGAGATGGCCACTGAATATCGGCGTGGGGTATTTTTTCACCCCGGTGTTGCGAACGGTGACGCATTTTTTCAATGAGGCGACGACACGTTTCTCGAAATGGCGCTCGAGACTATCTTGACAGGTACGTCTACGGACAGAGATTCATATGACCACCAGAACAATGACGTCGACCGGTGGCTGATGAGGAAAAATTCGACCTCAATGCGGAGGAGAACGATATGGCGGTAGTGATCAATGATGCAGCTCAGTTTGCTGATGAGGCTGTGAAGGGATTCGTCTTGGCCAACCACAGGTATGTCAGGGCGACGCAAGGCGGTGTCCTTCGTTCAACGAAGGACACCGAGTCTCATGTGGCAGTCGTCATTGGAGGAGGTTCAGGACATTACCCGGCATTCGGCGGGATGGTTGGTCCAGGGATGGCATATGGAGCTGTCTTGGGAAACGTGTTTGCCTCGCCCTCTGCGCACCAGGTCGTCAGCGTCTGCAGAAAGGCGGACCAGGGACGCGGCATTATGCTGCTTTTCGGCAACTATGCAGGCGATCTGCTGAACTTCACTCGCGCAGGTCAAATCCTCAAGGAAGAGGGACATGACGTCAGGATTCTTCCGATCACCGACGATATATATTCAGCACCGAAGAACGAGAGAATAAAGAGGCGCGGTATCGCTGGTGACTTGGCCGTCATCAAAATCGCGAGTGCCGCTGCATCTCTCGGTTATGACTTGGATGAAGTGGAGCGGGTCTCAAGGCTTGCGAACGATCGTACAAACAGCATCGGCGTTGCCTTCAGCGGATGCACACTGCCTGGTGCCGACCATCCGCTCTTCGACGTGCCGCAAGGGAAAATGGCCGTAGGCATGGGAATCCATGGAGAACAGGGGATCGATGAGGTCGCCGCTCCCTCTCCCGATCAACTCGCCGAGCTGATGACGACGGGCCTTCTCAAGGAATCCCCGGATGTCGAAGAAGCAGCAAAACCACGGGTCGTTCCCATAGTCAACGGTCTGGGAAGCATGAAGTACGAGGAACTTTTCCTCCTCTACTCGAAGATTGAGAAGTTGTTGGTGAAGTCTGGTTTGGAGGTCCTTGATCCTCAGGTCGGAGAGTTCTGCACCAGCTTCGATATGTGCGGAGTCTCATTGAGCCTTCTCTGGATGAACGATGAGCTTTTGGATTTATGGAATGTCCCCGCGGACTCCCCGGCGTTTCATCAGGGGGTGGTGTCGCAAGAGGATTTGTCTACGGATAATGAACTCTACCCACAGACGGAATCAAACGATGAGGAGACTCTCTGTGTTGAGGCCTCCGAAGAGTCTCATGCCTGTGCACTTCGTCTGGCAGAGATGATGCACACCATTTCCTATGTCATGGATGAGAAAGTGGACAATCTGGGACGCATTGATTCAATAGCGGGAGACGGTGATCACGGGATCGGAATGCAGAGAGGTGCCACGGCGGCTTCAACGGCTGCGGGGAACGCCGTTATCTTGGGCGCAGGCTTGAGGACGACGCTGAATACAGCAGCCGATGCCTGGGAAGACAAGGCGGGAGGAACGTCGGGAATTCTGTGGGGAATGATGCTTCATGCGATGGCGAAACACTGTGACGACACGAATCCGCCGACGGACGCCGACATCGTCAACGGCATCGTGGCCGCGAAAAACGCTGTGATGGAATTCGGAGGTGCCAGCTGCGGTGACAAGACGATGGTAGATGCGATCGTTCCCTTCGCTGACAGTCTGGAAACCGAAGATGGGCCCCTCTCGGCAACGTGGAGAAAGGCCGCCCAGGTTTCTTCGGCTGCTGCAGAGGCCACCAAGGATCTTCTTCCTCGCATGGGGCGGGCGCGCTCGCACGGGAAACAAGCGCTGGGAGTCCCGGATCCCGGAGCCCTGTCCTTCTCCTACATCGTGTCCGCACTGACACCGTATTTCGAAGACCGCGGCATGGACGACTCAGAGGCGACGACCGCCGACGGTGATCTCGTACGTGCGTCATGAGTCGGATTTCTTCGAGGAAAGGAAAAAGCAATGGCTCAGAATGATTGGAAGATAGCAGCCTGCCTCAATGGTCAATCGCCTGTTGACTCGAAGGGTGCGCCCATGCATGAGGCACCTGTTGAGGAATGGAGCCGCGTCTTCGAGGATGTTGCTTCTGAAGGCTTCAAATACCTCGAGCTCTCTGACGGTTGGCTCAAGCCTTCCCTCCTCACGAGTGCAAGGAAGAAAGAGTTTCTCCAAGCGGCTGAACAGACAGGAATAAAGATTCCGTCCGTCCACATTCAACGTGCAAGCGTCATTCAGCCTGGTTTGGAAAAAGAGAACCTGGCGTATGCTCACGAGGCGATGGAGGCAGCGGCGGAGCTTGGAGTCGAAGTTTTTTCGACGGGATTGCACCAGCCTTTGACTGACGCTCAGAAGAGGGCGTTCTGGTTCTGGACGGCCCAGGGTGCGAAAGACCCCCGCAATGATCCGCAGACTTGGAAGAAAGCTGTCTCAAGCATTCGTGAACTCGGCAAGCACGCCGAGTCTCTGGGAATGAAAATGAGCCTTGAACTCTATGAGGACACCTACTTGGGGACAGCTCAGTCGGCGGTTGACTTCATTCAGGATGTAAACCTTCCCAATGTGGGCCTCAATCCCGATGTTGGCAATCTCATCCGTCTCCATCGTCCCGTTGAGGATTGGCGCATGTTGTACGAAATGACGTTGCCATACGCCACCTATTGGCACTTAAAGAACTATCAGCGCGATGAGGCCCCTGACCGGAGCTGGTGCGTGTCTCTTCCCTCCACGCTCCGAGACGGAATTATCAACTATCGAGAAGTGACTCAGCGGGCAATCGAGCTTGGTTATGACGGCGTTTTCGTCTGCGAACACTATGGCGGTGATGTTCTTGGCGTCACTGGTGAGAATGCCCGGTATCTCACGAAGCTGCTCGATCGGGCAAAGAGTCGGGTGGAGTCCTGACGACGCTCTGCGTAAAAGATGTGACATCAGTCTTTCACACTGACAACGCGAGTTCGAGTGATGCCGCTCCCTAACAATCGGAGCGGAGAACCTACAGATTTCAGTAAAAGAGTACAAAGGAGTATTCACATGGTAAATAATCAAAAACGGCGTCCTAGAATTGCCTTCACCTTGGGTGATCCTGCAGGGATCGGACCCGAGCTTGGCGTCAGACTTCTTGCTGACCCCAAGAATAGGCAGAAGGCGGATATCTATGTCCTCGCCGATCGGATTGAAGTCGAGGAGGCGGCGAAGGCGGCAGGTGTTCAGGTTCCTATCGCCGCTACGCCCAGCAGTTCTGCTGTAGCAGTTCTCGACGATCATTCCCTTCCTACGGATCCCATCCCGATGAAGAAGGCCACGAAGGCTGCGGGGGAGAGAACTCTTCATCAACTGCGTCGAGCTGTTGATCTTGTTCTCGCCGACAAAGCGGACGGTATCGTCTTCATGCCTTTGAATAAGACGAGTCTTCACCTGGGCGGAATGCAGGAACTTGATGAGCTGCGTTGGTTTGCCAAGCTCCTGAAATTCGATGGTTTCACCAGCGAGATCAACATCATGCCAGGAATCTGGACATCGCGTGTCACAAGCCACATGGCGATGAAGGACGTCCCTTCCCATTTGAGCACATCGGGTGTCGTGAGTGCAATTCATCTTCTCCACACATTGCTTCATGATTCAGGCATCGAAAATCCGCGTTTAGGCGTGTGCGCCTACAACCCTCACAATGGCGAACACGGGGTGTTCGGCACCGAGGAGAGCGACATCATTCAGCCAGGTGTCGAGCAATGCAAGGCAGAGGGAATCAACGTGGAGGGCACGTATCCCGCTGACACGATTTTCCTCAGTGCCAAAACCAAATACGACGGAATCGTGACCATGTATCACGATCAAGGCCAGATTGCGATGAAGCTCATCGGTTTTGATGGTGGCGTGACAGTCCAGGGAGGCCTGCCGGTCATCATCGCCACCCCTGCTCACGGAACAGCATTCGACATAGTGGGAACTGGGAAAGCCAGCATCACTTCAAGTCAGAATGCCTTCGATATCGCTGCCGAGGTGGCGAGTCGCCAAGAAAAGTAGTGACGAAAATTCATCAAGGTGTTTGAAATCCGAGGAGTGCCTTCTTCGGATTTCAAACACCATCTCAGACCGGCGAACGCTTTCTGACAATGCGGTCACTGTTGCCGGCTGATTATTCAAGGAGATTTAACTCTTATGCTTCCCCTTATATCTGGAATCCTAGCAATCATCTTGTTGGTTGTGTTGATCGTTCACTGTAAACTTTCGCCGTTCATCGCTCTTATCATCTCGTCTCTTCTTCTCGGCCTCGTCAATGGGCTTGGGGTTGAGAAAACGGTCTCCGCCTTTGCACAAGGGCTTGGAGATCAACTTTCCGATACTGCGATCATCATCGGCTTGGGAGCCATCATCGGTTCGTTTCTTGTCGACAGCGGTGGTGCGGAACGAATAGCAACAGTCATCGTCGGTCGCAGCAAGAAATCTCTGATTCCGGTGGCCATAGGCTTCGTCGCCTTGGTGATTGAACTTCCCAGTCTTTTCGAAGTGGCTTTCGTGCTTCTCATTCCCATTGTTTTCTCTGTATCGAAGAAACTTGGCAAGAACCCTCTTTTCGTCGCCATGCCAATGGCGGCGGGAATGATGACCGCCCACGGATTGCTTCCACCTGGTCCGGCGACTGTTATTGGTGCCAGTGCCGTCGACGTGGATCTTGGCCTTGTCGCTATGTTGGGAATCATCGTCGCCGTCCCTGTTTTCGTGGCGGGTGTCTGGTTTTTCCCGAAAATCATGTCGAAGCACTACCTCAAGTATGAGGTGAGTGACGGCTCGGGAATCTCCGACCAGGAGGTTGATGTCGAGCACGCCCCCAGCCTAGGGGTCTCGCTTCCCGCCGTTCTTCTCGCTCCCGCTCTGCTGATTCTCGGAACGATCGGGAAGGCCTTCTTCCCGGAAGGCACAGTGGGATACGAAGTGACCCAATTCCTCGGTAATTCCGTCATCGCGCTTCTTCTTGCAGCGCTCTATGCTTTGATTTTCCTTGGTCTGCGTACCGGAATGAGCGCCGACAAGACTCTCGGAGTGACGAAGAAAAGCTTCAAAGGCATCGTCAACGTTCTCATGACGATCGGTGCCGGAGGTGGTCTCAAACAGATGCTGGAAAGCATCAAATTAAGCCAGGAAATTGCCGATGTAACGGCTCAGTGGGCCATTCCTGTTGTCCTCCTGGCGTGGATCATCGCTGCACTCTTCCGCGTGGCACTCGGATCAGGAACTGTCGCCGTCACAGCGGCAGCCGGAATTGTTGCTCCCATGGTTGCCCAAGCCGATGACGTTCACAAGGCGCTTGTCGTTCTCGCAATCGCAGTAGGTGCCATGATTTTCTCGCATGTCAACGATGGTGCGTTCTGGCTTTTCAAGGAATATCTCAATATGACGGTTCCCCAGACACTGAGAACATGGAGCACCCTCGTCACCGTTCAATCGGTGGTGGGACTCGTCTTCCTTCTGATTCTCAACTCAATCTGTGGACTCATCGTTTAGTGGAACGATTCGGAGGCGGCTGCAGTGGTGCCGTATCTGTTCAATCCTTCTGTGTACTGGAGAAAGGTGAATGATGAAAATTGCTTTTGGATGTGATCCGAACGCTTCGGAACTCAAGAAGACTCTGATGGAGGAAGCGCGACGTCTTGGTCATGACGTGGTGGATTTCCCTTCGCAGGATCCTATTTATGCGAATGTCGCCATTGAGGTCGCGAAAGCAGTGGTTGCAGGGGAGGCGGAGAGGGGAGTCCTCCTGTGCGGAACGGGGATAGGAGTCTCCATTGCCGCCAACAAGGTTCCTGGAGCTTACTGCGCTTGTGTCGCTGACATCTATCAAGCTCAGCGCGCGGTGTTGAGCAACAACGCAAATCTCATCTCCATGGGTGCCCAGGTTCTTGGGCCTGAAACCGCCAAGGATCTTTTGAGGGCTTATTTGGAGAACGATTTCGATCCCACATCACGCAGCGCTCCCAAGGTCGCCCGCATTAAGGAGCTCGAGTTTCAGCACTAACGTGAGCGTAAGGAGACATCATGGCTGTAGTGGCCATTAGTCTGAAAATGTATTTTTCCAGGAAACAGATGCTCGATTACTGCGCGTGCCTGGTGCGTTTGCTTGGGGACACAGGGGTTTCAAGGCGAGGTGTGGAGCTTGCCGTCCTCCCTGACTTCCTCACCGTTCCTCGGGTCTGTGAAGAGCTTCTTCCCGCTGGCATCCGGGTAGGGTCGCAGGATATTTGTGCGGATGACCGTGGTGCCTTCACTGGAGAGATTTCCGGACGCGATCTTGCTGAGTTGGGAGTCAGCGTCGCAGAAATCGGTCACGTCGAAAGGCGGCTTCTTTACCATGAGGACCGTCCTCTCATCCACCGGAAGGTTCTCGCTGCATGGAGGAATGGACTGATTCCACTTCTGTGCGTCGGTGAGAAAGAGAGGGTTGGCTCACAAATGGCGGCGGAGATCTGTACTCATCAAATTCAGGAGGCAGTGGGCACGGACATGGATTCGCCCCTCTGGGTGGCATACGAGCCCTTGTGGGCGATCGGTGCGGATAAGCCTGCGCCGAAAGAATACGTCAGAGAGGTTTGCGAATGTCTCCGTGAGATTCTTCATGGGAGGCAGTCTGCCGTTCTCTATGGAGGATCTGCGGGGCCAGGAGTTCTCACCGACCTTGGGGGAGCCGTGGATGGTGTCTTCCTCGGACGCTTCGCGCATGAGCCTTCCGCTTTTGTGGAGGTTGTTCGGGAAGCTTCTCAGCTTATGGGACCGGTGGTTACTGAAATGAGATGAATAAAGGCTTGTCACGAGGACGAACACTATCGTGCGATCGGAAGCCATCCTCGTGACAATCATCTTCGTAGCATCTTCCATGAGACGGACTGTGTGTAATCTCTGAGGTCCGTGGTGCGAAAGAGGGTGGCAGGAGACTAATGTCTCATGCGCAAGGGGCTCGCTAGGTGCATAGCGAGCCCCTTATCTATCTGTGTGTTGTCTCTTGAGACGAACTTAGAGAGATACCGTACTTCACATCTCTGAACGGGAAGAAATGAAGACAGGTTTCAGGTTACTTACTTGGTTCTCCATGCTGGTCGAGACTCTGAAGATACGCTTCCGTCTCCTGAACCAGTTGCTGAGCCTTCTGCGCGCTCATCAGCGTATTTGATTCGGATTCGTCGGTCTGTTCCTCAAGCTGGTGGACATAGTGAGCAAGCATGTCGTTGTAACGCACCAGCATCTGAGCATCGGCCTTCCAGCGGCGTGCCCGGCGAGAGACGTCCTCTACGTCGAGACTCACATCCAGAAGCCCTGAAAGGCGTTCTAGGAGCCTCAGAGAACCCTCAGGGCAGTCGTCAGCACCGAGGTATTCGGGAATGGAAACCCAGATGGAGTCGGAGTCGAAGCCCATCTGCGCGGCTGTCATGGTCAGAACCGTAGGAATGCCAATGGGGCCGGAATAGGTTTCGTCCGACACGGAGAGATCGGAACCGTCGTTCACCGTTGTCGGGAGTGCGCGCGTGTGGGGAAAGTCGGCGAACATCGATCCCAGTGAAATGATCTTTGTTGCTTCCACCTCGTCGGCGATCGCCAGTATCTCACGGCAGTAATCGAGCCAGTGCGTATTCGGTTCAGGTCCGATGGCGAGAATCAGTTCAGTGTCCTCACTCACACGAGCCTGGTAAAGAGTTGTTTGCGGCCATACGATGCGCTTGTGGCCCAGCACAGTACACAACATAGGGCGGGCGACCTGCAGATCGTAGTAGTCATCGGAGTCAATATGGCCAATGATGCGGGAATCATAGCGATTGATGAGATGTTTTACGGCGTCGCTGGCAGCTTCGGAGGCGTCGTTCCAGCCTTCAAAGGCGGCGACTAGCACCACTTGCTGATGATTTCGGGATTCGTTGTTCACGTGACTCACAGTAGTTGAGATGACTGAATCCGCTAGAAATTATTGCCATCGGCGTGATGTGAGCTGCGCGACACGCCATCTTTGCTATTTCGTGAATACCCGATATAGTTATCTCTCGTGCTCATAGAGAGCGGTTCATGAGCGCGGGCATAGCTTAGTTGGTAAAGCGCGACCTTGCCAAGGTCGAGAGCGCGGGTTCGAGTCCCGTTGCCCGCTCGGGTCCGGGTAGTTGACCAGATACTACGGTGGGTTAGCCAAGCGGTTAGGCAGCGGCCTGCAAAGCCGTATAGATGAGTTCGACTCTCATACCCACCTCGAGGATTTTTTCCTTTTGGGCGGTTGGCGCAGAGGTAGCGCACTTCCCTGACACGGAAGGGGTCACTGGTTCGATCCCAGTATCGCCCACGAACTGCTCGAAGTCTCCGGACTCCGAGCTTTTCAATATGGAGAGTCATTTCTTCATACGGTATAAATGAAGAAGCGGGCGATTGGCGCAGCGGCTAGCGCACTTCGTTCACACCGAAGGGGTCGTAGGTTCGATTCCTACATCGCCCACCCGTTCTCCTTTTCTCTTTATCAAGATCCGATCAGATCTCATTGTTGCGCTCTGTAATAAAAGACTCAGGCCAAGAAAAAGTCACCTACGTTTGCAGCACAGTAAATAGCACAGTAAATAATGAAAAGATAGATACCTTGCTTCTTTGAGTGTGCTGAATCTGATTTAATATCTCTCCAATCTCGTGGTGAGAGCCGGATGTCGACAACGCGTCATAACGTGACCTACGTTGTTAACCACAGTCCAGGCCCGCACCTTGTAACGCGGGTCCCGATAGTAAGGACAAGCAGAATGGCTGAAGTTCACCAGATCATCGTCACCCTCAACGGGAAGTCGAAGGAGGTGGATTCAGACCAGACCGGCGAGCAGCTCTATGCAGACGACCGCAACGTGGTGGCTGTTTCCATCAACGGCGTTCCCAGAGACATCTACACTCCGCTCCATGACGGAGATACCGTAGAGCCCATTACCCTCGATAGCCCCGAAGGCGTCGCCATCATGCGGCACTCCGCCACCCATGTGATGGCCCAGGCCGTCCAGGAGGTTTTCGAAGGGGTAAAGCTCGGTATCGGTCCCGTTATCGACAACGGATTCTATTACGACTTTGATGTGCCGACTCCTTTCACCCCCGACGATCTGAAGACGATCGAAAAGCATATGCAGCGCATCGTCAAGGAGAATCAGCTCTTCCGCCGCCGCGTCGTCACCGAGGACGAGGCGCGTGCTGAGGAAGCCGACCAGCCGTACAAGCTGGAACTCATCGGCGCGAAGGAAGCAGAGATCGATGCCGATGCCGCTACGGAGGTTTCGACAGGTGAGCTCAGCATGTACGACAACATCCGCAAGGATGGAACCGTTGTGTGGAAGGACCTATGCCGTGGACCACATCTTCCGTCCACCAAGTACATCGGCGCTTTCAAATTGCAGCGCACGGCGGCGGCTTACTGGCGTGGCGATGAGAAGAACCCCATGCTGCAGCGCATCTATGGCACCGCTTGGAGCACCAAGGAAGAGCTGAAGAATTACCTCGCAAGGCTCGATGAGGCCGCACGTCGCGACCATCGTAAGTTGGGTGCAGATCTTGATCTCTTTAGTTTCCCTGACGAGATCGGACCCGGTCTTGTTGTCTTCCATCCCAAGGGTGGCACCATCATCAACGTGATGGAGGATTACTCCCGCAAGATGCACCGGCGCAACGGCTACTCGTTCGTCCAGACACCACACATCACCAAGGAAGGCCTGTACAAGACTTCCGGCCATCTGAGCTGGTACAAGGATGGCATGTTCCCCCCCATGCATTTGGACGAGGAACTCAACGCGGACGGTTCAGTCAAGAAGCCTGGTCAGGACTATTACCTCAAGCCGATGAACTGCCCGATGCACAATCTCATCTTTGCATCTCGTCAGCGTTCGTATCGCGAGCTTCCGTTGCGTCTCTTCGAGTTCGGAACGGTGTACCGCTACGAGAAGTCCGGCGTTGTCCACGGCCTCACCCGCGTCCGTGGCTTGACTCAGGACGACAGCCACATCTACTGCACCCGCGAGCAGATGAAGGACGAGCTCAAGAGCATCTTGAAATTCGTGCTCCAGCTGCTTCAGGACTTCGGCCTTGAAGACTTCTATCTCGAGCTTTCCACCAAGGACGAGCACAAGTACGTGGGCTCGGACGAGATTTGGGAAGAGGCGACGCGTACTCTGCGTGAGGTGGGCGAGGAGTCCGGTCTTGAACTCGTCGACGATCCCGCCGGAGCAGCTTTCTACGGACCGAAGATCTCCGTTCAGGCGCGCGACGCCATCGGCCGTACCTGGCAGATCTCGACCCTGCAGCTCGACTTCAACGAGCCCCACCTCTTTGGCCTCGAATACATCGACAGGGATGGTCAGCGCAAGGAGCCGGTGATGATTCACCGCGCGCTCTTCGGATCAGTCGAGCGTTTCTTCGCCATTCTGCTCGAACACTACGCCGGCGCTTTCCCGGCATGGCTTGCTCCGGTGCAGGCGGAGGGAATCGCAGTCGCGGATAAGTACAACGACTATCTCAAGGAATTCTTCGATGGTCTTACGCAGCGTGACATTCGCGGCGAGATCGATTATTCGGACGACCGTTTCGGCAAGAAGATCCGCAACGCCTCCAAGCAGAAGGTTCCGTTCACCATCATCGCAGGCGAGGACGATATGCAGCACGGTTCCGTCAGCTTCCGCTTCCGTGACGGCTCACAGCTTAACGGCGTGAAGAAGGAGACTGCGGCGGACCTCCTCGAAAAGGTGTGCACCACCCATGAGCAAGTCAACTCCAGTGAGGATTTCATCACAGTGTCCGGATATCAGGCTGCCTGATATGAACGAAGAGATGAAGTCTCTCTCTGAGAACGACAAGGCCTTCGCCGCATCTGCGGATTCGGTGGAGGCCTCATCGGACTTTCCTCCCGCTGAGGACGGTTATCAGCGTCTGTGGACTCCGCAGCGCATGGTGTACGTACAAGGGCAGGACAAGCCGAAGACCACGGACAAGAAGGAATGCCCTTTCTGTGCGGCTCAGGAGAAATCCGATGAAGAGGGACTTATTGCATGGCGTGGAACGTATGTTTTCGCCATTATGAACCTCTATCCATACAATGTTGGGCATCTCATGATCTGCCCTTACCGTCATGTGGGGATGTTGTTGGATCTCAACGATGAAGAGCTTCAGGAATTCGAGAAAGCAACAGTGTTGTCCATTGCTGTGATGAAAGAAGTCTCCCATCCCGACGGTTGGAACGTCGGCGTCAACCAGGGCGAAGTAGCGGGGGCGGGGGTCGCCGGGCATCTGCACCAGCACGTCGTTCCACGTTGGGAAGGCGACTCGAATTTCATGCCCATCACCGCCGGCACCCGGACGATGCCGATTCTGCTGTCGAGCCAGCGCGACGCCTACGCCGAGGGTTTCACCAAGCTGCAGGGTGATTTCGGACTGCCCCTCAAGTAGCCATCATTCACCTTCCTCCCTTCATACAACGGAGGAAGGTGATTTTTCGTCCGTAGCAGTCTCTAAACTTACAAAAGTTTCAATCAATTAATGTCAGGAGCGCCATGTCAGGACATTCAAAGTGGGCGACCACCAAGCACAAGAAGGCGGCCATCGATGCCAAGCGCGGCAAGCTGTTCGCCAAGCTGATCAAAAACATCGAAATCGCGGCTCGCACGGGCGGCGGCGACCCCGACGGCAATCCGACGCTGTATGACGCCATCTACAAGGCTAAGAAGAACTCCGTCCCCGCCGATAACATCACCCGCGCCGTCAAGCGTGGTTCAGGTGAAGAGGCCGGCGGTGCGAACTATGAGGACATCGTCTACGAAGGCTATGCGCCCGGCGGAATCGGCCTCATCATCGAGTGCCTCACCGACAACAGGAACCGTGCGGCAGCGGATGTCCGTTCCACGCTCACCAAGGGCGGCGGTTCTCTCGCTGAGAATGGTTCCGTGAGCTTCAATTTCGAGCGCAAGGGCCAGATCGTGGTTCCTTCCGAGGGCGTCGACTACGACAACCTCTTCGAGATCGCGGCAGAGGCGGGTGCCGAGGATGTCGCCGAAGACGGCGACACCTATATGGTGACCACCGCTCCGGGAGATGTCACTGCGGTCCGCAAGGCCTTGCAAGATAAGGGCATTGACTACGATTCCGCAGAAACCGCGCTTGTTCCTCTCACTGAGGTCGAGCTGGATGTGGATGCGGCACGTAAGGTCTCTAGGCTCGTCGACAACCTCGACGATCTGGACGACGTTCAGAACATCTATGCGAACTGGACTGCCTCTGATGACGTGATGGCTCAGCTGGACGACGAAGAGTAGTTACAGTGATTGTTTTCGGAGTCGACCCCGGGCTCACACGCTGCGGGGTTGGTGTTATTGAAGCCGGCGCGTCCCGCCGGCTTTCTTTTATTCACGTCGACGTCATCCGAACGGATCCGAAGGACCCACAGGACATTCGTCTCCTGCAGCAGTGGCAGGGACTCAGCCGCAAAATTGAGGAATTCTCACCGGACGTGGTTTCCATAGAGCGCGTCTTCGCACAACACAATGTCAATACAGTGTTGGGAACCGCCCAGGTGGCAGGTCTGGCGATGGTGGCGGCCGCCGAACGCTCGATCCCCACGGCAGTGCACACACCGTCTGAAGTCAAGCTCGCGATCACGGGCAATGGGACCGCGGAGAAGATTCAGGTAGAACGTATGGTCGCGCGCATTCTTGGCTTGAACGTTTTGCCGAAGCCGGCAGATGCCGCTGACGCCCTCGCGCAGGCGATCACCCATGCCTTGCGTCCTTCGGGCGCGTTGCAAGGGGGAGAGCGCGAGCAGCATCTCACCATGGCTCAGAGGCAATGGGCACAGCAGTTGCAGAAGACGAAGATGTCGAAGGGAGCCCTTCGTGGAATGTAAGCTCGAACAGATGTTCGAGCCTCTTCGGTATACTGAAGCAGGTCTGAAGGAAGGTTGACACATGATCGGTTCACTGCGTGGCATGGTGGCGAGCGTTGACGCCGGTTCTGTGCTCATCGACGTTCATGGAGTGGGTTTCGAGGTCCATATGCCCGGCAGCGAGCTTTCGGCGTTGCGACCTCACCATGAGGTGACTCTCTATACTTATCTTGCCGTCTCCCAGGACGCTATTTCTCTGTATGGATTCACTTCGAAAGCCGCTAAATCTCTGTTTCTTCAGCTTCAGAAAGTCAGCGGAGTGGGGCCTAAGGCCGCGCTGTCTTTGCTGTCAACACTACCGGCGGAGCCGCTGCTAAAAGCGATTTCACAGCAAGATGTTGCCGCACTCACCAAGGCTCCTGGAATCGGCAAAAAAGGCGCTCAGAAGATCATCCTGGAGCTGTCGGGCAAAATGGCTTCCATGGATCTCCAGGGAAACGGTGCGAGTCAGAATCAGGTTAAACCTCACGTTTCCGAAATCACGCAGGGCCTGGTGTCGTTGGGCTGGCAGCAGCGTGATGCCGAGGAGGCGGTCGCCTTCATTTGTTCTCAGCAGGGATACGAGGAGGACGTTCCTCGTGAGGATGTTTCGAAGGTGCTTCGCCAAGCGTTGGCGTATTTGGGGAAGGGGAATTAATTGGAGACTGCTGAACACCAGAACAATGGGGCAAGCGACGACTATCTCCGTATCATTTCCGCGGAACCTCAGAAGGGGGAGAGCATTTCGGACGAAGAACTTCGTCCGAGCAATCTGGATTCCTTCATTGGTCAGCCTCGGCTGAAGGCCCAGCTTCAGCTCTTTCTCGACGCGGCCCGTAAACGCAATGTTCCCCCGGACCATATTCTGTTGGCGGGGCCTCCGGGGTTGGGCAAGACGACGCTGGCGATGATCGTGGCCAATGAACTCGATGTTCCTATCCGTGTCACATCAGGTCCTGCGGTGCAGCATGCCGGCGATTTGGCGAGCATTCTGAGCTCTCTCGAGGAGGGAGAGGTGCTTTTCCTCGACGAGATCCACCGCTTGCCGCGTGCCGCCGAGGAACTCCTGTACATTGCGATGGAGGATTTCCGCGTTGATGTCATGGTGGGGAAGGGGCCTGGTGCTTCGTCCATTCCGCTGACGCTTCCGCATTTCACCGTCATCGGTGCCACGACGCGAGAGGGAATGCTGCCTTCACCCTTGCGTGCCCGTTTCGGCTTCACCGCTCACCTTGACTTTTACCCGCCCTCCGAATTGCGGCGGCTGGTTCTTCGCTCTGCACAGGTCCTCGGCATTGATCTCGACGAGGATGCTGCCGAACAGTTGTCGTTGCGTTCACGTGGCACTCCGCGTGTGGCGAATCGTCTGCTTCGCAGAGTGCGCGACTGGGCTGTGGTCCATAATCTCGACACCGTGAACAAAGCGTCGGTCGAGCAGGCACTTGAGCTTTATCAGATCGATAAAGAGGGTCTGGACCGCCTTGACATTGCCGTGTTGCGTGCAGTAGTGGAGAATTTTGATGGAGGACCTGTGGGTCTGAACAATCTCTCCGCTATGGTGGGGGAGGAATCAGAAACAGTGGAGACGGTGTGTGAACCGTATCTGGTGCGCGAAGGCTTCCTGGTGAGAACGCCGAAGGGTCGTGTGGCGACACAAAAAGCGTGGACGCATTTGGGCAAGATTCCGAACAGGGATGTCAACTCGCTGTTCTAAAGTAGTTAAGTTTTCGGCTAATCGGTAAGCGGTCGTTCATCACGCAGACCCGAGTCAACATTAGAAGGAGCATGATGGATCAAGGTATGTTGATGATGATTATCATCATTGTCGTGATGGTGGGCTTTATGTGGTTCTCCTCGCGCAAGCAGAAGCAGCGCCAGCAGGAAACACTCAGCTGGAGGGATTCTCTCGCTCCGGGTGAGGAAGTCGCCACCGTCTCGGGTCTTCTTGGTGTGGTGAAGGAGGTCGATCCCGATCACGACCAGATTGTCATCGATTCCGAAGGAAGCCTTTCCCGTTGGAGGATCCAGGCCATCACCAAGCCTCCCGTCGTCCCGGCCTATGTGAGCGACGATGAGGTGGATGAAGAGGGAAATCCTCTTCCCAAGGATGAGAACGGAAACGTCATTCGCCCAGAGGTAGCCGCCGAAGCTGATTCTTCCGACGCTGCGGCATCGACAGAGGCTCCTGCGCAGGAAGATGCTGCTACGGATGCTGCGGCAACTGCCGAGCCGGCACAGGCACCAGAGGTGGCCGCGCCCGTTTCTGAACCTACCGACGACACTAAGTGAGAGTAAACCACAACAATGGTTCTTGATTCCGCCGCTTCAACGACATCGGACTGGAGACTTGAGGGTCTTGCGGGCATTGCACCGCAAGACTCTGAGTATCTTATTTCACGTATCCGAACAATCCCCGGCTTCCCTGCGGAAAGCATCACTTTTCGCGACTTTATCCCGGCGTTGAACGATCCTAAGGCTTTTAACATCCTGATTTCGGCACTGCAGAAGTCGCTGCCTGTCGATGCTGGTGAATTTGATTACGTCGGGGGACTGGAAGCCCGAGGCTTCCTCGTCGGAGCTCCTCTCGCCTACAGTTTGGGCAAGGGTTTTGTGGCGTTCCGCAAAGCCGGGAAACTTCCGCCTCCTACACTCAGTCGTGAATACGATCTGGAATATGACACGGCGACTGTTGAGATCGAGAAGGACCTTCTTCCGGAAGGTTCCCGGGTTCTCATCGTCGACGATCTAATTGCGACGGGCGGCACCGCGAAAGCAGCGGCGCAGCTTGTTGAGGATTCCGGAGCGAAGGTCGCAGGTTTTGCTTTCGTCATGGAGCTTGACGGGCTCAATGGGCGGGGCAAACTCGAGGGCTATCCGACCAGTGCTCTCATGGGAATGCCTGCATAGCTTTCCTATCCGGTGTGTCACTCCTTCGGCAGAAACAAGAGTAGGAAACATGGATTTATACGAGTACCAAGCGCGTCAACTTCTGATCGATCAAAAGATTCCTGTGCCCGCTGCAATTTACGCACGCGATTCTCATGAGGTCGCGAAGGCCGTCGATGAGATCGGTCTTCCCTGCGTCATCAAGGGACAGGTCAAAATCGGGCATCGCGGACAGGCGGGTGGAGTTGTCTTCTGTGAGACAAAAGACGACGCCATTCTCGCGTCTGAGCGCATCCTCCCGATGACGATTCATGGGCACAAAGTAAACGGTGTACTTGTGGCGGAGGCCAAGAACGTGCTCCACGAGTACTACGTCAGCATTTCCGTTGATCGTTCCTCACGTGATTACGACGTGTTGGCCACCGCGAACGGTGGTACGGAGGTCGAGGAAATCGCCAAGGCACACCCGGAGGCCGTCAAACGTCTTCACATCAGTCCACTTGAGGACTTCGACCTTGAGGCGGCCACCGATATGGCACGAGAGATTGGTTTCTACCATGCCGACGTCTCTCAGGCAGCAGAGATCCTCCTGGATATGTGGAAGGTGTTTAAAGAGTCGGACGCCACCTTGGTGGAGATCAATCCGCTTGCCAAAATCGGTGACCCCGACGATGAATCGTCGAAGCGTCTTTCTGCTCTCGATGCCAAGATCTCTTTGGACAACAACGCCGCGTTCCGTCATCCCGAGTGGGAATCCTTCGATGACTCTCTCAACGCCGATCCCCTCGAGACGCGCGCCAGTGAGCACGGACTGCACTATGTCCATCTGCACGGTCAGGTCGGAGTCATCGGAAACGGAGCCGGACTCGTCATGAGCTCCCTCGATGCCGTCGCAGGTGCAGGCCGGCCCATCGGCGACGAGACGATTCCCATCAAGCCTGCGAACTTCCTGGACATCGGTGGCGGAGCTTCCTCGGCCGTCATGGCGGAAAGCTTCAGCATCGTTGCCTCCGATTCCCAGGTAAATTCGATCCTTGTCAACGTATACGGTGGCCTGACCTCCTGTAAGACAGTGGCGGAAGGAATTCTCGACGCCATCGGAACCATCGATTTCGTCAAGCCACTGGTGGTGCGCTTTGACGGGAATGAGGCAGCGGAGGGACTGAAGATTCTTAAAGAGGCTCACAACCCTCATATCAGCGTTGCCGATACCATGGAGGCGGCTGCACAGCGTGCGGTGGAATTGTCTCGTGCGCAGTTGAATTCTTCCTATCAGCCTCGGGGAGGCACCCAATGACATTGTTTATTGAAGACGGTGCTCCCGTCATCGTTCAAGGGATGACAGGGCACGAAGGTATGCGCCACACGGCGCGGATGCTGACTGCGGGAACGAATATCGTCGGCGGAACAAACCCGCGCAAGGCAGGTACCTCCATTGATTTCAGCGTGGAAGGGGAATCCCGCCAGGTTCCCGTCTTCGGCACCGTGTCCGAGGCCATGGAGAAGACGGGCGCGCAAGCGAGCATCGTCTTCGTTCCTCCACGTTTCGCGAAATCCGCAGTGATGGAGTCAGTGGACGCCGGAATGCCGCTGATCATCGTCATCACCGAAGGAATACCGGTTGCGGATACGGCATATTTCGTTGCCTCCGCGGAGAAAAAAGGCATCCGCATCGTCGGACCGAACTGCCCAGGTCTAGTGACCTTCCCCGTCACACCGAGAGATCCGGGAATGAACCTCGGTATCATTCCCGATGGAATCGCAGGAAGGGGCCCTTTGGGCCTCGTCTCCAAATCCGGAACGCTGACCTATCAACTCATGAGCGAGCTGAACGATATCGGTTTCACGGCGGCTCTGGGAGTCGGCGGTGATCCGATCGTCGGCACCACGCTCCTTGACGCGCTGCAGGCTTTCGAAGCTGATGATTCAACGAAGGCATGCGTACTCATCGGCGAAATCGGCGGCTCCGCAGAGCAAGAGGCAGCCGAATGGGCTAAGAGCAATATGACGAAACCAGTTGTCGCCTATATTGCAGGCTTCACGGCTCCCGAAGGCAAGCAGATGGGCCATGCCGGGGCCATTGTCTCAGGTGGAAAAGGCACTGCGCAGGAAAAGAAGAAAATACTTGAGGAGTGCGGAATCCGTGTCGGAGAGACACCGGGACAGACCGCGGAGATCATGCGTCAGATTCTTGCCGATCTCGGAGAATAATGCTGCAGCGTCGGCGTGGAATAAGGGGACTGTGGACCGCTAGTGTGGCGTTAGTCGTCATCCTGGCGGTCTATCTGGGTCTCGCGGCCATCACCGTACTCGTCGTAGCCATCGACTCGCAGGGGCCGGTGGATCCATTGCTCGCTGGGCAGCTGACATGGTTGTTCTTCCTCATATCGCAGGGCGTTGCTGTCAGTTTTTCAAGCATTCTCATTGGTATCCCAGCATTGTCGCTTCTGTTCTTCAATCTCGCCATCATTGCTGCTCTGTCCCGCAGAAAACCGGTAAGCTTACGGACCTTCGTTACCGGAACACTGTTGTGGACTGCCTTCACCCTTTTCGTCTTGTGGAAGGGCGGCCTTCCCGTTCACGGAAAGTGGTGGCTGTCCGGAATAAAGGCAGCTGGTGTTTATGCCGTCGGCTATGGGATTGCCGCTATGCCGGTGATCTTCAAAAAAATAGCGTCTGCACTGGAAACCCATATCTCTTCCCACTTTCTTATCGTCCTTCGCGAGGCTTTCCGTGTTACCCGCTGGTGCATTGTCGCCTACAGCGTCGAAGCCGTGACGATCGTAGTGTGTTGGCTCATCATGAACCACGAGGCCATGGGCAAGGTCTTCGCCATGACGAATATGCCGATGGGCTCCCGGATCGTCACCACACTTCTTTCCTTGTTCTGGTTGCCTAATCTCTGTGCTTGGGGTCTTTCATGGATGTTCGGGGCTGGTTTTTCCCTAGGAACCCTTGGAACCTTCACTCTCTGGAGCGGCAGTGCACATGATTTGCCGCCGGTCCCCATTTTTGGGATCCTTCCGCAGGCGATTTCGGAGGAGTGGGCACGGACCGTCCTTCTTGTCATTCCGTTGCTGACTGGCCTCATTATTGGTTTTCTGGAGCTTGCGAGCTCTCACGGATTCAACTATTTCAACCTTCGTGTCTCCGAGCAACTCTCTGGGCGGGCACAGGCGTTGCGGGAGAAACTCAACGTTCGTGCAAAAAAACAGACCCGTGAAACGCCGCGAAGCGTTTCCAGCGCCAACGCTAGTGCCACCGGCGATACCCTGATCGTGCAACAGACGGAGGCTGCGACGGACTATGGAGAGGACTCTCTCGGGAAGAACGCGATCTTTAATGAAGGTGTGGAGACCGATGAACCTTTGAAAGATCCGGATACCCTGAGTGCCCATGGACGGAGCATTGCCCAGCTGCTTCTCGTGAAGGCCGTCTACCCTCTGGTCTCCTTCGCGGTGAGTGGCATCCTTCTCGTGATCTTGAGCGCCATCCTCTTCGCTCTTTCCAACGGCTCCCTGGGAACAGGCAATCTTGCCTCTGTGGGGGTCAGCGTGGCCTCGTCGACTCAGGCTCTCGCACGGCCAACATTCTCGGGATTCCTCATAGCATGGATTCTCGCCGTGGTCATTCTGACCCTCAAAATCCTCTTCCAATCACGGAAACGTCGTGAGGCGCCGACTACTTCTCTGACGGACAGCGACCTCATCGACGTCGACACGGTGGAGGACAAATAACCCCCGGAGAGTTCTCTCCAGCATGCTGCTTCACGAAACGTGAGAGTGGCACAATAAACGCGGATGGATCGGCCACAAGGGCATCCACTAACGGCGAAGGAGTTATAGGAAACAATGGCGAATCGTCATCCACTGAAGCGAGCTCTCGTATCTGTTTTCTACAAAGATCACCTAGAGATTTTGGCACGAGCATTCGTGGCCGCCGGTACCGAAGTCGTGTCCACAGGCTCTACCGCAAAGAAATTAAAGGAATTGGGAGTATCGGTTACTGAGGTGTCGGACGTCACGGGTTTCCCGGAAAGTCTTGACGGGCGTGTTAAGACGTTGGATCCTCACATCCATGCCGGAATTCTCGCGGACATGACCAATCCCGACCACAGGCAGCAACTCGAGAAGCTGGACATCAAGCCTTTCGATCTCGTCGTATCAAATCTCTATCCCTTCGCTGAAACCGTGAGAAGCGGCGCAAAGGATGCGGACGTTATTGAGAAGATTGATATCGGTGGCCCCTCCATGGTGCGTGCCGCAGCAAAGAACCATAAAAGCGTCGCCATCATCACCGATCCTGAAGACTATGAACTCGCAGCGGAGCGTGTGGCGTCGGGTGAGGGATTCAGCCTGGAAGAACGTGAGTACTTGGCCGCCAAGGCCTTTGCGCAGACGGCGTCCTACGATGCCGCCATCAGCGAATGGACCTCTCAGAAGTGGAGCAAACCCCAGAGCCTCGAAATTGCTGAGGAACCTGATGGTGACAAGAACGATGGCAGCGAGACGTCAGCAGCAACCACCGCTGCGGCGTCGAATACGATCGATTTCGCCTCCACAGTGACGAAGTCGTGGACACTGTCACACACTCTGCGGTACGGCGAGAATCCCCATCAGCAGGCGGCGCTGTACCACGATCCATTGGCGACACATCGTTTTGCTGATGCGGAACAACTCGGTGGAAAAGCCATGAGCTACAACAACTATGTTGACGCCGATGCCGCGTGGCGCACGGTGTGGGACTTCGCTCCGAGCATCGCAGTCGCAGTGGTAAAGCATTCGAATCCATGCGGTGTTGCCGTGGGCGACACTGTTGCTCAGGCCCACCGGAAGGCACACCAGTGTGATCCCGTCAGCGCTTACGGCGGCGTCATCGCAGCGAACACGACAGTGAGCTTGGAGATGGCTCAGACGGTAAAGCACATCTTCACCGAGGTCATCGTCGCTCCCAGCTACGAACCCGAGGCTCTTGAACTTCTGAAGACCAAGAAGAACCTTCGCATTCTCCGAGTGGGCAACCCACCGATGAACAAAACGCAGTTCCGTCAGATTGATGGCGGTCTTCTCGTCCAGTCCACTGACCTTATCGACTCGCTCGGAGACAGCACGTCCGCCTGGAAACTCGTCAGTGGCGAAGCTGCAGATGAGGCCACACTTAAAGACCTTAGCTTCGCATGGCGCGCCATCAGGTCGGTGAAGTCGAACGCCATCCTCATCGCTCACGATGGCGCAACGGTCGGAATCGGCATGGGACAGGTGAATCGCGTGGATTCGAGTCAATTGGCCGTCACCCGCGCCAACACCCTCGATGAGGGAAGGAACCGGACGCAGGGAGCCGTCGCCGCCTCCGATGCCTTCTTCCCCTTCGCGGACGGGATGGAGATCCTTGCCAACGCCGGCGTCAAGGCCATCGTGCAGCCCGGTGGTTCCATTCGGGATGGCGAAGTCATTGAATCCGCCAAGAAATTCGGAGTGACCATGTATCTCACCGGTTCCCGTCATTTCTTCCACTGAGTTTGGAAGGCTATTCTGGGACTGGTATTGCGCTTTCGTGAATCCGACCAAGACAGAGGGAAAGGTGGAGCCTTCATCATGACATCTGCAGACGATTCGGTGGAGCAGTCCGCAGTGACGTCGAACGCCCCCCATGTGGAGGAAGAGCATCATCATCCTTACGTCTCTGAAAAATCCGAAGGCAAACCATGGTTCGAATGGTGCATAGCGGCGCTCGTTGTAATCAGTGCCGCTCTTGCTCTTTTCAAGTTGACGACTGTTGCCACGATGCTTTTGGCGGCGACGTCGCTCGTGGCGGCCAGCGTACGGCTTGCGATGAGGGACAAGAGTCCGTGGAAGGTCCGGTCAATCTTCTTCGATTGCTTCATCGGATATGCCTTCGGCCTTGGACTGATCGGTACGTATATTAGTATTCTGTTGATTTCTTAGCAGTGAGTGATGAGTGCTGAGTCGGTTTATGCACAACCGGAACTTCAAGTAATCAAAACACAATAAAAAGCGGTGCGGCACCTCTTGTGCCGCACCGCTTTTTATCTTCATCCACCGCATAAAATGAGTGGGTTCAGAGTGTGGGTGTCACTCTTTTTCCTCACTGTCGGGGGATGTGGTGTCAGTGACAGAGTCAGAAGACGTTGTGTCAGAAGCCTCAGTGACGTTGAAGCCTGCGAACGGGTTTGCCTCCGAGCTCGCCTCATCGGCATCATCAGCAGCAGTAGCATCTGCCTCAACGGAATCCGCTGCGGAGTCTGCAGTCGAAGCCTCGTCGGTGGTAGAGATGACCGTGTTGAAATCATCGACACCAGCGGCCTGCTCGGGATCGAGTGCGGTGGTCGTGTCAAAATTGATGGCTGGCTGTTCCGTGCGTGAATTTCTCACGGAGGAGACGATCACTAGAACGAGGCCGACGATCGCGCCCGCAAGAAGGGGAACGACCCAGAAGACCCACAGCTGCGGAAGGCTTGAAGTGAGACCCTTGTTCTGAGCGAAAATGGCCACTCCGGTGGAACGTGCCGGATTGAGGCTCGCACCAGTAACCGGCGCGGTGATGAAGGTCGCGGCACCATAGGCGAGGGCGGTGGTGAGGGAGAAATTCCTGGAAGGAGTGCCATTGGAGCGCATCGCACCCACGACTGCGGCGATGACGATGAGAGAACCGATGAGCTCCACCACAATGGTGAACTTCATGTCGATGTTCACGGAGGAGTTCAGATAAATGGGGGAGTTCTCACCGAAGCCGTTGACCATGAAGCCCCACCAGGATTTTTCGGTGAGGGAGTCGCTGGTTGGAAGAAGGGGAACGAGGACGAGCATGAGCGCTGCCGCGCCGATGCCTGCGACGACCTGCGCAACTGCGTAGACCAGAGCGTCGATCCAGCCGATCTTACCGGTCAATGCGGCCGCAAGGGAGACGGCGGGATTGAAATGCCCACCGGAAACCTTGCTGAAGGTGAGTGCAGCAGCTCCGTAGGCGACGATAGCGGCGATGGCAGTCGAATAGACCGTGCCACCCGAGCCAAGCAGTGTCCAGGAGGCGGCACCCAAAAGGACGAAAATGATGAAGAAGGTGCCGGCGAACTCTGCCAACGCACGTACTACGAGGCTTGGGTAGAGATGGCGTTCGCTGCGAGCGCAGGGGTGTGTGACGGTCTGTCCTTCCTCGTAAACAGTGGAGGTTTCGACTGGAGCGGCCGTCTGTGGCTGCATCTCAGACGACACCGGGGTTGGTGACTCGATTGATTCGGACATATACTTACCTTTGCTGTGTGTCGAAGGGAGAATCCCTAAACGTACACACGGAAGTCTACCAAGCGCTTCTGCGCACGGTTCGGCGATTGCAAGGTGTTTCCTCAAAGAATACTTTTTGTTTTCTGGGAGATTTCACAGGTTAGGTCACGTTGGGAGAACGATGCCACATCCATATTCGCGCGCTACGAAAGCGCATTCTGATTCCCCGGAAGGTATCAGGCTTCAAAAAGTTCTAGCGGCCGCAGGTCTCGGTTCGAGGCGCAAGGCGGAAGAGCTCATCACAGAGGGACGTGTTGAGGTTGACGGCGAGCTCGTCACCGAACTCGGCACACGCGTAGATCCCACAAAACAGAAAATTCGCGTCGACGGCTCGAGAATCCACATTGACGACCGTCACATCACCCTTGCGCTCAACAAGCCCAAGAAGGTCCTGTCCACCATGGACGACCCCAAGGGGCGGTGGACGCTCCGTGACATCATCGGGGACAAGTACGAGCGCATCTTCCACATGGGCCGTCTGGACTATGATTCCGAGGGTCTCATTCTCATGACGAATGACGGAGAACTGTCACAGCATGTGATGCATCCCCGGTATGAGATCGAAAAAACGTATGTTGCCACACTTGAAGGCAAGATAACCGGTGGCACCCTGCGCCGTATGGTGACGACAGGCGTCGATCTGGACGACACTTTCGTCAAGTTTGACAAGGCCGTCCTCCTTGCCTCGCGTCGAGACGCCTCGGTGGTGAAGGTCACCCTTCACTCCGGTCAGAACCGCATTGTGCGTCGCATGTTCGGGGCACTGGGCTATCCGGTGACGCGTCTGGTTCGCACCAATATCGGACCCATCGCTTTAGGAGATCTCAAACCAGGTTCCTATCGCGTCCTTTCCGCAACGGAAGTCAAGCTATTGGAAAAGCAGGTGGGATTGTGATCACAGTAGCCATTGATGGCCCGGCAGGAGTCGGTAAATCCAGTATTTCCAAGGCGTTGGCATCGTATTTTTCGCTTGCCTATCTGGATACGGGAGCAATGTATCGCGCTGCAGCGTGGTGGTGCCTTCACAAAGGTGTGGATCTCGACGATCCACAGGCCGTCACCGATGCAGTGCTGGAGTTTTGCTCCTCTCATCTTGATATTGGCGTGGACCCTGAAAATCCCCGTGTATACAGCGATGACGAGGACATCTCGGACGAAATCCGCAGCGAAGAGGTTTCGAGTTGTGTCTCGAAGGTCTCGTCCATTCAGACCGTTCGCCAAATCCTCATCGACGCGCAGCGCAGGCTTATCGCCCGCGAGGCAAACATTGATTCGTATTCGCAGGGTCGTGGCGTGGTTGCCGAGGGACGTGATATCACGACCGTCGTCGCTCCCGATGCCAATGTGCGCGTCCTGTTGACGGCGCGTCCGGAGGTGCGTCAGGCTCGCCGTTCGGGACAGTCCCACGATCAGAAGGTCGGCAAAGACGATGTCGCCGCTCGCGACAAGGCAGATTCCAAGGTCACCCATTTCCTGACCGCCGCCGAAGGTGTCACCACCGTTGACAATTCGGATATGAATTTCCGCCAGACCCTTGACGCCTTTGTGCGCATGGTCGAGAACTCCTTGGAGGAGCAGGGGGAGGATCCCCAGAATTATACGGAAGCCGCGGCTTTGGAAGGCGCTGAGAGCTTTAACGATGCTCTTGCCGACTACGAGCTCAGCGACGAGGACCAGGATCTCCTGTCGTCGGTTTCCGATGATGATGAAGATTCGATCGACGCGCCGCGCAAGGCCGTCGGCGTGGTAGCCGTCGTGGGGCGTCCCAACGTCGGCAAGTCCAGCCTGGTGAACAGAATCCTCGGACGGCGTGCAGCTGTCGTGGAAGACACTCCGGGTGTGACCCGCGATCGTGTGAGCTACGAGGCGGAATGGGCAGGCACTGACTTTCTCATCGTCGACACCGGCGGTTGGGAGGCGGATGTCGAGGGAATCGAATCCGCCATCGCCGCACAGGCGAAGGTTGCCGTGGACCTTGCGGATGCCGTCATCCTCGTGGTGGACGGTCAGGTGGGCATGACCGATACGGATGAGCGCATCGTCAAGATGCTGCGTGCTGCCGGCAAACCCGTCACCGTTGCCGTCAACAAGGTGGATCGGGGCGATGAGGAGTACATGGCCGCCGATTTCTGGGGCCTCGGACTCGGAGAGCCTTTCCCCATCTCGGCAATGCACGGCAGGGGAGTCGGAGATCTTCTCGATGACTCTCTCGCCAAGCTCAAGAAGGCCGACAAGACTTCCGGACTGTTGAAGCCGACGGGGCTGCGTCGTGTGGCGCTTGTCGGGCGTCCCAACGTTGGTAAGTCGTCGTTGTTGAACCAACTCGCACACGAGGATCGCAGCGTCGTCCATGACGAGGCTGGCACCACACGCGATCCCGTCGATGAGGTCGTCACCCTCGGTGACAAGGACTGGTTGTTCATCGACACCGCCGGCATCAAACGGCGACTGCATAAGATCTCAGGAGCCGAATACTACTCCTCGCTGCGTACACAGGCGGCTTTGGAGCGTGCGGAACTGGCACTGGTTCTCTTTGATGTCTCCAAGCCCATCGCGGAACAGGACCTTCGTGTGATGAGCCAGGCGGTGGACGCCGGACGTGCCGTCGTTTTGGTCTTCAACAAGTGGGATCTGCTGGACGACTTTGGCAGGGAACGCATCGAGCGCCTCTACGCGACCGAATTCGAGCGCGTCACCTGGGCGCAGCGGATCAACCTGTCGGCGAAGACCGCATGGCACGTGAATCGCATCGAGGAAGCCATGGAAACAGCGCTCACCTCGTGGGACAAGCGCATTTCCACGGGTAAGCTGAACACCTTCCTCGGAAAGATTCAGTCCGCCCACCCGCACCCATTGCGGGGCGGCAAGCAGCCGCGCATTCTCTTTGCCACGCAGGCCTCAACCCGGCCTCCGCGCTTTGTGATCTTCGCGTCGGGATTCCTCGATCATGGCTACCGGCGCTTCATCGAGCGTTCACTGCGTGAGGAGTTCGGTTTCGAGGGCACGCCCATTCAGATCTCCGTGCATGTGCGCGAGAAGAAGAAGCGGTGACACGCCGGTGGCGGTGATCTCACTATCTGGCGATCTCAGAGTGCGAATGCGGTGCCGGAAACGGTAATCGTGATGATCGTACCTGCAGATCGCCGGATTCGACTCAAATCTCGAATCCGTTGAGTCGATGCTTCCGCTGGCTGCCTCTAAGTGTGGGCGTTCACGGAATTCGGTGGGATTTTGTGGGATTCTCGTATCATTCCCACATGATGATGGCAGTCCAAGTATGAAAAAACCCTTGCTTTTGCAAGGGTTTTTGTCTATCTGCTTACTGGTCGGGCCGGCGGGATTTGAACCCGCGACCCCTTGACCCCCAGTCAAGTGCGCTACCAAGCTGCGCTACGGCCCGACGTGCGTCCGGAGTCTTCATTTCTCCGAACACCTTGTATAAGTTAGCACATTCCCTGGATTCGGACACGCCTCCGTGTCGTGGAGCGGAGGGCTCGGGTGAAGAACGGTCATCTCATGGTGTGAGACATATCGTTTCAACAGGGTCCAACTACCTCAGAATCGTTGAGAAATCAAGCCTGTTATCTTTTTCATGTTTTTGCTAGCTTCATAGTGCCCACTCATGAGGTGGCGCCAACGAATTTCATATTTCATATTTCATATCTTTTTTGAGGAGCCCTTTAACATGGTCCACATGACAGCGCCCACGTCTCGAACGTCGCGCCTTTCCGTAGCCGCCAAGATCTCATCCATCGTCATCGCCACGGCGACGGTTTTCTCTCTTGCGGGATGCTCCACAGGGGGAAGCGCGCAGGCATCTTCCTCCTCGGCGTCCGCCAGCACCGCATCGGGATTTCCCCTCACACTGAAGAGTCCTGTGGGAGATGCAACAATTAAATCTCAGCCCAAGCGCGTCTCTACCATCGGCTGGATAAGCCAGGATGCGGTGCTCTCTCTGGGCGTCGTTCCCGTCGACATGCCGAAGATCACGTACGGGGATACCGATGGAGACGGACTTCTCGAGTGGACCAAGGCAGCACTCGAGAAGCTGGGGGCAACGGGGGACAAAGCCCCTGCGCTTCACGATGAGACGGACGACATCGATGCCGAGGCGATTGCGGCGACCGAGCCCGACGTCATCTTGGGAACGCAGTCCGGCATCACCGAAAAGCAGTACGCAACCTTGAGCAAGATTGCACCCACTGTCGCCTATCCGGATGTCGCGTGGGCTGCACCATGGCGGCAAGTGGTCACCAGAAGTGCGCAGGCCCTCGGTCTTGAGAAGAAGGGAAAGCAGGTGATCGCCGACGACGAGAAGTCCATCGCCAACGAACTTGCTAAATATCCGCAGCTCAAGAATAAAACCGCTTCGGTGATGTACTTCGACACCGCAAAGATGTCGAGCATCACCGTGTACACCACCACCGATGCCCGTGAAAAATATCTCAACGACCTCGGTTTCACCACCCCCGATTCCGTGAAGAAGCTTTCCAAAGGCAACACTGACTTCTATGCAACAGTTTCGTCCGAACATGCCGATGATTTCGACGACATCGACATCATCGTCACCTATGGCGATTCCACGACTCTCAAGGCACTGCAGAGCGATCCGCTGATGTCGAAGATTCCGGCGGTGAAGCGAGGCTCCGTCGTCGTGGTGGATAACTCCAGTTCTCTGGCGGCCGCCGTATCTCCCTCCTCGCTGTCGATTCCGGCAACGATCAAGCAATACACCAAGATGCTTGCCGCCGCCGTAGACAAGGTGAAGTGAGAGGAAGCACAAAGGTGGAGAGGAAACGGGGGAGAGCGTTCCTCGTCGTGGCTATTTCAGCATCCGTGCTGTTGGTACTGTGCCTCTGCTCGGTGGGGGTGGGGTCGCGGCAGGTGAACGTCGACCAGGTTGTTCGTGCCCTGAGCGACGGTGCTGCATCGGGAATCGACATTGATTCCATTCGGCTCCGTGTTCCCCGGACTCTTCTCGGGATCGTCATTGGAGCGGCCCTTGCCACCGCAGGGGCCCTCATGCAGGCGGTCACGCGGAATCCGCTGGCGGACCCTACGATCCTAGGTCTGAACTCGGGTGCAGCCTGCGCCATCGTCGTGTCGATGGCCGTCTTCGGTCTCACCACCCCCTCCCAGTACGTCTGGGTTGGCTTGCTCGGTGGGACTCTCGGAGCCGCCATTGTGTGGTGCGTGGGATCCCTCGGCAGAGGCGGTCCCTCTCCGCTCAAGCTCACTTTGGCCGGAGCGGTCGTCGGCTCGATGTTCAGTTCGATCACCACCGCCGTCCTGCTTCCCCGCATCGAGATGATGTCGACGTACCGCTTCTGGGCCGTCGGCGGGCTTTCCGGTGCCCGGTTCTCCACGCTTCTTCCCATCTTGCCCATCGTCATCGCAGGATTCGTCTGTGCAGTTGCCGTCCTTCCCGGATTGAACGCCCTGTCTTTGGGCGATGACGTTGCGGTGGGACTCGGCTCCTCTCCGCGGCGCACCCAGCTCGTGGCGTGGGTCGGAGCGATTCTTCTTTGCGGTGCTTCGACATCGCTCGCAGGCCCGATTGGATTCGTGGGTCTCGTGGTTCCACATGTGGCGAGGATCCTCGTGGGTGCGGATTACAAGCGCATCGTCGCCATGGGCTGCCTACTGGGGCCGATACTGCTCTTGGGGGCCGATGTTCTTGGCCGCTTCTTGACACGTCCGGCCGATGTGGAGGTCGGCATCGTGACAGCGGTCATCGGTGCGCCGGTCTTCGTCGGCTTGGTGCGGATGGCAGCGAAAGGAAAGGCTGAATGATGGAGACCATCGTGCCCGGTGCACAGACCGAAGTGCCTCAGCGGGTAGCGGTTCCGGGAAAGGCACCTTCGCAGCGACGAAGGAAGTCTCGAATTCGCCATGGCGTCGTCACAGCGATTCTGTTGATCGCTGCTATCCTCTTTCTTGTTTTGGACGTGAGTCTCGGTAACCGCGTGTACGGCATCGATGAGATCGTCAATGCCCTCACAGGTTCCGCGAGCGGCGGCACGACCTTTTCCATCATGGAGCTACGCCTGCCGCGAGCGCTGGTCGCCTGCGCATGCGGTGCGGTTTTCGGCATCGCAGGCGTGAGTTTTCAGACTCTTTTGGGAAACGTTCTCGCCAGTCCTGATGTGGTCGGCATCACGGCGGGCGCGAATCTTGCCGCTGTCTTTGCGATCACCGTCGTTGGTGCGTCGGGTATGGTTCTCTTCGGTTTTGCCGTCGGCGGTGGTTTGGCGGCGGCCTGCATGGTACTTCTTCTGTCATGGAACCGGGGACTTGCAGGATCACGTTTCATTCTTGTCGGAATCGGTGTGGCGGCGGTTTTGAACGCCCTCACCTCGTGGCTGATGGTGAGGGCAAACCAGTGGGATGTCCAAGCAGCTTCCCGGTGGCTCACGGGCAGTTTGGCGGACGCCCGGTGGGAGGATGCGTTCCCGGTTACCTCTGCGCTTGTCCTCGGCGGTCTTGTGATGGTTCTGCTCTCGCGGCATATCGATGTTCTTCGATTCGGATCCGATGTCGCAACAGGTTTGGGGATACGGGTGAACCTGACTCGCGCCTGTGTCATCGTGGTCGCCGTCGTCATGCTTTCCATCGCCACTGCTACGACGGGTCCCATCGCCTTTGTCTCGTTCCTGTCGGGCCCTCTGGCGTTGCGGCTCGTTGGCGCGGAGTACCGCACTCCTGTCATCGCGGCTGGTGCGGTGGGTGCCTCCATCGTTCTGGTTGCCGATGTCGTGGCGCAGCATTTTCCGTCGGGCACTGTCCCGGTTGGTGTGATGACGAGTCTTGTCGGCGGCCCCGCTCTCGTTGCCATCATCATTCTCATGATGCGAAAGGAAGCATAAACAGATGACCTCAACGATGCTCAGCGCACGCAATGTCACCATCGGCTATGGTGAGTTCCCGGTTCTCCACGCACTTGACTGCGACATACCGAGGGGGAGTATGGGGTCGATCATCGGAGCCAATGGATGTGGCAAATCGACTTTTCTTAAGGCACTGGCACGGCTGCTTCCTGTACACCAGGGGGCGGTTCTTTTGGAGGGACGCGCCATCGGTACGTTGCCGACGAAACAGGTGGCCAGAACACTGGGGATCCTGCCGCAGTCCCCGCTTGTCCCGGAAGGAATCACCGTCGAAGGACTGGTGTCTCGAGGCAGGTATCCCCATCACGGCATGTTCGGCGGATGGACTTCACAGGATGACGCGGCGGTGACGGAGGCTCTTTCCCTCACACACATGTCGGAGCTTGCCTCGTCTCAGGTAGACGAGCTTTCGGGCGGTCAGCGGCAGCGCGCATGGATTGCGCTCTCCTTGGCGCAACAGACCGATGTTCTCCTGCTGGACGAGCCGACCACCTATCTCGACATGACCTACCAGCTGGAAGTGCTTGATCTGCTGGCGGATCTCAATGCAAAGAAGGGCACCACCATCGTGATGGTGCTTCACGACATCAATCTCGCCACTCGCTATTCGGACTGGATACTGGCGATGCGTGACGGCCGGCGACTGGCGATGGGAAAACCTGCCGAAATCATCACTGAGTCGTTGATCCGCGATGTCTTCGGGATGGAGTCGCGTGTCGTCCTCGATCCGGAGTCTCAGACTCCCACCGTGATGCCACTGGCGACACACAGCCTGAGAAGTCGCCGGGAGCCCAAAGGCCAGGATTTCCAAGAGTTTGGGGGAGGGACGTTATGAGTGCTATGTATGGCTTTGACAGCACTCTGAACACCATGACCAAGAAGAGCGACATACCGGGATTCCGCCCCTATCGTGCTTCCGTGGCAAGAAAGCAGATTCTCAGCCCTCACTTCATGCGCATTGTCTTTAGTAGTTCTGAATTCCACCGCTTGGGTACCGATGGTTTCGATCAGCGCATCAAGATTCTGTTCCCTTTCGATGACGTTCATCCCAGTGGCCCATGGGGCGATCCACATCTTTTCGACGAGGACTCCATCGCTCGGGGAATGTGGTACCAGCAGTGGAAATCTCTTGACACCACCGAGAGAAACACCATAAGAACGTATACAATCCGTCATGCCAATCCGGCGGCGGGCGAGATGACGGTCGATTTCGTCCTTCATGATTCCTCCGGACCCGCGGGAACCTTTGCCGCAACGTGTTCAGTGGGTGACGATGTCATCATCATCGGTCCGGATGCCCATTCCCTCCACTCGGACATCGGTATCGACTTCCATCCGGGTGCCGCACGTCACTTGCTTTTGATGGGGGACGAAACGGCTATACCCGCCATCTCGGCAATTCTGGAACGACTCTCCGCAGATCGCTGGGAAGGCGACGGTACCGTCATCACCGAGGTTCCCGACCGACGGGACTTTCTCACACTCACAGCACCACGCAATGTTCGTGTATTCCAGCTGGCACGTGGTTCAGCCTCGGTTCCCCGAGGGCAAGCGGTGGCGAACAGATTGTGCTCGCTCTGTACTCCCGACCGTCTCGATACGTCCGTGGCCGACGGCAGTGACGGAAGTACCTTCGATGGCGAGAGTGGTGAACACAGTGACGTTGCCGACCTCTCTGCGGATGCCGATGTCCTCTGGGAGGTCCCTTCCCACGTCCCCGACAGCGGCCTGTATGCATGGGTCGCGGGAGAGGCTGGAATGGTGAGATTTCTTCGTCGACTGCTGATCACACGACTGGGTCTCGATCGCAGGCGCATCGCTTTCATGGGGTATTGGCGAGAAGGTAGAAAGGAAATCTAATTTCGCGGCGAATCTGTCTCCACCACTGAATTCGCCAGGACGCATTCGACCACACCCCATCTCTTTCCTCACTCACCCTTTTCGCACATGGTCTCATGGCATCGAGAGGCATAACCGATAGTCGCCTCCCACTACCTGAGAGGAAGAATTGTGCACATAAGAAAATGGAGGGGACGGCTTCTTATAGCGACCCTGACGCTTGTCTCGCTGTTGTCGCCCGCCGCAGCCTTTGCCGGTGATGGTGGTGCCGGCTCCGACACCGGTGGAACAGGCACGGGCAACGGCAATGGTGGCATCTTCTGGACTTATAAAGACGGAGGAGGGTATGGAAAAGCGTCGTTGGCAAGCGTCAAGAAGGCACTCGCGGACACAAAGAACGGGAAACGTCAGGCGATCACCATTCTCGATATACCCGGTTGGCCCGGAAATGCCACCGCCCAGACAGCTTTGACGGAAGCAGATTCCGAATGCAAAACACGATATGCGGCCGCTCATGAGGGAAGCGGGGAAGCGCAGTGTCGTCTTGTTGGCGTCGGAGCGGTCGCCACCGATGCGCAATTCACTGGGCACGATGGTGGCTTTTCCCAGACCCGATGGCTGAGTGAATGGAACTCGGTGGTTTCGGGAAAGACCTACAGCTTTGGCGGAGGAAAGTACACCACGACCACTCCTTTCACCGATGGTGACACAACGATCAACAGCCTTGTCAAGCGTGAGACCTCTCACGCCACGGCAATCGTCGTGATCGTTCTGGCTCAGGACGAGCCTCCGGTGGTGACGCCTCCCGGTCCTCCCATGAAGAAGGTCGCTGCGACGACATCGGCCGATTCGATGACGAATACCACATCAATCAGCACGAAAACGGGCGTGGGCGGTACGAAGCTTGTCTTCGCCGACAGAATCACCTCGGGAAAAACCTCCTACAAGGTCTCCAACGTGAAGGTCAGGGATGGATCCTCCGACGTGACCTCTAAATTCACCTTCAAACGGTCGGAGGACACGCTCACTGAGACATGGAAGGGAGGTGCGCTTCCATCGAATCATACGTTCACATGGTCATTCGATGTAGTCGTCGCTCTGCCGGATGTGGGCAAGGTCACCGACATCGGCTCTGTCCTGTGGAACGACAAGCCCACTGGGAACACCGATGAACATGAGTTTCCCACATGGAAGCCGTCGCCGGACAAGGCGTGGATCAAGTATTCTCGGGGCAGGTATATGGCGGTAGTCGATCCGAAGTGGACGAACGCGGTCGGTGCCGACGAGTCCACCGTGCTCGATGGTGACAGTATCGCCGCCGCGGTGAATGCCCCGGTGGCGAGCAACCTCGCCCAGGCACCGAAGAGCTTTGTCATCACGGATGACTTCACGGCCTCCGACTATCTCGTCGATCTCGGCGATCTCAAGCAGGCGAAGGTGTACCAGGCCGATTCCACTTCCGAGACGACGTCGGGCGTGGCCGACATCGTGAATAAGGGCACGGATGTGACCAGCCGGTTCACTCTCAGCCAGAATGGCACGAAGGTTGTCGCGACCGCGGACGCGGACTATCTCAAGACCCTGAAGGGCCGTGAGAAGGCGCTGCAGGTCACGCTGGTGGTTCCCTTCACCGTGAACTATGCGAACGGGAGGGGCGCATCCCAGGTACGTAAGGACGCGGGCGTGAAGGCCGGGGACGAGGTCGCTTTCTGTGGCGCTCCTTCATCCTCCGATGCCGACGGCTCTGACACCCCGTTCCTCAACAAGGGCTCCGAGAAGCTCAATGACGCCGTGGAGAAGACGAACGAACCACGGATCTGCGGCTACGTGCCGCCCGTCACGAAGGACGTGCTGGCGGAGGCCTCCCAGGGTGGCGGCCAGGAAAGCGTGGACGGTAGGAAGGTCCAGCGCGGCCAGAGGGTCGAATACAAGTTGCAGACTCAACCGAAGCTGCCCACGAACCTCGCCTACGGCATCACGACCGTCCAGGTGACCGACCAGTACGACGCCTACGTCACTCCCAGCAAGCAGACCCTGGAGGTCACCGACCTGAACAGCGGAGACATCGTCCCCAAGAGCAAGTACACGACTCAATGGGACGACGCGGCGCATAAGTTCACCATCAGCTTCGCCGACGACTACGTGTCCGCCAACTGGACGGCAAGCCCGCGCATCATCGTGCGTTTCGAGGCGACGGTGAACGACGACGCGCCCGTGGTCAAGACGGTCGACAACCAGTGGACGCTCACGCTGAACAACGGCATCACTCCGTCGAACAGGGTCACCAACAGACCGGTCGACCCCAAGCCCACCAAGGAGGACACGCAGAAGGACGCGTCCGTCAGCATCGACGGCAGGACCGCCATGCTGGGCGACGAACTCTACTACCGTCTGAACCTCGACGCCTCCGACCTGTCCGGCTCCGCCTACCTGGTGAAACGACTGGGAATCGTCGACGACTACGACGACGAATACCTCCGGGCACTCACCGACAAGGTGCAAGTGCTCGACGCTCAGGGCAGGGACGTGACCGCTAGGTTCAACCTCCAAGTCAGTGATGGTGTCCTCTACGCGTTCGCCAAGACGGTCGATACTCTGATCCCCGCCACCGGTGAGACTGTGAAGGGCGATCCCCAGCCCACGGATCTGAAGGCCTATTCCGAGGCGACGCCGGATCCCCTCAAGGATCCCGGCATCGACCAGAGTCTGCTGGGGCAGGACTATCAGGTCATCCTGCCCGTCAAGGTCATCAAGGTCGACGACGGCCACACCATCACGAACCAGGCGACGCAGATCACCAATTCGGAGAAGAAGGTCACCAACGTGGTCGCCAACCCCCTCACGGAGATCAACCCCAGGAAGGACGTGGTGGTCAACGTCGGCGCCGAGTCCGCGAACGGCAAGTCGATCTACCTCGACCATCAGTTCCTCTACAGGCTGGATTCGAGCGTGGTTCCCGCGGACCGCGCCTACCCGCTCGTCTCGGACTGGTCCCTCTCGGACGACTACGACGAGACGCACGACCGGTTCACCGGACAGTGGGCCGTCTACGCCACCCGCGACGTCCTCGACGCCAGCGGTGCGGTGGTCGCCAGGAAGGGCGACATGCTCGCCGGAAGCCATGCCGCTTCGGCCACGCATCCCGACTGGTTCGTCTTCGTCGAAAAGGACGGAAAGTTCTCACTCGACGCCACACAGGAGTATCTCGACCTCGTGTCCGCGAACACGACGACGGAGCAGTCCTGGAGCCTGTTCGTTCAGATGGAACGCATCAAGGTCGGCGACGTCGTCAACAGCTTCGACGAGACGTTGAACAAGGTCAAGCGCCACTCCAACGAGATCATCACCCACACCCCCGACCAAACACCTGCAGTGACTCTCGAAAAATACGATGTGAAATCCGGCTTAAGAAGGGGAGACCGTGACCATGCAGACGAGGCACTGAACATGATGAGTGATGAGATTCGTATCGGATTCAAAATCACCAACAGCGGAAAGGTTCCCTTGGGAGCAGGAAAGCTCTCCGATGAGACCATTGAGGGATCGGGCACGGTTGTCGATATGGAGTATCCGGAGAATTGGAAGAATCTTGTTCTCACACCCGGAGAATCGGTCACTGTGTTCGGAACTCTCAAAGGCGTCAAAGCAGGGGAGCATCACATCGATCGCGGAACTACCACATGGAAGCCAATCGTTCCTTGCGCTGCTGCCGACGACAATCCGTGGGATAGTGATGATGACGCAACGGATAGCGTGAAAACATGTCATGGGAATCCGGTGACGGCACGTGACGAGTGGAATGGGACTGTCAAAGATCCTGTGCTTGCGGAGACCGGCTCTGAAACCAGGGGAACTGCAATGGCAATGGTGGCAATAGCCTCTGTAGGCGTTCTCTGCATGCTTGTGAAACGCAGGACAGAAAAATGCTCTAGGGTGCATGGAAAACATACCAAGCCGGTAACATCATGAGGTGTTGAAAGCGATCAAAGTAAGACAAATCCTATGGTTTAAAACGGTTTAAGCTGGTTGGGGAAAAGAGCGAAATATGATGGAAAACATGGTTTTTCTCTCCAACCAGCATCAAAATCTCACCACTGTAAGTACTCGGTGCAGAAATGCGACAAATCAGCGCTAAATGGCCTTTATGAATCTATCTCATGTAAACTTGCAGGTTATGTTGTACGACAAGGAGGCTATATGAGCGCTCAGGGGTTGCAGGCTGCTGTTGAGAAGATGCAGGCAAGCGGAATGAGCGATGTCGCCATAACCTCTTTCAAGCATCTTTACCATTCATGGGAGAAGGATGAGAGCAGCTGGATCCGTGAATCGGACGTGAAGCCCTTCTCCGATGCACCGTGCATTGGTGACGTCTATGATGCAATGGATTCGGACTATGCACTGAAGGCCCTCTCCGAGACGGCTTTTCTCAAACTTAACGGTGGACTTGGCACGTCGATGGGACTCAGCAAGGCCAAGTCCCTCCTTCCTGTGCGCATGCACAAAGGAAAGAACCTTCGTTTCATCGACATTATCCTGGGCCAAGTGACTGCGACGAGACGCAACCTCGGAGTGGAACTTCCGCTCATTCTGATGAACTCGTTCCGTACGTCGAAAGACACTCTCGACGTGATCCGCCGCAACAGGAATTTTACCCAAACCGATGTTCCGGTTGAGATCATGCAACACCAGGAACCGAAGATTCTCGCAGATTCGGGGATGCCGGTCACGTGGGAAAAGGATCCTGAGCTTGAGTGGTGCCCTGCAGGGCACGGAGATGTTTTCTGCACCCTCAACGATTCGGGAGTGCTGGATATCCTCAGCAAAAAAGGCATCAAGTATCTCTTCATTTCGAACTCCGACAACCTGGGCGCACGGCCCTCATCCACTGTTGCGGGTTACTTTGCCAAAACGGGTGCCTCCTTCATGGTCGAAGTCGCGCAAAAGACGGCCGCGGATGTCAAGGGCGGTCACTTCGTCATTGACAAGAAAACAGGGAGACTGACGCTACGTGAGATGTCCCAGGTGCATCCCGATGACCGTGCAGAGGCAACCGACATTACGAGGCACCCTTATTTCAACACCAATAACATTTGGGTGAGAATCGATGCGTTGAGGGAAAAGCTTGCCGAATGCAATGGCATCCTTCCCTTGCCCCTTATCCGAAATGAGAAAAACGTCGATCCGACGGATCCTGAATCACCGAATGTCATTCAACTCGAAACCGCTATGGGTGCGGCCATCGGTCTCTTCGACAACTCGACGTGTCTCAAAGTGGATCGACCGCGCTTCCTGCCGGTCAAGACCACGAACGATCTTTTCATCATGCGTTCCGATCGTTTCCATATGACGGACACCTACGAGATGGAAGATGGCAATTACATATTCCCGGAAGTGAATCTGGATACGAAGTACTTCAAGAACATCAATGACTTCGACGAACGCTTCCCTTATTCCGTTCCTTCGATTGCAGCGGCGAAAGCAGTTACTGTGAAGGGTGACTGGACCTTCGGCAGAGGAGTATCATTCTTCGGTGACGCTCTTCTTGAGGACCAGGGATGCCCATCGTATGTGCCAAATGGCGAGTTCGTGGGACCAAGTGGAATAGAACCTGACGACTGGCGTTAGTTCTTCCGTACTGCGGTAGTGGGAACAGGGAGCCGGCTCGCGGAATCGCATCAGGTGGCTGTGAATCAGGGAAGTGAATACGCGGATACACGCATGGCACATCCCGCGGTTGGCTGAATTTGGCGAAAGTGCGGCCTGTTCACAAAGAATGAATTAAGATAGTGAAAGTGCTTTCGAGACGTGAGCACAGTTAATACGAATTTATCGAGACGTGAGGACAGATGGCAGAAGGTTCATCGAATGGTAGGCGCCGCTTCTCCGACAAATGGGGTAAACACGAACTGGACGTTTTAGCGGTACTATCTTCGGCTTTTCCTCAATGGCTCACCTCAAGGCAGATAGCGCAGCGCGTCAAGGCGTACGCAGATTCCTATGGGGAATTGGCCGATCAAGCGGCGAAGGCCGCTTTCGCAAAACAATTTCAACGTGATCGTGCGAAGCTTGCGGCAATGGGAATCGCCATTGAGTCTCGGCAGCCTGAGTATTCGTCGAAGTCGGATGGTCAGGATTTCGCTTCTTATCGCCTGCAGCTTGGCGATGAACCACGCATTCGCATGCAGTTCGAGCCTGAAGAGATGCCGATTCTTGCTGCGGCGAATTATCTTGCGCAGTCTCTTTCCGCTTCGTCGAACTCTCTGCAGTCGGCAGCCTCCGACCATGTCAGTCGGGAGGATTCCAAGGACTCACGCACCGCTCCGCGCGTTCCACACGTGCCGGTTCCCGGTTTGGGGTTGGACTCCATCGCTCCGGGCCTCGGGACACAAAAGATCCCGAAGAATCTCATCGACGTCATCGATTCGCGTCGTTTTGCGGCGACTGTCGAGGCGGATGGCGAACTCATCAACGTGGCCTACACAGATTCGGACGATCTCGCGACTTTCGTTCTTGAACATCCGGGTTCGTCCATCAAGAGTCCACAGGAGGCGGCTGACGCCTTCGAACGTCGTTTGAATGCGGCAGTGTCTTTTGACCTGGCGGATCTGGGGCATCGTTCCAAAGCGGTTCCTGTCGCGGAAAGCGTCGTTCCCGCGTCGGTTCCGGTACCTGTCTCTTCTACCTCCAAGAATCACAGCAAGCGTGGCCTCACCACATCGAGTCAGACAGGCTCCGAAGTCGACCGTCGCCTACGGCTCATGCTTTTCCTTTCGGCACACTTGGGTGAGGAATACACCTTGGATGAGCTCGCAGAACGTTTCATCGGACACTCGCATACCGAGGAGGAGAAGCGAAGGGCCATTGCGGTGATCCGCAAGGACATCGGCACCCTCACCACCGTTTCCGATGACGGGGAAGTCGCCGGTTCGCAGTTTTTCGACATCGACTGGTCTCTGCTTGAAGATTCCGGTGTTGTCTCAGCGACGAATTCACTCGGTCTGGAGCGGCTGGCGGGAATCTCGCCCCAGTACCTGAGCCTGTTGACGGCGTCAGTGAGCTATCTGGCACACTCGCCCTTGCTTGTCGAGGAGGCTCGACAACAGGCGTTGAAGCTGTACGTCAAGCTGCGCGGCCACACAACTCCAGGATCGACTCCGTGGCTCAGCCTCACCGGCTATGAGCTTGAACCTCCGGCCCTTCCGGTTGTTCAGGAGGCCATCAAGGCAGGTGCTTCTCTTGATATCGAGTACACGGATGGCGCAGGGCGAACGCGTGAGAAACGAGTCATCCCCGCGAAGGTATTCGTTGATGAAGGCGTGTATTACATCGCGGTGTGGAATATGCCGGCACATGCCGATCCCGACGAGGAACATCCCGTCATCAGTGCATCGACATCGAATGAATGGTCGGTGCTGCGTGTCGCCCGCATCGGCAAGGCGGAGCTCATCGAACAGGAAGAGCCCATTCGCATCCCCGATGTTCCCGTGGACAAATTGCGTCAATGGAGCTTCGATAACGGGACGGAAGCAGTCTTTATCACCGACACCACGGGTCTTCCGTTCCTGACGAAATTGCCTGGAGCTACGGTGGAGCCATGGGATGATGGAGAAAAGGTTCATCTCACGGTGACATCGGACTCGTGGTTCGTGGCCTTCTGCATTTCTCATGCACGGCACATCAGGGCCGTTGGACCACAGACATTGCGGACGATGATTACTGCGAGAGCACAGCGGGAACTGAGCGTTTCTTCCTGACATCGGAAACGCCTGTACCAGAAGAGAAAGGAGCTTTCCATGCCGGGATGGATATGGATAGTTCTGGTGATTTTCATGTTCGCCATGCTCATCGCAGGTGGCATCTATGCCTTTGCAAAGGCTCGTGCCGCTCTGGGGAAGCTTGGTGGGCTTTCGGTGCATCTTCGGAAAGTCCTCGAAGCAGTGGAACAGGGGGCTGACGCCACAGCACCATCAGTGCCTCTCGTCACGCAGCCTCTTGCGGATACTGCGGAACGGTACGAGAATGTACATGCCCAGAAGCTGCAGCGTAAGCAAGATCGAAAAGCTCGTCATGTACAGAATTGGCAGCGCTGGGAAAAGTTCAATTCCGAATCGCAGGGCGAAGTTCGTGCCTCCATGGCAGTCTCCGCAGATACCTATGCGAAGACACATGAGGGTGGAAACCGTTAGATGAGACCAGAGAAGAATTTCTCCCAGACAGATGCAAATGCACGTTCCCTCACGCAGAAGGGGATAACGGTGGGTGTGGTTACCAATCCTGCCGCAAATCGCGGGCACGGCCGTAAAGTGGGCCTCGCCGTTATCGATACTTTGATTGGACTTGAAACCTCGCATGGCATTGCCATTCAAGACCTCACGGGTACATCGGCCGAAGACTCGCTCAACAGGATCCGGACATCACCGCTGAAGTTGGATGCTCTCGTCGTAGTGGGTGGCGATGGAATGGTCTCGTTGGGCATCAATGCAGCCATGGAGTTGGGCATTCCCATGGGACTTGTCGCCAGCGGTTCAGGAAACGACTTTGCCCGTGGACTTGACCTCCCGGTGAACCGCATCGAGACATCAGTGAATGGCATTATTGCCGCACTGACGACGAGGACCGCGGTTTCCGTCGATCTTGGACATGTGATCTCTCCGGAAGACAAAGGAAAACGTGTCAACAGGTACTATGCCGGTCAGCTTTCCTGTGGCGTGGATGCACAAATCAATCAAGACGCCAATGTGTCGCATTTGCCAGGCGGAAAGCTGCGGTACATGGTTGCTGCGATCAACGACATCAGCCATTTGAAGCAATACGGATACTCCATCAACTTCATCGAGACGAATGCCGATGGTTCCGAAGAACACCAAGGTTTTGACTTTGACTCTCCGCTGCTCAGCGTTGCGAATTCACGATTCATCGGTGGAGGAATTGAACTTTCGCCGAAGTCGGATGTGCGGGACGGTTTGCTTGATCTGATCTGGACGCGATGGAAGCCAAACGCAAAACAGGGATTGAACCTTCTGCGCCTGGCATATCGTGGAGAACACCTTAGTTCTCCCGTCCTCGGAAATGAGTTGGTGACGTCCGTGCTTATCGAGGAGTCGGGAACGGGAGACAAACCACCGATTCCCATGGCGGATGGAGAAAAGGTAGGCCATCTTCCCCTGCGAGTGCGTGTCGTTCCAGGTGCCCTCAAGATGCTCGTGCCTCCTTCCGTAGCGGCAGCATGGGAAGAAAAGAGTGTACAGAACGAACAGAGAGATGATGACGAGTAAGCGGAATACTGATTCTGACAACCTTACGGCGGCGGAGAAATACGCACATTCCCGGAAGATGGCGCAACACGAGAAAAGCGTTGCCGCGGCTTTCGAAAGAACACTTCCTTTCGGGTTGGATACTTTTCAGAGAGAAGCTCTCGATTCACTTGAGTCAGGCAACAATGTATTGGTTGCAGCGCCGACCGGTGCCGGTAAAACCGTTGTTGCGGATTTTGCGGTGTTCCTCGCACAACACAAGAACGTCAAAGCCTTTTACACGACTCCCATCAAGGCGCTGAGCAACCAGAAGTACCATGACCTCGTCGAAGAGTATGGAGAGGACCAGGTCGGTCTTCTCACCGGAGACACCTCCATCAACTCGGAAGCCAACATTGTCGTGATGACGACCGAAGTGTTGCGCAATATGCTCTATGAGCGTTCCACGACGTTGGATGCATTGCGGTACGTGGTGTTGGACGAGATTCACTATCTTGGAGATCGTTTTCGCGGGCAAGTATGGGAAGAGGTCATCATCCATCTGCCGCGAAGAATCCGCATCGTCGGACTTTCGGCAACAGTGTCGAATATTGAGGATTTTGGCGCCTGGATTGAATCCATCCGCGGCTCTACCTCACTGATCGTTTCCGAAAACAGGCCGGTACCTCTTGACCAAAGCGTCATTCTGCAGGCGTCACGCAACAAGGAGCCTGAAGTCTACGATCTGTACAGGGAGTCACCGGAACAGATTCAGCAGGCAAAGAAAAAACGACGGCAGTCAACGGCATCGGGTACTCCACGCAAGAAGCAGGGGAGAGCGCGCGTCAATCCTGAACTGGTCGCCCGCATCCATGAGCTCTCCGCACAGGCCGGCCGACAGATGTCTGGACGACATCAGGGGAGGGGCGGCCGTTACAACGATCGACACTCGTCCCCTTCTTCATCAATGCGACATCGCCATACCCCCGAACGCTGGGCCGTTGTCGATGAATTGGATTATCTCGATCTGCTTCCGGGAATCTATTTCATCTTCTCCCGGGCGGGTTGCGACGCGGCGGTCGAACAATGCCTTCGTGCGGGCCTTCAACTGACTACGGATGACGAGGCACATGAGATTCGCCGTATCGCCGACACGATGGTGGCAGGAACCGTGAGCACGCAGGATCTCAAAGCACTGCACTATTCGTCGTTCTTGTATGGCCTTGAACAGGGATTTGCTTCTCATCATGCGGGAATGGTGTCTTTGTTCCGAGAGATCGTCGAGAAGGTCTTCGAAAAAGGGTTGGTAAAGGTCGTCTTCGCCACTGAGACATTGGCGCTGGGCATCAACATGCCGGCACGCTCGGTGGTTATCGAGAAACTACAGAAATTCAACGGCGCCGAACACGTTCCTCTCACTCCTGGCGAATACACGCAGTTGACGGGACGTGCGGGACGGCGTGGTATCGACGTTATCGGGCATGCGGTCGTCGTTGATCATGCCGATTTTGATCCGACCGCGTTGGCGGCACTTTCCTCACGGCGCGTCTATCCCCTTCACTCGCAGTTTGCTCCGACCTTCAACATGGCCGTCAATCTGCTCAACGTTCATGACTATGAACAGGCGCGCATCACCCTGGATAAATCGTTTGCGCAGTGGGAGGCAACGGAATCTTCTAGCGAGCTTGAAGGCAACATTGTCCAGTTGCAGGATTCATTGAAGGGTTACGAAAAGAATTTCGCCTGTACCTTCGGTGACTTTCGTTCCTTCCTTCAGCTACGTGCTCATCTGACGGATCTCGAACGCGTTGAGCGGCGCCGTCTCAAGCACACGGAGTTTCGCAATGCTCAAGAGAAGAAAAAGGCCTTCCAAAAGCTTGACGAAGAGATCGCTCAGACACGTCGCGAGGAGCAACACCATCCATGCAGGAACTGTCCTGACCTGAATGAACACATGAGGTGGGGAAATCGCTGGCTGCGTGAGAACAAAGAGCTCGCACGGCTCCAGAATCGCTATGAATCGAGGACGGGAATCGTTTCTCGCCGGTTTGATCTGATTTGCGATGTTCTTGTGCAACTGTCGTATCTTGAGCATCGCGGCAATGACTTTCTTCTCACATGGCGTGGAGAACTGCTCCGTCGGCTCTTCACCGAAAAAGACCTGCTGCTTGCCGAGTGCTTGGTTCATCATGTTTTCGATGATCTCAACGCCCAGCAGCTTGCCTCCGTGGTGTCCGGCCTCATCTACGAGTCCCGGCACTCGGCCTCGGAACCACGCCACTATCCGGGAGGTCGGAACGGCGCCATCGCCCGGGCAGTGAATCAGATGCAGGAGGTTTGGGAAGATCTGGACTACATCGTTGAAGAAGCGCATCTTGATCCGCTCGAAAAACTCGACTTTGGTCTCCTTGAAGCCATTTTCGATTGGTCAAGCGAAAAATCACTTTCCATGGTTCTTCGCGATAGGGATTTGAGCGCAGGCGATTTTGTTCGCACCTGCAAGAGGCTGTGCGACGTTCTTGGACAGCTGGTCACAGCTGCTCAGCAGCTTCCCGAGGGCGAGCATCTGGAGAAGGCCGCCCAGGAAGCCTATGACGCCATCAACAGGGGAGTGGTCGCCTATTCGGGCACAGGTGAGACCACTGCTGACGGTGAACGGGAATAATACAGGAGTCCATGCTGTTTCGTAAGTTGGATAGATTGATCAGGAGGAATTGAATGGCTGAACGCAGTTTGCGCGGTATGAGTATCGGTGCGAAGTCGTTGGAATCGGATGAGAATGTCGATTTCGCGGCCCGCACGGAGGTTGCTTTCGTGTGCCCAAAGGGGCATCGTACGATTCTTCCCTTCGCCGAGGGAGCCGACATTCCGGATCGTTGGGAATGCCGCTGTGGGCGTGTTGCGACACGTGAGAATGCAGAGGCCGCGGATTCTCTTGAACCTGGCAAGCCGCAGCGTACGCATTGGGATATGCTCCTGGAGCGTCGTACGGAAGATGAATTGAAGGAATTGCTTGACAAGCGTCTCAAGATGCGTGCACAGGGTTGGTTCCCAGACTACGAGTGATATGAGGTTTGTTGTATGACTGCAGGGCGAAACATCGTTCTTTTGGATTTAGATGGAACGTTGACGCAATCGCATCCAGGAATTTTGGCATCCGTTAAATACGCCTGCAGGGTTCTTCATCTTCCGGTTCCTTCGGACAAGGAGCTTGGAAGTTTCATTGGTCCGCCGATCATTGAGTCGATGGAGAGGAACGGCGTAGTCGGGGACGATCTCACGCGCGCGGTTGCTGCCTATCGGCAGGCGTATGCCTCTCCGACCTTCCCGGACCCGCACGATTCCACGAAGAAAATCCCAGGGATGTTTCTCAACAGTGTTTATGTCGGGATTCCGGAAGCATTACGCCGCATGAGGGACGATGGTTACGTTCTTGCTGTTGCCACCGCCAAGCCACAGCCACAGGCGGATCCGGTGTGCGAGTATTTCGGACTCACCCCGTTTGTGGATGCTGTTTTTGGCGCCAGTCTTGACACGAGCAGAATGCATAAGGCGGACGTTATCCGCTATGCACTGGACACCCTTGACTTCTCTCCTAACGACGGTGGCGACAGAGTTGTTATGGTCGGAGATCGCTGGACGGATGTTGATGGAGCCCGAGAGGACGGTATCGATACCCTTGGAGTGCGGTGGGGATACGCCGAGGAGGGTGAGCTGGAAAAGCATGGTGTGGTGAGTGTGGTCGATGAGACGACGAATCTTCCTCACGCCATTAATAGGTACTTTTCGATTCATCACTAATCGTTCTTGCAGTAGGGCACGCCACTAGCGACATTTACAGGCCGGCGCGATGTTGTTCGTCCAGCGGACATGCATCGCGCCGGTTTTTGTCGTCCCGGTGCAGGATTTAAAGAAAAAGGATGATGAAAACACTCGATAACTAACCCTGTTAGCTATTATAGGGGAGAGAAGACTGCTCGTTTTTCCTTTGTTTGCGTGTAGCAGTGAGTCACTCAGTCGTCATTCTGCAAGGTTTGTATAAACGTGCGTGGACATGCTGAAATATCGATCCGTCGTTTTTTCTATCCACAATGATGATGTTCTCCATCATGGCTCTAGGACTCCGTTCTAGACGTCAAGGTGACTTTTATGAAATTCAGATTCCTGCAATGGAATTCATCAACGACGATGATCCTAAGAGAATTCTTTTTCTGAGAAATGTCGGGAGAATTCGGATGGCCAGACCAATGCGGATCTCACGAGAAATGACAGCGGTGACAGCGAGAACTATGTGAGTGGAACTATTTAGTCAGCATGAGTTCCACAGAATCGCATGAGAGCAATGCAGTCAATCGACTCTGAAGTAGATGAGATGATACAGAACAATAAGAGCGCGGAATGATTGAGAATGGAAATGAAGACACCGCATGATTGCGCATAATCGTTAAGGAAATCTTTACATGATCGATTAGCCGATAATGTACGTTATGTCAGATTATCTAAATTTACTGCACCATCTCCTTTTGGGCACTCCTCTTCTTTCCCTCCACTCGCACATCGATTTGAATCATGCCGAACCACATATCAGCTTGACTTAAACACGTATTTAATCAGTAGCCTTAAATGTAAATGATTTTATTGAAGGGATGAATGATATGACGACAGAACTCGAAAAAGTAAATTCCGAAGAATGGTACTACTTCCTCGATCCTGAAGTGGCAGCTCGAAAGGCTCGCGCTGCCAAGCTCTGTCAAGAGTTCAACGCGATTTCAGCAACAGATCCTGACGCGCAAAAAGCTAAAATAGAAGAGATTCTCGGTTCATACGGGGAAAATCTTTCCGTTCAAGCAAATTTCAATTGCGACTATGGCAAGAACATACATGTCGGAAACGATTTCCTCAGTAACTACAACCTGACTATTCTCGATATGGCGCCGGTCACTATTGGCAATCACGTTATGCTTGGGCCGAATGTCAGTATTTACACGGTGAACCATCCCATGACAGCCACCGGACGCCGGAAGTATCAGGCAATCGCTCATCCGGTTACCATTGGAAACGACGTTTGGGCCGGAGGAAATGTGACGATCTTGCCGGGGGTTTCTATCGGGAACAATGTGGTAATTGCTGCAGGAGCTGTTGTCACTAAAGACGTTCCAGACAACACCCTCGTTGCGGGAGTTCCTGCAAAGAAGATCAAAGATTTATCGGTTTAACTGCTGGAGGAAGCGAGAGCCGAGTCCTATCCTCTCCCCCGGCTCTCTACTGTCATCAGTGATGTCAGAGAATTTTAGTCTTCTGATTTTTCTGGTCTGTCTGCGGAAACGGAAATTTCTCTGAGTGCTTCAAATTGTGTCAGATTATCCCGATATTTCTGGATAGCTGTATCCGACGCAAATTTACCCAAAGGAAGCCTGAGCGGGAGCGTGTCGATATGATGAGACACTTGATCGTAAATGATCTCAGCCGCTTTTTCGGGGTCACCGGCTTCATGATGTGCGCCCTCGGCGTTTTCCTTGATAAAGTCCCCAAATTGGTCATAGTCCTCCACTTGGGGAATAACTTTTTGTGATGAACGTCCGGCCCAGTCAGTTCGGAAACCACTGGGTTCAATGAGCATCACTTTAATGCCAAGATCGGAGACTTCCTTTGACAGCGACTCGCTTATTCCCTCAACGGCATACTTCGTGCCATGGTAGAAGGACAACGTTGGGAATGAATAAAGCCCGCCAATCGAAGAGAAATTGACAATCACCCCAGCCTTTTGCCGCCGCATAATGGGCAAAACGGCTCGGGTCATGTCGACGAGTCCCCACACGTTGACGGAAAACATATACTCTACCGACTGACGATTGCTCTCCTCAAAGGTCCCGAAATAACCTATTCCCGCATTATTGACGAGGACGTCAATACTCCCGAACTTTTCATCCGCCTGTTCGACACTTGCAGTGATCTCATCACCGTTCGTCACGTCAAGAGACGTTTTGAGAATCTGGCCATGATCATATTTATCCAAGTAATCGAGTTGGTCGACTTTTCTCGCCGTCGCAACGAGCTTGACTGCTGGTTGTTGAGCAAGATAAGTGGCCAGGGACCGACCGAATCCAGTGGATGTACCCGTGACGAACCACGTCTTATCTGTCATTGACTATCTCCTTTTCTTAAGTTTCTTAGGACTCTTTTGAGCTTATGACTTAAACACAGGTTTAAGTCAAATCCTTTTTGATAGGGTCTGAGTATTTCCGAGAATGAAAGAGAGAGCGAGACAATGTACTCAATAGGAGACGTAGCAGACATGATGGGTATCAACACGTCTGCAATTCGGTTTTATGATAAGCAAGGACTTCTACCGTTCGTGGAGAGGGACAGTGCTGGCCGCAGAGTTTTTAAGAAGAACGATCTTAACTTCATTGAAGTCATTGATTGCCTTAAAAAGAGTGGTGTCCCTGTCAAAGACATCGGGCATTTCGTGCAGCTGTGCATGCAGGGCGATGGCACGTTGATGGAACGCTATGAATATCTTGATAAAGAGGAAGAGGTTCTCGAAGAAAAGATTGAGGAAATGCAGAAGCAGCTGGACTTCCTGCGATACAAGAAATGGTATTACAAGACATCTGTTGAGGCGGGAACCGAATCAATTCATTTTGCGCCAGGCACCAACGCTGTAGATCCTCAAACGAAGGAAAAGTTTCAGACCGAGTTGGAGCATTGCACCAATCTGCGTGACCTCATCGATCTTGCCCGGCCTGACGAGTGAAACTCTCGTTTATCTCATTGAAAAGTCGTGTCCATATCACGGCTCTCTTCAAGCAACGGCACGCTCCTGCTCTTGAAGCTCGATCTTCTTGCGCAGGCGCATGGCAGTAAGCTCATCGATGACGCGCCCTGTCTTCTCGGAGATGACCTGTTCATTGAGATCGATGTAATGCTCGTGGGAGAGCTTTTCTTCGATCTCATGATGAAGGGTCCCCACGGAGAGGCCAAAGACAGCCTTGCCGCCACGCATCAAAGCGAGGACCTCCTCATCGGTGGTGCACTGATACACGTTTTCGCCATCGCTCATGATGGTAATGGTCGAGAATTCCTCCACAGAGTGCTGATTGAGATAGCCGATGGCAATGGTCACATTCTGCAGGTTGACGCCGGCATCCAACAGACGCTTCGAGACAGCTAGTACCAGAATGTCTTTGAAAGAGTAGAGACGGCGTGAACCGGAGCCGTGGGAGGAGTGCAATGATGGCTCTACAATGTGCTTGCGTGCCCAGTAATCCAGCTGGCGATAGGTGATTCCTGCCACTTTCGAGGCAACGGTCCCTCGATAAGCCCTGCTTTCACCAATTTCCTGAGCATCCGAGAAAAGCTGACCTTGGATCAGCTGTGGCTCTTCCTTCGCACCGTTTTCTGTGCTCATCGACTCCCCCTACGTAAAAACCTCTGTTTCTGAGTCTATCCCAGAGATAGAGAACTATTGAGTGATGACGGCGGACTTTGTGAAGAATACCATCCTGAATTTCCCGATCATGATGGAGTCGCCGTTCTTGAGGACCTGTGTATCGACTCGCTGCATGTTCACGTAGGTTCCGTTCAGAGATCCCACATCTTCGATGACATATTTGCCATCGACACGGCGAAAGACGGCATGCTGACGCGATACCGTGGCATCGTCGAGAAGGATGTCGGCACGCGTGTCGCGACCCACGGTGATTTCGTCTTCATCCAGCAGGTACCGCGAACCGCTCGATGAGCCGCGTGTCGAGATCAGCAACGCGGAATTGTCTTCGAGTTTAGAAATGGTTGCGAAGTCCTGTTCGCTCAAAGGCCTGTCGGCCGAAGACGTGATAGGGACTGAAATCGCCGGCAAACCAATGTTCGTGGTTTCGCCTGCTGATGGAATCGGATCTGTCATGTTTCTCATTCTACTGTCTTGACGTATTTGTATTCGGGAGTTTTCCGTACCTTTGTAATCTTGACGATGTCCTTTTGTTGAACATCCACATTCGCATCATATTGCACACGCAGCCGTGCGCCCACTCCACCGGCAATTTCAACGGCATTCTGCAGTGCGCTCGAGTCACCGATCGCAAGGACCTTGTAGGGCTTCTGAAGCACTACCCCATCGCAAATGACACCATCATCCGTATCGACGAAGGAGGTTGAGGTCACGACACGAACTGAGTCGACCTGCATGACTTCGGCACCGGCGTTGCGCAGCTCCTCGATGAGATTGAACATGGTGGCGGCGTCGATGGTTTTCTTGTTCTGCGTGATGGTGATCTCGACGCCTTGGCCCTTCGCCGGCAAACGGCCTGAGAGAATGCCAGACGTCACTTCGTTTTCCTTCGCGATGCGCTCGACTTCCTCCTGCTTATCGGCAGCCGATTTGATGGATTGCAGCTGGCTCTCAAGCTTCAGCTTCTGCGATTCGAGCTGACTGACCTGAGTGTTGGTCTCGTCGAGAAGACGGACCAGCTCCGTCTCGCTCAAGGACGAATACGAGGACTGTAGATTCCGCTGTTGCGTCACGTACCCAAATCCCAAGAGTGCACAGAGCAACGCCACCATGACGCTTGTAAGGGCCTTGACGCCGACGGAGCTCGACTTCTTGACGGGGCGCTTGCGCACCGCCGGAAAGGAACCGGTCATGGTGTTGTCGTTCACCCGGTCGGTTGCCTTCTGCCGTCGTATCGAATGCAGGGAATTC
>JALCQC010000016.1 GCA_022650895.1 Bifidobacteriaceae bacterium | reverse complement strand
GGTCACGTCATGCCCCAACGCCGCCCATGTCATCGGCACACTGATCCAGCAATGCAGATCGTCGCCCTGCCTGCTGAACTGCTTATCGGGTTTGATGGTGACGTCGACGTATAGATCACCCGCAGCGCCGCCGCCTTCACCCACCTCGCCCTGCGACGCAAGACGGATACGCGTGTCGTTCTGGATTCCTGCGGGAATCTTGACGCCGACCTGGCGCTTGGTCCTTACACGACCATGTCCAAAGCATGTTTCGCAGGGATGTTCGATGATGGTTCCGTGTCCTTCGCACCGTTCACAGGGAGCGGTGGTCATCATCTGTCCCAGCAGCGTACGAACTGCCTGCTGGCGATAGCCCTGACCGTGGCAGTCAGGACAGGTAACAGGTTTCTCTCCGTTGATGGCGCCGGAACCAGAACAGTCAGGACACAGCGAATAGGTAGTGATGTCAACGTTTTCGACGGAACCGAAAACTGCATCCTTCAAAGAGATGCTGATGGAGGCCAACGAATCCCTGCCCGGCTGGGAACGCGGAATCGGACCTTGAGACCCGCCAAAGCCAGCGCCTCCGAAGAAGGAGCTGAAAACATCTCCGAAATCTCCGAACCCGGCATCCGCATTGGCGTAGCCGCCACCCGGGGCGTTGGGGTCGACTCCCTGATCGTACATACGACGCTTGTCAGGGTCGGAAAGGACCTCATACGCAGAGTTGACTTCCTTGAATTTATCCTCGAACTCGGGACCCGCAATATCAGGGTGATATTTACGCGAAAGCTTGCGATACGCCTTCTTGATCTCGTCCTCGCTCGCTTGACGCGATACTCCAAGGGTCTCGTAATAATCTGCCACGAATCTAACCTTCTGTTTGATCTTTGATGTGTGTTTGAGTCTCTCGTGACGCCACGGGCGGCGTCAGGAATCCTGCCGGTTGATAAACGCCGATAGATATTCTGCCACTGCCTTGACGGCAGCGATGGTTGTCGGATAGTTCATGTGCGTAGGACCGATCGAACCCACGAATGCCAAGGGCGCCGTGTTCTCGGAACGATCCGGATCGTCGGCATCATCAGTTCTTGGAGGTGCATCTTTCTCCATTCCGGAAACCTGCCCATACCCACTGCTCACCACTGAGGCGTTGAGCAGACCCTGGGTGTGGGTTTCGGAACCTATCGCAACCCCCACACCTTGAGAATTCGCCGAACGGGACAGCGAGCCCATCAGTCGCATGATGACAACCTGCTCCTCGAGGGCGTCCAACAGCGGACCGATGCTGGCGATGGGAGCTCCATTCCCCCGCGCGAGCAGAGCGGTGCCAGACATATACATACTGTCACTGCGCTCCTCGTCATGCATATCGGCAACCGCTTTCACCACAATTTCGATAAAACCGCGCATAGCGGAGAACTCGTCACTCTGAGCAATGTCCTTCAGCTTACGTGCAAGGAGAGAAATCGGCTGGCCCTCGTTCTGCGTGTTGACGACGGCAATGAGCCTGTCCACGTCGTCGGGTTTCGGAGGCATTGATGTCGCAATGGTCCGCTGCTCCACACGGCCGCTGTCGGAAATGATGACAAGAAGATAGGTGTTCATGGACAGACTCACCATCTCGAAACGGCGCAGATGTGACTTCACGATGGAGGGAGAGGCGACGATGGCGACCTGGCCGGTGATCTGAGCGAGAAGCCGCGCAGCCCTGCGAAGGGTGTCCTCGAGACTCACCGAATGAGTGAAGAAGGTCTCGATCCCCCGCTGCTGCGCAGCGCTGAGTGGGACGATCCGTACGAGGCGATCCACGAAAAAGCGATAGCCCTTCTCTGTGGGAACTCTGCCGGCGGAGGTGTGCGGTTGGACGAGATAGCCCTCTTCCTCCAACGCCGCCATGTCGTTACGAATGGTAGCTGAACTCACGTGGAGCGGAAAGTTCTTCGTCACCGCACTCGAGCCAACGGGTTCTTGAGTATGAATGTAATTTTCTACAACGGCTCGGAGCACCAGCATCCGTCGATCGTGTGACATGGTGGCCTCCTTCTTCTTCGCGCATGCCAAAGCCTTGGAAAATCGAATTCCTTGGTACATTTTTAGCACTCAAACGGCGAGAGTGCTATTTCCCACGCTGTGGGCGGAGACAGCGCTACCGAAATGTCAGGTTTTCACACAAACGAACAATTGTTAACGTTCACGCTCACGAAATTCAGGCATTTCTTCGAAAACACTCTCATTCCTGGAAGCTGAAAGTCATGCTGAAGTTCTACGATAAGAACGGTAAAAGAAGTGCATCGACGAGGTTTTGACCTTGGTCGGCGCTCAACCAACCGGAAGGATTTCGATTCAATATGACCACATTCTCTTGGTCCGAACTGGATGACCGTGCCGTGAAAATGGCAAAGGCCCTCTCAGCCGATGCAGTCGAGAAGGCAGGACACGGCCACCCCGGATCCCCTATCGATCTCGCACCCATTGCATACACGCTGTATCAGCACTTCATCAAGCATGATCCCAGCGATCCAAAGTGGGCTGGTCGCGACCGCTTCATTCTTTCAGGCGGCCACGCTTCCCTGACCCAATACATCCAGCTGTTCTTCTCCGGCTACGATGTCACGCTGGACGACATCAAGAAGTTCCGCCAGGGCATCGACACCCGCACCCCGGGCCATCCAGAGTACGGTCTCACCCCAGGAATCGAAATGACCACCGGCCCTCTCGGCCAGGGCCTCGCTTCCGCAGTCGGCTTCGCCTATGGGCAGCGCTATCAGCGTGGATTGCTCGACCCTGACGCAGCACCGGGAACCTCACCCTTCGACCACAAGGTGTGGGTCATCGCAGGTGAGGGTGACGTTGAGGAAGGCGTCGCTTCCGAAGCGAGCTCCCTCGCAGGAAACCAGAAGCTCGGCAACCTGACCGTCATCTTCGACGCCAACCACATTCAGATCGAGGGCGACACCAAGATCTCGTTCGGCGAAGATGTTCTCGCCCGTTACAAGGCCTATGGATGGTACACGGACGAAATCAGCTTCATCCAGCCCGACGGCTCCTACAAGGAAGACACCGAGGGCCTCGCGAAGGTTCTCGAGAAGGCGGAGAAGGTCACCGATCGCCCGAAGTTCATCAAGGTAGACACCTTGATCGCATGGCCGACCCCAGGAAAGACCAATGACGAATCCTCGCACGGATCCAAGCTTGGCACCGAAGCCGTCGCCGGACTCAAGAAGGCTCTGGGTTACGACCCCGAAGAGAACTTCCACATCGACGAAGAGGCCTTGGCTCATGCCCGCAAGGTCGCCGAGCGCGGTGGCCAGGCTCACGCTGAGTGGGACAAGAAGTTCAACGAATGGAAGGCCGCGAATCCCGACAAGGCAGCCCTCTACGAGCGCATCAAGGACGGCAAGCTTCCCGAGAACTTCGACAAGGCCATCGACGACGTCGTTGCGACTTTCGAGCCCGGCTCCAAGGTTGCCACTCGTAAGGCTTCCGGCGCCGTTCTCAACGCCATCGCAGCCGTCATGCCAGAGCTGTGGGGAGGTTCCGCAGATCTCGGTGGTTCCAACAACACCACCATCAAGGGAGCAAATTCCTTCGCCCCCAAGGATCTTGCAACGCGCACTTGGCCGAATGTTGACGAGTATGGCCGTGTCCTCCACTTCGGAGTCCGCGAATTCGCCATGGGAGCCATCACTAACGGCATCCTCCTCGGTTCCGACACCCGTCCCTTCGGCGGAACGTTCTTCCAGTTCTCCGACTACGAGCGTCCAGCAGTTCGCCTCGCAGCCCTCATGGACATTCCGAACCTCTACGTGTGGACTCACGATTCCGTGGCTCTTGGCGAAGACGGTCCGACTCACCAGCCCATCGAGCATCTTGCTGCCATGCGTGCCATCCCTCGTCTTGAGGTCGTGCGCCCGGCAGACGAGTACGAGACAGCCGAGGCCTATCGTTACTTCTTCGAGAAGAACAACTCTCACCCGACCGCAATGATCCTGACCCGTCAGGGCGTTCCGACCCTCGAAGAGGCCAGGGACAAGGCAGCCGAAGGCGTTCGCAAGGGCGCTTATGTTCTCATCGATCCAGAAGGAACTCCAGACGTCATCCTCATGGCATCCGGTTCCGAAGTTCAGCACGCGGTTTCCGCAGCTGCAACGTTGGTCGACGAGGGCATCAAGGCTCGCGTGGTCTCCGTACCTTCCTTCGAGTGGTTCGAAGAGCAGGATGCAGAGTACAAGGAAGAGGTCTTCCCGAAGTCCGTCAAGGCACGCGTTTCCGTCGAAGCCGGTCTGGCCCTCTCCTGGTACAAGTACCTGGGCGACTATGGCAAGCCGGTCTCCATCGAGCAGTTCGGTCTGCAGGGCAACGCGGATCAGAACATGGAAGCTCTTGGAATCACCGCGGAGCACGTCGTCGAGGCGGCAAAGGCTTCCATCGAAGAGGCTAAGGCCTGATATTTATTAAGGTCTGATACATCGAATTCCGGTCGCTTCCGCTTTCACTGAAGAGTAGCGAAGCGGCCGGTTTCCGAACAATAAAAATGTGTGACCAACAACTTGGTCATGTTAAGGAGAAAAAATGGCAGAAAACGTCAATACGCAGCGCACCAGCGACTCCGGTGTCTCGATCTGGCTCGATGACTTGAGCCGCACTCGCATCGAGTCCGGCAGCCTTCAGAAGCTCATCGCAGAGAAGAATGTCGTCGGCGTCACCACCAATCCTTCCATCTTCCAGAAGGCTCTGGCTCAGGTCGGTCCTTACGACGAGCAGCTGAAGCAGCTCGGAAAGATCGATGTTGAGGACGCCGTCCGCGAACTCACCACCACCGATGTCCGCAATGCAACCGACATCTTCCGCGAGATTGCAGAGAAGACCGATTTCGTTGACGGCCGCGTTTCCATCGAGGTTGATCCTCGCTTGGCACACGACACCGAGAACACCGAAAAGCAGGCTGAAGAGCTGTGGGCCAAGGTCAACCGTCCGAACGCCATGATCAAGATTCCGGCAACTCTCGAAGGTCTGCCGGCAATTACCGCGACGCTTGCCAAGGGCATCTCCGTCAACGTGACACTCATCTTCTCGCTCGAACGCTATGAGAAGGTCATGGACGCCTTCATTGAGGGAATGGTCCAAGCCGATAAGAACGGGCACGACCTCAAGCACATGGGCTCGGTCGCTTCCTTCTTCGTCTCCCGCGTCGACACCGCCGTGGATAAGCTCCTTGAAGCCAATGGCTCCGAAGAGGCTAAGGCACTCGAAGGCAAGGCAGCAGTCGCCAACGCTCGCCTCGCTTATGAGCTGTTCGAGAAGAAGTTCTCTGAAGATCCTCGTTGGGCCGATCTCGCCGCCAAGGGCGCGAAGGTTCAGCGTCCGCTCTGGGCTTCCACCGGAACCAAGAATCCTGCCTATTCCAACTCCAAGTACGTTGATGAGCTCGTCGCTGAGAACGTCGTGAACACGATGCCAGAGAAGACCCTCAACGCCCTTGCAGAGCAGGGTGACGGACGTCCCTCCATCAAGGGAACGTACGAGGAAAGCCACAAGATCATGGAAGACCTCGCCAACCTCGGTATCAACATCAAAGATGTCACCGACAAGCTCGAGGCCGACGGCGTTGCCGCCTTCATCAAGTCGTGGGATTCGGTTCTTTCCGATACCCAGGCTGGAATTGACCGCGTAAATGCCTGAAATTGCGGAGACAGCCATTCATGAAACACTCCCCCGATGAGTTAACCGCTCACCTCTGGGATAGAAAGGGTGCCCGTCTCCTCCTTTCATGAAACCCCGTCGTGCTGTTTGGCACGGCGGGGTTTTCATATCCCTTTTTGCAAGGTAACTTCTCAAGGTCTCCCTCAAAGCACCTTTCTAAAGGTCTTTCTCAAAGTATCTTCTTCAAGGTAACTTTTCACAGAACACTTCGAAAGGTGACCCACAGGAGTAATAAAAAAAAGCCGCTCCGAAGAGCGGCTGAAAGAAATGAAGAAGGTAATTCTCAGATAAGACCGAACTTGGTGAGCAATCCGAGTGCAATGATGATGGCAACCCACACGAGGGCAACAATCACCGTAAGACGGTTTAGGTTTTTCTCTGCAACACCTGAGGTGCCTGCGGAAGCACCGATGCCGCCGCCAAACATATCCGAAAGGCCGCCGCCCTTACCCTTGTGCATCAGGATGAGGAGAGTCAGAAGAATACTGGCCAGGACTACAACGACTTCGAGAATAACTTTCAGTGCGAACACCAGAGAACCTCCGTAACAGTTGATTGCTACTGCAACAATACAGTATCCCCTCGGCAAAACCGAGAATTCATCGGTGGGCGAGCCGCCGCCGCGCCGAACGTGACGTCAGACGTGCGATGCGTGAGAACTCCTCCGCATCGAGTGCCGCACCCCCCACAAGGAAACCATCGACGTCCGGCCCCTCCATCAGCGCCTGCGCATTCGAGGCATTCACCGAACCACCGTAAAGAATGCGAACCTTTTCGCTGACATCGGTTCCGTACGTCTTCTTGAAGTAGTCCCGGATTGCATTCGCCGCGTCCTGCGCGGACTGCGGTGTCGCGACCATTCCGGTACCCACGGCCCAGATGGGCTCGTAGGCAATGAGCATTCTCTGAGCCTCTTTATCGGAGAGATCACGCATGACATCGTGGACCTGATTCACCGCATATTCCAACTCGATGCCTTGCTTGCGCTCTTCGAAGCTCTCCCCTACGCAGAGAATGGGGTTCATGTCGGCGGCGAGAACGGCCCGCACCTTGTCGACGATGTTGGCATCGTCTTCAGGATGGTATTTACGCCGTTCCGAATGCCCGATGATCACGTACTTGCAACCGAGCCGAGCCAGCATCTGCGCCGAAATATCGCCGGTGAAAGCTCCGTCCGACGTTTCCGAAACCGTTTGAGCGCCAACGCCAATGCGCATCTTTTCAGCTTCGATCAGCACCTGGACGCTGCGAATGCTGGTGAAGGATGGCATGATGACGATTTCGGTGCCCTTGAAATCGAAATGCGCATCCCTGAGAAGCCAGGCAAGTTTCTGGATGAAGTAGGTCGCTTCAAGATGATCGAAGTTCATCTTCCAGTTGCCTGCGACAACAGGAATGCGCTGTGCCATATTAGCTATATGTCTCTCTGTGAACAATCAGTCGAGTACGGCGAGGCCAGGAAGAGTCTTGCCCTCAAGGAACTCCAGAGAAGCGCCACCACCGGTGGAGATATGGGAGAAGCCCTTTTCATCGAAGCCGAGATGACGAACTGCGGAAGCAGAGTCACCGCCACCCACGATGGTGAAAGCACCCGCTGCGGTCGCGTCGACGAGACCCTGTGCCACGGCACGAGTTCCCGCTGCGAAGTTAGCGAACTCGAAAACTCCCATAGGACCATTCCAGACAACCGTCTTGGAATCGACGATCTTGTCATGGAAGAGCTTCTGGGAGTCAGGGCCGATGTCCAGACCCATCTTGTCTGCAGGAATCGCGTCAGCTGCGACGACCTTGTAAGCGGAGTCGGCAGCGAAGGTGTCAGCGGCTACGATATCCGTCGGCAGAACGATTTCAACATTGTTCGCCTTGGCGGTCTCGATGTAGCCCTTGACGGTCTCGACCTGATCCTCTTCAAGAAGGGAGGTTCCGACTTCGTAGCCCTGCGCCTTGAGGAAGGTGAAGACCATGCCGCCGCCGATGACGAGACGGTTCGCCTTGCTCAGAAGATTCTTGATGACACCGAGCTTGTCGGAAACCTTGGAGCCACCGAGAACGACAGTAAGGGGACGTTCGGGATCGGTCGTCGCCTTGGAAAGTGCGGTGACTTCCTTCTCCACGAGCAGACCTGCTGCACTGGGGAGATCCTTTGCAACGTCATAGTCAGAGCCCTGTGCACGGTGGACAACGCCGAAGCCATCGGAAACGAAGACATCGCCCAAAGCAGCGATCTTCTTCGCATAAGCTGCGCGCTCTTCCTCATCCTTGCTGGTCTCTTCGGGATTGAAGCGAACGTTCTCGAGAAGGAGAACCTCACCGTCCTTGAGCTGAGCGACCTTGGCCTGAGCGTCCTCGCCGTAGGTGTCTTTTGCGAGGGTAACGTCCGTTCCCAACAACTCCCCCAAACGTGCTGCCACGGGAGCCAAGCTGAGTTCGGGAACAACCTTGCCCTTCGGACGGCCGAGATGTGCCATCACGATGACCTTCGCGCCCTGCTGACGCAGTGCATTCAACGTTGGAAGTGCCGCGCGAATACGGCCATCGTCCGTGATGGTGGTTCCGTCGAGCGGGACATTGAAGTCGGCGCGGACAAGAACGCGCTTACCGCCGAGATCTCCGAGATCCTTGAGTGTCTTCATAACACCAATCCTTTCATTCCGCGCATGCTCAGAACGTGATGAAATTCACGGAGAACTGCGACGGAATTGCATTGTTTGAACCACTAGAAATCATAACATCGAGGCATGAACCCACAGGGGTAATCAGTCGGACGCGGAATCCTCTGCGGCTTCTGCTTCCTTCGCCCGTGCTGCCTCAACCTTCTTGGAAAGCTGGAACAGACGACGAATGCGGCCTGCAATCGCGTCTTTGGTGACCGGTGGATCGGCAAGACGGCCAAGCTCCTCAAGACTTGCATCACGATGGTCGAGCCTGAGCTGACCGGCGGCACGCAAGTTCTCCGGAATATCGTCACTGAGAACCTCGAAGGCGTGGATGACCTTCTCACTGGCCTCTACAGCCGCCTTCGCACTACGACGCATGTTCGCGTCGTCAAAATTGGCGAGACGGTTCGCCTTGCCGCGAGTCTCACCATCAGAACGCTTACCGCTCCATTCACGAGCGGTGCTAGTGGCACCCATGAGAATGAGCATGCGCTCAATGACATCAGGATCGCGTAAGGTCACACGTTCGGAGCTGCGAACCTGTCGCGCCTTCGCCGTGATGCCGAGACGCCGTGCTGCACCGACAAGTGCCAAGGCGGCCTCCGCACCAGGACAGACAATCTCCATATAACTGGACTTGCCTGGATCCGAAAGATCTCCATGTGCCAAGAATGCTCCGCGCCAAGCAGATTTGATCTGCGCGATATTGCCAGACACGACCTCTGCGGGAAGTCCACGCACAGGTCTCTTTCTGCGGTCGAGAAGCCCGCTCTGTAAAGCAAGTGCTCCGCCCTGGCGGATGACACGTACCGAATAACGCGTCATGCTGCCCATGGGGCCCTGACGCTTCACCTCGATGAGATCGGCATCATGACCGTAGACTTCTTGAATCGTCTTCTGCAACCACTTCGCCGCAGCGAGATTACTGAACTGCGCCTCAACGACAATGTGCCGCTTTATGAGATGCAAGCCACCGCCGAATCGTATCATCGTGGAGGCCTGAGCTTTCTTCGCTGCTGCAGTCTCGTTCTCAATAGCAGCAAGCTCGTTCTTCACATCTTCAACTAGCGCCACGAATTCGCCTCCCAACTCCGTCGCAATGAATAATATCCTCTGTATTTCACACTCATCAGACCTCAGTCCGACTCACGTTACGGGTATCTGTGATACCGATGTGGGTGGACAATTTGTCGTGTTTCATCTGCCACATAATGTGGGGTAAAATCACAAATTTTCCTCAAGACCGAACGTCTCCAAGACATCCTTCAAAGCGCTTGCCAACCGTACCGCATCGTGAATACCTGGTTTTCCACTGGCTCCCATCTTCCGCACGAAAAGCCGGGAACGGGTCTCCGGAACAGAGTGGACCATCAGGCTCTCATCGGCCAACACGGCGTCCACTGGCAGCTGTTCTGAATAATGGCGAAAGGCCTCCAACTGCCCCTGGGGATCGAGACCGGTGGTCTCACAGTCGGCCACAAGATTCATCAACAGGATCTTTTTAGCCGTGCTACGATGCAGAGCCCTCCGAATTTCAGGCACCAGCATGTGTACCAGCAACGAGGAATACCAGGAACCGGGCCCCAGAGTGATGACATCGGCCTTCTCTATGGCCTCGATCGCCTCCTCAAAAGCGGGCGGATTGTCCGGCTCGACGGTGAGGGAGAGGATCTTCCCCTGCGCCTTAGCGACGTTTCTCTGGCTTCTGACGGTGATCGTCTCGCCGCTGGGAGACTGAACTTGTGCACTCAGTGTGAGAGGCACTTTCGCCCCGGGAAAAACCCTGCCACTGATGCCGAAGATTGTCTGGACATCGCGAATTCCTTGGAGAATGTCACCGTTCTTCTGCCACTGCGCCGTCAAGATGAGATTTCCCAGCGCATGACCGTTGAGGTCACCAGAAGAGGTGAACCGATGCTGCAGAAGCTCCACCACGCCACGCTTGCGGGCCTGCTCCGACGCCAACGCCGACAGCGCCATTCGGATGTCTCCAGGAGGCAGCACGCCGAATTCATCACGCAGCCGGCCCGATGAGCCTCCGTCGTCGCCGACGCACACTATGGCGATGACCTCATGCGTGATGAGTCGCATGGCCTCCAGCGTCGCGTGGAGACCATGCCCACCGCCCAGGCAGACGGCCTTCATCGCGTGCGCTCCAACTCACGAGCGGAGACAGTGACAACCAGTCCCTTCTGACGCAGTTTCTTTGCCAACGCCTGACTCATGGCGACCGAGCGGTGCTGGCCACCGGTGCAACCCACCGCAATGGTCACGAAATGCTTGTCCTCTTTGGAGTAACCATCGATTGCCGTCAGGAGAGCCGACGAATAGGATTCAAGAAATTCCTCTGCACCTTCGCTTTCAAGGACGTAATCGCGCACGGCCTCGTCGTTTCCATTGAGCTTGCGCAGCTCCGGCACCCAGAAGGGGTTGGGGAGAAAGCGCACATCGGCCACGAAATCCGCATCGAGAGGGATGCCGTATTTGAAGCCAAAACTGAAAATGTGGACGGCGACAGTGGAGGGCCCCTTGCCCATCAGTGACTCGTAGAGACGGGTGGAAAGCTCGTGGATGCTGAGCTCCGAGGTGTCGATGACGATGTCCGCGCGCTCCTTGAGCCGGCTGAGAAGTTCACGTTCTTCGTTGATCCCGTCGATGAGCCGCCCACCATGCTGCAAGGGATGTGGTCTACGGACCGATTCATACCGTTTGACGAGAACATCGTCGCGTGCGTCGAGGAAAAGGATGCGATACCGAACGTCCAGATCCTCGAGGTGGCTGAGAACCGCCGCAAGATCATTGAAATAGTCGCGGGAGCGAACGTCCACCACCGCGCACAGGCGATGAATCTGAGAACCAGCCGACGTCATCATGTCGACGAGCGGGATCAGCATCTTCGGAGGGAGGTTGTCAATGACGTACCATCCCATGTCTTCCAAAGAATCCGCAGCGCGAGAGCGACCCGCACCCGACATTCCCGTGATGAGGAGGACCTCGAAGGAGTCCTTCTCCTGCGTTGACTTCTGCGACGTCTCTTGCGTCGGTTCCGTTTCCTGTGTCATCCCAAAGCCTCCTGTAATGCCGCACGCATGGCGTCAACCGGCACGGCGTCGAGAGCCGTTCCCGTCATCACGGCGACCTGCGCGACCGCCTGCCACAGCAGCATGGTCTGACCGCCCAACGCCACTCCCCCTCGTTCTTTCACCGCTTTCATCAGCGCACTGGGACGCGGATCGTACACGACATCGAGCAAGGTGAGAGATGACGCATCGAGATGGGATTCGCGAATCTTCTTTGCGAAGGCATCCGCTCCGTGCGCCGGAATGGTGGAGATCACATACTGGGCTTTCTTGAGATCTCCCGCCTCGAGCCCCTCCAAAGAAACCGCTTCCGCTGTCACTCCCAAGTCTGCCGCCATGCTCAGTAGAAGAAGGGCCCTCTGCGGATGCCGTGCGGCAAAGACCACGCGTTTGGCACCGAGCTCCGCCACTGCGGCCAAAGCAGAGGCAGCCGTCGAACCGGAGCCGAGAATCACGCACTGTCGTGTCACGGGAGCGAAATTCGCTTGGCCCGAAGCCGTTCCTTGACGATCATTGAGGGCGGCCTCGATGCCGGAGACATCAGTGTTGTAGAGATCAAGAGTGCGGCCGTCACCACGGAAAACGACAGTGTTGGCGACTTTCAGGTACTGGGACCATTTATCTTGCGGGGTTCCCAGAGGTACCACCGTTTTCTTCAGCGGCATCGTCAGGCTCAGTCCGCGCCATGTTCCGTCAAGGTTCGAAATGAACCGTTCGAGGTCCTCTTCGGCCACCTCCGCACGGTCATAGAACCAATCGGTCAGACCCAGCTCCCGGTAGGCGGCATTGTGCAGAATGGGCGACAGAGAGTGCGCAATCGGCTTTCCCAACACTGCCGCTCTGTGATGGATCTCAGGCATTCCAGACATTTCAGATGTTTCAGACATTTTGGTGATTCCCCTCCTCCCCGTGATCCTTCTTCTCCGAGTTTAGCGGGTGCAATGCCGCGTAGATGGCTCCAGCCTTAACAGTTCCGATGCCCTTAACCTCCTCGATGCTTTCGAGAGATGCGGCACGTATCTTCTTGACCGAGCCGAAGTGACGCAGAAGCCGTTTCCCATAAGTCGGGCCAATTCCCTCGATGGAGTCGAGAACCGAGCTGATCTCACCCTTCCTGCGCTTCTTCCGATGGAAGGTGATGGCGAAACGGTGAGACTCGTCGCGTACACGCTGCAGGAGATACATTCCCTCCGACTGCCGCTTGAGAATGAGTGGATACTCCTCGCCCGGAAGCCAAACCTCCTCCAGTTTCTTGGCAAGACCACACAACGCGACATCGGTGACACCGCTGTCCTTCAACGCCCTGGCGGCTGCCTCCACCTGTGGCTTACCGCCATCCACCACAATGAGATTCGGTTTATAGGCAAAATGATGGAGATCGGTGTTCTGTTGTACCACATCGCCTGCATCGGTAGGGTCTCCACCGGTTTGCAGGGAACTGCGCGCCGCGTTCTTCTCGTTTTCGATGGAGTCACCCGAGTCACCTGCAATGTTGCCGTGCTTGAAGCGTCGGGTCAGAGTCTCATACAGTGCCGAAGTATCGTCAATGGCTCCCTTACCATCGTCTCCCCTGATGGAAAAGCGCCGGTACTCGCTGCGCTTGGACATGCCATCCTCGAACACCACCATGGAGGCCACCTGGTAACCGCCGCCCGTGGCGTTGGAGATGTCGTATCCTTCAATGCGCAAAGGCGCCTGTTCAAGGTCGAGTTCACGCTTGATATCGTTCAATGCCTCCGTACGCGCCGCTATATCCGTGGTGCGCTTCAGCTTGTTCTGTTTCAACGACAGCTCCGCATTGGCACCTGCGCGCTCCACCAGCTGACGCTTCTCACCGCGGCGAGACACGTGCAACGTCACCTTAGTGCCGCGCAGATCGCTCAGCCACTGTTCCAACTTGACGGAGTCCTCTGGCAGGAAGGGCACAATGATCTCGGGAGGGATGGGCGAGCTCTCGGAGAAGAGGTCGTCTCGACCCGTTTTCTGTTCGCGTTCCTTGCGGTCACGCGTCGCCTTCGCACGTTCCGCAACGCTGACAGCCGTCAGTGACTGCGACTCCGAAACGGCATCGCGTTGAGTGGACACCTCCACTGCAGAAGAGGCAGAAGGTTGCCGTGCCCCTCCGTGGAGTTCGGAACGCGGGCCGCGGGTGGGAGCCAATTCCTCGTCGTAGATCTGGGAATAGACCTGCGTGATGAGTTCGGCAAGCAGCTGTTCATCCGAGATATCCTCGACCTTCTCCACGCTCCAGTTGCGTTCGCCGCGAATCGTTCCCGAGCGGACGAAAAAGGCGTGGACATTTGCTTCGAGCTCGTCCCCTGCCATGCCGAAGACATCCGCGTTCACTTCATCGGAGAAAACGACGGAATTTTGCTGCACCACGTTGTTCATCATCTGAATCTGGTCGCGCAACTGGGCAGCCTTCTCGAACTCGAGATCCTTGCTGGCCTGCTTCATCTGGGCGGTGAGTTCACGGATGTATTTCTGACCTGAGCGACCCGTGAGGATCCCCGTGATCTTCGCCATGAGCTCGCGGTGATCCTCGAGTGAGATGTATCCAACGCAGGGAGCCGTGCATTTGCCAATGGAATACAGCAGACAGGGACGTCCCGAAAGCTGTGCCCGATGCAAGACGGCCGGCGTGCACGTGCGGACGGGAAAGACCTTGAGCAGCTTGTCCAGAGAATGCCGCATGTCATAGACCTTGGCATAGGGGCCGAAATACTTGGTTCCGCGCTTGTTCTTGGACCGTGTGATCCAGATGCGCGGAATCTCCTCCCCTGTTGACACAGCGAGATAGGGATAGGTCTTATCGTCTCGAAAAACCACATTGAAACGTGGGTCGAATTCCTTGATCCACGTGTATTCCAGGGTGAGCGCTTCCAATTCCGTGCCCACGACCGTCCACTCGAGACTTCGGGCGGTGAGGACCATGGTCTGCGTACGGGGGTGAAGAAGGTAAAGCGGCTGGAAGTAGTTTGCCAGTCTGTTGCGCAGATTCTTGGCTTTGCCAACGTAGATGACGCGACCATTGCCGTCCCGCCACTTGTAGACGCCGGGCTGTGCGGGAATATCGGAAGACTTCGGGCGGAAGGCGTCGCGGGAATCTCCGAGCTTGGGGACGCCCGGATCACCGGAAGCGGAACCGGTTCCATCCGTCTGGGACTCCTCATTCAGCAAAGTCCGTGCCGTCTTCCTCCACGTTCCAGGACTGTGCCGCTCGAAAATTCCGTTGCTCACGCTGCCTTTTCGCCTTTCTGCTTCAACTGGCCTTTCTGCTTCAGCATCGGTGCAAGATACTTTCCTGTCCAGCTTTCCTCAACCGTTGCGACGTGCTCTGGTGTTCCCTCGGCAACAAGTGTGCCACCTCCGGCACCTCCCTCGGGGCCGAGGTCCACGATCCAGTCGGCGGATTTCACCACGTCAAGGTTGTGCTCGATGACGATGACCGAGTTCCCCTTATCGACGAGCTCCTGCAGGACATTGAGCAGTTTTCGAACATCCTCGAAATGCAGACCCGTGGTGGGCTCATCCAGAATGTAGACCGTCTTGCCAGTGGACCTGCGCTGCAGTTCCGTAGCGAGCTTGACGCGCTGGGACTCGCCGCCCGAAAGCGTGGGCGCGGGCTGGCCCAAGCGAATATAGCCGAGACCGACTTTGACGAGAGTGTCAAGGTAACGGGAGATCGAGGTGTAGGACTTGAAGAACTTCGCGGCCTCCTCAATCGGCATGTCCAGAACGTCGGCAACCGATTTCCCGTTGTATTTCACTTCGAGCGTCTCACGGTTGTACCGTTTGCCGTGGCATTCCTCGCACTCCACATAGACGTCAGGCAGGAAGTTCATCTCGATCTTGAGAGTCCCGTCCCCATGACACGCCTCGCACCGGCCACCTTTCACGTTGAAGGAGAAACGGCCGGGACCATAGCCACGAACCTGAGCCTCCGGCGTCTTGGCGAACAGCTGGCGAATCTTGTCCCACACGCCCGTGTAGGTGGCGGGATTGGAGCGTGGAGTGCGGCCGATCGGGTTCTGATCGACGTGGATGACCTTGTCCACCTTGTCGACGCCCTCGACGCGCGTGTACTTTCCGGGCACGATGCGGGCACCGTTCAGTTTGTCCGCAAGAACCGGGTACAGAATCGTGTTCACCAGAGTGGACTTGCCTGAGCCGGAGACACCGGTGACCGCGGTCATCACTCCGAGTGGGAAGTTGACCGTGAGGTTCTTGAGATTGTTCTGGCGTGCACCCACGACGGTGAGCTTCTGAGTTTTCTTGATTTTGCGGCGCTTCGTCGGCACTGCAATTTCACGACGGCCAGTGATGTAGTCGCCGGTGATGGAACGAGTCGCCTTGCCGATTCCTCCGGCAGGCCCCGAATAGATGATCTCGCCTCCGTGTTCGCCGGCTCCTGGGCCGACGTCGACAAGCCAATCGGCCTTTTCGATGGTCTCTTGGTCATGTTCCACCACAATGAGAGTGTTGCCAAGGTCGCGCAAGCGATGAAGAGTCTCTATCAGGCGTTCGTTGTCGCGTTGGTGAAGCCCGATGGAAGGCTCATCCAGAACGTACATGACGCCGACGAGGCCGGAACCGATCTGAGTCGCCAGACGAATGCGCTGTGCCTCTCCTCCGGAAAGCGTTGCCGCGGCACGCGAAAGCGTGAGGTAGTCCAGGCCGACGTCATGAAGGAACCGCAGGCGGGAACGAATCTCTTTAAGAACCTCGCCCGCAATCTGGGCTGCGGAGCCCGTCAGACGCAGCTTCGACACCCAGCTGAGCTCGTCAGAGACCGGCATGTCACAGACATCGGCGATGGATTCGTCGTTGATGGTGACGGCGAGAACCTCGGGACGCAGACGCTTGCCGTGGCAGGTCTGGCAGGGGATCTCGCGCATATACGATTCGTAGAACTGTTTCATCTGATCGGATTCGGTTTCGTCGTGACGCCGCATCAACGTGCGAATCACACCTTCGAAACCGGTGCTGTACTCGCGCAGGCGTCCCCAGCGGTTGCGGTACGAGACCTTCACCTTGAAGTCATGGCCGTAGAGGATGTCGTGCTGGACCTTCTTGGGAAGATCTTCCCACGGTGTGTCCATGGAGAAGCCGAGCTCGTCCGCGAGGCCCTCGAGCACATGGCCGTAGTACTCGGTGGTGGCCTTACCACCGCCCCAGGGTTCGATGGCACCTTGATGGAGGGATTTCTCCGGATCGGGAATCACGAGTTCCGGATCGATTTCCAGCTTGAAGCCGATGCCGGAGCAATCGGGGCAGGCACCGTAGGGAGCGTTGAAGGAGAAGGTGCGGGGCTCGATCTCGTCGAGTTCGAGAGGGTGGCCGTTGGGGCAGGAACGCTTTTCGGAGAAAGGCTGACGGCGCGCCGGGTTGTCGTCGTCGACATCGACGAAGTCTGCGATGACGAGACCGTTGGCGAGGCGCAGGGCCGTCTCCACGGAATCGGTGAGACGCTGACGAATCTGAGGCTTGATGACAAGCCGGTCCACCACCACTTCGATGGTGTGCTTCTTCTGCTTCGTCAACTTGATATCATCGGACAGCTGGTGCATCTCGCCGTCGATGAGGGCACGTGAGTAGCCGTCCGAGCGCAACAGTTCGAGCAGGTCGACGTATTCGCCCTTCTTTCCACGTGCCACGGGTGCCAGCACCTGGAAACGAGTGCCCTCCGGATACTTCATGAGCGTGTCGACCATCTGCTGGGGGGTCTGTGCACTCACCAAGGCTCCACACACAGGACAGTGAGGAACCCCGGTACGCGCGAAGAGCAGACGGAAGTAATCGTAGATTTCGGTGATGGTGCCCACCGTGGAACGGGGGTTTCGGTTCGTCGTCTTCTGATCGATGGAGACCGCGGGGCTCAGACCTTCGATGAAATCGACATCCGGCTTGTCCATCTGTCCGAGGAACTGACGGGCGTAGGCGCTTAGCGACTCCACGTATCTGCGCTGTCCCTCCGCAAAGAGGGTGTCGAAGGCGAGAGAGGACTTTCCCGAACCGGAGAGTCCCGTGAAAACGGTCATCTTATTGCGGGGAAATTCCAGATCGACGTTCTTGAGATTGTGCTCGCGAGCGCCCGCGATGACGATTTTGCGGTCCTTCTCCACATCGCTGAGGTCTGTGATGAGCGTTCCGTTTGCGAAATGCTCGTGTGATTTTGCTGAAGTTCCCTGTCGTGCCGACGTGTGTGAAAACGTGTTCCGTGTCGTTGAATGCCTGCTCACTCTACCTACTTGTCCGTGCGTGCTGAATCAGCTTGACTTTACCAACCGGTGCGGTGCATTTCCGCCCAGAGTCAAGAATAGTCATCGACGCGGCCAAAGTCGAACATTTGTTCTATCGACGTTTTCGCCACCGCATTCTCGCCCACGGCGCAGTCGCTGATTTCGTCTGGCTCCATCGCTACCCTCTTATGAGGTAAATAATGTGATGGAAACTTACACGGACGTTGTCCGGATAGCCAACTCGGCATTCTCACACATATCTTCTCAGAAAAACGGTGGATCGAGGATTCATGGGGATTGAAGCTAAAGACCTGGAAATTCGTATCGGAGCACGGCTACTGCTCTCCCCTACTACTTTCCATGTCGCGAAGGGAGACCGCATCGGTCTCGTGGGACGCAACGGCGCAGGAAAGACCACCCTCACCAAGGTGATTACCGGCACCATGCTGCCCTCCTCGGGAACCGTGCACACTTCCGGGAAGCTTGGCTATCTGCCACAGTCCACCCATGCCGCGGACCCCGAACAGACCGCCCTTGACCGCGTCGTCTCGGCGCGCGACATCGCCGATCAGCTCAAGCGTCTGCGCAAGACCGAGAAGGACATGACCAGCTCCGATCCGAAGGTGATGGAGAAGGCCATGAACAAGTACGACCGCATCCTGTCGGAATTCGAAACCTCCGGAGGCTACGCGGCACAGTCGGGTGCCATCAAGATGGCCGGGAGCCTCGGCATCGATCAGGACACGCTCGGGCAGAAGCTCGGCACGCTTTCCGGTGGTCAGCGCCGCCGCATCGAGCTGGCGCGCATTCTTTTCTCCGACGCCGACACCCTCATTCTCGACGAGCCCACCAACCACTTGGACTATGACTCCATCGACTGGTTGAAGAACTACCTCAAGCACTTCGAAGGCGGATTCCTCGTCATCTCGCACTCCACCGAATTGCTGGATGAAACCGTGAACAAGGTCTGGCATCTTGACGCACAGCGTGCCGAGATCGACATGTATTCGCTCGGATGGAGCGCCTATCTCAAGCAGCGTCAGGTGGACGAGGAGCGTCGTCGCCGCGAACGCGAAGTGGCCGAGAAGAAGGCCGGTCGCCTCATGAAGCAGGGCATCCGCCTGCACGCGAAAGCCACGAAGGCCGTCGCCGCGCAGAACATGATGCGCAGGGCCGAAAGGTTGCTGGAGTCGACCTCCCCCATGGAACGGGCCGAGAAGGTCGCCGACCTGCGGTTCCCCGATCCTGCTCCCTGCGGGCGCACCCCCATCATGGCGAAAGGCATCTCGAAGACCTACGGCTCCACCGAGGTCTTCACGGGCATCGACCTCGCCATCGACAAGGGCTCTCGCGTGGTGATCCTCGGTCTCAACGGCGCTGGCAAGACCACGACACTGCGCATCCTCGCGGGCGCAGAGGAATCTGACACCGGCAACGTCATCTACGGCCATGGCGCGAAAATAGGCTATTTCGCCCAGGAGCACGACACTCTGGACAACTCCGTCTCCGTGCTCGAGAACCTCCAGCACGTGGCACCGGACTTGGACAACACCCAGGCACGCACCATCCTCGGCAGCTTCCTCTTCTCCGGAGACGACGCCGAGAAGCCCACCAGCGTGCTTACTGGTGGAGAGAAGACACGTCTTGCGCTCGCCACCCTGGTGACCAGCCGCGCCAACGTCCTTCTTCTCGACGAACCGACCAACAACCTTGATCCCGCATCCCGAGACGAGATTCTTTCGGCAATTTCCAAATACGAAGGCGCCATTGTTCTGGTGACCCACGATGAGGGTGCCGTCGAAGCTCTGAAGCCCGAGCGGGTGCTGCTGCTGCCTGACGGCGACGAGGATCTCTGGAACGACAGCTACCTCGAGCTGGTGTCGCTAGCGTAAGGCTTTTGGCTTTTCCGTCGTGGCTCGTGGTCACAGTGTGGCCACGAGCCACGAGTATCTCAACGCTTAAATCTATGAGCGTATGAGTACATGAGCGTATGAGTACATGAGCGTCATTGGTCGTTATAAGTTACCCTTGGCAAAACAGACTTTGCTATAGTTTTTTCCTATGACCCTGCTGCAACTAAAGTATATTGTCAAAATCGTTGAATGCGGTTCCATGAACGAGGCATCCCACGAGCTCTACATCTCCCAGCCAGCCCTGAGCTCGGCGGTCAAGGAGCTCGAGAAGGAAATGGGCATCGAGATTTTCACGCGCTCCTCCCAAGGAATCACGCTGACGGTCGACGGCGCCGAATTCCTGACCTATGCCCGCCAGGTGCTCGACCAGTCCGAACTGCTGGAGGAGCGCTACAAGAACGCGAAGCCGCGCCGCCAACTCTGCCAAGTCTCCACGCAGCACTACATGTTCGCCGTGGAGGCCTTCGTCAATCTCATCAAGGCAAGCGATTCCGAGGAATACGAATTCACCATCCGGGAAACCGGGACGCGCGACATCATCGATCAGGTCGCCACCATGCAGTCCGAAATCGGGATCCTCTACCTCTCCGACTTCAACAAGGACGTCATCGGCAAGCTCCTACGTGAAAAGCACCTTGAATTCCACCCGATCTTCAGAGCGAACCTCCATGTGTTCCTCTCCCGCGAGAATCCTCTGGCTCAAAAGGAGAAGGTGACCATGGAGGATCTCAAGCCCTATCCCTTCATTCAATACGATCAGGGCGGCGAGGGAAGCTTCTACTTCGCGGAAGAGGCCGTGTGGCCGGAGTTCTCCCCCAAGCAGATCAACGTGACCGACCGCGCCACCATCCTCAACTTCATTGTGGGGCTCAACGGATACACGGTCTGCTCCGGAATCGATAACGAGGATCTCAACTCCGAGAAAATCGTGACGGTTCCACTGGAATCAGATGAAACGATGCTCGTCGGCTGGATTACCAACGAGCGCGCCAAGATCTCGCAGTCCGGCGGGCTCTATCTCGACGAGCTCAAGAAGGTCATTGCCGCCAACGGGTACAAGCTGGTGGGCTGAGTCTGCGTACACCGGCGTCTCTCCCCAACGTAGACTCCGTCAGGAAAGACGCTTCCTTGGATTGCTCTCATCTCTGCCGAGCCCCCTCATCACGAAGGGGGTTATTTTTTGAGGAAGCTTCTCATCGATCTGATCATTCTCAAGGTAGGCATGGAAGGCGGCTCCGTAAATGGCAGAGGAGACCAGCACCGCGCTCAGACCTGCGGTGGGGATATCGGGATCCTTCACCATGACGGTCTGCACGAGTTCAAAGAAGCACTTTCGCATCTTTCCATCGATCTGCAATGCATAGGATTTGTCGTCGAACCGACAGACCTCATAGAACGACTCGACATAGGCGTTCGTCAATTCCACAAAGGCCGCACAGGTATCTTCATTGAAGACCGCAGCTCCCTTGAGAGAGGCGGGAACGAGTCCAAGAAATGCCGTCGCCGCAAGATCGCTGAGCACATCCGCCTTATCGGAATAATGCGCATAGAAAGTGGCACGGTTGATGCCTGCCTTATTGGTGACATCGCTGACGGTAACTGCCTCGTAGCCGTTCTTCTTCATCAGATCCCAAAAGCTGCGCTGGATGAGGCGCCGCGTCCTCTTTACCCTTGGATCCAATGAATTGACCATATCAACCTTCCCGTCGCATGGTCGTTCATGCGGCTGCACCCACTAATCCTACAGTGTCGCCCAAGACGACACTGTAGTTTATAGGCTGACGTTTCATGACACGACAACTGAAGAACCGGGAAAACAGGAAAACCGGCGCAACCGACGAACTAGCCCACTGTCAAACTAGGCTCCGTACTTTTGCAGATAGGCATCGGCGCTGGCTGAGAGTTCGGCGCTCAGGAGAGGCGAGCCGTCCGTGTCCGTCATGACCTTTGCCTCGGCGAAAATGTCCTTGACCGTCACAATCGGGATCACTGGGAAGCCAAAGTCCCTCTCGACTGCTTGAACAGCGGAGATATCGGAATCCTTCGCCTTCTCCATCCGGTCCACGGAAAGAACAAGCCCCACGATCTGCGCATCGGCAACGTTCTTGATCTTCGGGACCGTCTGACGTACGGCGGTGCCGGCGGTCATGACATCGTCGACGAGCAGGATCTTCATGCCATCGCGGGGCTGGGTCCCGACGAAGAGTCCCCCGTCGCCGTGGTCCTTCACCTCTTTGCGGTCGAAGGTGTAGCCGACCGGAAGACCAAAGGAGGCGTTGAGCGCGATGGAGGTGGCCACCGCAAGGGGAATCCCCTTGTACGCGGGTCCGAAAATAGTATCGATGTCCGTGGGAAGCGTTCCATCCCCCATCGCTTTGGCGATCGCCTGCGCATAAAAGGCTCCCAGCGTGGCGATCTTCGCACCGTCATCGAAGGCACCCGCATTGACGAAGTACGGTGACTGGCGTCCGGACTTCAAAGTGAAATCACCAAATTTCAGGGCTCCGGAGTTCAGGAGGAATTCCGTGAATGCCTGAGTGGAAGAGATCGTAGACTTCGGCTTCGCAGTCTGTTTCTCGGCATCTGTCTGCTTTTCGTTATTCAGCGCCATGTTTGGCCCTTTCTCAATTTTTCAGCGAGCTGTGGTCGCGAATCCAACAAGATGTCAAGGTCATGCGCAATGCGGAGGGGTGCCAGCGGATCAACGAGTGCCGCAGCACCCACCTCCACGGCGTTCGCACCGGCATACAGGTGTTCGAGCGCATCCTCCGCACTCATGATGCCACCGATGCCAATGATGGGGATGTCAGGGAGTGCCTGCCGCGTCTTCCATACCATCGCCACGGCGATCGGCTTGATGGCGGGGCCCGAAACACCTCCTGTGACGTTTCCAAGGAATGGTTTTCCTGTCTCGATGTCAATGCTCATGCCCACCAAGGTGTTGATGAGGCTCAGCGCATCGGCACCGGCATCCACGGCTGCGCGTGCGATGGGAACGATGTCCGTCACGTTTGGCGTGAGTTTAACCACCATCGGTTTGTCGGTCATAGGCCGCAGTCTTTCGATGAGGTGCCCCAGAACGAGCGGATCGGAGCCCACGGAGAGTCCGCCGTGCGACACATTGGGACAACTCACATTAATCTCCAGCATGTCCGCAGAAGAATCGGCAAGTTTCTCGACCACCTGTGCGTAATCATCGTCGGAGTGCCCTGCGACGTTGGTGACCACCAAGGCGCCCAACGCCTTGAGCTTGGGCAGCTCATCCACCAGATAGTGGTCCACGCCCGGATTCTGCAGACCCACGGCATTCACCATGCCACTGGGAGACTCGACCGTACGAGGCGTCGGGTTTCCGTCCCACGGAACCGGCGACACACCCTTCGTCGAGATCGCTCCCATCTCAGAGACGTCGAAGAAGCGGCCGCACGCCTCAAGGTTGAAGGTTCCCGACGCCGTACCGACAGGATTCTTCCAGGGAACCCCTGCCACGACAGTGGAATGCTTCCATTCAGTGACCATGCTCATTCTCCTTCTCACCACCCAAGCTGTTGCGCTGTGAAGACGGGGCCGTCGAGGCAGACCTTCTTCAGCCCGTCCACCGTCGGCGTGACGCAGACCACGCATGTTCCGTAGCCGCAGCCCATGCGTGCCTCAAGACTGAGCTGCGAGGCAATGCCATGCTCCCTCGCCCACTGCGCGACGGCCTTCATCATCGCGTTGGGGCCACAGGAGAGAATCTCGACATCGGTCGATTCTCCCGCAGCCGTGGCATCACTTTCCCAACGATCAAGCAGATCGATGACATTGCCCTCCGATTCGTCGATGCTGAGAGTACGTTCCGAGTACTCGGCAACGATCGAGTCGGCGAAATGATTCCTGCGGTACCCGAATATCGCAGTCGTGTGGGCGCCGGCAATGCTCTGGATCTCCTGCGCCGCTCTGATCAACGGCGGAACACCCAGGCCTCCTCCCGCCAGGAGGTAATGCTTCCCTTCCCGGATATCAAAACCCTTTCCGAGTGGACCCAAGATGTCGACATGGTCACCGGATTGGAGGCCAGAAAGCTGCTGCGTCCCCTCGCCTACCACCGCGAAGATGAACTGCACGGCATCGCCGTGAACGGAGGCAACACCCATCGGTCTGGGAAGCATGCGGGAGAGATCTCGGAGATAGAGATTCGCGAACTGCCCGGCACGGGCATGCGTCGCCATGTACGAATCCTGCACCGCCAACGAGAAGACGCCATCATCCAACTGCTTCTTCTCAAGGACCAGAGCCGGCCTACGTGTGGGAAGAAACCCCTTGCTGACGCAATCGCGTGTTGTGGGGGTGGTTTCAGTGATCATTCCTCTCCTTCAGTTCCTTCGTGATTGAATCTCTCATCGCGAGCGCCGCTAGCCGAGCGCTGCGTCCGACGATGTCGAGCGCCTCCTCGACCGTGCCGGCGTCCGCATCGTGTGCCTGCGCGCCCTTTTTCCACGCTCCGATGATTCCGCGTGACGAGTTCACAATGGCACCGCTTCCGGAGGCATCGAACATGGAGGCGACGTCCTTGGCAGACCCTCCCTGCGCACCGAATCCCGGTACGAGGAAGAAGGTGTGCGGCATACTTTCACGCAGCCTGGCACCTTCACGTGGATGGGTGGCTCCCACCACCGCGCCGACCCTCGAGTAGCCAAAGCTTCCCTGTGTCTCACTGCCCCACTGTTCGACAAGATCTCCGACGTGGTCGGCAACCGCTTTCCCTTCCGCGTTCAGTGTCTGCAGCTGCGAGCTCGAGGGATTCGAGGTGCGAACAAGGACGAAGATGTCTTTGTCGGTTGCACTCGCTGCCTCTACGAATGGCAGGATTCCGTCGACACCGAGATAGGGGTTGACGGTGACTGCATCTTCATGCCACAGGTCGATGACACCCGTGGTTTTCTCTGCCGTTTTCTCTGCACCGTCTTTTCTGTCGATGGATTCTTGTGAGCTTTCCTCAGAAAAGCTCCCCACCACCGGCATTCCACTGAGATGCGCGGCATAGGCAGCGGCAGTGGAGCCGATGTCACCGCGCTTCACGTCACCTAGGACATACAGACCGTGCTGCTGTGCGTATTCGGTGGTGCGCACGTACGTCTCGACACCTGCGACTCCGAGAGCCTCGTACATGGCGATCTGAGGTTTCACCGCCGGGACGATTCCCGTGATCGCGTCGATGATGGCGGTGTTGAATTTCAGATAGGATTCCGCAAGGGCACGTGCTCTTGCGACACCCTGAACGGAGCGAACCGGTTCCAGTAACGGTTCTGGCAACAGCGCCGGCGTGGGATCGAGACCCACGATGCTGGGATTGTCCGTCGCCGCGATGGCGTCGATCAGTCGGTCCATGGAGTTCCTTTCCGTAGTATTCCCGCTACGTCCTGTAGCTGTGACCTCACGATGGTGGCAACCGGTCGGCCGGTGAGCTTCCAACCGTCGAAGGGTGTGTTCCGCGCCTTCGACGCAAAGTTATTGGCGTCAACTGTCCATTCCGCGTGCGGAGCGAGGAGGGAAAGATTCGCCTCGACCTGCGGAAACGCCGTGAGATCAAGGACACGATGGGTCAAGGTGTTCGCCGGAGCCTGGTGCTGAACTTGAGTTTTTACCAATGCAGAATCCTGTGATGGCTCGTAACTCCGCGATACCTCCTGGGGCTGCAGCAACTCGCTGATATCGGTGCGTTCCAGTCCGACCAGTCGTGCGGGCGCAAGGCTCATGAGGTCGATGAGACGCTGGTGCGTCATGAGACCGGATTCCACCAAGAACGTGTTCGCCAGCGCGTAGGACGTTTCGAGCCCGATGATTCCGTTCGGAGAATCGCGCAGTCCCCTGCCCTTCTCCTCCGGGGTGTGTGGAGCATGGTCGGTGGCGATGACGTCCACGGTACCGTCAGCGAGGGCGGCGAGCGTGGCCTGACGATCCTCTTCCGAGCGCAGAGGAGGATTCATTTTGGCCATCGAGCCGTATTTCTCCACGTCGGTGTCTCTCAGAGAGAAATAATGCGGTGCCGTTTCGCAGGTGATGGGAATCCCTGCCGCCTTCGCCTTGCGAACGGCCTCGAAAGCAGCGGCGGTGCTCACATGCTGCAAGTGCACATGCACTCCCGTGCGTTGGGCGGCGGCGATGTCACGGCTGACGATGTCCATCTCCGTGGAGGCCGGCACTCCTGCCACGCCGAGGCGGCGGGCGGTCTCACCGTCGTTGATCACGCCTGTTTCGTGATGTTCGCAGTGTTCCATCAGAAAGAGACCGTTGTCCTTGGCGAGATTCAGTACCGGGTCGAGGAGGGAGTCAGTGACGGCACTTCCGTCGTCGCTGATGGCCACGACCGGGTGACCGGCATCCGCTTCCCCCTCCCTGAGGAAGGGCTTCCACACCTCCGGACGGCTGGGCTCGTTTCCCTCACGCCCGCGGGAGGCCGCCACGGCCACCGTGTAGTTGATGGGCAGCCTTATGCCGAAGGCCTCTTCGTAGAGTTCGAGGTAATCAAGCACCGAGATGAAGCCCTGCTTGAGCAGACGCCTTGAAACGGGACGGTCGTTGTGCAGCGGTTCCCCGTCGGCAGCAGGAAGGGTGTTTGGTTGGAGGCACACATCGGTGAATCCACCTGCGGCGGCAGCCGCAGACCCGGACACCATGTCTTCCTTGTCCGTCTGCCCCGGGTCACGGAAGTGAACGTGCACGTCAACAAGACCTGGGCTCACCACCAGTCCGGTTCCGTCGATGACCGACGGCATGTCGGAAGCATTGCGATCCCTGAGCTCACTCTGGTCACTGCGGCCACTAGGGCCATCGACCTCACCACCACTGTCATCGCAGGGAAGAGGCGCGACGATGTCGATGACCTCGTTCGTGTCCCACACCCGGACGTTGGTGAGACGCACCGTCGCCGTCACAGCTCGGCCGCCTCGTCGCAGTAGAGGCAGCGGTATTCCCCGGTTTCCGGGTTGGTAAGGCGGAATATCTGGTCGATTCCATGCTCTGTTGAGGTGACGCAGCGGGGGTTCACACAGGAAAGTACATTGGTGACCTTCTGCGGAAGTCGGGGACGTTTCTTCGCCACGATCCTGGAATCCTTGACGATATCGACGGTGGCGTTCGGAGCGATGAGACCCAGTACGTCGAGATCCACGTCCGGAGCGTTCTGAATCTTGATGATGTCCTTGCTGCCGTACCGGTTCGACGTGGTGTTCATGATGAGTGCGATCGAGGCGGTCGTGGGATCGATGCGCAGGTAATTGAGCACTTTGAGAGCGGTTCCGGCTGGAACGTGATCGATGATGATGCCTTCCGAGATGCTGGTGACTTCCATCATGCCTGAACCTCCTGCGGACGATCCTCGGCAAAGCCGGGGAGAGTGATTCCCACCACACTGCTCATCAGGGCCATGCGCATCAGCATGCCGTTGCGCACCTGCTCGAAGTAAGCGGCGCGCGGGTCGTTGTCGACATCCGTCGAAATTTCGGTGACGCGCGGCAGAGGATGGAGAACGGCCATCGTCGGTTTGGCGAGGGCGAGCTTCTCCATGTCGAGAATGTAGGTGTCGCGCAAGCGGAGGTAATCGTCTTCGTTGAAGAAGCGCTCCTTCTGCACGCGGGTCATGTAGAGGGCATCCAGGTCGCCGATCACACTGGTGAGGTCGCTGACCTCCTCATAGGAGCATGACTCCGAGGCAGTGATGCGGTCAAGCACATACTGCGGAGTCCTCAACTCCTTGGGTGAGATGAGGATGAACCGTACGTTTCCGAAACGGCACAGCGTTTCGATGAGCGAATGGACTGTTCGTCCGAAGGTGAGGTCGCCACAGAGCCCCACGGTGAGATCGGTGATGCGTCCGAAGCGGGATTGCAACGTCGCCAGATCCGCAAGAGTCTGCGTAGGATGCATGTGTCCGCCGTCGCCCGCGTTGATGACGGGAATGGAAGCGGCATGGGCAGCGACTAGCGCGGCACCCTCCTTGGGATGGCGAATGGCCACCACATCCGCATAATTCGACACTGTTTTCACGGTGTCGGAGATCGATTCACCCTTGGAGACGCTGGCGTTCTGCGCACTGGAGAAGCCGATGACATGGCCTCCGAGACGCAGCATGGCCGTTTCGAAGCTGAGTCGCGTTCGTGTTGAGGGCTCATAAAACAAAGTCGCCAGAATTTTTCCGGCGGCTGCTTGCGATACTTCAGGAAGATGGTTCGAAATGAACCGGGCCTTTCGAAGCAAATAGGAGATTTGCGAAGTGCTAACGTCATCCAGCGTTACAACACTTCGACCATTGAGATTGTCGAACTGTGAATCCGGGGGAATTCTTTCCGCCATGTCACGCCTTCCATGAGTCGAGAGGCGGCCACTTGCTGTGACCTTTTCGAATTTAGGACCGGAGCACGACAACGAAACACGCCTCAAAAATCAAGGAAAGCTGGCTTTTTGACGGTCTCCTCGCAGAAGCCGTTAACCTCCCGTTCACACGCGGGCGACGATTACTCCATATTCCTCGAGCACCACCAGGTCTTCCGGGTCCGCGGCCTCGATCTGGTGGAGTTCCGCAGGCGGAAGCTGGGTGTGGAGTCCCTCGACGTGTCCGTTGATATAGCGAACCACCACGTTTCCCTGAGCGTTCTTTGACATGTCCGCATAGAGCTGGAGGACATCCTTCGGAATGGAGGGGATGCAGATTTTTCTGCGTGTCTGGATGCTTGCCATACGCTTCTTCAACACGGAAATCTTGTCATCCCGCCGGTTTTTCAGATCAAGCCCCGCTGCATGAAGTTTGTCGTCGTTGCTCTGCAGGATGGCGTCGTTCTTCTCATACGTCTCGATCTGAGACAGCTTCTCCATCGACTGCTCCTCGAGATCCTTCTTCTGCTCGGAAAGCGTCTCCTGTTGGCGGGTGAGAGACAGGACTTCCTTGGGCGTCACCCCACTTGACTTCAGCTTCACGTCGATGGAACCGAGCTTGGTGTCCAGACCTGCTATCTGGGCTTCGAGCTCGTCGTTCTCGGCTTTCACGGCTTCCTGTGCCTTCGCCAAGCGCTTCCGTTCCACCACGATTGCCTTGCGTTGTTCGATGAGATGCTTGAGATGTGCGGTCTCCTCGAGATTCTCTGCTTCGTACCTCACTTTTCGAGCGTCGATGTCCAACGTCTGAAGATCGAAAAGGAGTTGCTGCTCCTGCGTCGTCGCTTTCATGTTTCCAGAGTACAGCGGCGTCGCCGCCAGTTAAAATGATGACGACGCCGTTAACCACACCCACGCAAAGGACTCACTTTTGGAAACACTGACTCTCGTCCTGCTCATTCTGGTCGCCGTTCTCGTTTCCTCCCTGCTGAGTCGTTTCATCCCCAAAGTCTCTACTCCCCTCGTGCAAATCGCCTTGGGAGTCGCCTGGTATTTCACGCCGTTCCTTCCTAACATCGATTTCGATCCGCAGCTGTTTATCATTCTTTTCATCGCCCCACTGCTGTATTTGGAAGCACGCAACATTGACCGGGCACGACTGGCGAAATCCCTCACTTCCTCACTCTCCCTGGCCGTCGGCCTCGTTTTGGTCACCATGGTGGTCTCTGGGTTTTTGCTGCATTCCCTATGGCCGGTGATCCCTCTGAGCGCAGCCCTCGCACTGGGAGCAGCACTCGGCCCCACCGACGCCGTCTCCGTGGCTCAGCTCAGCAAGGAGGCCCAGCTGAGCGACCGCCAGTATTCGGTGCTTCAGGGAGAAAGCCTCTTCAACGACGCCGCCAGCATCGTCGGTTTCCAGACGGCCGTAGCTGCAGGAATGACCGGCTTCTTCTCCCCTTTGAACTTCACCGTCAATATCCTGCAGAGTTTTGTTTTCGGTATCATCATTGGCCTCGTTGTCGGCCTGCTTTTCAATTGGCTCTTCCTGCTGCTCCGGCGAACCGGCCTCGAGACCATGACGACGCGCATCTCCATGGAGCTGTTTCTCCCCTTCTGCTCCTACGCCCTTGCGGAGGAGATGGGTGTGTCGGGCATCCTCGCAGTCGTGGCAACCGGCCTCATCCTCACCTATCAAACACGCGGGACCGGCGGCGACGTGGCCAGAACCAACCTCGTCTCGAACTCCGTGTGGCAGTTCCTTGAATTCACGTTGAACGGCTCGGTCTTCGTCCTTCTCGGCATGGAGATGCCCATCGTCATGCGCTCCAGCTTCGAAAACAAGGAAGTGAGTCTGCTCGCTCTCACCGGCGTCATTGTCCTGCTTCTCTTCATCTCCATGGCGTTGCGCTTTGCCTGGGTGGCGGGAATGCTGAAGACGACGAAAGATCCCACGACGCATCAGCGCAAGAGAATGACGGCGTCACGATGGAAATCCGCTGCGATCATGACGTTCGGTGGACCCAAGGGTGCCATCAGCCTCGCGCTGATTCTCACCATCCCCTATTCCATTGACGCCGGTGCCCCCATCTCGATTCGCAACTCCCTGCTCTTCATCACCGCGGGCTTCATCACGTTGTCACTGATCCTGGCGAACATCATGCTTCCACTGCTCGCTCCACGTGGGGACGACAGCCGTGGTACCGATTACGTCAATGCGCAAATAGAAGTGATTCGGAGGACCATCGGGAAAATCGCGAAGCTCGAAGATTCAAGTAACCATGCCGCGATGCGCCAGATACTGCGCTCCTACAACGACCGCGTGGAACGCGCGAAGCAGAATCTCTCGGTCAACCGCATCGAGCAATCGAACGAACTGCGCATCCATGCGCTGGAGTGGGAGGAGGAATGGCTCACCAACGTCGCGGAATCGGGATCTGGCTCCGGCAGCGGCACTGACGACGAAACGTCCAACACCTCCGACACCTCAGACGCGGCACTGGCAGCGATGGTGCTCGAACGGCTTGACACCTCTCTCCTTCACCTGCGCCAGTCATCGAAGAAGAAACAGCGTCTGACCGTGCGCTTCGCCGTTCTGCGCTCCCGTATGCGGCACACAACCCTTCCCATTCTCAAACGAACATGGGAAGTGATCGCCCACAAGACTCCTGGAATCCATACGAATTCCGAACAGTCACGAAGACTGCGCGACCTCTACACGCGGCTTTATCAGCACACGCTGAAGAGACTTACCGAAGAACTTCGTGCCGACAACTACGCTCCCGAAGTTGTTTCCGAAGTCATGGTCGAATACCGCTATTCACTGGCGAGCCTGCACCCCGGCACGCTGACGACTTCCTTCCCCGAATTCGGTGAACAGCTCAGCCTTCTGAGGGCCAAGGCCTTCCGCCTTGAGCTCGAGACCATTCACGAGATGCAGGAGAACGAGGAGCTCACACGTTACCAAGCGAAGATGCTGCGCTCGAATGTCTATGTGATGCAGGCCGACGCCTCCATGTGACGCGCATACTCCACGCTGCGACGGCAGCTACTTCCCAATTGTGGAGACAGCTACTCCACGTTGCGATGGCGTTTACTCTCCGTTGCCGTAGAACAGCCTGTCCATCACCTCGCGGCAGTGCCGCATGACGGCGAGCAGCTCGTTCTCAAACTCCTGCCCACGATGCGAACCCCTGCTCATGCAGGCCGAGATTCCCCCCAACGAATAGCTGTCGTCCGGGAGAACGTCGGCCTGATCCGCTCTGCCTTGCCAGAGAAAATTCGCATTGCGCGCATCCGTCGTGAATTTCCACGACTCTTCAAGACTGCGTTCATCGGACGCCGAGATGATGCCGCTCTCCTCAAGCCGATGAAGGGCGGCCGTGGTGGACACCGTCTGCAGGAGCGTATCTGCGCCGGCATGGCACAGCTGAAGGAACTGGACCGTCCACTCGACATCCGACAATCCGCCCTTCCCAAGTTTCAAATGCCGTTCCCTCCGCACTCCCCTCGGCAGCCTTTCCGCCTCCATGCGCGCCTTGAGCTTGCGGATCTCTTGCACCTGCTTGGGTTGGAGGTCGGCGGTCGGGTACCGCAGAGGATTCGCGATCTCCGAAAGAAAGCGCATGCCAAGACCCTCGTCACCTGCGGCGAAACGAGCCCGTAGAAGTGCCTGATATTCCCAAGTGCTTGCCCATTTGCGGTAATACTCACGGTAGGAGTCATAGCTGCGCAGCAAGGGGCCGTTCTTTCCCTCCGGTCGCAAGTCGAAATCAAGGTCGACGGTGGGTTCTCTGCTGATGGGACCACTCAGAATTGCACGCACATCGTCGAGGACTCCGCGCGCAAAGCTGGCGGCGAGTGCACCATCATCCGCCGGGTCAGTGCGTTCGTACAGGAACATGACGTCGGCGTCCGAGGAGAAGTTGACTTCCCTGCCGCCATACCGTCCCATCGCGATGAAGGCCATGCGCGCGGGTATCGACGAATCAGACAGCCCCCTCTCCCGCATCTGGTGACGCTGACCCCACGTCAGGGCGGCCTGCAGCAGGGCGTCGTAGACATCAGTCATCGATCGCAGTGCTTCTTGGCTTTTCACGATGCCATTCATCCACGCCAGGCCGATGCGTTCTATCTCATGGCGGCGCAACGCTCGAATCGACGTGGCGAACTCACCGATGGAATTCTCGAAACGACGCAAAGAGAGATTGCACTGAACATCGAGACTCTGACGCGAGCGCGAGCGCAACTGCTCGTCGTCACCGAGCCAGGTCACCGATTCAACGGATTTCGTCAGTGCGTCGGCCAGGTAGCGCGAATTCGCAACGACTTTGCATAGGCGGCGGCCCGCGGAGAGGGAGTCGCGTAGGAATCCGAGGTACTCGCTGTCCTGGCCGAAGCTCTCTTCGAGTTTTCTCAAAGTCAACAAGCCCATGTCGGGATTCTGTCCTTCGCCCAGCCACTGCAGCATGGCAGGCAGAATCACCCGATTGATCTTCGCGGAACGCGAGATGCCGACGGCGAGGTGGCGCACATGCCGCATGGCCGCTTGGGGATCTTCGAAACCAATGGAGGCGAATCGCTCTTCCGCTGCGGAGCCGGTCAGTGCGATGTCGTCTTCGCTCAGCTGCGCGATCTGCGGAAGCATGGGGCGGTAATAGATGTCGAGGTGGAGACGGCGGACCTCACGGCGCGTGGCGTCGTAGCGGTTCACCAATTCAAGTGGGCGTAGTCGAAAGACTCTGGCAAGGCGGCGAATCTCGGAATTGAGTTCCAGATCCTCCTCACGGATCGTGCGCGCGGAATCGAGCCCACCCGAATTCGCCTCTCCCAAGTCGGCAAACAGGTGGGTTCGCCGCAGGCCCCACATCTGCTGACGGTGTTCGAGCACACGCTCGAACCGGTAGTCCGCTCCCAGCAGGTCTGCCTGCCTACGCGAAACGTATCCTCCGAGACTCAACGCGTCCAATGCCTTCAATGTCCCCTTTTCGCGCAGAGTCTCGTCGGTGCGTCCGTGCACCAGCTGCAGCATCTGAACGGTGAATTCGACATCACGCAACCCTCCGCGTCCCAGCTTGATTTCCCTGTCCTTCAGCGGCAACGGAATGAGCTTTTCCACGCGCTTGCGCATCTGCTGACAGTCAAAGACAAAATTCTCACGGGTCGAGGCCTGCCACACGAAACGAGAGGCCATGGCTTCATAGGCGGCACCGATCTCCGCGTCTCCCGCGACACAGCGCGCCTTCAGCAACGCCTGAAACTCCCAGTTCTTGGCCCAAGTACGGTAGTACTCCTCATGCGAGGCAAGGCGACGCACCAGCTGACCGTCCTTGCCCTCGGGACGCAGGCCACCGTCAATCTGCCATAGAACCGGCTCCACGACTCCCGGAAGAACAGAGGAACACACCTTCTGCAGGACTATTCCCAGTTTTGTGCCGATTTTGAGGAGCCGCTGCAGCGGAACGGATTCGTCGACGGGTTCCACAACATAGATGAGGTCCACGTCTGAGACATAGTTGAGTTCGTGCGCACCCAGCTTTCCCATGCCGATGATGGAGAAACGGCAGCACTGCGAGTCCTTCACCTGCGTATACGCAATGCTCAACGCGGCATCGAGGGCGGCTTCCGCCAGATCGGACAAGGCGTCACTCACCTGCGGCTGAACCTCCTCGGCCACCGACGTCACGTCCCATGCCATGATCGAACTGAGCTGACGATAGTATTCACTGCGCAACGCAGAGACGGCACTTTCGAAACCACTGTCGTGGAAATCGCTCGTCTGCGCGGGTGCCGCAGGCGCCTTGGACGTCATGGCTGTCACAGACGCCACCGAGGGTGCGGAGGTGGTGGCGCACTGCGGCCCCGCGCGCCGATGGCCACAACCAATGACCGTCTTCATGGCCTCACGCCGACGGCTCAGTGTCCACCCATGCTGAGAGAAATCGTCGTCGTCGACAACGGCCTGGATGAGCGAGGGCCGCGTCATCATCAGTCGCCCCAGTTCTTCGGAAGAGCCCAGCACGAGTAGCAGGCGTCGGAAACCGGGCGAGGTGACCTCCAGCTTCTGCAGAGGCGACGCCCCTTCCCCGCCATGTCCGAGACCGTCGTGTTCAAAAAGTTCCGCACACCTCTCGATGGCGACATCGGGATCCGGAGCCTGTGCCACGATGCCGAGAAGCTCGTTGCGAATCTCCGCTTCCGACATGGACCGGCTCGACGCCACCGATGCCGCCGCCGCACTCTGAGCGGACTCCACAAAATGCCGGGTGACGGCGGCGAGGGCCATGCCGGCACGCTCCACGTCGTACATTCCCGCTCGGATGAGATCACGTGACGACTCGCTCTTGGTTTCCGTCATGATTCCAATTTAATCGAACATGTGACGTCATGCCGCTATTTCAGTGTTTCGTAAGCACGCCAGCTTGCAATTCCGCTAGAGTTAAAGGTATGAACGAAAAACCTCACATGACTGACAAAGCGCAGTCGCGGCTCTATGCCGTCACCAGTATCGCGTGCATCGTCTGGCTCATCACCTCATCGGTCGATGCCTCGAAAACGGGAACGATGTTCTCCATCTGGAACCTCTTCTTCTCCCTCTGTCTTCTGGTCGTCATCGGATGGACGGGATGGCAGGCCATCACGATGATGGTGAAAACGGACAAGGAAGAGGAAGACGACGTCGAGGACCTCGAAGAAGAGGCCAACGACATCGAACATGACGTTGAGACGAAGATCGCCGCCGCTGACGATACGACGAAAAACAACCAGCAATAACTTCAATTATTTTAGAATCTTAAAATCTTTAACCTCTTCAGACGAAAATCCCCAGACCACAAAGCCTGGGGATTTTTTATATGTATTTCCTCGACGTGTAAAGAAGTCGCGCTTACAGAGGATGTGGCGTTGCAGAGGTCGTCGACGTACAGAAGCTGGCCGTGTGCATCAGCATACAGAGTTCCGGCTCGCAGGGTCAGGGTCACATGCAAGAGGTACCGACAACTCATGTACGGATTTGCACTGGTGCCTCAACCGCCTCGCAATACATGAACTTTTTGCATGAACCTTCCTTACTCCTTCCCTGCGGCAAACGAAACGACCGCCCACCCCGAGGGGCGAGCGGTCGTTCTGAGGAGAGGATGAAGGGTTACAAATCAGCCCTTCTTGCGACGTGACATGATGTCAACGGCCACAGCGCCCAGAAGCACGAGGCCCTTGATGGTCTTCACGATTGCGGTATCGACGCCCATGATGGACAGACCCTGGTTGATGACACCCATGACGAATGCACCAACGACGGCGCCTGGAATGGTACCAATACCACCGGTGACTGCGGTTCCACCAATGAAACAGGAAGCAATGGCGTCCATCTCGAATTCCATACCTGCCTGAGCGGTTGCGGAAGCGAGACGGGACAGCATGGCGATTGCTGCGACGGCGGAGAGGAAGCCCATGTGGATGAAGAGGGTGAAGTCAACGCGACGGGTGTTGATGCCGGAGAGGATGGCGGCCTTGCGGTTGCCACCGACTGCATAGACGTGACGGCCGAAGACGGTGCGGGTCAGGATGAAGTTGTAGACGAGAACGAGAACGACGACGATGACCAGCATGATCGGGGTGCCACCCTGAGTGTCGTTTCCTGAGGAAGCGAGCAGGTAGGTGAGGTAGACGATGACGGCGGCGGCGATGATGATCTTGGTGAGGGTGAGCGAGAACGGCTCAGGATCGAGACCGACCTTCTCCATCTTCTTGCGCTTGCTGAGCTGAACCCAGGTGAACGCGGCGATGGCGATAAGTCCAAGGACGATGGTCAGACCATCGAAGGGGCCCCACCAGCCGAGGATGTTCGGAAGGTAGTTACGCGCGATGCCACGGAAGGCGTTGGAGGTGATAGGGACGGACTCGCCGACGATGACAGTTGCGAGACCACGGAAGATCAGCATGCCTGCCAGAGTGGTGATGAAGCCTGGAATGCCGACGTAGGCGACCCAGAAGCCCTGCCACACACCGACGAGAAGACCCACGACGAGAGAGATGGCGATGGCGAGGATCCAGTTGATTCCCGCGTGCTCCATGAGCAGTGCACAGACGCCGCCGATGAAGGCGACCAGCGAACCGACGGACAGATCGATATGGGTCGCGATGATGACCATCACCATACCAATTGCCAGAATGATCACGTAGGCATTCTGCTGGATGAGCGACACGAAGCTGTTAGGCTTCAGCAGGACTCCGCCTGTCAGAATCTCGAAGGCAATGACGATCACCAGAAGTGCGCCGACAATGCCCCAAGACCGTGCCATGTTTCCCAGTGATGAAAGGAAGGTTCCCTTCTCACTTTTCTTATTGGTAACTGCGCTCGTCATTTCGCTACCTTTTCCCTTTCAAGAGTCATGTAATTCATGAGGTATTCCTGAGTAAACTTTTCCTTCGGCACATCAGCCGTGAAGACGCCATTGCTCACGGTGTAGATGCGGTCGCAGATGCCGATGAGCTCAGGAAGCTCGGAGGAGATGACAATGACTGCCTTCCCCTGATCGGCAAGCTGGTCGATGATCTCATAGATCTCGTACTTCGCACCCACGTCGATGCCACGGGTTGGTTCGTCGAGGATGAGGATCTCCGGGTTGGAGAGCACCCACTTTGCCAGGACGACCTTCTGCTGGTTTCCGCCGGAAAGGGTGGAGACGCCATCTTCGATGGAGTGTGTCTTGATGTTGAATTCCTTGCGGTACTTCTCCACGGACTTGCGCTCAACGTTGTCATCCATGACGCCGTGCTTCGACATCTTGAGGAGCGACGCAAGGGAAGCGTTGTGCCGCACGGCCTGGAGAAGGTTGAGACCAAAGACCTTGCGGTCCTCCGTCACGTAGGCAAGACCTGCCTTGATGGCGGCGGACACGTTGGGAAGCTTCACTTCCTTGCCCTTGATGAAGACCTGTCCGGAAACGGCGGAGCCGTAGGAATGTCCGAAGACGCTCATGGCCAACTCGGTGCGACCCGCACCCATCAGTCCTGCGAGGCCGACGATCTCGCCCCTGCGAGCGTAGAGATTCGCCTTGTCGACGACGACGCGGTCCGTGTCCTGAGGGTGGTGGACGGTCCAATCCTTGATGCGGAAGATCTCCTCTCCCACATGGGATTCGTGGTCGGGGTAGAGGTTGGTGAGAGGACGTCCCACCATCTTCGCGATCAGCTGGTCCCTGTCAAGCGGGTGTTCGGGAGTGACGTGCATCTGCCCGACGGTCGAACCATCTCGGATGATGGTGACGTTGTCAGCGATGACGGCGACCTCGTTGAGTTTGTGGGTGATGAGGATGCAGGTGACCCCATGCTCATCGCGGAGGTTGCGCACCAGTCCCAGCAAGTGCGCGGAGTCCTCGTCGTTGAGCGCCGCGGTGGGCTCGTCGAGAATCAAAAGCTTCACGTTCTTCGCCAGTGCCTTGGCGATCTCCACCAGCTGCTGCTTGCCGACGCCAACATCCATGATCCTGGTGTCCGGATCGTCGGGCAGACCGACCTTCCTCATCAGCTTCTTTGCCTCCGACCGGGTCTTGTCCCAGTCGACGACTCCCCCGCCGCCCTGCTCATTGCCGAGGAAGATATTCTCAGCGATGGAAAGGAACGGAATCAGTGCAAGTTCCTGGTGAATAATGACGATGCCATCCGCTTCGGAATCGCGAATCGTCTTGTATTTCGCCTGCTTGCCTTCGAACCACACCTCTCCTGAGTATGACCCATACGGGTAGACTCCGGACAGAACGTTCATCAAGGTCGACTTACCAGCACCGTTCTCACCACAGATGGCGTGAATCTCACCTTTTTTAATATCAAGGTTCACGTCGGTGAGTGCTTTCACTGGCCCGAAGGTCTTGGTGATGTTCTTCATCTGGAGAATTGTTTCATCAGACATGTCATCACTCCTCATCGAGTTTTCATACGAAGGAGCCACGGCGGCGGTACCGCCGCAGCTCCCATTTAGACAGATTGGTTTCGAGACTCACTTACCGGTGAGCTGATCGAACTTCTCCTGGGTGACGTAACCTGCGTCAACGAGATCGGACAGGTTGTCCTTGGTGATCGAGACGGGATCGAGGAGCTTTGAAGGAACATCGATCTTGTCGTTGTTGAACTCACCGTTGATGCCGGAGACTTCCTTGCCTTCCGCAATCTCGACGATCATTTCCTCAACGGCGGTTGCGAGCTTGTTGACGTCCTTGAAGACGGTCTGGGCCTGGGTTCCATCGGAGATGTTCTTGATGGCGATCTCCATGGCGTCCTGACCGGTGATGACGGGCCAGGTGTCGGTTCCGGGAACCATGTCCGGACGCTTCGTCTGAATGGCGTTGATCACGCCCTGCGAAATGCCATCGTAGGGGCTAAGAACGGCGTCAAGCTTCTCACCGTGGGAATACGTGGAATCGAGGATGGATTCCATGTCCTTCTGGGCCTGCTCGGTCTTCCAGGACATGACGGAGATCTTCTGCCAGTTGCCGTCGACGGTGCTGTCCTTGTCGATGCCGCCACCGTGGTTGGACGGGGAGACGAGAACGCCGGACTCGAAGTACGGCTGCAGCAGCTCCCAAGCACCCTTGAAGAAGTACTTGGCGTTGTTGTCATCGGGGGAACCGGTGAAGAGCTCGATGTTGAAGGGGCCCTTCTCGCCATCCTTGAGGCCGAGCGTGTCGATGATGTAGTTGGCTTCCAGGACACCCACCTGCTCAAGCTGGAAGGTTGCATAGTAGTCGACGGCTTCGGTGTTCATGATGAGGCGGTCATAGGCAATGACCTTGGCGCCTGCGTCACGAGCCTTCTCCACTGCCGGTCCCACTGCAGTACCGTCCTTGGCGGCGACCACGACGATCTTGGCGTCGTTGTTGACCATGTTCTCGATATCTGCGTTCTGCTGCGCGGGCTTATCGTCAGCGAACGACAGAATGACTTTGTAACCCTTCTTCTCAAGGTTGGCTTTCAGATTGTTGCCATCCTTGTTCCAACGCTCTTCCGACTTGGTCGGCATCGAAATACCTACGGTAGCGCCCTCTTCGATCTTTTCATCCGTTGCACCAGACGACGTGCGGTCACCACCGCAAGCAGCGAGGCCTGCCATCATAGCAAGTCCAGCAACTGCAGCGATTGTGCGCTTGAGTGCTTTCATGTGACTTCTCCTTCACCATTGACGGATATGTCTTTGAGCGAATCCTCTTTGGTTTGCTCAATGAACTGTGAGGTTCGCCACACAATATACAGGATTGAATTTAAGTAATCAACTCAGCGCGCCGTGTTTTCGGTCACATTCGTTAACACCCCTAATACAAAACGCACAGACTGTTGAAAAATCAAGGAAGTAGCGGCAGATAGTATGCTGAAGGCATGGCGCAAAAATCACCTTCTGGGTCGCAAACGGCACTCAGGGAGGCCAACCGCGCGCTGCTGTTCGAAACAGTACGGAAATTTGGTGGGCTCACTCAGATCGAGCTCTCCGAAGCCACAGGGCTTTCCACCGCCACCGTTTCGAACCTGGTTCGTCAGTTCGTCGACGAGGACGTCTTCGAAACTCGGTCCACCATTCGCAGCGGGCGGCGAGCAACCCTCGTGACCCTTCGCAGGCAGTTGGGCATCAGCATCGGCATGTTCATCGGAAAAAGAGAGCTGGCCATCTGCGTGATGGACTTTTCCCGAACGATTCTGAGCTCGCACTCCCTTCCCCTCGCCCTTGACCACAAGGTCGATTCAACCATCGAAAGGGCAATCCTCCTCATCGAGGAGACGATCAACGCCCTGGGAGCCACCACCAGCGAAATCGTCGGCATCTGCCTCGCCGTGGAGGCCCCCGTCAACAAGGCGACGCAGCAGGTCGCCGTCTCTGGAATTCTGCGCGGCTGGGAGAACAAGGAACTCCGCGCGCCTTTTTCCTCCGTATTTCAAGTGCCCGTGTATGTGCAGAACTCCGCCCACATGGGAGGCCTCGCCGAATCCCGGCTCGGGAGCGCCCGGGGAATCGAAAACTTCATCTACGTGCACGCGTCGGACGGTGTCGGAGCCGCCGCCTTCGTCAACGGGGCGCTTCTGCGCGGTGTCACGGGCCTCGCCGGAGAGATCGGCCATGTCCAGGTCGATCCGCTGGGGCCGATCTGCTCCTGCGGAAACCGCGGGTGCCTCAACACCACCGTCAACGAGGCGCGCCTTGTCTCCCTGCTCAACGTGACCCACGGCACCATGACGCTGGACGATCTCATTACCATGGCCAACGAAGGCGACCCCGGCTGCCGGCGCATCGTGGCGGATGTCTCCGTGCGCATCGCGGAAGTCACCGCGCAGGTCTGTATCACCCTTGACCCGAAGATCGTGGTCGTGGGGGGAAAATTTGCCGAAACCGGCGATCTCTTCATCGAGCCCTTCCAGGAATCCTTGCGCCGACTCCTTTTCCCCGATGCCCTGGCACCCATCGATGTCCTGCCCGCGCACTTCGAAAAGACAAGCCAGATAACCGGTGCCTGTCTTTTCGCCCTCGAACACTCCACACTATCCATGACACCGGCACCAGCGAAAGAACAGCAGTAGATGACCGTCAACAAACGCTACCCACTCATGAAGATGAACAACGTATCGGTGACTTTTGGCTTCCTTGAAGCGCTCAAGCACATCGATCTCTCGTTCTATCCCGGTGAGATCCTCGCACTCGTCGGAGATAACGGGGCAGGCAAATCCACCGTTCTCAAAGTGCTCGCGGGACTGTACCAACCCGACGAACCCTGCAGCGTCGAACACCATGGTGTGCCCACTCAGATCAACGGAATCCACGACTCCAGGGAACTCGGCATCGCCGCCGTCTTCCAAGACCAGGAGTTCTGCGACAATCTGGACGTCACCGCCAACCTCTTCCTTGGCCATGAGATGAAGGACGAGCTGCACCGCATTGACATCCGGCGCATGGAGGACGAGGCGCGGCGTGTCCTCGCGCAGGTGTCGTCGCCGATCGGCCTGCGTAAGCCGATTTCGACACTGTCGAAAGGACAGAGCCAGATGCTCGCCATTGCGCGCACCCTGCTCGACGACCCCGACATGATCCTGCTGGATGAGCCCACGGCCTCTCTTTCGGTCACGCAGACGGCCGAGGTGCTCACCTATATCAAGAAGCTGCGCAGCGCCGGAAAGTCCATCGTGTTCATCTGCAACACGCTGCCGGACGTCTTCGCCATCGCCGACCGCATCGTGGTGCTTCGACATGGACGCATCAACGGCGAGCACCTCACCTCGGAGACCTCCTACGAGCAGATCATCGCTGAAATAGCCGGCGTCGACAGCGGAGAGTTCGGCAACGAATCCGGTTTCCTCTCCACAAAGTCACGTCTCAACGACCAAAGGAAGCTCATCGACCGCGACGACTCCCCCGCCACCGAGTCCGGCCCGGCCGAAATGCACTTCAGCGCAAGTGACGACGCGCTGTGAGACCGAGCCGTCTCTATAATCGGAGCGGAGAAGCTGTACTCTGATCTGTGTCTGTACTCCTACCACTATGAACGATGAGGTTTATATGCTTGCTTTGTCCATCATCTCCGGCATTGTCTGCTGTGCCGGCGGCCTTTTCTTCGGAATCATCCCTCTGCGCGAAAACGAACAGACCTCTCGGCAGAAGACGATGTCGCGCACCGCCAGCATTGTGGTATTCGGCTTCGTCATTATCCTCATCCTTCTGGGAGAGAACCTCGGCTCATGGATCTCCATCGCTCTCGCCCTCGTCGGCTTTGGTATCGGCAGAATTCCTCCCCTGCGCCGTTTCTTCTCCTCGCATTGGAAGATCTTCCGCGCCAAGAACGCCAAGACGATGTCGCCGCGCAAGCTGAAGAAAAAGCGGCAACAGCAGAAGCAGACCCAAAAACAGCCTCAAAAGAGATAGATCTCTCGTCGCAGTTGCAAAAACACGTGGGGCGCGATTCCGAAATTTCCGGAACCGCGCCCCTGTCGTATCCGCTGCATAGATTCGCTGCCGGCAACTACCGCAGACCTCCGCTGACAGATATCTTCCGCAGCCATCAGCCGCTTTACCGATGCGTTGTCACTCGACCACTTCGAAAAGGGAACTCACGTTGTTCCAGATGCGACGAACGACCTTCGGATGATTCATGGAATACAGGTGGATGCCATCGACGCCGTTGGCGATCAACTCGCTGATCTGCTCGCTGGCATATACGATTCCCGCCTGCTGCAGCGCTTCCTTGTTCCCTTGCCACTTCTCCAGAATCTGATGGAGATGTCGTGGAACATGCGCCTGGCACTGTTTCGCCATCCGCAGCGTGGACTTCGCCAGAACCGGAGGCATGATTCCCGCCTCGATGGGAACGGTGATGTCCTTCTTTCGAGCCAATTCCGCAAATTGCAGAAATTCGTCGGTCGAATAGAACAACTGGGAAATCAGATGGGTCACACCGGAATCGACCTTCTTGCGGAGGTTCTCTATATCCTCCTCCAGCGAGGCGGACTGCGGATGACCTTCCGGATAGCATGCGCCGAAAAGCTTGAACGAGGGATCCACCGACTTGATGTAGGCCGCCAGATCCGAGGCGTGGGTGAAGACTCCCGCAGGAGTCCTGCCCTCCACTACATCGCCGCGCAACGGCAGTATCGAGGACACTCCCGCCTCGCGGAACATCTCCAAGGTGTCATCGACGTCCTTTTTCGTCACATACATGGCCGTGAGGTGGGCGACCGCGTCAATGCCGTATTCACGCTTCACCGTGTGCGCGATGCGGGCAGTGGCCGTTCGGTCGGACGACTTCCCTGTGCCATAGGTGACGGAGATGAAGTCCGGATGCAACCCCTCCAAGCCATCGAGGGTGTCATAGATCGTTCCCACCGGAGCGTTGCGCTTCGGCGGGAAGATCTCCAGCGAAAAAATCGGTGAATGCATGGAAATGCCGGGCCTACTTGCTCAGCTGTGCCCGCACGGCCTTCGCTGCGGCCACCATGTGTTCCAGACTGGGCCAGGTTTCGGCGTCGCCACGGGTCTTCAGACCGCAGTCCGGGTTGATCCAGACCTTGGAGACATCCATCTTTTCGAGGATCTCATGAATGCGCGCCTCGATCTCCTCTTCGGAGGGAATACGCGGAGAGTGAATGTCGTAGACTCCGGGGCCGGCTTCTGTTTCGAAGTTGGCGTCGTGGATGGCGTCGAGAACGGTGAGATCGGAACGGGACGCTTCGAAGGAGATGACGTCGGCATCCATCGCATCGATGTCACGGATGATGTCATTGAACTCCGAATAGCACATGTGCGTATGGATCTGGGTTCCGGCCTTCACACCGGAGTGCACCAGGCGGAATGCGGGAATGGCCCAATCGAGATACTTGCTGTGCCAGTCGGAACGACGCACCGGGAGCTTCTCGCGCAGAGCGGCCTCGTCGATCTGGATGACCTTGATGCCGGCGTCCTGCAGGTCGATGACCTCGTCGCGGATGGCGAGGGCAAGCTGCTTGGTCTGCTCTTCGTGGGTGATGTCCTCACGTGGCCAGGACCAGTTGAGAATGGTGACCGGACCCGTCAGCATGCCCTTGACCACGCGGTCCGTCTGGGATTGTGCGAAGGAACTCCACGCAACGGTGATCGGCTTGGCGCGTGAGACGTCGGACCAGACGATGGGAGGCTTGACGCAGCGAGTTCCGTAGGACTGGACCCAGGCGTTCTTCGTGAAGAGGAAGCCCTTAAGGTTCTGTCCGAAGTATTCAACCATGTCGTTGCGCTCGAACTCACCATGCACCAGCACGTCAAGCCCGATCTTCTCCTGCTGACGGAGAACCTCGACGATCTTTCCCTTGATGAAGTCATCATAGGATTCCTGCGTGATCTCGCCCTTGCGCAGCTTGGCGCGCTCGGCGCGCACGTCCTGGGTTTGCGGGAAGGACCCGATGGTCGTGGTCGGCAGAAGAGGCAGCCCGAGCTCTTCACGCTGGATGCGCTGACGCTCCGCACGTGCCGGCTGGCGGGTGAAGTCGGCGTCAGTGAGATGGTCGATGCGGTCATGAACGGCGGGATCTGCGGAGACGCGGGAACCATCAAAGAGAGCCTGATTCGCCGCGAGCTCCGTCGAGGCCTTGCGTTCCTCGTCCGAGGCCGACGAGAGATTCGCGATCTCCCTCAGCTCTCCGAGCTTCTCGACGGCGAACGCGAAGTGCTTGCGCTGTTCATCACTGAGACCGGTTTCGCCGTCGGTGCTGAACGGAACGTGCAGCAAGGAGGAGGCGGTTGAGACGACGACCTCATCTGCAACCTGCGCCACGGCGTCGAGCAGTCCCAGGCTCACCGCATAGTTGTTGCGCCAGATGTTGCGGCCGTTGACCACGCCCGCGAAAATCGCGGTTCCATCATGAACACCATGCGCACTCAGGGCGGCGAGATTCTCCTCTCCCCCCTCGAGCAGATCGAGACCAATGCCGTCAAAACCGAGTCCATTGGCAGTGTCGTAGATGTCGGCGATATTTCCGAAGTAGGAGTTGAGGAGGATCTTTGCGGACCCTGCGCTGCGCGCGGCGAGAATCTCTTCGTAGAGAGAGGTGAAGAGTTCGACGTCGCCCTCTTCCTTATCGAGAACGAGGTAGGGTTCGTCGAACTGAATCCAGCGCGCACCCAGCTGCGCGAAACGCTTGACGATCTCCGCGTACGTCGAGGCAGCCTCATTCACTAGCTTGTCGCTGAGCTTCAGCGGCGTCGCCTCCGTTCCACGAGCCAGCTTGAGGAACGTGTAGGGTCCGATGAGAACGGGCTTGGTGAGGATGCCGAGATTCTTGGCCTCTTCGAACTCGTCAAAGGGCTTCGTTCCGTTGACCCTGATGACGGTGGAGTCGTCAATCTCGGGAACAAGATAGTGGTAGTTCGTGGTGAACCACTTCTTCATCGGAAGTGCGGTGACGTCGCCGCGCTCTCCCTGGTAGCCACGCCCCATGGCGAAGACGGTGTCTTCGGTCCCCAGACCGAGATCGCGGTACCGCTGCGGAATCACGTTCAGAAGAATTGCGGTGTCCAGCATCTGGTCGTAGTAGCTGAAATCGTTGCTGGGGATGAGATCAATGCCTGCATCCCTCTGCAATTCCCAATGACGCTTACGCAGAGCGGCCGCCGTGGAACGAACCGTTTCGAGGTCGTTCTTGGACTTCCAATACCCTTCGATAGCGCGCTTCAGTTCGCGATTCTGACCGATGCGGGGGAACCCGCTGACGCTGGCTACGCTCATGCAATGCCTCCAAAGACGGTTTCATAGACTTTGAAAGCCTAGCAAAATTACGGGTTATCAGGTAATTCTCTCAATCTAGGTGTCGCTATAAGCAGCATCTATACCCATGCCCACGTCTCTCCCCCAAACACCAAAGGATCAGCTGAACTCCTTGGGGCTGAGAAGAGCGATGAGTCGTGCATCATGCTCTGTCCATTCGGAAAAAGGCTTGTCGGAGGCAAGAATCGCCACTGTCGCACTCGATACACCCACGCTGAGGAGAGCGAGCGCGGCTGAATCGGAATCCCGTGCCGCCATGCTGCCGACGGTCATGGAAACCGATGGCTCATGACCCACAATGAGAAGACGCTCCGTCGCATCGTTCGCCGCGGACAGTTCTTCCCACATCGCCGAACGTCCCGACTCATAAAGACTCTGACGGTAGTCGACGCTGGGACCGTCCCCAAAGACCTTGACCATGCGTGCTACAGTCTGGCGCGCCCTCACTGCCCCCGAGCACACGATGGCGTCCGGCATCAGTTTCATGGCCACCAGGCCCTTTGCCACACGCTTGGCCTGCTTGAGTCCCTTGTCGGTGAGCTCCCTGTCGGAATCCCCGCCCGTTCCCGCTGATTCGGCCTTGGCATGACGCATGATCATGAGCACATGCTGGTACTCACGTGCACGCTTGGAAATCTTCTTCAAGCTGTCGGTCATGTCCATCGCCTCCATTGTTTGCATATCATCGTTGCCAACCCGGACTGCCTTCATTGTAGGACATGAAAAGTGCGCTCAGCTGCGTCATTCTGACTGAGTTGTCCGCATCCCGATTCATCCCGACTCATTCCGTCTTGCCGCTCCGAGCGTCATGAAGAACGCCGAGCTGCTGATCCAGATCGCGCAAGACCTTGCGAACCTTCCGATCGGAAATGTCTCGGAGCTCAAGATCTTCAAGTTCCGTCTGCCTTTCGGAGTCGGAGAGCACGTCGACATCCGTATACACGTCTTTGGTGGCACGGCGCTTCTTCGTCAGCGCGGCTGCACCCTGCGCCATGGCGCGTGACACCACGAGAAAGCCGGTGTGGCCGATCATGGTGTGATCGGGGCGGACGGACAGTCCCTCCGCTTTCCACGTCCGTTCCATGAGTTCCACCACTTCGGGGCTCGTCCACCGGTGGCTGGCGCGCAACGCCTCGCACAGTCTGCTCATCTGCGTGGTCGTGGTGACGTAGGCCACCATAATTCCCCCGGACGCGATGACGCGCTGGGCCTGCTCCAAACGATTCCAAGGGTCGAGCATGTCGAACACGATGCGGTCGAAGGAGGCGGCGGGCAGTTGGGCCGCTCCGTCGTCGAAGTCATGGACGTCCACCGTCCACCATGCTGGGGTGGAGCCAAAATACAGCTCGATGTTCGCCTCTGAGATTTTGGCGAATTCCTCTCGCCGTTCGATGGTGGTGACGTTGCCCTCGGGACCGACTGCGTCCAGAAGTGCCAGTGTCATGGCTCCCGATCCTCCGCCGGACTCCAGCACCCTCGCTCCTGTGCGGATGTCACCGAGACTGATCACCTGGGCGATGTCCTTCGGATACATCACCTGCGCGCCGCGCGGCATGGATAGCGAATAATCGATCATCCGCGGACGCATGACCGTGTACTCCCATCCACCCAAGCGCCGCGACGACTTGAGGGTGTTCCTTCCCACGGCCTGTGGCTTTTTTATAGCAGAAACCGTCACGACGACGTTTCCCGGCTCTGTACCGATAACGTCGTCGTGACGGATGAGACCGTGGTCCGTCTGAGTCAGTGCACCCTCGCTCAGTTGAACGGTGATGCGTTTGCCCTTGCGGTCGGTGAATTGAACCTTCTCGCCCACCACGAACGGACCACGCTGCATAATGTTTACTCCTCTTCGGCTGCCCCAGTGAACTGGGAGTTATAGAGCTTCGCGTAGGCGCCATCGGCGGCCAGCAGCTCATCATGATTACCCTGCTCCACAATAGAGCCATGGTTGACCACGAGGATGAGGTCGGCGTCGCGAATGGTGGAGAGGCGGTGCGCGATCACGAAGCTGGTGCGGTTCTGCCGCAGAGCGTTCATGGCTTGCTGCACCAACATTTCCGTACGCGTATCCACGGAGCTGGTGGCCTCGTCGAGAATGAGGATATCGGGGTCTGCAAGGAAGGCGCGGCAGATGGTGATCAGCTGGCGCTCTCCTTGGGAGAGTTCGGAGCTGTCTTCACTCATCACGGTGTCGTAACCCTGTGGCAGCCGCCGGACGAAATCGTCCACGTGCGTCGCCTTGGCGGCCTCGATCATCCGCTCCTCGCTGACGGCCTGTCCCTTTCGGATTCCATAGAGAAGGTTCTCGCGAATCGTTCCATCGAAGAGCCAGGTGTCCTGCAACACCATGCCGAAGTGGGATCGCAGGTTCTCACGCGTCATCTGTTTGGTGTCGACGCCATCTATGGTGATGGAGCCTCCCTGAATCTCATAGAAGCGCATGAGCAAATTCACCAGCGTGGTCTTTCCCGCACCGGTGGGACCGACGATTGCCACCGTCTGTCCTGGCTGCGCCTGCATGGAAAGATCCTCGATGAGAGGTTCCTTCGGATCGTAGGAGAAGCTCACGTTGTTGAAGGCCACATGACCGTCGATACCGCCATCCTCCTTTGCCGGAATGGTGACAGGGTTCTTCGTATCCGCGACTTCCTCTTCCTCGTCGAGGAATTCGAAGACACGCTTCGAAGACGCCAAAGAGCTCTGCAGAACCGTTGTCATGGAAGCGATCTGGCCGAGAGGCTGTGACAGCTGACGCGAATACTGCGTGAAGGCCTGCAGGTCACCGAGGGTGAGGCTGCCGTTGAGGACGCGCACGCCACCGAGAACGGCGACGAGAACGAACATGAGGTTACCGAAGAATCCTGTGGAGGGATTGATGAGGCCGGAGAAGGACTGCGCCTTGTAGCTGACGTCGTAGAGCCCCTTGTTATGGCCCTCGAAAGTGCCCTTTGCGTTCTCCTGTTGTCCGTAGGCACGAACCACCAGGTGCCCCGAGAACATCTCCTCGACGTTGGAGTTGAGGTTGCCCGTCTTCTCCCACTGACGGGTGAAGTTCGGCTGAGCCTTCCTCATGATGAAGATCGAGACAACAGCCATGACGGGGATCACGATGAACGCGACGAGGGTCAGCAGCGGAGAGATGGTGAGCATCATGATGAAGGTTCCAACGAATTGGAAGGTGGAGAACAGTAGCTCGCCCAGTACCTGCTGAAGCGTCTGAGCGATGTTGTCGACGTCGTTCGTGGTACGGCTCATGACCTCTCCACGCGGCACGCGGTCGAAGTACTTGAGCGGCAGGTGGTTGAGCTTGTCCTCGATCTGACGGCGCATGAGATACACGGTGTCGGAGACCACGCGTGTCATGATGAAGTTCTGCACCAGACGTAGCAGGATCGAGACAAGGTAGACAGCGGCGGTGATGACTAGGATGATGGCGAACCAGTTCCAGTCAATCCCCTCACCCACTGTGACGTTCATGGTGCTCACCATGGAGGCGAGGCTTCCCTGACCCTGAGCTTGCAGGGCCTTGACGATCTGATCCGTCGGGGTTCCGACCGGCACTCCTGCGGCAAGCAACATCTTGCCGAGGATTCCGGCGAAGAGAACGTTGGTTCCCTGTCCCATGATCTTGGGGCCGAGAACGATGAGGAACACACTGGCGGCGCCGCAGAACAGCATGAGGACGACCTTCAGCTTCTCGCTGAGCAGGTACCCCATCAAACGTCTGAGGCTCTGATTGCGTTCCTTCTTTGAAAGTGCGGCAGGTGCCGACTTCAATTGCCTGTTTGGACCTGGCATATCAGCGTCCTCCCTTCTCGTCAATGCTTAAGTCTTCGACATCGGGGCCTTGACCGCCCTGCGAATCGACGATTTCCTTGTAGGTTTCGCAGGTCTGCATCAGCTCGTCGTGCGTTCCTCGGCCGACGATGCGGCCAGAGTCGAGCACCAGAATCTGATCGGCGTCCCGGATGGAGGCGGCACGTTGGGCCACCAGTAGAACAGTTGCCTCGGTGGTCACCGGCTTGAGAGCGGCACGCAGCTTGCGGTCCGTCGCCATGTCGAGAGCGGAGAACGAATCGTCGAAACTGTACACGCGTGGCTGACGGATGATCGCTCTCGCCATGCAGAGACGCTGCTTCTGTCCACCAGAGAAATTGGTGCCACCCTGAGCAACGGGCGCATCCAGCCCTTCTGGGATCTCACGGACGAAGTCGTCTGCCTGAGCGACGCGCAGCGCCTCCCACATCTCCTCTTCCGTGGCGTCCTGCTTGCCATAGCGCAGATTCGAGCGAATGGTTCCGGAGAAGAGCATCGCCTTCTGAGGAACGGGGCCGAAGACCGTGGCGAGCTGATCGGGATCGTATTCGCGCAAGTCGTGTCCGTCAAGAAGAACCTGTCCCTCGGTGACATCGAACATTCTCATCGCCAAACGGAGAAGAGACGACTTTCCAGAACCGGTGGAACCAATGAAGGCCGTGGTCTGTCCCGGCTGTGCGGTGAAGCTGATATGGGAGAGAATCGGTTCCTCGGCACCCGGGTACCGGAAGCTGACGTCCTTGAACTCGAGCTTTCCTGCAGGTGTTCCCTGCCAGTAAGGATGCTCCGGCGCCTTGATGTCCGATTCGGTATCAAGGACCTTGGTGATGCGCTTTGCGGAAACCGATGCACGGGGAAGCATCACCGACATCATCGCCGCCATCATGATACCCATGAGGATGATCATGAGGTATTGGATGAAGGCCTGCAACGAACCGATCTGCATCTCACCGGCGTCGATGCGCTTGCCGCCGAACCACATGATGGCGAGGTTCGACATGTTCACCATGAAGAAGATGAGGGGGATCATCATGCTCATGAGGCGACCGACCGAGACCAGGACCTTATACATGGAGGTATTCGCCACGTCGAAGCGCTTCTCTTCCGTCTTCTCGCGCGTGAAGGCGCGAATGACGCGGACGCCGGCAATCTGCTCGCGAACGATGCGGTTCAGCGAATCCAAACGGTCCTGCAGCTTGGCAAACAGCGGACCCATGCGGCTCATCAGCACCAAGGCGATGATGACGATGACGGGCAGAATGATGGCGAGGGACCATGTCAGCGGTCCGTCCTGCTGGACGGCCATGATGAGGCCGCCGATGAACATCACGGGAGCCTGAAGAATGATGAGCAGCGTCTGATAGGTGGTCTGCTGAACCTGCTGGACGTCGTTGGTGACGCGGGTGACGAGGGAACCTGCCGAGAATTTCTCCATCTCGCTGAGGCTGAAGCTCTCAACGGAACCGAAGAAGTCCCTGCGGACCTCGTAGCCCAGTCTCATTGCAATCCTTGCCGAGATGATGACGGCCGCCACCTGCGCTACGATCTGCAGTCCGGCGACACCGATCATCTCCCACCCAATCTGGTAGATCTTGTCCTGATCTCCGGCGGCGACACCATTGTTGATGATGTCAGCCTGAAGATTCGGCAAGTACAGATTGAGACACGCCTGCGCGACCTGGAAGATGACGAGAATCGTCACCTGTAACCAGTACGGCCGCAGATAACGTGACAATATTCGCAGCATGCACTACCCCTATCAGCTGATGGCGCCAACCAAGGACGCCCGACGTTCAAAATTATTCTGAGGATTTAACCTGTAAGAGGTTACTCTCCTCCCCTCCCCAAACAGCGTTAGCTAATTACGTTACTCTCGCGGCGAAAAAGGGAAGCAGTTGGAATGCTAACACAGTTAGATGACTAGGGCAACCTAACTACTAACAGGGTGAGAGGCCCCAGAGGACAGCTGCTCAAGGAATCTAGTTCACGAAGGCGTTCCAACGCCCTGCGATGTGGGAGACATGCAGGTCCATGCCGAAAAGTGCTCTCAGCCACTCGTCCGTCAGACCGTCCTCGATGGGACCGCGGAACACGACGGTTCCCGGGGCCGGATTTCTGCCGGCTCGATCCGGATTACTGTCTGTCCTTCCCAGCAGGGCGATGTTTCCAAAGCCTTGGGGAATCTCCTCGAGCCGGTGCGTCACCAGAACCGCCGCGCGAGAGGAATCCTCCATACCGATCTCGTTCAGCGTGGAAATGACCTGCTCGCGCGCACCGAGATCCAATCCCGTGGTGGGTTCGTCAAGAATGAGAAGCTTGGGATCGTTCATGAGGGCACGGGCGATGAGGACACGGGAAGTCTCCCCCGCGCTCAGCTGCCACATCTGCTTGCCTTCAAGGTAGCCGACGCCGAAACGTTCGAGGAGCCCGCGGGCCTTGTCGGTCTGTTCCTGAGTGTAGGTGTCACGCCACCGTCCGGTTACTCCGGTTCCTGCAGTCACGACAGCGTCGAGAGGGTCCTCACGCGGCGGGAAAAGCTTCGCGAGCTCCTCGGACGCCAAACCGATGAGCGGACGCAACGAGAAGACATCGACCCGCCCAAGGCGGTTGCCGAGAATGTCGATCGTTCCCTTGCTGGGAAACAGTCGCGCCGCCATCATCGAGACAAGCGTGGACTTGCCGATTCCGTTGGGACCGAAGATGACCCAGCGCTCCCCCGGCTCGATGCGTAGATTCACGTCAGAGAGAATGACACGGCGATTCCGTCTGAATTCGATGTTCTTGACGTCAATCGCCGGTGTGCTCTCGTCCCTCTGCATGGATGAACCCTTCACTCTTTCACTCTCATTTTTCAGTCGTTGAAACCGCCCAGCACCTTCTCATACACATCCATTGTTCTTTGTGCAATCGATGCCCACGCGAAATGATCACGTGCACGAGCGAATCCGGCCTCACCTCTCGCCCGGGCACGGTCGGGATCGGAGAAGGCCTCCTCGATGGCGGCGGCCATGTCGTGAACGAAATCGTCGGGATGGAGGAGCGTGCCGGTTCCATCTCTCATCTGTTCCAGAGGAACGAGCCAGCCGGTCTCGCCGTCAACAACGACCTCTGGAATGCCTCCTGTTGCGCTCGCGACCACAGGCAGTCCGCAGGCCATCGCCTCAAGATTGACGATGCCAAGAGGCTCGTAGATGGACGGGCAGACGAAGACGTCGCAGCCATGTTCCAGAGCCACCAACTGCTCGTGCGGCAGCATCTCCTCGATCCAGATGACGTTGCCGCGGGTTTCATTGAGGTGCGCGAACTGAGAACGCACGTGATCGGCAATTTCCTTGGTGTCGGGAGCTCCCGCACACAGCACAACCTGGATGCTCGGATCGATGACGCCCAGAGCGTCAAGAAGGTACGGCAATCCCTTTTGACGGGTGATGCGCCCTACGAACAACAATGTCGGTGCGTTGCGATCTATCCCGTAGCGGTCGAAGACCTTCCACGCGTCCGCGTCGGCGGCAGGCAGGGTGAAGTCAGTGATATCAATGCCGTTGTGCACCACGAAGACCTTGTCCGGGTCCACGGCGGGGTATGCGGTCAGGATGTCCTTCTTCATTCCCGCCGACACTGCGATCACACCGTCCGCCGACTCGTAGGCGTCCTTCTCGGCCCAGGAGCTGAGCTTGTAGCCACCACCGAGCTGTTCTGCCTTCCATGGACGGAAGGGCTCAAGACTGTGCGCGGTGATCACATGAGGAATGCCGTGGAGTTGGGAGGCGAGCCGTCCCGCCAAGCAGGCGTACCAGGTGTGAGAATGAACGATGTCGGCGTCGACGTCGCGCGCGATCTGAAGATCAACCCCAAAGGTCTGCAGCGCCGCATTGGCGTCAGAGAGTTCAGTGGGAACCGAATACCCACGGACCTTGAGGGAACCGTTGGCGGTTGCGCGCTCGTACTTCGCAAGCTCAGCCTCGGTGCGGGGGCCATCGAAGGCTCTCACCGTGACCTCCGCATGATCGGCGAGGACCTTTGACAACTCATTCACGTGGACGCCCGCGCCACCGTAGACATGTGGGGGGTATTCACGCGTGATGAGGTCGACCGCGAGGCCGCTCATACGGCGGTTCCGTTCTCGTCGACGTAAGGGTTCTTATCACTGTCGCCACGGACGACGAACAGGCTTAGAACACCGACTGCGAAAATCGCCGACACAGTGATGATGGCCCACATCGGCAGGTTCGGAATCCACATCACGATGAGGAAAGCGAGAGCCGACACCACGATGAGGACCCAGCTGGCGAATCGCATCCAGTCGCGCCACGTGCGTTTTCTGGAAAGAGTGGGGTTGATGACCTGCGATTGTTCCTTGGAAGAAGAAGCCGCCGATTCTGTGGAGATAACGTCACCGTCCGCATCCACGCGGCCAGGCTTCCACTCCCCTTTGCCCGATGCCACGCGATCGGCGTGACGGTTGAAACGTGCCTGATCAGTGGCGCTGCGAGTCGCTTCCGGCCGCGTCGAATCCGTACCATTTCTCCGGGCCGACCTGTTGTTAGCTCTGCGTTGTGCTCGATTTGTCACCATTTACCTCCTCGAAAGGGCGTGTTCGCTCACGGGTGTACCAAATGATTCCAGAGTACCGCGTGCAGTGACGCGAAGTGCGGCAACGCCGTGAAGTCCGGACTGAGAAAGTCCAGACTCAGGGAGTTCGGACTTTCTCAGCGGGCGGTGACCGGCAACGTCATGGGTCGCTGATTCGCCGTGATGGGGCTCGGCAGCTCGGTGGATCCCATGAGATATTCGTCGACGGCGGCGGCGCAACTGCGGCCCTCGGAAATGGCCCACACCACGAGACTCTGCCCACGCCCCGCATCGCCACAGACGAAGACGCCGTCCTGAGACGTGGCGAACCGCGCGTCACGTGAGATGTTGCCACGTGCGTCCAGTTCCACCGGCAGCTGGCGAAGCAGCGACTCGGAGTCCGTGTGGAGGAAACCGACGGAGATCAGCACCAGATCGGCGTCAAGGATGTGTTCGCTGCCCTCCTCGCGGGTGAAGGGACCATTCTCACCGGGCGCTACGTGAACCACGCGCAGACCGGTGATATTTCCCTCGGCATCGGACGTGAAGCCCTCTGCAGCCACATCTTGAGGAAGTGACACGTCAGCCGTCGTCCCTTCCGGAACGGCCTTCGAAAGGAACTCCACGGAATCGGTGTCATAGAGGTACTGGCCGCCCTCCTCCATGGAGGACGTCTTCTGATAGGTGCGTGCATACGTGGGCCACGGCTGTGAGTCCGGGCGTTCGCTTGGCTCCTTCGGCATGATCTGAAGCACGGTCACGGATTTCGCGCCCTGACGCAAGGCGGTTCCCAAGCAGTCCGAACCAGTGTCGCCGCCGCCGATGATGATGACGTTCTTGCCGCGCGCATCGATGTCATGAACCGGCTTCACCCCATTGATGCGGCGTGTGGCGTCGGGCAAGTACTCCATGGCGAAGTGGATGCCCTTGAGCTCACGCCCGGGAAGTGAGATGTCGCGCGGAACCGTGGAACCAGTGGCGATGACCACGGCGTCGAAGCGCGTGCGCAGCTCGTCCCAGGTGATGTCCTTGCCGATTTCCACGCCGGTCTTGAAGCGGGTTCCCTCGGCCGTCATCTGTTCGATGCGCTGGTCTATGAGCTTCTTCTCGAGCTTGAAGTTGGGAATGCCATAGCGCAGAAGTCCACCGATGGCGTCATCGCGTTCGAAGACGACAACCGTGTGGCCCGCGCGGGTCAGCTGCTGTGCGGCGGAAAGTCCCGCGGGACCGGAGCCCACCACGGCAACCGTCTGGTCACTGAAGCGCTGCGGGGGCTGGGGCGTCACATAGCCAAGATTCCACGCCTG
>JALCQC010000015.1 GCA_022650895.1 Bifidobacteriaceae bacterium | reverse complement strand
ATGGTGTGATCGAAGTCGAAGGACAGGTCATTGAAGCGTTGCCGAATGCAATGTTTCGCGTCGAACTCGAGAATAAGCACATCGTTCTTGCAACCATTTCCGGAAAGATGCGGAAGAATTATATCCGCATTCTCCCGCAGGACCGCGTCGTTCTTGAAATGAGCCCCTACGATTTGACCCGTGGTCGAATTACGTACCGATACAAGTAAAGGAAAACCATGAAGGTTAAGCCAAGTGTGAAGAGGATCTGCGAGCATTGCCGTATTATCCGTCGTCACGGCCGCGTCATGGTGATCTGCACCAACCCAAGGCACAAGCAGCGTCAAGGCTGAACAGCAGACCACAGCGGTAATAAATAAAGATAGGTGCTGAACCACAGCGAAAGCTGAACCCCAAGTGCGGAGGCTTGGGCCGGAAACGGACGGTTTGGCGCACAACCTCCGATGAACAGAAGGAATCGCAATGGCACGTCTTGCCGGAGTCGACATCCCCAATGAGAAGCGCATCGAAATTGCCCTCACCTACATTTTTGGTGTTGGCCGCACGCGCGCGAAGGAAACCCTGGCTGCGACAGGTATCAATCCTGATACCCGCGTCAAGGATCTCACTGATGAACAGCTCATCACCCTGCGTGATTATCTCGAAGGTAATTACAAGATCGAGGGTGACCTCCGCCGTGAGGTAGAGGCTGATATTCGTCGCAAGATTCAGATCAACAGCTATCAGGGCATTCGCCACCGCAGGCATCTTCCGGTACGTGGACAGCGTACGAAGACCAATGCGCGCACCCGTAAGGGTCCGAAGCGTACGGTCGCTGGAAAGAAGAAGGCCACCAAGTAGTCGTCTCAGTGAACAGGGTTCGCTGAATTCAAACTTAGGAAATGAGGGTAAATGGCTGCTGCGAAGCAAGCTGTGCGTAAGCCGCGACGCCGGGCTCGTAAGTCCGTGCCGATGGGCCAGGCGCATATTAAGTCAACATTCAATAACACGATTATTTCAATCACCGATCCGTCCGGCGCTGTGCTGGCATGGGCATCCGGTGGCGATGTCGGTTTCAAGGGTTCCCGTAAGTCCACTCCATTTGCTGCAGGTATGGCAGCAGAGGCTGCGGCTCGCAAGGCCATGGAACACGGTGTCAAGAAGGTCGATGTCTTCGTCAAGGGCCCAGGCTCCGGACGCGAGACCGCTATTCGTTCCCTGCAGTCCGCAGGTCTCGAGGTTGGTTCCATCTCCGATGTCACGCCTCAGGCGCACAACGGAGTCCGTCCTCCTAAGCGCCGCCGCGTCTGACGCACGGTAATTTACACATCATCCACCCGCACGAGTCGATTGTGCACGATCGACTTGAGCTGAAAGGATAAAAAAGTGCTTATTGCACAGCGTCCGACACTGACTGAAGAAGTACTCACACCCCAGCGTTCACGTTTCACGATTGAACCATTGGAACCTGGGTTCGGATACACCATTGGGAACTCACTGCGCCGTACGTTGCTGAGCTCCATTCCAGGCGCAGCAGTGACCTCTGTACGCATCTCCGGTGCGTTGCATGAGTTCACCACCTTGCCAGGTGTGAAGGAAGATGTCACTGAGATCCTCCTGAACATCAAGGGAATCGTTCTCACCAGCGAATATGACGAACCAGTCGTCATGTACCTGCGCAAGAGCGGTGAAGGCGAGGCCAAGGCCGGAGACATCACGCCTCCCGCCGGAGTTGTCATCGCCAATCCCGATCTACACATCGCTACCCTCGCAGAGGATGGCGAGCTCGAGATTGAATTCACTGTCGAGCGTGGCCGTGGCTATGTGTCCGCACAGCAGAACAAGCAGGATGGACAGGAGATCGGCCGTATTCCGGTTGATTCCATCTATTCTCCCGTTCTCAAGGTGAGCTACAAGGTCGAGGCAACTCGTGTTGAGCAGCGTACCGATTTTGATCGGCTCATTCTCGACGTCGAGACCAAGGAAGCCATCACTCCGCGTGATGCGGTGGCCTCCGCTGGTTCCACTCTGGTGGAGCTCTTCGGACTTGCGCGTGAGCTCAACACTCAGGCAGAGGGCATTGAAGTTGGCCCTGCGCCTGTTGTTCAGGAGTCGAATCCTGAACTTGCCGTACCGATCGAGGACCTCAACCTGACGCAGCGTTCGTATAACTGCCTCAAGCGCGAGGGAATCCACACGGTGGGTGAGTTGGTTTCGCGCACGGAGCAGGATCTGCTCGATATTCGTAATTTCGGAATGAAGTCGATCGATGAGGTCAAGGAGAAGCTCCAGGCAATGGGACTTTCTCTCAAGGCGTCACCACTCGGTTTCGACACAACAAATCTCGAGGGAGGTACCTTCTTCACTCCTGAGGATGAGTAGTTCTACTCGCTCTCTCTGAAGAAGTCCCTCGAACAATCCTCCAACATGGACGTTTGGGCGCATGCCCTCCCATGTCGGAGTCTTAAGGAGAAAACATGCCAAGACCAAAGCAGGGCCCACATCTGGCGTCAAGCCCGGCTCATGAGCGCCTCATGCTGGCGAACATGGCTACCAGCTTGTATCAGCACGGCCGTATCACGACCACCCTTGCAAAGGCTAAGAGGCTTCGTCCTCTCGCTGAGCGTCTTATCACGCTGGCAAAGCGTGGGGATTTGCATTCCCGCCGTCGCGTCATGCGCGTCATTCGCAACAAGTCGATCGTGCACAAGCTGTTCACTGAGATCGCCGAGACCATGAAGCAGCGCGAGGGTGGCTACACCCGCATCGTGAAGATCGCTGCACGTGGTGGAGACAACGCCCCTCGCGCCATCATCGAGCTCGTCACTGAGCCCGTGTCGGCAAAGCAGGCAACGGTCAAGGAAGCTGAAGCAGCAACCAAGGTTGCCGCTGAAAAGGATGCCGAGGCTGTTGACGCCGCAGCAACCGCAGCAGAGGCTGATGGTGCCGCAGAGGACGCAGTCGCCGAGGCCGTTGAGGCCAACGAGACCGGTGCCGATGTGAAGGAAGCCGACGAGGCTGCCGTTGACCTGGAGAAGAAGGCAGAGGACGCCGACTCGGCAGCTGATGAGGCTGCAGAGGATGCGGACGTTGCTGACGAAGCTGCCAAGGCTGAGTAATTCGACTTCTGGTGTAAAAAGCTGAGAACGGTCGGAGGGAAACCTCCGGCCGTTTTTGTATGTTGGGAACATGACACAACGCCTGCGCATTGACCTCGCCTACGACGGCACACATTTTCACGGGTGGGCAAAACAGCCACAACTGCGGACCGTGCAAGGGGAAGTGGAAGCCGCCCTGACGAAAATACTGCGTATTCGTGAACAGGAGTCTCCGGCGCATCTCGTGGTGGCGGGACGCACCGACACGGGTGTGCATGCCCGGCATCAGGTGTGCCACATGGACATCGAGCCTGAGATTCTGATGCGCGCCTTAGGGCATCTGACCCTGACTCCGGAGGCTGCGCTGTGCCACCGTCTGCAGCACGTTGTTCCCGACGATATTGTGATCTATTCCGTGGAGCGTGCCCCAGAGGGCTTTGATGCCCGCTTCTCGGCGTTGGAACGTACCTACGTGTACAGGATATGCGATTCCTCAGTTGCCGTGGATCCGCGCATAAGATCCTGCGTTCTGAAGATGGACAGTGTTCTGGATGAGGACAGGCTTCGGCGCGCGGCCGCGATGATCGTCGGTCTGAAAGATTTCGGCTCGTTTGCGACCCCCAATCCTGGGGGCACGACCATTCGCGAGGTCAAGGTGGCCACATGGAACAGGGTGCCATCACACGCCGGTGACTACGGCATCCTGCCGTTGGGATCGGGGTTGCTCGAATTCACCATCGTTGCGGACGCCTTTGCGCACAACATGGTGCGTTCACTGGTGGGGGCGCAGGTTCAGGTTGGTGTGGGAAAGAAGTCGTTGGAGTGGTTTGCTGAGAAATTGGCAGTTCCTGTCCGAGAGGGATCCACAGGACCGATTGCTCCTGAGGGACTGACATTGGAGCATGTCTCCTACCCGGACGATGCCGAACTGGGGGAGCGTGCACAGAAGATCAGAGCGCGGCGTACCTTGCCTGTCCGACACGTCTGAAACGACGCGTGGTCGCGCGCAGAAGTTTTTTGTGGCATAATTGAGAGGTTGCTTTTCTTAAGAGAAGAGCAATGGTGAAGTGTCCGAGCGGTCTAAGGAGCACGCCTCGAAAGCGTGTGAGGAGCAATCCTCCGAGAGTTCGAATCTCTCCTTCACCGCAGACGGGGTTCCAACCATATGGCTGGAACCCCTTTTTTGTGCGGTTTTTTAGTGTTATCGTAGCGTTTTCAGATGCACGTCCTTCCTAACGGTCTGCGAAGGAGATTCCATATACCCGTTGTGCGTTTCTCCAGAAGAAATCCTCGTCGGAGCCAAAGCGGTCAAGCAGTATCTCGAGGTGCTCTTCGAAGGAAGAGTAGAGCGATACCACAGGCCAGTTGGAGGCATACATCACGTGACGTGGCGAAAAAGTGTCAGTCACGAAGTCGAGAAGCTCCTGCACGTAGCTTTTCTCCGCCGTGGCGAAACCCGACACCTTGCAATAGAGATTCGGAAGGCTCGCCAAATTACGCATGGAGTTCATGTATTCGGTGGTGAGTTCTCCGGGGTTGCCGAGGTGGTTCAGAACCACCTTGAGCTGTGGAACCTGCCTGAGAGCAATGTAAAGATCATCCAGCTCGGCAACCCTGTTACAGCTTTCGAAGATGAGGTTTCTGTCGGCCAATATCTGTAGGCCTTGAATGAAATCAGGTTCAAGACACCGTCCACGCGGTGAGTCATTCGTGTGTAGGGGGTCTCTGACCCCCGTCGCAGTGACGGGAATTCTCATGTAGGGACTGATGGTGGTGCGGTTCATCGTCGCCAAGAGCTTCGGGCTGGTGATCTCGTACAGGAGTCGGTCCTCGAGAAGTGGATCGGTGACGTCTGCGTCGACGTAGATTCCGCCGAGAAAGTTAATGGGATGATTCTGCGCGAAATGCGAATAGGCCTCTTCGTAATCGGCCATAGTGAAGGTGCGGTTTAACGAGGAATCGACGGTGTCGAGCCAGGTCAATCGTTGGGTCGCAAGGTTCCAGATATGGAAATGTGTATCGATAATGTTGATTTTGCCGGGAACGCCGTGAAAAACGGATTCCATCATGGCTCCTTTGTCCGTGGGAATTGACAGCGGCGGAAGGAATACGTGCTCCCTTCCGCCGCTGCAGTGATAGTGATAAGAGTTACTTCACCGACTTGATGGGAAGTACGAAGAGCGATGAGCCGAAAACCAGAATGATTGCGACGATAAACAAGACTGCGTAATTGCCGGCGAAAAGCGAAAGCAGAATTGCCACGAGCGGCTGCACAAGCATCTGGGGAAGGTTCGTTGCGATGGTGAGGACGCCCATGTCTTTGCCAGCGTCCTTGCCTTCATTGGGCAGTACTTGGGTCATGAGAGCCATGTCAATGGACATGTAGCAGCCATATCCCAGACCGAGAACTCCCGCCATCACCAGCATGCTCGTCTGCGAACGCCATACAAGTGGAACGACGTAGGAGGCGGCCATGATGAGGGTGGAGATGAAGACGAAGGGCTTCCTGGCTTGGAAGCGATCGGAGAGGAATCCGCACACGACCGAAGACAGAATGAGAGTCACCAACTGGATGGAGGACATCAGTCCGATGGTGATGTTCGATTGTGCGTCGGTCTGACCGATGTAATCGCGCAGGATGTAGAGCTGATAGGCGACAATTCCTTGGTAGCCCAGATACATCAGGAAGCGTCCCGCGAAGGCCCAGCCGTAGTCAGGATGCTTACGTGGGCTGATCCAGAACTGCTTGAAGAAGGTCTTGAAACTGAAGGGCTCGGTCACCATGGCTTGTGTGGAGGGCTCCCGATTGAGCGCACAGAAGACCAGGCAGCACAGGAAGATTCCCACGCCGAAGATGATGTAGCCCAGCGGAAGATTGTAGTTTGCTATCCATCCACCGAAGATGATGCCAAGTGTGCCGCCGCCGGTCTGTGCGGCACCGATGAATCCCGATGCGGTTCCTCGTTTTTCGGGTTCCACGCGGTCGGCCAGAATCGTTGCGAGGGGGCCGTTCATGACGTTGAGAGCGACGGAGGCGATCACCCAAAAGATGCCGATGCCGATCATCGATTTCTGTGGAGCGAGCAGCGCGATCGCGGCTCCTCCAATGAAGGAGCCGCCGATGATGAAGGGGGTTCTCATGCCGAAGCGTGATCGGGTTCTGTCAGAGAGGGCTCCAGTGAGTGGCTGCACGAAAACGGTGATGAAAGATGAAACCGTCATGATGGAGGCGAGTGCGAGCACCTTTGCGTTGCTGTCTCCTCCCTCGACGACATTTGCCACTTGATTGGGCAGAAAAACCGAGATGACTGCGTTGTACAGTGCGAGAAGGAAGAGGAAATTACCCGAGATCGTCCAGATGAGGCGACGGTAAAGGCCCTTCTTGAGATTGTAAACGGGTTTGCCCTCTGCATCCACGCCCACTTCGGGCAGTGTGGAACCGGGCACTACAGATACTCTGACCTCATTGTCGAGAGCTGACATTGCGTTTCCTTTGTTCTATCGAAATATTTGGTGCGGGACGCGGCGACATTGTCGCGTGGAACGGCGGGTAGGCAAGGGGAGGGGAGCCTCCGAGCGAGACTCCCCAGAGCATTGGCAGAAGTCTTTAATAGGCGTCTGCATCTCCGACGAGGCCGTCGACAATTTGAGTGGCGGAGGACGTACCAACCAACTCGGCACCCGCCTCGAAGAGCGCCTTCATCTTTTCAAGGGAGTTGACCTTGCCTGATACCTTGACGCGAGTTGGCAGATGCGTGTTGGCGACGAGTATCTTGACGTCGTCGACGGTGGCGGCGATGCCACCGGCTCCCCAACCGGACGAGTTCTTGATCCAATCGATGCCCTCGGCAGTGGCGATCTGAGCTGCAAGAGCCTTCTGGTCGTCATTGAGGAATCCGAATTCAAGCATCGCCTTGCATTTGAGTCCCTCTTCGTGCGCAACGCGAACGATGGTGTTGAGCTCAATGGTGTAGGACTCGATATCGCCTTCGACGAGGTAGGCGGGAGTCGGGGGAAAGTCGAATTCATCCGCGCCGGTCTTCGCGAGTTCATGGAGTGCTGCGAGCTTCATGGGAAGGGTGTCGTTGGCTTGAGGGAAGTTCAACGTCGTGGCGACGCGGACTCCGGTTCCAGCGAGGATGTCCTTCGCCAGAGCGCAGTAGTTGGGGCCGATCATGGCGGCGTTGAAACCGTATTCCGCACACGTCTCGATGTGTTTGATCGCCTCTTTCCTCGTGAGGTTTGGATTGACGTTCGTGTACTGAATTGCCTTGGCGACTTGTGCCTTGTCGTTGAAATCGATCACTTCATACTCCTTGTTAGTGTTTTCCCGCGAAGCGGGGTGAACGCGCTCAGGATGAACGCGACAATTGTGTTAATCCTCGAAATCGGGAACGGTGTTGTTGAGGATTCGTTCCCTCCGCACGAGATAGCGCGGTAGGGGAGCGACTCCTTCATCGTCGCGGAACCATGCATTGGGATCCGTGGCGGCAGTGAGGGCGAGGTTTGCCCATGCCGTGAAGGAGCCGGAGCGGATGATGAGTTTTGCCTTCGGTGCCCACTTCTCCACGAGTTCCTCGTGGGTGGCCGGGATGAAATCGGCTCCGGAACCTGTGTAGATCTTTTGGAAGCGGTGGTACAGGCTTTGGTACTGTGTCTTGACCTCGGGTGCGAATCGCACTTCCTCAACGAAGAGGTGCGTGCGCAGGACCTCCAGAATGGTGAGAACGTCGACCGTTCCCTGAACAAGGCCGAGGTTGACCACGTTCGCATCTTTGGGAATCGGGAAACCGGCGTCAGTGACCAGAACAATGTCACCATGGCCCAATTGGGCGAGACCTTGTGCAAGGTCGGGGTTGAGGATGGTATTTGCCTTCATGAAAATCCTTTCTCAGGCTTGGAGTGCGTGGGTGCGGAGAAACTCATCGACTGCGCGTCGATCGTGGTAGGAGGGGACGGTCTCCCATTTGGTGCAGCTCAGGGAGGAAGCCGCTGCGGCCAGCGTCATGGCGTATTCCACGTTTGCAGTCTCTGCGAGACCGACGCAGAAGGCGGCGTTAAAGGAATCTCCGGCGCCGTTCGAGTCAACTTCGTCAATGGAGAAGGCGGGGAGATTCAAGGCGGGGAGGTTTTCTCGGAAGCACACGCTTCCCTGTTCTCCGAGCGTGATGATGACGTTCTTCACTCCCTGCTTCTGAAGACGGGCTGCGACGCTGGCGTTGTCGATGTCGGCGTCCGGTGCGAGTCCGACGCACAGTCGGGACTCAGTTTCGTTGGGAGTGATGAAGTCCACATCGGAAAGATCCTGTCCTCTCAGATCGAGTGCGGGAGCGGGGTTGAGAACAGTTGTCTTCCCTGCTTCCTTTGCGCGTTTGAGTCCGTAGAGCGCGGTTTCGAGAGGGATTTCCAACTGTGCCAACACAACGTCTGATTCGTTGATTTGGGAGAAGCCACGGTCAATGTCTTCGGGACGGAAGAGCTCATTGGCACCCATGTCGACGGCGATGACATTTCGTGCCTGCTCGTCTTTCAGAATCATTCCGACGCCGGTAGGGCGCTCGCTAGTGATTCGTAAGCCCCTGGTGTCGACGTATTCGCGCTCCATCAGATCGCGGAATCTTTGTCCAAAGGCATCATTGCCAACGACGCCGAGATAGGAGACATCGGCACCCAAACGCGACGCCTGAACGGCCATGTCCGATCCCTTGCCCCCATACTCCTGGCGATAGTCTCTTCCGATAAGGGTCTCGCCGGCCACGGGAATGCGTTTGACCGTCATGGTGAGGGCTTCGGCGTAGCTGCCTAGAACGCACACGTAGCCGCGGCGGTGGTTGGGTGTTGTGGGGAAATGAAGCATTACGCGGCCTCCGTCACAGGAGCCGGCATGTCCCATCCCACGTTGAGCCACGGTCCGAAGATGTCCTCGATCGTGCGGATGAGCGCGGGGTCGGGACTCTTTCCTAGGGCGGCCAGGTCTGACTCGAGGTAGCGCGGAACAGCACTGCCGACCACGGTCGTCGAGATTCCAGAATCCTCCGGACTGTTCAGCGAGAATTCGAGTGCGACTTCCTCGATGGTGGTACCCGCTTCCTCACAAGCCTGAACGACCTTGCGTGTGAGAGCCAGAACTTCCGGGTGGGAAGGGTGCCAATCCGGAGCTCCCTTTGTGGTGAGCGCACCCATGTGAAGTGGTGAGCAGTTGAAGACTCCGATGCCGTGCTGGGCAAGGCGCTTGGCGGTGGGGAGAAGTCTGCGATCCTGCAGATTGTAATTGCAGTAGCTCATCACCGTATCGAGTTCCTGCTCGATGGCGACCTTCTCGAGGACGTCGAGTTTGTACCCGGTGACGCCGATAGCGCCGATGATCCCCTGTTCCTTGTATTCACGCAGAACGGGAAGGGCTTCGTTGATGACCTGGTCGAGATCTCCCTCCTCGATGTCATGGCATTGGACGACATCGATATGATCCGTCTGAAGCTTTTCGAGGCTCTCAGGAATGGAGCGCTTGATGCGTTCGGTGGAGAAATCCCATTCCCCAGGCATGTACCGGCCGCATTTTGTCGTCAGGATGTAAGAATCACGGTCGACGCCTTCAAGCGCTCTCCCGATTGTCGTCTCTGAGCGGCGCTCGCCGTGGGGTTCCGAATACCATGGCGAACTGTCGATCATGTTCATCCCGTTTTCCAGGGCAATGCGGATGGTCTCATTCGCCTGTTCCTGGGTGATCTCACCGTACAGGGACCCCAAGGGTGCGCCTCCCAAGCTGAGAACGGGGACGTCGAGTCCGGTGTTACCGAGTTTTCGTGTCTGCATGATGGCTCCTTTGCTATCAATTGACGTGAATTTCTTGATTTTTTAGTTATGCGTTACGTGTGTTGCGGGTTTTACAGATGTTGCATATGGTGCGTGTTGCAGAAATGAGTAGCGGTATTGCGGGGACGCGGAATGGCTGTGCTCGTCAGTTCCTTAGCCGAAAACCCGTATGAGCGGGACGAACGTGGGGTCCAGAGGGTGATTTCCATGAACCAGAGCCGGTGGTTGAGGCAATGAGTTGTTCGTCAATGTCGAATCCAAGTCCTGGTTTGTCTCCAAGAACGATGCCGCCGTCCTCGATGCTCTGATCCACGCTGATGCCGATGGGGGAGACGAGTGACTGAATCTCCGTGGTCATGTGGTTGGGCAGCGCTGCACTGACACACGCCACGGGATTAGCGTTGTATCCCACGGGGCTATACGCTAAATCGTTCGCGTACGCAAGGAGTCCGGTGCGCAGAGCGTGGGTGATTCCCCAGCAACTTCCCGTCTGGACGACATCGATGCATCGTTGTGAGACAAGTGTTTTGAACTGTTCGAGGCCGGTCAGATTCTCACCTGAAGCAACTGCGCACAAGTGAGCGTCTTTCACGAAACGAAGTCCCTCGGCATCCCACCGCCGCGCAGGTTCTTCGATCCAAGTGAGGTCGATGTCGCGGGTGATGCGCCGCAGCGCTCTGCAGGCGAAAGCAGGACTCCACGATTCGTTGACATCGTAGAAAAGGGAGGGCGTGCCTTTCGAAGAGAAGACCTCTTGCGCGATTTTCATGCGGCGTATGTCGTGGTCTATGTCGGCGCCACCCTTGACCTTGACGGCGCTGAAGCCTCGGTCTGCCCATTCCTGCCACATGCCGGGAAGATCCTCGTCGGCGACGGGTCCCTCGAGGCAGGAGGCATAGCCGGGGACAAATCGGTCTGCCGCTCCCAGCGTCCTCCATACCGGCTCGTCATTCAACTTCGCCTTTAAGTCCCACAGGGCCATGTCGATGACGCCGATGGCACCGAAGATCTCGCCCTGGTGTCCGGTTTTAAAAACCTGGCCGATCATGCGGTCGTAGAGAGCCGTCACTGCCCGAGGATCTGCGCCGTCGATTGCGGGGAATACCTTCTCGACGCCTGGGTGAGGTCCCAACCCGATTCCGTTGACGCCCTCATCGGTTTCGAGAATGAGAATCGGAACTTCCGTGACGCCCGATTCGATGCTGCCGTTGACATCTCCGATGGGGTGTCCCCATTCTTGGAGCGTGGTCAGCGAGCGAAAACCCGTGATTTTCATCATGAATCCTTTCAGATGGAGGGATGAAGCCGCGAGAGGTGAGCGACGGCGCGTTCACTGTGGGTACGGGGTCCTTGGATTCCGCTGAAGAACGGAGAGATCCCGTGTTCTGTAAGAACAGAGGCGTTGCAACTGACGGATCCGTCATCGTGGAGTTCAAAGTCGGGATCGGCGATGACGGAGTGAAGATCGTTGCCTTTTTCTTTCCACGGATCCGGTGTTGCACTGTCGTGTGGGGTTGAGAGTGAAAGGTTCTGCCGTGACGAGGTGTCCCAGAAGAGGTTTGCATCCGAGATAATCGAATAGTCTGTGCTCGGAGCGGATCCGGGGACGTCGGCAAAGGGAGCGGTGTTTTCCCCCACCATGACGTTGTGCGAAAGGAGGGCGCTGATGTGGTTTTCGGGGACGGCCTGTGAGAATTGTGCACAGGTGCCGTAGGCGAAGAGATTGTTCACGACGATGTTGGAGGAGCCTGTCTTGAGATGGAAGCACTCGCTGGAAACGGAGTGGATGACGTTTCCGGAGAACACGATGCATGAGCTCGCGGGATCTGCAAGGATGCCCCACCCGCCGAACGACGCTGCGGAGACATCGTGAATAAGGTTGTTTTTGACTTCCGTGCGAGGGCTCACTCCGAGGGTGTAGATGGCTCCGAACCAGTTGAGGAAGCCGTATCCAAGATGGTGGAGATGATTCCCCTCAATAAGGTTGTCCGTACTGTCGTTGTCTTCGTAATCCCATTTCCAGCCACAGGCGATGGCCGATGAGAAGAAGTCCGAAACCTCGTTGAAGGCGATGGTGTTATGTGCACCGTGGCGAAAGAGGAGCGCAACGCAGTGGGGATAAGTTCGACCGCCACGGGTGATGGTGCAGTCGCTCACCTCATTGTCATGATTGAACCCTGCGTCGAAGCGTGTGGCGTCGCCGCCACAATTCACTGCACCCGCACCGAGATCGGAGAAGGAGCAGCTGCTGATCAGCGTTCCCCTACAGCCGCGGCCAAGGCGGATTCCATAGCTCTCGAGGTGCTTGAAGGAGCAGCTGGTGAAACTGCAGTTGGTGGCGAAGCTGACATCGATCACGCCGGAAAGGCTGGAAGCCGCTTGGGGATCGGAGGCGTAGAGTGTGTTCGGATCGAGCTGGGGATCCTCCCTCATCTGGAAAGGAGGCTGCGCGCTCGGCGCCTGATGCCAGTCGGCGTATTCGAAGGTGACGGAATCGAAGCGTACGTCATGAATGTCGTGGCGAGGCCCCTTCCCGCCGAGACGGACAAGTTGGCCGACGAGAGGGATCTGGGCAGAAAAACTCGCGAGGTCATCCTCTTGCGTCGGAACATAGAGTGCGGTGGCCTCCCCGTATCCCTCTGGGTGGGAATCGGTGGTAATACTGCCGTTGAAATCCGCAAGCCATTCTCCCGAGTGCTCTCCCAGTTTCTCGGCGACTCCTTCCAGATAGAACGAGGCCATCTGCGGGCCATCGCCTTCTTTCAGGCACAGCATGGTGGAGTAGTCGGAGTCGAGCTGCAGTCTGTCGTCGTCACGGGAAGTGAGGTTTTTGAGCGGAAGTCGTTCCTGAATCCAGAAATGCGGAATGACCGCCTCGACTCCAGCGACGTCATGGAGTTCACGAAGCTCGTCAGAATTCACAAGGAAAGAGCTGCTTCCTTGGAAAAGAGTCGCATTGAGATCCGCTTCGACATCCAGCCCCGGTTGTTCGGCAATCTTCAGCATTCCGGTATGTGGGAAGCGCGGTTTTGCTATTCTTGTGCCCTTAACGTAGAGGGAGCGTCCAGACGTGGAGGGAATGGGACTGGTCCACACGCGTTTTCCGTTGATGGAATCCTCGTGCCATGCGGTGAGGTTTTGAGCGCCGCTGATGGACACCGCGTCCGTCCGGCCGTCCTTTCTGTAGGCTGCGAGGGTGAGGGAGCTGTCGGTTTCCTCCAGGGTGAGTGTTTCGGACAGCGGATAACACCCTTCGTGGAGCCAGATGATGGCGGGGTCATAGGGATTGGTGCGCAGCAGACGCACTTTCGCAAGCGCCTCGTCAATGGTGCGCGTTGGATAGTCGAGCGAGCCGTCTCCAAGTGGTGACCCTGAGGGGCTTGCATGCACTTCTACTGTGTAGCTACTCATGACAACCTCGTTATTGTCAGGAATCTCTTTCCTCGTTATCGGAAGGCTGGGAAGAAGCCGTGCAGAGTGACCGATTTCAGAGGAATGATTCATCGATGAATCATCTTTCAGACAGTTATACATGACTCTTCGAAAAGAGTCAAGTCCCTTCATTCGTTTCCGTAATGGTGGGAATCTTTGAAAAATAATGAAGGGAGGGAGATGAGAGGAGAAAAAGTTTAGACAGTGTGATGAGGTTCCTTCGTTGAATCAGATTGAGCGAGTTGTTTTTCGCTCAACGAGCCGGTATCCCGTGGTGAAGGTACGTACCTCGGAAGTATCCCCTCCAAGACGTGCGATGAGACGGTCAACCGCAATCTGTGCGTATTGCCATGCAAAGGGATCGATGGAGGTGAGAGGGGGAACCGCGTATTCAGCGTAGCTGGTGTTGTCGAATCCGATGAGCTGAATGTCCGCGGGAATCGACAATCCATGTTGGCGCAGAGTCGCCATTGCGCCGAGGGCGACGGCGTCATTGACGCAGACGACCCCATCTGGGACCTTGCCGTTTTCGAGAATGGCCGTCATCGCGTATTCGCCGTCCTGAATCTCGATGTGCCGTCCTGAGGCGATGAGTCCTTGGTCAAGAGGGCAGTGGTGTGCGTCGAGCGCTTTCAGATATCCAAGGAGACGGAGGCTGCTGTTGTACTGATTGCGGTTGATGCGTGCGTAGTAATCCTCGAAGGTGGAGGAGCTGGGCATGGTAGACGTCCATGAGGGGGCGCCTACGAAAGACACTCGTGAGCAACTATGAGTGAGTAGCCATGTGGTCGCGGTCTGGCTGGCCGCCTCGTTGGGCATGACGACCGCATCCGCTTTCCCGTAGGAGGGGAAATCTCCTAGGAGGACGATGGGGTATTCCTGGGTGAGCAGCGCTCCGTTGTTCTCGAGGGGACGATCGGCAAGAAAAACCCAGCCATCCGCATTGAGGTGGTAGGTGTCGTCGATGAACCCCTGCAATCCTCCAGGACGGTCAAAGTAGGTGCCAATGGTGAGCCCATATCCGCGAGAGTGTGCGTACTTGGCCATGATGTCGCTGAAATAGCCGAAAAACGGTTGGGAGAAACTGGGCACCGCCAGCCCCAGCATTCGCGTCTCTCCCGATCGCAATGTCTGGGCGGAGCGGTTGACGTGATATCCGAGCTCTCTGATGGCGTCGATGACCCGAAGTCGCGTTTCCTCGCTCATCCGACCTTTTTTGTTGAGCACATTCGAGACGGTCTTCGTGGAGACTCCGGCTCGTAAAGCCACGTCTGAGATGGTGACATTCTGTGGCACGATTTCGACCATCCTTGTTAGTGACTTTATCGGTACTCTCTGTTGGGAAGGATTGTATAACGCCCTCAAGGCGATGAGTGTTTCCGATCGTCGTTTTCTCGTGCGATGGCAGGGAGATAAAGGGCGGGCAGAACCTTTCGCAGCTCCGTCCGCCCTAGGGATGAGAGGTGAATGAACTCACCCACCGAGCTGGCTATCGCACCTTTGGGAAAGTGATTCCACGAACGAGCGCGATGATTCCAAACACGATAAGAGCGATGCCGGAGAGTGTGATCAGCGTCAGCGCCGACGTGATGGGGGAGAAGATGATGATCATGCCGGCGATAATCGAAATGATGCCTGCGAAGATGGACCATCCGGAGTGGAACGCACCTGCGGCCTCAGTGAGGGAGACGAAACCTTCGAAGATCCAACTCACGCCGATTGTGATCGCACTGAAGAGCAGGATGAAGCTCGCCGAGCCTCCGGTGTTTTTAAAGATGATGGCTGCCGCAATCAGCATGAGGACGCCGGTGATGGCCTCAAGCACCCGCCAGCCGGTCGGCGTGCCGGCGATAGCGAAGGCGCCGATCAATCGGATGACGCCCACGGCGACGAAGTAAATTCCTAGGATAATGGTGAGGGCGATGAGTGATCTGCCGGGCCAGAAGAGAAGGCACAGTCCCAAGATTGCGGAGATGATGCCTCCCACGATCTGAACGGTGCGGAGCATCTTTGCTCCTCTGCGGGTAATTTCCGAAATGTCCCAGTGAAAGAGGGGATCTTGCATGAACGGGGAATTCATCATTGTTTCCTTTCGTGCGCTTGTACTACCTTTAACCCCCCGATTTGCTGAGTTATTCCTTGGAGGCGCCGGACACATCTTTCTTCGCCTGTATCTCGGCGATGTTGACGACTTCGAAGGCATCCATGCCAAGGACCCGGCACAAATCGGCGAATATTCCGAGAGGAAGTGGGCGTGCGCCGGAAAGATAGCGGGAGATGGACACCCGGTGGACTCCGATCCGGTCGGCTATCTCGGCTTCCGTCATATTCTTCCGCGCTTTTTGCGCTCGCATCTCCGCCGCGATTGCCTTTTCAAACAGCTCACTGTAATTCGACATGGTTACATGTTAAACCGAATGTATCGATGTATCGTGTATGGGTGATTTTTGCAAGGGGAAGTCTTTGACAGGTATTTGTAGCCGATCTGATGTTATTGTAACTGTATGGGAGCAGACAGAATAAACAAGCACATCGCGATGAGGACATCAGAGCTCCTCACGGAAGATGAGCGCTCGGTGGCATGGCTTTCGAGGCAGTCTGGCATTCCCTATCCGACTCTCGAGCGCGTCATGAGGGGAGAGGCGAGACTCACGATGGGCATGCTTGCTTCGGTGGCCGCGGCATTGAGGGTGCCGGTTGCCGACCTCCTCGAAGGCCTCGACCAAGAGAGATAGATGGGCATCGAAACCGGCATCGCGTGACACTGTAGTCGCGTGCTGGCATCCTTTGCTGGCGAGGCCTGTGCTTAGTATGAATTTATGATTTTCAAACATCGCTCTGAGATTGATACTCTGCCGGCCTATAAGCAGGGCAAACCAGCCCCGGTCGCTCCTGGCGTGAGAAGTTTCAAGCTGTCGAGCAACGAGAATCCGTATCAGCCGCTTGAAAGCGTGAAAGCAGTCATTTCCAGCAGGCTTGACCGCATCAACCGGTATCCGGACATGCGTGGCTGGGACGTGGTGAAACGGTTGGCGAAGGAGGTCGACGTCGCTCCCGAAAACATTCAGCTGGGATGTGGCTCCACCGAGGTCATCACGCAGCTGGTCAATTTTCTTGCGGGCTCGGGGGATGAGGTCATCTACCCATGGCGGAGTTTTGAAGCGTACCCGATCATCGTGACGGGTGCCGGCGCTACCAGCGTTCAGGTTCCGCTCACCAAGGAGGGAACTCACGACATCGACGCAATGATCGCAGCGGTGACGGACCGTACGCGGCTCATCATCGTGAATAACCCCAACAACCCCACATCGACATCGGTGACGGATGCGCAGGCGCGCAAGTTGTTGAATTCCGTTCCTTCCGATGTCATCGTGCTGTTTGATGAGGCGTATTTCCAGTTCAATACGGACACCGATACGTCAGTCGCCATGGATCTGTACCGCGAGTATCCGAATGTCGTCGTCGCGCACACTTTCTCCAAGGCCTATGGGCTGGCGGGTCTGCGCATTGGCTATGCGATGGGACCTGAGGCGGTCATCGAGGGCATGAACAAGGTAGCTCTGCCGTTCGGCGTGACGGATATTGCCCAGGCTGCCGCCATCGCAAGTCTTGATGCCTATGACGAACTGGACATGCGCGTCCAGAACATTGTGGCCGAACGCGGTCGCGTTGTCGATGCCCTCCGCAAGCAAGGATGGGTCATTGACGAACCTCAGGCGAACTTCTTCTGGCTCGCCCTGGGGGAGAAGACCGAAGAGGCTGCGGAATTCTTTGTGAGTTCGGGGCTATCGGTCCGTGTCTTCCCGTCGGAGGGCATCCGTATTTCGGTGGGAGAGTCCGAGGCCAATGATGTGGTGATTCGCGTCTGCCAGGATCTGGTGGATAGGGGCTTTCTGCCGGCGGATGGGGAATGACCGTTCGCACCCAGAACTTTGATACCCGGGGGACTCTGGCATCCAGGGGCATCTGGCACCGGAGACTCTGAGGGCGATGTGACATCAAAGCCCTGATGTGCGAGAATGACGCAGGAATAAATGAATATCGTTGCGGGCAGTAGGTGTGTCGCAAGAAATGCCAAGGTGTTTCACGCGACACGGCTTAATGGACTTGCACAACTTGGCGAACCGTGGCAAACTGTGGTGGTTGCCGTTTGAAGGTGAATTCCTTCGAGCAGCGATGGCGGGTTTCCCAAGTGGTCAAAGGGAGCTGACTGTAAATCAGCCGCTACTAGCTTCATAGGTTCGAATCCTATACCCGCCACGCCTCGATAGCTCAGTGGTAGAGCACTTCCTTGGTAAGGAAGAGGTCGTGAGTCCGATTCTCACTCGAGGCTCCATGGCGGGGTAGCTCAGCTGGTTAGAGCGTACGACTCATAATCGTAAGGTCGAGTGTTCGAGTCACTCCCTCGCTACAATGTCGGAACTTCCGGCGAGCAACGACAATAGGGGTAGAAAATGGCAAAGAGCACGGATATTCGTCCTGGCATCACGTTGGCATGCACCGTGTGCAAGGAGCGTAACTACATCACGACGAAGAACCGCCGCAATACACCGGATCGTCTTGAACTCAAGAAGTTCTGCCCGCGTTGTGGCAAGCAGACCGTTCACCGCGAGACTCGCTGAGCGTCTGTTCGTTTTCATCAATCTTATGAAGCCCGGTTCGTCCGGGCTTTTTGTTATGTGCTTGTTGTGCGACGGGCGCTGCCTGTGGAAACACCAACTGTGAAGTACGTCGCGGAATGCCTGCGGCGCTTTCCTGTCCTTGTGCCTGCTTGGTAACCTGAGACAATGACGAGAATTTCTCCCTCCTTTGCAGATATCACCACCATGCGTGTTGGCGGCTCCATCGCCCGCTTTGTTGAGCCTCGCAGCAGAGTCGGCATGATCGAGGCGGTGGAGGACGCCGACTCTGCACATCTGCCATTGTGTGTGATCGGTGGCGGATCCAATCTCCTTGCCTCCGACACCCCTTTCGAAGGGGTTGTTGTCCGTGACGCCCGGAGGAACATCGATGTCCTCGATCAGGCGGCTCCTCGCGAAGGCAATGATCTCACCGTTCACGTCAATGCCACGGCAGGGACGAATTGGGATGATTTCGTCGACTTCTGCGTACGCATGGGGCTGCAGGGTGTGGAAGGGCTTTCGGGTATTCCGGGGACGGTCGGCGCTTCCGTGGTGCAGAACATCGGTGCCTATGGTCAGGAAGTGGGAGCCGAGGTGGAAGCCGTCGAGGTGTGGGATCGGCTGGAGAAGAAGACCATGACGCTCCCTGCGGCGGACATGGGTTTCGGATACCGCACGTCGGCGCTCAAGAAGAGTATGTATGACGCGCCCGGCCGTCCGGCAGAGTCTTTCTTCCCGACGCCGCGCTTCGTGGTGCTCTCCGTCACTTTTGCGCTGAAGCATAGCGCAGGCGGCAGGGTCGATTTCGCTCAGTTGGCGGGTGCGCTGGGTGTTGATGTTGGCGCGCAGATGGAGACGTCCGTCATTCGTGCGGCGGTGCTGAGCGTTCGTGCGCGCAAAGGGATGCTGGAGGATCCCGGCAGATATGACACTCTGTGGATGAAGGGAACTAAACAGAGTGTCGAGGCGAAAGCCGATGCCGAGGGTTCTGGAGACGGCGATGCCTCAACAATGGTCTCGGACTCCTCAGTTCCCGATTATGACCGGTGGAGCTGCGGCAGCTTCTTCATCAACCCTGTTCTCAGTGCCGATCAGGCAGCAGTTCTTCCTCAAGAAGCTCCTCGTTTCGCGATAGCGGAGGCTCAGGGCGGGTCGAGCGTGAAAACGTCGGCGGCCTGGCTGATCGATCATGCGGGATTTCATAAGGGGTATCCACGGGAACGAAATGCGCAAGCAAAGGCAACTCTGTCCACAAAACACACACTGGCGTTGACGAACAGGGGAGCGGCCACCGCTGCAGATGTCATTGCCTTGGCCGATGAGGTGCGAGTAGGGGTAAAGCGAGCATTCGGCATCGAGTTGGTGCCTGAGCCCGTTATCCTTCACTGAGCGAAGGAATGGATCGTCGTAGCAATGATGGAAGGAATTCTTCATTTGAGGCACTGACTGCTGAATATTGAGCACTCAAGAATAGATAGCCAGAAGTCAATATTTGACACTTTATGATAGTTTTTGTTCTCTTTTGAGTCCTTAAGATTGCCATGTGCGCCGCAAAGATGCGCACTGATGCAAAGGGGCTTTTATGAATGTCTATGTTGTGGGTGGGGCCAATCCCGTCCAGTTTGACTATGAACAACTGTCACGAAGCCTTCAGGATGTTGTGAGCTCGGCAAGTGCGGATACTCTCTCACAGAGTGCACTAGCTGTATCCGCCGGCGAGACAGTCGCTGTTGAAGCTGTGGCGGAGGGACAACTGGCAACTCTGAGTCTGAATGCGAATGACATTGTGTTTCTCGGCTTCGGGTTCTCCGAGGATTCAGAACTTCTGTCGGCGGATATCGAAGAACTTGTATCCGGGGTACGCAACAAGGGTGCACAGGCCGTCTTGTGCACCGCCTTGCCGTATTTCCATACAGATGATCCTGATCTCGCCTTCATGACACAACGCGACATGCAGGTGCTGTATGTTGCGCGGCAGCTACGACTTAAGGTTCTGGATCTGTTCCACTATGCCATGTCGTGGTATCAGCGAACCGGCGAGCAGGAACATTCAGAGATGCTTGAGACTCTTCCTGGCAAGGACAATGTGCTGCGTTTTGGGGCCACAAGTGCCGATATGCTGTGCGGGTTCGTGAAGAGCTGGATCATTCGCCGTTATTTTGCTGGCCAGATGTTCGACGACTACTTCTATGGGGCTTCGATGTATCCCGAGATGTGGAGTGAGGACACCAACACTCACGACATGGAGCATGCGCATGAGATTGGCATGAATGCCGTCCGTATTGGCGAGTTCTTCTGGAGCAAACTCGAGCCAGAAGATGGTGTCTATGACATGACTTATCTGGAGAACCTCCTCGATCGATACGAGGAACATTCCCTCAAGGTTGTGTTGGGAATTCCTTCCCCCACCCCTCCGCGCTGGTTTACGGTGAAGCATCCGGAAGCCAGAATCGTCAATGCCGATGGAACCGTAGAGGAACACGGTTCTCGGCAGCATGTCTGCACCAACAATCCTGATTTTAGGCGTAAGGTCTACGAACTGACTTATCGCATCGCGCAGGTAGTTCGAAAGCATGACAACGTGGTCGCCATTCAGCTGGACAACGAGTTCAAGTGCCACGTGGACCGTTGTTATTGTGAGACGTGTGCTCGCTTGTGGCCGCGCTGGCTCAAATCCACGTATTCCGATGTAGGCACCATGAATGAAAAGTGGGGGACCAACATCTGGAGTGAACGGTATGACTCCTTTGATGATGTGGTGATGCCTACTACAACGCCATTTGCTCATAATTCCGGACTCGATTATGCCTTCCGCACCTTTACCTCGGACACGCTCAACGAGTTCGCGTCGGGAGTTTCGCAGATTCTGTTGTCGGAGGCCACGGTTCCTTTGACTCATAACACCTCAACGAATTTCAATCTGCGCAACTACGATCTGTTCAACCAGTTGGACGTCGTTGGTTTCGATACCTATCCGAATTCCAAGACTCCATGGATGTTCCCAATGAATCTGGCGCTATGGCGTAATGTCATCCCTGGCAACGAATTTATGCTCTTGGAGACGTGCGCTTCACATGTCGGCTACACCGGCAATTATGCTCTTCCTCATCCAGCAGGTTTCATACAGACGGAAACTTTCCTCGGTTACGCATCGGGCCTTAAGTCCTTCCTCTACTGGCTTTACCGTGGACAGGCCTACGGTGTTGAACAGCCTCATAGCGCAGTGGTGACGGCGGCCGGGACTCCGGACTTGGGCTATGAGGATGTGTTGGAAAGTCAGCGCTCATTGGAGAAGTACAAGCCCTTCATGGACTCGACGCACATTGTGCGTTCGAAGATTGCCATGGTGTATTCCGACGAGGCGCGACGTGCTTACAACGTGGAAAATGGTGGCATTTACAACTTCAAGAACATGGTCACGGAATTCTATCATGCGCTCACAAGCCGGGGCATCAGCGTGGAACTCATTCAGGAAAACGCTGACTTCAACGACTATTCGTGTGTGCTCGTTCCGTTTGTACGTGCCGTGTCACCTGAGCTGCTAACCAAGATGAAAGAGTTCTCAGCAGCGGGAGGGAAGCTCATTCTTGGACCGATGACCGGTGATAGAACCGAAGAAATGTCATGGAATCTTGACAACGGTCTTGGCGCGGTAGGTCAGTGGTTGGGAATCGACAAGGTGGTGCAGTATCTCTCTGCGGATTCACGCACTGAGACCGCCGTTACTATCAATGGCGAGACGGAGGCCTTCACAGGTCTCGTCACCTTGTTTGAGCCGAAGGAAACCCTTGAGGGTTTCGTTGTTAACAGTGATATTGGCGAGGGTCGTACAGTGTTAGCGCGTCATGGGAATGTCGTCTATATAGGTGGGATTCCTGCCGATTCTCCCACCGGCCCCTTCTGGGATGCACTGGTGGATCGGGAGGTTCGTCCATTCGACGCAGACGCCCAGTTGATGCATGTGCCGGAGGGTGTCTTCAAATTCCGTCGGGAGAACGAGAGGGAGATTCAGCTCTACATCGCCAACATGTGTGATCACGACACTGAGTTTGACCTGAATCGGGAAGCTACCGACGCTGATGGGAACAGGCTCACACTTGGAAACCACCATCTTGGCAAGTTCCAGTACACAATGCTGTCTTTTATCAAGTGAAGAAGGAGAATAAAACAAAATGAGTGCAGTCGCTCAATCAGCTGAGGAAAACTTGGCAGAAAAACTCAATGGAGGGCCAGTCAAGCCCTTCGGTGTGAGGGACAAGATTGGATATGCCCTTGGTGATTTCGGTACCACCATGATGATGGGTGTGTTGGCGTCGTTCCAGTCCATCTTCTACACAAACTTCTTGGGCATCGCGCCTGCGGTTTCCGGGCTCATCCTGACACTGACCACCGTTATCGGTGCCTTCACTGATGTCATCGCAGGACGTTTAGTCGATACTCACAAGCTCGGCAAGAAGGGGCGTTTCCATCCGTGGATTCGTGTGATGAAGTGGCCTCTCGCCGTTGCCATTCTCATGTGCATCGCGCCGTTCGCCAATGCGTTGCCGATGAGCGGACGCATCGTGTACCTTTGCATTGCGGCTTTCTGCTATGCCGCTTGCCTTTCCTGCTACAACATGCCATACGGGTCGATGGCGGCGACACTGTCCGCCGATCCGGATGACCGCACCTCACTGTCAGTGTTCCGCAACATCGGCTCTGCTTTTGGTGCAGGCGGTGTTGGCTTCATTCTTCCCTTCATCGTCTATTCCACTGCTGCCGACGGTACCAAGGTTCTGAACGGGAATACTCTCTTTATCGCTGCTATCGTGTGCGCTGCCATTGCTCTGGCATTGATGACGCTGATGTATCACCTCACTACCGAGCGTATCGTCGTCGATCACAAGGAGAAGGTAAAGCTTTCCGTCGTTTTCAAGTCAATGTTCAAGAACCGCGCATTGCTGTCCTTCATCTGCGCCGAGATCGTGATTGTGTGCGCGACCAGTCTCATCTCCTCCATGACGAGCTACATGTACACGTCGTATTTCAATAACACGGCGACTCTGTCCATTGCCCTTCTCTTCAACTACGCCACCACACTGCTTTTGGCACCTGTAGCTCGCGCTGCGACCAAGCGCTTCGGGAAGAAAGAAGCAGTCTCCACTATGCTGCTTGCTTCTGCAGCCATCTACATCGTCATTTTCCTGCTTCATATCACGAATCCGTGGGTTTACCTGGTCATGACCTTCCTTGCGACTCTGTGCTTCTCCGCGTTCAACGTGATGGTGTGGGCCTTCATGGGTGATGTGGTGGACTACCATCAGTATGCGACTGGCTTGCGTGAAGATGGGACCATCTTCAGCGCCAACATGTTCGGCCGTAAGCTAGCACAGACCCTCATGGGTGTCATCAGTGGTCTGGCTCTTGCCGCCATCGGTTTTCAGTCGTCGACCACAGGTAGCACCAAGCAGTCCGCAAGCGTCTTGGACGGGCTGTTCACTGTCGCTACTCTGATTCCTGCGATCCTGATGATCATTGGTGCTCTTCTGCTGATCTTCTGGTATCCGCTTGGAAAGAAGAAGGTTGATGAGGTGAGCGCCAAGCTCAAGGAAATCAACAATGCAGCTGAGTAATTTCTGATTCATTCGAGAAGGAACTCGATGTCTGAGGGGTCGGAGTGTTTCCGGTTCCCTCAGACAAACTCATAACAGAAGTCACAGCGGACTTTGTCTTCAGCGGGGGAGTGTAGTGGGTTTCCTGACCTTCTCGAGGTATTCAGTGGTGGTCATATGGAATTCATTTTGGAAGCAGCGCAGGAAATGCGTGTATGACTTGAATCCGCACGAACGGTAGACTTTCTTGGCAGATTCTCGCCGTGGGAGGAGCCATTTGCTGTACTGGAGCCGTCGGAGAAGAATGAAGCGACTGAGATTCAACCCCATTTCCTTCTTGAATTCGCGGGACAGGTAGTACTTGTTGACGAAGCACTGAGTAGCGATGGTGTCCAGAGAGAGATCTCCGGCGAGATGCTCATCGACGTAGCGAACCACATCGGTGATGAGACGGGGGCGCTCGGATGCCTTGTTCTCGAGAACGGTATTTTTGCCATTTCCCAGAACGGCTTCGTTGATCATGAGCATAAAGTCAAGGAACCGCTGTTCGTAGTGCATGTCACTGCCGTAGTCCTGAGTCGGAAGATGAAGCAGTGGGTCGAGGAATTTTCGGAGTCTGAGAGGCTCTGAGGAGATCACGCGATTAGCCGGTTTTTCGTATGAGCGGAAACAGGAGGTCAGATCGGTGTTAGGAGTGGAACGTGAGGCGAGATACTCCTTGTTGATGTGCAGGTAGATGCGTTCGTAGCGCAGAGACGTCTCTTTCACAACGTTGTGTATGGCGCCGGGACTGATGAGGAATACCGTTCCGGGGGAACTTTCATATTCCTTGCCATCGATGTAGAAGATACTGCTGCCGTCGAGGATGCAATTGATCTCATAGTGGTCGTGCGTGTGAAGACGTAACCCCTCTTCAACAGGAATGTATGAATGGAAGACTTCGAACCGATCGCTGTCCATGGTACTTACGAACACAGGTGTCTGCGGATTGATCATCAGCTTTTCCTTCACGGTATGGGAAGTTTCGATCGAGTGAAGGCATCGTTCCTCGATGAGGAGATGGCGCACTGGACGACTCAACAATGGATACTTTGAAGTCAATATTAGATAGCTTCTCGTATAGTCACCAATCGGTGATGATTTTATCATTGCGAAAGGGTGGTAGTGCTCTTGCTGTATGCAATCTCTTCATTGACAAGCGGCGCCAAGTGGCGAAAGGGGCAAAGGTGACTTTCATGCGCAGGGCCTTTGCCATAGTTGCGTCCATCGGATTCCTCTGTTCCGTCTCAGCGTGTGGACAGTCAACGCAGACGTCTGCAGATGGTGAACACCTCACCATCGCGTGGTGGGGATCCCAGGATCGTAACGACAAGCAGGCCCAAGTGGATAAACTCTTCGAAAAAGAGAATCCAGGGGTAAAAATCGACGGACAATTCTCCCAATACAGTGACTACTGGCAAAAATTGGCCACGGGCGCATCAGGGGATCAAATGCCAGACATCATTGCCATGGACTCTCCTTATTTCAGCCAATATGCGGACAATGATCTGCTGATAGATCTTCAACCGTATGTCGATGCGGGAACACTAGATCTTTCCGAGGTAAGCAAAGCTACGGTGGATGCGGGGAGATCTGAGGAGGGAAACCTCTACGCTGTTAGTTCAGGTCTGAACGCACCTGCGTTGATGTATGACAAAACACTATTGGACTCATTGGGAATAACCATTCCCAAAAACTGGACATGGGACGATTTCATAGATATCTGCCGTGAGGTTTACGAGGCGTCGGGGGTGAAGACGAATGCCGGTTATTACCGTGACGTTTTTGTGCTGCAGTACTTATTGCGTGGGGAAGGCAAGGAACTTTTCAAAAATGGACAGCTGAATGTGACCGATGAATCCCAGATCGAACCATATTTTGCGATGTTTCAAAAAGGCATTGATGAGGGATGGCACCTCGATCCCACAGTTTTCACTGAGATCAGTCTCAGCGCTATCAACCAAGATCCATTAATCGCTTATTCCGATGCCGCACATCGTTCATGGTGCAATTTCGGATGGTCGAATTCCTTGCCGTCTCTGCAGTCGCTGGTGACAAATGGGGATAAATTAGCGCTGACGACATGGCCATCGTCCAATATCAAAAAATCGAACTATGTGCATCCCTCCATGTACTGGGCGATCACGAAGAACTGCAAGAACCCTGAGCTGGCTGCACGGTGGATTGATTTCTATGTCAATAATGCTCAAGCGAACAAGATCATGGGAACCGATCGCGGAGTACCGATCAATAACAAAATGTATGCCGTGATCAAGGAAGGACTCGGGGAATCCGATCTCACTGCGATTGAGTATCTGCGGAAGGTAGTGGAGCCGAACAGTTCAACTATCAGCGCTCCGATGCCAGAGAAATCTTCGCAGATCAATTCCTCCATTATGCCGTCGGTTCAGGAAGAGATTCTTTACAAGCGACTGGATGCCAAGCAAGCGGCGGAGAAGTTCATTTCACAGGCAAGCGCAGCGCTCAATCGATGAGGCTGCATTCGTTGATGGGTTTGGTGGAAGACATGGACGAGGAAAAATTGACGTGGAAACAAAAGTTGGTGCGCTTTTTCAACCGTGAATCTGTGGCAGGTGTGGTGTGCTCGCTGCCCTTCATCATTGGTTTTCTGGCGTTTATGGTTGTTCCCATGGTGCTGTCCCTGTTCTACTCCTTTACGGACTACAGTATTGTGGCGTCTCCGCAGTGGGTGGGATTGAAAAACTACATCACCATGTTTACCGATGACCCACTCTTTTGGCAGTCTCTGTGGGTGACTTTGCTCTTCGCCGTGATTTCAGTGCCATTAAAGTTGGGGTTCGCGCTTGCCGTGGCCCTGCTCTTGCAGCGACAGACAAGATTGACCGGCTTCTACCGAATAGCCTATTATCTTCCTTCGATTCTTGGAGGATCGGTGGCTGTAGCAATCTTGTGGCGACGCATGTTCGCTCAGGACGGCGTCATCAATTCAGTGCTGGGTCTTTTTGGCATTAACTCGCACTTCTCGTGGTTGGGAGATCCAAGAACGGCCATCTGGACGCTTATCACCCTGTCGGTGTGGCAATTTGGATCCTCCATGTTGATTTTCCTTGCCGCACTCAAACAAATACCGACAGAACTTTACGAAGCAGCCAGCATGGACGGTGCGGGTTCATGGCGCCGATTCAAGGACATCACCATGCCCTTACTGACGCCGACGATTTTCTTCAACCTCATCATGCAGATGATCAGTGGCTTTCTGGCATTCACTCAGTGCTACATCATTACGCAGGGAAAGCCGCTCAACACGACCCTGTTCTACATGGTGCATATGTATAACACATCATTTACCTATTACCAAGCGGGTTATGGAGCGGCCATGGCATGGGTGATGCTGTTGATAGTGGGTGTTTTCACTCTTCTGTTGTTTGCTACGAAACGGTTCTGGGTCTATGAGGAGAAGATGAAATGAGCATGGCAGTGAGTCATTCGACAGCGCGTCATGGACATCAGCGCCACATTGTGTACCACGTTCTTGTCTGCGCCTTCGCTTTGCTGATGCTGTATCCGATCGCCTGGATGTTCTTCAGCTCCTTCAAGCCCACGAATACGGTCTTTTCCACAGCCGGACAGCTCATTCCCTCCACGTGGACGCTCGACAACTACGTCCACGGGTTTGCAGGTTTTTCGGGAGTCAGCTTCTGGCGGTACCTCGGTAACTCGCTCTTCATCGCGACGACCGCAACTGTAGGGACGGTTGCCTCCTCTGCAATAGTCGCCTATGCGTTGAAGCGTCTGCATTTTCATGGACGAAAGGTGCTCTTCGTTGCCATGATGATAACGATGATGCTGCCTGCCCAGATCCTGCTGGTCCCTCAATACTTGTGGTATCAAAAACTCGGGTGGACAAATTCCTATATGCCGCTCATCGTGCCGTATTGCTTTGCCATTCAGGGGTTCTTCGTATATCTCATCATGAATTTCATCGATGGAATTCCCCTGAGTTTGGATGAAGCAGCGAAATTGGACGGTTGTTCCTATTACGGAATTTTTTTCCGCGTCATTCTTCCACTGTTGAAACCAGCCCTTGTCACTTCCTTCATTTTCTCGTTCATGTGGAGATGGGACGACTTCCTCTCCGCCCTCATGTACGTCTCTGACACGGAGAAGTACCCGGTGGCATTGGCGCTGAAGCTTTTTTCAGATCCTGGTTCCACCTCCGACTACGGTGCGATGTTCGCCATGTGCTGTGTATCTCTGATTCCCTCTATCCTTATCTTCCTGTTCTTCCAGAGGTATCTTGTGAACGGAGTGAGTACGAGCGGACTCAAAGGGTAGGGATACTCCCTGCAGGAAATCGGGAGGAGAACAATGAGAAAAGATGAAGCGCATGGCTCTCCGTCCGAGCACGAGCCTTTTCCCTCCTCCCAAAGCTCTGAAAACGGTAGTCGCCCGCGCAAAGAGAAGAGGGGCGTGAGACTTCTTGCAGAATTGGTGCGTTTCAACTTCGGGAAATTAGTACTCCTCAATATGATTTTCGTGGTGGCCTGTCTTCCTCTTGTCACTCTTCCCTGCGCGCTCGCGGGCATGAGCAGAGTGTTGGGACTCATCATCGAACGGCGTCCCTTCTTCATCTTTTACGATTTTCGGACGGCGTTCGTCTCTGAATGGAAGCGAGCTTCTGCCGCTGGATGGAGCGTTATCGGACTTGTTGCTCTTGCGGTTGCTGCATATGTGATGTATCTGCGGGGAGGTGTTCCCGGCGGATCTCTCCTTGCCGGAGTGTGTGTCATCCTTGTGGTGTTTTTCGTGGCAGTGGGCTCATATGTGTTTCCTTTGGTTGTTCGTACCGATCTCGGAGTGAAGGACGTCTTGAAGAACTCTCTGCTTTTGGTACAGCTACGGTTGCCATACACCGTGCTCTCGCTACTCCTGAGCCTTGCCATCCTGCTGGTGTGCTTTGCTTTTCTTCCGTTTACCGCTTTGCTACTGCCACTTATCGGGTTCTCTCTCATTGGGCTCGTTCAGGTTTACAACGCGATGGAGGGCATTACGCAGTATGTAGCACGTAAAGAGGGGGAGTGAAGTTTTTCTGCGCTTTCGGTGCCTGCTGCCCGCGTTCGCTGCAATTAGTTTTCGTCGGCGTTTCGTGGTTTTTTTAGCGTGGAGCCGGTGAAGCCTGTAGTATTCCATACGTTAGTTTGCAACGCCGGCGAAGCAGCGAGGAGAGAATGGACGTCGCTCCCGGCCATGAGGAGGGTTATCCATGCACGTTCTTCGCAAGAAGACCATCGAGCAGTCGGTCGCCGAATCCAAGGAAGCCGGGCATTCGCTCAAACGGACTTTACACACCAAGGATTTAGCGGTGATGGGAGTCGCCGTCGCGGTGGGTGCGGGAATCTTCTCGGTGGGTGCGCAGACGGTTGCCTTCCACGCGGGACCGGCGGCCATCATCAGCTTCATTATTGCGGCAATCGTCTGTGGGTGTGCGGCTCTGTGTTACGCGGAACTTGCGTCAGTGGCTCCTGTTGCCGGCTCGGCCTACACCTTCACTTATTCCACGATGGGTGAGATGGTCGCTTGGGTCATCGGATGGGACATGATCCTCGAGATGCTGATGGCGGGCTCGGTCATTTCGAAATACTGGAGCGTCTATCTGAGTGATTTCGTTCATCAGATGGGAGTAACCGGTTTCACCACCACCGTGCACATGGGGTCTCTCTCAATTGATGTGGCACCGATCATCATCATTGCCTTCTTCACCATGTTGCTGGTGTTGGGCACCCAGATCAGTTCCCGCGTCAACAACGTCCTGACCGCCATTAAGGTGTCAGTTGTTCTGTTCGTTGTGGTCGTCGGGTTCTTCTATGTGAAATCGGCCAACTTCACGCCGTTCATTCCACCGAGCGAACCCGCGGTGGCGACCAGTTCGGGAGAATCCGGCGTGATGTTCCAGCCGCTGTTCCAGTTCATCTCCGGTCAGGAGCCGACCATGTACGGTGTCTACGGAATTCTTTCCGGCGCGGCACTCGTGTTCTTCGCCTTCATCGGTTTCGACATCGTGGCAACGGCGTCCGAGGAGACAGTGAACCCAGCAAAGACCGTTCCGCGTGGCATTGGCCTTGGCGTTCTCATCGTGTGCGTCCTCTATATTCTGGTGGCCATCGTCACTACGGGCATGGTCTCATATAAGCAGCTCGCAGCATCCGGCGACCCCACTCTGAGCACCGCCTTCCAACTTGTCGGCGCAGGTTGGGCGGCGAAGATAATATCCTTTGGCATCCTCGTGGGTCTTACCACCGTGGTGATGGTTCTGCTGCTCGGCCTTACCCGTACCGTCTTCGCCATGAGCCGCGACGGTCTGCTGCCCCGTTCTCTCTCCAAGACCTCGAAGCGGGGGACTCCTGCACGTCTGCAGATCATTGGATCCGTCATCGTGGCGATCATGGCCTCTACTTTCGACGTCACCATCCTTTCCGACATGGTGAACATCGGAACGTTGTCGGCCTTCATGCTGGTGGCAATCAGCATTCCGATCCTGCGTCATTCGCGTCCCGAGCTTGACCGTCCTTTCAAGGTGCCGGGAAGCCCCGTCGTTCCCATCCTTACTGCGGTGGCGTGCCTGTGGCTCATGCTGAACCTCACCATCCTGACGTGGCTGCGGTTCCTCGTGTGGCTTCTGGTCGGTTTCATCATTTACTTCGTCTACTCCTACCGTCATTCGATTCTGGGCAAACAGTCCAAACTGATGCCGAATCTGGAAGACATGGACGACTGACAACGGTTCTCTGTCCGGCGACACAGAGCCCTTGAAGTATCGAGCCGCACAGGTATTCTAGAAACAAGTTTCGCCCGTAACTGCGTCGAAAGGATCCTTATGACATACGTTATTGCCGAACCGTGCATCGATGTGAAGGACAAGGCATGCGTGGATGAGTGTCCCGTCGATTGCATCTACGAGGGCCAGCGCACGTTGTACATCAATCCGAACGAGTGCGTCGACTGTGGCGCCTGCGAGCCTGCCTGCCCTGTGGAAGCCATCTTCTATGAGGATGATCTGCCCGAGGAGTGGGCGTGGTACAAGGACGTGGCGGTGGATTACTTCAATGAGGTGGGTGATCAAGGCGGAGCCCAGGCGTTCGGCCAAATCGATCACGACGATCCCCGCATCACCGCCGTCCCACACAAGGAGGACTGAGGGCGTCAGCTCTCCATAACGCGTGAGTTTCCATACTTTCTCTACTCCCTACCGATGGGAGCGGTTGACGGCCGCCAAACAGACCGCCTCCCAATATCCCGACGGAATGATCAATCTCTCCGTCGGTTCCCCCGTCGACGATGTTCCCGAATCGGTTCGCTCTGCGCTCGCAGAGGCATCGAATCAGCCCAACGCCTTTGGCTACCCCACCACGGTGGGCACGGATGAGCTGCAGAAGGCCATTTCCGAATGGTTCTCCCGTGCACGTGGAGTCGACATGGCGGCCATTCATGCGCGTGCCCTTCCCAGCGTGGGATCGAAAGAGGCGGTGGCGTTGATGGCGTCACTGCTGGGGCTGAAACCAGGAACCGTTGTGGTGCAGCCCAAGGTTTCGTATCCGACGTACGAAATCGGAACGCAACTGGCTGGTCTCGAGACCTTCAAAACCGATGTGGCCGACGTGGACTCGTGGAAGGATGTCCCCAACGTGGGCATGGTGTGGGTGAATTCGCCCTCCAATCCCACGGGACAAACCCTGAGCGCCGCCCAACTTTCAAACATCGTGGCAACCGCCCGGAGCAGAGGGGCCGTGGTGGTGTCGGACGAGTGTTATGCGCTTCTTCACTGGAAGACCCGTGAACCTGCGCCCTGCATTCTGAATACGGAAGTCTGTGGCGGGGATGCGCGGAACGTGCTGTGCCTGTACTCGTTGAGCAAGCAATCGAATATGGCAGGTTACCGCACGGCCTTCATCGCCGGTGACTCTGACATCCTTTCCGAGATGCTGAACTACCGCAAACAGATCGGGTTGATTATTCCCGGTCCGGTCCAAGCGGCCATGGCGGCCGGCCTCACCGATAGCCAGTCGGTTGTATTCCAACGTGACCGGTACCGCAAGCGGCTGAATGCGCTGGTGGACGGTCTTGTCTCTGCCGGTTATGCTGCCACCATGCCGGAGGGTGGACTCTATGTGTGGGTGCGCGCGCTCAGCGGCGATTGCTGGCACGACATCGAACGGTTGGCGCGGTGGGGCATCGTTCCCAGTCCCGGTGAGTTCTACGGTGATGCCGCGTGGCTGCGTTTTTCCTCCACCGCCAGTGACGACGACATAGCCGCTGCCGCTGCACGTCTCCGCGCTTCGGGGAATGCCAGTCAGGAACGCTCGTAGATCTCGTAGAGCTTTGGAGTATTCAGGGCGGTCACGGCGTTTGAGACGCTCAGATTGCCCGCGGCGTTCAGAGTGCTCAGAGGGGTTTCTTTGCCTTTGCGGTCGTCCCCAGGTGAATCACGTTCTTTCCGTATTTATCGCGGATGGAGTCGAGAGTCTTTTCTGCAGTGCGGAGCTTGGTGGCATCGGTGTGGGCGGAAACCTCTTCCTCGTCCTCATCACCTAAGTCGAGTTCCAGAGACGGCTGAAGCGCTGTCGTCTTCGCTGGCGAAAGTCCCGAGGCGCTGACTCCCGCCAACCGGAGAGGCTGGGGGAGAACGGAGGCCGTTGACTCAGTTTTCATGATGGCGAACAGCAGTTTTTTGGCAACGGGATAAATCGCGGAAGCTGTATCCACAGGAGCCTCCAGTGTGTGAGCCTTGGTGGAATAGCTGAGATCCGAATGCCTCACTTTTGTGGTGATCGTGCGTGCCACGAGGCCCCGTTTACGTAAACTCGCTGCCACCTCATCGCTGCAATGGCGCAGAAGAGCGGTCACCTCTGTGCTGTCGGTCGTGTCTTGGGCGAAGGTGCGTTCGCTGCCGATGGACTTTTCGGGAGTATGGGGGATGACTTTCCTCTCATCCCGTCCCTGAGCAGCAAGCCACAGAGAATGTGCCTGGAGAGCGGAACCGGTGATCTGCGCTATCTGCGACTCGCTGAGGTGGGAAAGTTCCTCGACCGTTTCCACGCCCCAGCGGCGAAAGTGCTCAGCTGAGGCGGGGCCAATACCCGGAATGGAGCGCAGCGGCAGCATCCGGATGAAGGTAGCGTGCTGAGAGAGAGGAACGAGCAGCATTCCATCCGGCTTGGCGTTGGTGGAGGCAAGTTTTGCGATCAGTTTGTTGGCGGCGATGCCTACCGAACAGGTGACATTGAATTTCTTCTGTACCTGTTGGCGTATCCACGCACCGATGGCGGAGGGACTTTCCCATCGCCTCAGTGCCTGTGAAACGTTCATATAGGCCTCGTCGACTGAAACCTGCTCGATCTGGTCAGTGACGGATGCCATGAGAGCGAAAATCTGACGGGAGATTGCTCGGTAATACTGCATGTCGACAGGAAGGAAAATTCCTTGCGGGCACCGTCTGCGGGCAGTGGCGACTGCCATGGCGGAGTTGATGCCATAGGTACGCGCTTCGTAACTTGCCGCAGACACCACAGCGCGGTTACCGGTGCCGATGATGACGGGTTTCCCCTTGAGTTCAGGATGGCGCGCTATCTCGCAGGAGGCGTAGAAGGCATCCATGTCGATGTGAAGCACGGTGCACCCCGTCTCGTCATGACCCCAGTCGCGCTTGACGGCGAGGGAACGGGGAGAAGTGCTCATGTCAGCAATGATAGTGGGAGAGGTACGGCCACGTTGGGCGGGTGAGCGTGCGGCTGAACCCCTGGTTGAACGCACGGATGAAACGCTGCCTGCTCGGAATTCAGGGCGTGCGGTAGCGTGGAGTGATGAAGCAATGGGTTGTGAAGGTGATGAATGCCACGCCGGCATGGATTCTGGTAGTGATTCAGAGCGTTTCGCTCTACATTGCCACAGGGCTGGTGAAGGACGCTTTTTCGGAAATTGAACCAATTTACGCCGCATGGTACCGCGTGGGCTTTCTTGCGCTTGCGTTAGTGCTGTGGCGCAGGCCTTGGCGGAAATCCGTGCGTAAGAACTTTCCTCATCACGATTGGCGCTCGTGGGGCACTATCGCTGTTCTTGGCATCGCCATCATGGTGATGAACACCGTTTTCTATGTTGCCGTCGACAATATGGACATGGGGATCGCGGTCTCCATCGAATTCCTGGGGCCTCTGACTGTCGCTGTGGTGACGGGGCGGGATTGGCATGAACGTCTTGGCATCGTCATCGCTGCCGTGGGTGTGGTGCTTCTCGCCGGCGTCTCCTTTGCGAACCCGGGGGAGGGGAACTTCCTGCTGGGATTCATCGCCATTCTGTGCAGCGCCACCATGTGGGGAATATACATCATTGCGGGACGCAAGGTGTCTTTCACGGGGCATTCCATCGACTACCTTTCCGTCGCCGTGTGCATCGGTTTCGCGGTGCAGTCGCTGTTTCTTGCGGTGCCTTCCGTCAAAGCCGTGATGTACCCGAAACTAGGAGCCACGTGGAGCGTGGGTGCTGCCGGTGGTGTGAAGCTGGTTCTGCTGATGGTGTGTGTCTCGTTGTTGGGATCGTTCTTCCCCTATGTGATGGACCAGATGATCATGCCGAGGCTGTCGTCGGGAAGTTTCTCCGTGATACAGTCGATCAACCCTGCTGCCGCCGTGGCCGTGGGCTTGGCATTCGGCGAAATTCCCAATGTCGCGGAGCTCATCGGAATCGTGATGGTGATTGCCGCCGTCCTCGTGACATTCTCGGGAGATCGAAATCCCGCATAGATGGTATAGTATGTTTCTGTTGCTCTTTTGAATGGAACAACTGGAGTGATGCCTGAGCGGCCGAAAGGGGCACCCTGCTAAGGTGTTAAGGACGTTAGTCCTTCGAGAGTTCGAATCTCTCTCACTCCGCAAACTGGGAATCGGGTTTCGGCTCGGTTCCCTTTTTTCATGCCATTTTCCGTATTATCACGTCGTTTTCAGGTCACTTGTCGTCAAGCTCGTTTTATGCAGACATAGGCAGATGAGTGCTAATTGAGGCACATCAAGGGGGACATTTAGGGGGGGGGCTCAGCCCGCCCGAAAAAAGCGCCCCCTTCCAGGGTCAGGAGACACTGTGCGGAGGTCGTGGGGAAAGCTCAAAAACGCGAGCGCAAGGGACCATCATGTGGGAGGCGTCGTACCAGCCCCCCCTGATTGGGCGTATGGGAAATGGCCCAACCTGTCTCAGTACGTGAGCAAACGTTCACCCTCGACCTGAAAATCGGAGGCGGAGAGGTGGCTGGCCGATGCTAAACATGCCATAGACCTCGGCTCATGGGTGCCTCAAGTCGCCATGGCGCGGGATTTATCGCAGCACGCGACATCTGCATGTACGTGGAGGAGTGGATTGAGAAACGTTTGCTCCCCAACCAAACTGTTGGCCCAAACAACCCGGGACAAATACCGTGAATATCTCGAAAACTATCTGTACCCCGTGTTTGGGGACATCCCCCCCCCTCAAAACATAACGCCCAGAAAAATTAATCGGCGCGTGACGGTGGCAGACTTCGATCAGATGAATCGAATCGCAGCCGGTTTAGATATGGAGATCTCCGAAATCGTGCGAGATACTGAGAACATAATGAGGGAGGAAAACGAAGAATCAGAGTAAACTAAGCTGTTGCACTACCTCCCTTCTGGACGTTGTGCGTGCATGAAGATCGGCTGTTCTTGATGGGGATGCCGATCTTTTTTATGCGACCTGCTCCACTCCGAGCGACCTCGTTCGAACGTGTGTTCGAATTGGTGATTAAAAGATAGGGCATGGAGACGACATCTTGTACACGTTGTCTCATATCCTGATGTCATCGTCAGAGCAGACGATGCATGTAGTGAGAGGCAGAGCTATGAGGGCTATCAAAAAACTATTTGCCGGGGCAACGACTGTTGTCGCCCTGGCGTCGATGTCTGCGTGCGGCAGCAACAGCAATGCGCTGGAGGACTCCACAGCGATGACATATTGCGAGAGACTCGCCAAAAACAGCGCAGACTATGGGTTTGAGAAATCGCTGTGGGACACGGATTTCGGGAGCGAAGACGGCAACACCGTCGTCTATTTCCGCAACGCAAAACTCGGCAACGCATTCGGTGGCCAACAAAGCATCAACATTAAATGCGTGGTCGGCGGCACCAACAGCGCGCCCGAGCTAGTAGATTTCAGCTCGTTTTAGATTGGGGGCATGATGAGAAAAAGAATAGCGGCGGGGATAATATCACTGGTTGCGCTCGTGTCTCTGGCTGGCTGTGGGGCACCTCAGGCACTGGATAAGACAGTGGACGCATGCGAACCGAAAAACACCACGCTGGACAAGGTCGTTTTTTACGAGGACGGTGTGGCGGACAAACTCGGGAAAATCTATGACGGGGATACGTTGAATCTCAATACGTACGACAACCCCGACAAAAGCCCCGTCCTGCAGTGTGTGCGCAAAAAACTACCCCTCAGCGATGCGGATTATGAAAAGGTCGCTGCAGCAGAAGACAAGTCAATGAGTGCGACCATGAGCGGATACAAGGCTAAATGGCATAACTGGGGTGGCGATCGGGGATTGGAGTTCGCACTGACAAAAGCCGACTAAAGCGGACATGTACGATGGAGAATATCCTGACAAAACCAATCATCACAAAGGAGTAATCATGGGTGCGTTCGATAAGCTCAAGGGTGCGGCAGAGGCCGCAAAGACTGCTGCAGAGGAAGCCATGCACAGCGAGGGTTCGTCACATCAACAGGCAACGCCTCAGACAACGCCTCAGACAACGCCTCAGGCTGTGGTGCCAGAACAGCAGCCGCCGGTAGTCGCACAACCTGTAGCTGCACAGCCGGTAGTCGCGCAGAATGTGAATGTGCAGTCTGCGGTCCTGCGTTGTCCTCAGTGTGGAGGCACCAACGTCAATGTCCAGCTCATCAACGACGGAATGGTGACTAAGAAAAAGAGCCGCAGCGGATTGAGAAAACTCGGCCGCGCCACCATGGTCGCCAGCACTATGGGACTATGGGCGTTGACGTCAAAGGGCAGCGGGAAAAACAAGACGCAGATGAGCTCGCATAAAGAGGCTGTTTGCCAATCCTGCGGGAATAGCTGGGAGATCAAATAGACCTGCGGGGAACCGCTAGAGGGGCATTTAGGGGGGGGCACATCTTTTTGCCTCGTAGCATTTTTGTTGTGGGAGTAGGGCTGAGATAATGTCATAGCGGAATCTCTCTCACTCCGCAAACTGGGAATCGGGTTTCGGCTCGGTTCCCTTTTTTGTGCCGTTTTAGAAGCGTCACTTCGCCTTGGTGAGGATGACCTTATTCAATCCGCGAATGCTGACGGTTTGCCCATCGGTGATGGTGAGGGGATGGAACGCTCTCCCGTGTCCCCGATGCGGCCGATGATCTCGTTCTTGATGGCCTTTCCGTCGACCCAGACGGACAGCGTTCCCTGTTCGCGTGAGTCCGCAGCGGTGGCGGTGTAGGTTCCGGCAGGAACATCGAAGCCGGTCACCCACGTTCCCGCGGAGAGCGTGGTCGTCAGTTCAGTAGGAGCGGGGATGAAGGCTACCTTTCCAAGGTTCTGAATGGTGATGACTTCTCCCTTCTCCAGATCGGTAGTGACGGTGCGTACGCGCAGACCGGTGTGTGGATTGGCGGAGAATATCTCATTGATGCCACGATCGCCATTAGCCTTGATGGACGAGATGTTGCCGGTTCCCTGTGCGGCGGTAATGATGTATCGTCCACGAGGAATGTCTTCTCCAACGGTCCATTCGCCTTCACCTAGCGTCGTCTTCACCGCATGCGAATTGTCGCGGAAGGAATCCTTGAGATCGGCGCCCCTTTGTGTCTGTCCGACGCTATCTTGGGCCGAGGCGGCAACGGAGGCACTGCTTCCGGTGGCAGTACCGGAATAGTTCTGTGTCTGCTGTATCGCCACACCGTTGCCAAGGAAGAGGTACCACACAAAACTTGCCACAATCACCAGTGTGGCAATGAATCCGACCACCTGCTTTCTGGTGAGGGTTCTGCCCGCCACGCTGTCGTCCTGCGTGACCGTTGCTGAATGACGATGAGAGGTTCGAGAATCCTCGGCATCGTCGACTTCCTTCAAAAGAGTGTCAAGTGGCACGATGAGAGCGGCCTTTTCTCGCGTCTTGTCGTCGTGCTCGGAAGCACACGTCTGAAAATCCATGCTGGTCATTGATTGCTCCATTGCATTCTTGTGCCAACAGATGCTCACCTACACATCTATAAGATAGTTTGCAAATCTTAAGAAAGGCTGAGCGTTAGACTCAAAGCATGGCAGAGAACAGATACATCAGCATCGAGACCGCTCAGGGCCTGGTTGACGATCTCATGGCAGGCAGACTGCTCAAGGACGGTATCCCGACCTCTGTGCTGAGTGTTGTGGGCTCTCCACAAAGCGGAAAATCGAGAGTCGCCTTCGAAGCGTTTGTGGCTCCTCAACGCGCGGCGCTGGTGCAGCAGGGAAGGAGCGTTCTCGTTGTGTCGCATCGCAGCAAGGCGGATGCACTGAGTAACGAGGCCATCGCACGTGTCAGGAATTCAGTGATGAGCAGGCCGGTGAAGACGCTGGTGGCTCTTGCCTTCGAATTACTTCGTTCCGATAGGGCCGCTCGGAAGCAGTTGCCGCCGAAACTTCTCAATGGTGCCGAGCAGGACGCCATCATTGATGAGGTGCTCGCTGTCCACGTCCGCCATGCCGAACGTGGTGACGATTGTGAAACGTGCTCGCTGCTGCGCCGCTATTTCTCCGTTCGCGAGGATGCCGATCGGCAGAGTGGCCCTCTGCCACAGAATCCGTCACAGATCCAGACCACCGCGGATATCTTTCGGCAGATGATGACACCGGCCTTTGCCGCACAATTGCGTGACATGTTTGCCCGTATGGCTGAGCTCCACTTCAGCGTGGATGCGCCTGAGGAGTTGGAACTGTGCGAAGAGGGACGGGATGCACAGTCGCGCGAGTGCATCGAATGGAATCTCGCCGCCCAGCTCCGCGTTGAGTATGCACGCCGCGTCGAGGAGGATTTCCCGGACCAGTACCGCATCGATAGCTCCTACATCCTGGTCGATGCGGAGAACAGCGTCCGCAGACTCGCCCAGTCCTCCCCAGAAGTTGTGCCGCAGCTGGTGATCGTCGACGATTCGCAGGATCTTACCCTTGCCGGCTTCTCCTTCTTGGAGGCGTTGGTTGAGAACGGCACGAAGCTTGTGCTGTTGGGCAACGACGACGAGTCGGTACAGAGCTTTCGCGGTGCTTACCCGGAAGTGATTTCAGAAATGGTGTGTGCGGAGTCAGGGATGAACGCCGTGCGCTATGAGCTTGAGCCCTTGCTAATGACGGAGCACCGTGGGGCATATGCGACACATGTTGTTTCTAGGGTATCGCTGAGCATCGGCTCGGTCATGACGAATACCCTGCCGCTCCCGCAGAGGCCCGGGAAGCTGCCGGCAGCAGGTGCGGTGGAATCTGTCGATGGCTCGCTTCGAGGCCGCCTGTTCCGCAGTCCCGCGGAAGAACTTGACGACTTGGTATGGCAGATCAAATCCATGGCGTTGAGCATATCAGGCGGAACATGGGACGACTATGCCGTCATCGCCCATGACAACGCCACTTTGCGTGCCATCGGCAAGCGTTTCGAAGAGGAGAACATTCCCGTCTCATACTCGTCGATGACACGTCCTCTGAGGGAGGAGACCGTTGTCCAAGGGCTTCTGGCGTTGCTACAGCTGGTTGACATGGCACGACGTCAGCCTCCCGTGATCCAGACCACGGAGGCCGGACGTGTGCGTGCTTTGTTTGAACGCGTGGTGAACAGCCCGTTGGTGCAGGTTGAGAATTTCGAGAGTTTCGGTTCTTCTGACGAAACGACAGACCATGTTGAGCGTGCGGACCATCGCACTGAGCGCACGAATCCTGTCGAACGCGCAGTCGGTGCCACAGAACCTGTTTTCGCGCGTCCGTTGAGGACAGGGAAACTGATGGCGGCACTCGAGTCTCTCGCCGTTCTTGAAGCGGCTTCCATCACTGCGACGGAGTCAGGAGAGACCGAAGAGGGTGAAGAAGGTGCCGAGGCACGTGCTCGTTTCGCGGTGTTACGCTCGGAGTGGGAACGTCTGACGGGAGCCGAGACACGTACAGATCCGGCTGTGGTTGCTGACCTGAATATGGCTACCGATTCGGACGTGTCTGCCACTTCAGAGACGGTTACGGAGTCGGGTGCGCACGTCGTTGCCGACACTCCCACCGCACTGGGCTCCGACGAGCTGCTGACGATTCTGTTGCTGGGGAGTAGCGAGGCGCGTGCCACTGTCATGGGGCTTCTGACCTCCATTCTCAAGAGGGGGCGTGGCCGAAGCGGAGATCGGGATGTTGAGTCTGTTCGAAAGATTTCCGACATCATATGGACGGCTCGGAATCGTTGGAAAGACGCTCCTTCCGGCGGTGTTCATGCGGCGCTGTGGTATGTGTGGGACGCTTGTGACGTGGCGGAATCATGGCGGAAACAGGCGCTCGACTCCGGAAGAAAAGGGCTTGAGGCGAACCGTCTCCTCGACACTGTCATCCGACTTTTCGCTCATGCTGAGGCCGCGGATCCGGAAGAGAGCCTTCAGGAATTCATCGATACCGTCTCGGCTCTCGACATCGAAGCGGACTCCCTGGCAAAAGTCGCACCGCGGGACAATGCCGTTATTCTCACCACTCCGGCAGGAGCTTCGGGAATGGAGAAACGCTACGTCTGGATTCCCTCCCTGCAGCAGGATGTGTGGCCGAACCTCACTCCCCGCAACACGCTTTTCGGCGCGGAGATTCTTGCGGATACTGTTCTGTCGCGGCGGCTGCACGGGTTGACTGGTTTTACGGGATCCGTCGATTCGGTAACGGGGTCGGCGCGTCCTCGCCTGGCAACCTTGTACTCGGAGATGAAAAGCCTCTTGGTCGCTCTCACGCGTGGGACGCAGCAGGTGACAGTGAGTGCTGTTCGTTCGGACGAGATGAGCCCCTCGGAGTTTCTGACGGTTTTCATGCCCGAACTTTTCCCTCCCATGGATAGCGATGATGCGGAACAGGATTTCACCCAGGTGGGTGTGGATGATTCGGTCGAGGGCGCGGAACCTTCTCGTGGAGGATTGGATGCCAGTCCACGTGGTCTGGTTGCTGTTGCGCGTGCCACACTGGCCGCTTTCTACGAGTCGCATCCCGACGCCGGCACGTCCATCGACGAGTTGCCTCAGACTGTTGCCGATGCCGCACAAACTCTGCGCTACCTTGCACGGGCGGGCGTGAGCGGTGCCGCCGTCAGCGATTGGACGTTCGTCGCGCCGATGAGAGACGTGGAGGATTCTGAGGATTCCGGCGTCCCGTCTGCCAAAAAAGAGAAGGTGGACGCTGACGTTCACGACGACGAGATTACCGTCACACTGTCTCCGTCGAGCGTCGACGGCATCTGGCAATGCCCTCTGAAGTGGGCGATGGAAAACAAATACAACGGCCCCCGTCAGACGAATACGGCAATGAGTTTCGGAACCCTGATCCATGCGTGCGCCCAGTATGCCACTGAGCAGGGTTGGGACATGGACCGTGAGAAATCCGCGGAAGAGATCGCGCAGCTGATGATGCATCATTTCGCGCAGCTGCGGGCACAGCAGCCGCAGCCGAGGGAGGCGGCGGACCGGTACGCGGTGAGGCTTCAGAACGGAAGCTCACAGACGGTTCTTAAAAACATCGCAACGTATTTTGTGGAGAGCAGGGAATCCTCCTATGGTGTGGCCGTTACGAGAAAGCACGGTGAGAGCACCGAGAAGAGCAATGTCATAGGAATGCTGACGTCGGTGGAAGCGGAGAAGGAATTCCATGCGAGTTTCAGCTTGAAGGACTTCGTGAGCATGCTCCGCAATGTCGACGGACTCGGGACAGTGGAGGCCGCTTCGGTGGCGGCTGTTCTGACCACGCTTGCACAGGGATTCGACGCCGACTTCTCCCAGAAGACGCGCATCACGCTCAGCGGTCGCATCGACCGTTTGGAGCATCGTGAGGCCAAGGAGAAGGAGGGGGAGTGGATCCACGTCGTTGATTACAAGACAGGGGAGAAGCATTCGTCACCTCAGGTTTTCTCCGATCTGCAGCTTGTGTGCTATCAACTGGGGATGCTGTTCGCTCAGAAAAAGGTCGATGGGAAAACGGTGGAACGCTCCATGCTCTTCGATGTGAAACATGGCAGTCAGCCGGCGGCCTATTACGGAGCCGAGGGTGGTTACCAGCCGGCGCTCTTCGCAGATCGGGAACGTTTCAATACTCAGTACACGCCACGTCCTCACGCTCCTCGAATCGGCACTTTCTTCAAGGACCACGACCATGATTCCGAGGTCTTTGCTGCCCTGGAAAATCTTGGTGAGGCGGCGGCGGAAAATGATCAGCTGCTGTGGTGTCTTTCCATGATCTCGAGGATCTTTTACGCGGCAGGTTACCGGCAGGCGGATCGTTTCGTTCCCAAACGCGGGAAGCAGTGCACCTATTGCGCTTTCAAGGGGATATGTCCGGCGTGGCCGGAGGTCGCGCACACTGTTTATGGCGACGTTGAGACGCAAAGGGAATCTCAGAGCGGTCAGGAGGAGCGGGCATGAGCGCGCAGATTCACAAGATTTCACAGACTCCCGAGCAGAGGGCGGTCGTCAGTGCCGACCCTGGCAGCGATGTCCTGGTCGTCGCCGGAGCGGGGTCGGGGAAAACGTATACGATGACGCAGCGCATCATCGAACTCATCACGAAACATGGGATCCGCCCCGACTCCATCCTCGGCCTTACCTTTACCAACAAGGCTGCCAAGGAGCTGCAGACCCGCGTCATTTCGGCGGTGACACAGCACGTTCGCGCGGATGCTCCCTCTGGGTCCGCGAGTGTGGAGGCATTGACATCGCACCCTACGGTCCTGACCTACGACGCCTTCTTCCAACAGATTGTGCGCCAATACGGTCTGCTCATCGGAGTGGAACAGTCGGTGATGCCCCTCAGCGATGCCGGGCGGTACGAGCTTGCGAGCGGCGTCGTTTCAGAGTCGATGGCGGAGCTCTTCGAGGGCGCTGACGGCGATCTTTCGGCTGCGAACGCAGAAAACGGTGATTCCGAGGATGCGTCGGCTCCAGAGAACGACCCTTCCGAAGGGGAGGCACCTGTCAGTCGCTTTGACGCCTTGGTGAGCGGGGTGCTCGAGATTTCCGATGAGTGTCTCAACTACATGATCGATGAGGACCATCTCAGCTTCGGTTCTGCCGTTGAACGGGCGGAGGAATGGAACGACGAGTTCATTTTGCGGGTGAGTGATCTCATTGATAAGGAACTTGCCGATAATCCGGAGGCTGCCGAGGCCCTGGAAGAAGAACCTAAGATAACTTCCTCCCTGAGAGGGAAGAAGAACAAGGAAAAGATTTTTGCGGAGTATTCGGAGAAGCTGCATCTGCGCTCGCTGCACCGTGCAAAGGTGTTGCTCGATACCGCTAAGCAGCGCCGTGTCCTCTTGCGTCTAGCGAGAAAATACGATGAACGCAAACGTGCCAACGGTTTTGCCGAATTCTCGGACTTCACCGTCTACGCTCTGCAGCTGCTGGAGCGGTTCCCCTCCATTGGGCAGGAATATCGCCGCCGTTTCACACACGTCTTTCTTGACGAGTATCAGGACACCTCCACCACTCAATCCAAGTTGATTGCGAAGCTGTTCCATCCGCGCCGAGGCGGGGACGCTGCGGGTGTACGGCGCAGCAGTGGTGAGCGGGAAGTGCGTTCTGCGGTGACGGCTGTGGGGGATCCCTTCCAGTCCATCTATGCCTGGCGTGGTGCGAGTCCGGGGGCCTTCGCGCTCTTTCGGGGTGATTTCGGTCTCGATTCCACGGAACCGAACACACTGTCTGCCTCGGTTCGCAACCCCAAGCTTGTGCTTGACGCCGCAAACGCGATGACGACCCCCTTGCGTCAGCATGATCTTCTGAGCCGCAAAGGCGCCGTCACCAGCTCGCGCGTCCGTGAGGTGGAAGTGAAAACGCTAAGCGTTCTGCCTCGGGAAGGCCAGTCAGTGCGCAACGGAAGTCTCGCGGTAACCGGGTATTCCTCGCGGCATCAGGAGGCGGAGGCCGTCGCGAATTTCGCTGCCTACTACAGCGCGAAATACAAGGACGATGCAGAGACTCCCGTGGCTATTCTGGTCCGTTCGAAAGCCCGCATGGCGGAGTACCGTGCGGCGCTTGAAGAAAAGCATCTGCGCTACGAGGTGGTGGGCTTTTCGGATCTCATGCAGCAACCGGAGGTTCAGGATCTCTTTGCGCTTTTGGAGGCCGTCACCGATCACACGGCGAGTGATTCCATTCTGCGTTTGCTGGGATCGCCGCGGTTCAGTGTCCCAGGCGATCAACTGCGTCTCCTTGCCGACATGGCGAACGATGCCAATACGCAGTTGCAGTATGCCGCGTTGCGGGCCGCCGGTTATGGAACGGGTCGGGAAGACTTGGCGCAAAAGAGGGCGCTGGTGCGCCAGTATCGCGACGTGGTGCCGAACCTTACCACCTTGGTGGAAGTCATTCTCGACGAATCCGTCTCGGAGCGGATGCGGTCTTATGGTGACGGTGCATCACGCCGTTTTTCTGCTTTCACGCTGCGGTCAGTGACACGTCTTTCCCACATTCTGCGACGGGTGGAGGCAGTAAAGAACGCAGGTGTCTCTGCTGCATTGCATGAGGCAGTGGAGGCGTTGGATCTTGACATCGACCTCGTTGTCTCCGCAGCGTTGGATTCTCCGGATTCCGTGTGCGTGACACGTTCAGAGGTGGGTTCACATCTTGAAGTGATCTTCCAAATGGTCGATACCTATTCATCGGAATTGCCTGCCGGTCTCTCTCCCACGTTGGGTGGTTTCGTGCAGTGGGTGCAGACGTTTGAGAAGGATCCTCCGGAACCTGTCGTCTCGCATGACCGGCGTGCGGACGTCATCCTCATGACCATTCACCAGTCCAAGGGGCTTGGTTTCCGGGCGGTTGCCGTTCCAGAGATGCAGGAGCGCGTCTTTCCCTCGGCCAATTCGCTCACCGTCAGGGGGGAGGAGCCCGAAGAGGGCAGCTCGGACCGCCAGCATCTGCATTTTACGGTGACGGCAAAGTCATGGATCGAAAGTCCTTCCGCCGTTCCTGCGCCCATGCGAACCGATGCGCGCATACTTCCTCGTTTCCCCCATGGGGCAATACCTGACAAGCCGGTGGAATCCTTGTATTTCATCAAGTCGGTGGATACTTTGGATGCTGAGGTTTTTGGCGCAGACGAAGATAATGCGAAAATCGGACAGACCTTTGATTTCCTGTCGTTACGGGAGGAGTACGGTTCCCGAGCGCACGCCGATGAACGCCGACTCGCCTATGTTGCCCTCACGCGCAGCAAGGATGCCGTCATGCTGTCTTTCAATGCACATGAGAAGCAGGATAAGACGTCCAAGGATGGTAGTCAGGTGCTGCGAACCGACATTACGCCTTCCAAGGCCGGGATCTTCTGGAAGGATGCCGCCGATTTCGTCTCCCAGCGCTCTGCCAGTGCCGCGAGCGAGGGTGGGCAAGACGATGCTGAACAGTTCAGCAGCCGTGGCATGGAACCCGGTTTCGACGTCCATGGCGCAGAGGGAGTGGAACGGCAGTGCATCGGATCGTTCCTTGGTGACGACGCCGACGAGCTCAAGCGCCTTGTCATGGATTCTGTGGAGCTGGTGACCAATGACGACCTCGACCGTGAATCCGCCACAGGCGTCTCGACTGAGACGGCATGGCCTCTCGCGCTGAAGTCCGATCGTTACCAGGCGTTGGTACGTTCGGCTCGCGCGGTGGAGAATGCTGCGCTGGAGGATCCGCTCGAAGAAGGAGCTTCCGGTGCGAAGATACCCACACAGTTCGCTGGGGAGGAGGGTTCCCTGCTGAACCGTGCGCACCAGGTGATGGCTCAGCGTAGCCTGAACATTTCTTCCTTCGAAGAGCGTGCCTCGGCTGACGCAAGTGTTACCTCGACTGGCGCGACCGCGGAGAAGACCGAGGGAATCCAAGGCCTTCGTCAACGTGCCCAACGCGTGCTTCCTGGCCTTTCCCTCGGCGTCACCCGACTCCAGCATTTTGCGGCGGCGCAGGGCGAGGAAGAGGAACAGCAGCTGCTTGGGATTCTGCGACCCGTCCCGCAACCTCCGAACTTCGCGGCATCGCTGGGAACGCGGTTCCATGCGTGGGCGCAGGAATTCTTCGACGAGGACACGGCCGAACCGCCCGTTGACAGCGGTGAAGGGACGGAAGGTTCTCGTCTACAGCGCTGGCAGCGCAACCTCATGGGCTCGCGATGGGCAGATCGTAACGTCGAGGCGTTGGAGCGAGAATATGTGATCGAAGTGTTCGGTCTGCGCGTCGTGGCAAAGATTGATGCCATCTTCCGAGGGTCGTTCGATGGCACCGACATCGCTGACGAGAACGGACGGTATTTCACCATCGTTGACTGGAAAACCGGGCGGAAACCCACAGCTGCACGCGATGTCCTCAACGCGCAGCTTCAGCTGGAACTGTATCGAATCGCGTTCATGAGGAATGAACAGGTTCCACTCGACCACATAGAGGCCTGCCTCTATTACGTGGATCGCACGCAGGAATCCGACCGCATCATCAGGGCCGATGACCTGCGCACCGAGGAGGAGATCCTCACGGCGGTGCGGGGTGAATCCGAGTTGCTGACGGCGCTTGAGGAGGGGAAGGACGTCGGTGAGGACTGATCGATGTCGGGCGCTCGCGGGGACTCAGCTTCCGGCGATATGGGGGCGGTGTGCTGATAGGCTGAAGCGTGCTTGAAAAGCGACACGTTTATTGAATATCGAGGAAAGCGAGAAGTGTGCGCACGCAGTTGAGACAGGCACAGCCTGAGGACATCAAAGCAATCAGTGAACTCTCACGGCAGATGTGGTTTGACGATACGACAGCCAAAGGTCACGAGTTTTCCACTCTCACGGCAATGAACGACACCTTGCATCTGGTGCGCGAAGCCACCTATTCGCAGGTGGCCATTTCACAAGAAGACGGAACGCTTCTGGGCGCGTTGCTCGCCCGGGTCGACGGTGACAAGCCGCAGGTGGGGGACCCTTCTCGTCTTGAGTCCGCCTTCATGGCGACTACGTCCGCTCTTTCCGCCACCGACCATGGCCGCAACATCGTGAACTATCTGTCACAAGACCGTGCCGACACCGAGCGCATGACCTCCGATGTCCGCAAAGAGACCGGTGCGGAACTGCTACTCTTCATTCTTTCGGAAAAGGCTCGTGGGCACGGACTGGGATCGCGGCTCTACGACGGCTTCCTCGCCCATCTGCGCGAGCATGGCGTTGAAGGCTACTACCTTTACACCGATTCGACCTGCAGCTATGGTTTCTACGATCATCGCGGACTTCGCCGTGTCGCAGAACACGTCGGCGCGCCTACGGTTGACGGTGGCCACTACGATAAGTTTGTCTACCATGGCAAGGTGAGCTAGCGCATTCGAAGGAGGAGAGATGAGCGGGCATCAGAACCCCTATCTGCAACTTTTCAAGGTTCCCGGGGCGAAGTCGTTCAGTATCTCCGCAGCTCTTGCGCGTCTGCCAATGTCCATGATCTCACTGGGCATCGTTCTCGCCATCAACCACCTTTATGGCAACTGGACGAGTGCTGGAACTCTCAGCGCCGTCTACGTCATTTCCGCCGCCGTCGCCACCCCGGTGTTCGCACGCCTCTTTGACCGTTACGGGCAGCGTGTGGTGGGACGGGTGGCCCTACCTCTTTCCGTCATCACTCTCGCAGCTTTTGCTGCGTCCATTCTTTTCCGCTTTCCCATGGGCTCTCTCTATGTGATGGCGATACTGATGGGACTCACCCAGTTCAGTTTCGGTGCCTTGGTGCGTACTCGCTGGACATGGGTTCTGCGCCGTGACAGCGAGAACAGTCCTGAGACGAAAACAAAAATGCTGGCCTCCGCCTATTCGTTTGAATCGGCGGTAGATGAGCTGATCTATGTGATCGGCCCTGTTCTGGCGACCTTCCTCGCCACGGCCGTGCACCCGGTCTCTCAGCTTTTCGTTCCTTTGATCGCTTTGGCGATTGGAGGCACCGTATTCTTTGCTCTGCGCAGCGCAGCGGCCCCCGCGATGAAAGTGGAGGAGGTTCACGTCGAACGCTCCGCGGAAATTCCCTATGCGCCCACCGTCAGCAACGAGACAGTGGAGCAGGAGGAGATTCGGCACTCTCGTCGTCATTCCCGCCGGTCACCCATTGCGCTGATGCGCACCATGAAAACCCGTACTGCACTCGGCTTCCCGGGCATGCTGCTGGTGGTGGCGAGCTTCACCGTATTTTCCATGAGCTTCAGCGCCTACGATGTGTGTCTTGTCGCCATGACGAAGGAGCAGGGGCAGGAATACATCGTGGGTGTGGTCATGGCCACTATGGCATGTGGTTCCCTAGTGGGGGCGCTCATCTATGGCTCCCGGCAGTGGCGTGGTTCTCTGTGGGTGCGTTACCTGCTCTGCCTCACCATTCTGACCTTAGGATTCATCGCCTTCACTTTTGTGAGGGGCAACCTGCTCGTGCTGTGCATTATGCAGTTCATCATTGGTCTGTTTGTCTCTCCGACTTTTGCCACGTGCAATATGATTATCGAAGACAGCGTGCCGGGAGTCTATCTCACTGAGGGACTGTCATGGCTGAGTACAGCCTCCGCCGTGGGCTCGTCGCTGGGATCGACACTGGCAGGCGTTCTCATCGACCAATCGGGAGTCGCCGCAGGTTTCTCCATTCCGTGGGTCGCGGTTCTCGCCACAGTCATCATCGTTTTGGTTTTCAGGAGCGGACTTCTCAGGAGCCTGTTCAAGGGAAGAAGGAGCATCACAGCATGAAGGTAAGCGTTATCGGAATGGAATGATGACTTTCTGAAGTAGCTCCCTGTCTTCGCAACAAAACTAAATTCTGTTTATATTCCCGAAACCAAGAAGGACAATACTTTTGGTTTCGGGTTTTTGTTTTTCTCGGAAGGTCTCTCTCGTTCACGGCATGATGACCATTTTGCCTCAGCATGAAGTAATGAGGCCGTTTCGGCAGCAGGAATGAAAATCATCTGAGCTGCCTGCATATGGCAACACTCTAATATGATTTTACATTTTATGTATATACATTATTATTTAATGTGTTGTAAGAATCTTTAAGGTTATGAAGAACCTCAATGAGGAGGAGAACTGATGCCAGACACTCATTATGAGATGGTTTTTAGGCGACTGGACCGATTCGTGGCGCGATATCTTCTGCCGAATCAATATTCACAAAAGGTGCCACTCGACATTCTCGGATGGAAAGTAGGGGGAGAGCCAGTAGATTTTGCTGCTGCAAAGAGTGCTCCCTATGAGAGGGTTGAGATCGGGCAACCGTGGGGTTCCCCATGGGACACTTGGTGGTTTCAAGTAGAGGGAACAGTTCCCCAGGAGTGGTCAAGTGAGTTGGAAAATCACCAGCCTGAGCTCCTTGTCGACTTGGGCAAGAAAGATTACATCATGCCCGGTTTCCAGGCAGAAGCACTTGTCAGGGATGAGGACGGTACGATCATTAAGGCCGTAGAGCCTTGGAACTCTAGGGTTCCACTTCCTGACTGCGGTCAGGATTTCCACTATTATATTGAGGCAGCGGCAAATCCACGACTGTTTGTCAATCCACCGGAGTTCACGACTCCCTTTGGTAAAAAAGGCGTCAGCACCGGACCTGAACTTTATAAGGTGGGAAAGATCGAGATCAGCCTTCTCGATCTGCGCGTGTGGAATCTCATTCAGGAATTGGAAGTGCTTGAGGGGCTTGTCAAAGAGCTTGATCCGTCACGAACCCGATATGCAAACATTATGGCCAGTTTTGAAGATGCCATGAATGTGATGGATCCGGCGGACATTCCTGGAACGGCTCAGGCGGCGAGGGACTGCCTCAAGGAAGTGCTTTCGCAGCCCGCTCCGAAGGACAGTCATTCGATTTTCTCCATCGGGCATGCTCACATCGATACCATTTGGCTGTGGCCAGAGCGTGAGACGAAACGTAAGGTTGCGAGAACTTTCAGCAACGTTCTCGAACTGATGGAGGAGTATCCAGATTTCAAGTTTGCCGCTTCCTCGGCTCAGCAATACAAGTGGCTGAAGGAAAAGTATCCTGAATTATTCGATAGGGTCAAAGAAAAGGTGAAGAGCGGAGACTTCATTCCAGTTGGAGGAATGTGGGTTGAAAGCGATATCAATATGCCGTCTGGTGAGTCGCTGGCCAGACAATTCCTTTACGCAACTCGATTCTTTGAAAAAGAATTCGGGACTTCTTCGAAGATTGCGTGGTTGCCCGACAGTTTTGGATATTCGGGAGCCTTCCCCCAAATTGCGAAATTGGCAGGTTGCGATTATTTTCTGACGCAAAAGATGTCATGGAACGACACGAACACTTTCCCGCATAATTCATTTATTTGGGAAGGAATTGATGGCTCGGAACTGTTCGCACATTTCCCGCCGTCAGATACCTATGGGTCGCAGGTTAGCCCCCGCGATGTGGCGCTCTCGGAGAAGCGTTATAAGGAAAAAGGGAAGGGCAACACAAGTATTCTGCTCTTTGGCTACGGCGACGGTGGCGGTGGACCAACTCGCGAAATGATGAAGAGGATTGACCTTCAGAAGAATCTGGAAGGCTCTCCTACCATCCAAATTGCATCACCTGAGGAATTTTTTGAAAAGGCGCAGGCAGAACTGAAGGATCCTCCCCGTTGGGTGGGAGAGCTCTATTTGGAGATGCATCGAGGGACGTCGACGACGCAGGCAAAGACCAAGCAAGGCAACCGCAGGATGGAATCCCTGCTCCGGGAAGCCGAACTGTGGTCCGCTCACGCGGCGTTGTCAAGCGACTTCGAATACCCCTATGATGCGCTGCAGGATATGTGGCAGAACACCTTGCTGTACCAATTCCACGATGTCCTTCCGGGGTCTGCCATGGAGTGGGTTTACGAAGACGCTGAGGAAGCTTATCGGAAGATGGAGATCGATGCAGAAGCGATTATCCACTCAGCTATCGCCTCGCTGGTGGGTGACGGGAATATGCGGCTGGAGGCGAATTCTTCTCCATTTGCTCAAGCGGGTGTGGCCCCGCTGGCAATCGCGCCGGCAGAAGAGCCTTCTGCAAAGGTTGAGAAAAATGCCGATGGAACGATTTCCTTGAGCAACGCCAATGTTGCGTATGTCCTTTCCGAGGAAGGGAAAATAATATCGGCTGTTGATCTGCGCAGTGGGAAAGAGAGCATCGACCCTAACCTTCCGGGCAATGATCTTCAACTTTTCAGGGACGTTCCGTCGCAATGGGAAGCGTGGGACATTCAGGATACGTACATGAAGATGCCCTTGCCAGGTGCCGAAGTCAAAGACATCGACGTTGATTCTGATGGTGTTGTCAGAGTTTCGGGACTCCTTGGGAGTTCCGCTTACGAGCAGACCATCACGTTGGATATGGACGTTGATGCTTTGAAGATTCACACCCATGTGGATTGGCACGAGAGTGACAAAGTACTTAAGCAGGCATTTCCGGTGAAGGATTTCTCTGCCTCCGCGCTCTCTGAAATTCAATACGGGCATATTGAGCGTCCGACCCATACGAATACTTCATGGGATGAGGCACGGTACGAAACTGTTGCGCATCGTTGGGTGTTCGTGGGTGACAAGGAACACGGAGTCGGCCTTGCGAATGATTCAAAGTACGGTCATGATATCCGCGAGATAAAGATGAGCGATGGCAGGCCTGGGATCGGCATGCGAGTTTCACTGCTCCGTGCGGTCCACTGGCCGATGCCAGACGCCGACATTGCCGAGCAAGACTCGACTGTCAGCTTTGGAGTCGGCAAGAGCGTCAAGGAAACCATTCGTCAGGGATACAGGCTGAATGTGCCAGCAAGAGCTGTCAGCGGTGCTCGTGCCATCACGCCTTTGATGTCAGTGGATGCTGAGGGAGTGCTTGTCGAATCAGTGAAACTGGCAGAGGACCGTTCGGGAGATCTCATCGTCAGGGTTTACGAGTCTCTTGGAACAGGCGAGCAGGGATCGGTGAAACTGGATCGTCCATGGAAGAGCGTCCAAGAGGTGGGGCTGATCGAAGTGGACAACCCCAACGTTCCGAAGTCCATCGTCGAGGCGCAACCCGGCGAGGTGGTGAAGCTCGCGCTTCATTCCTTCCAAGTCGTCACATTGAGATTCAAGTTTTAACAGGGGAAAGGGAATGACTGATGGTCCGGACTTGCCTTGGGTGAGCGGAAAGGCGATTCCGGACCGTCGTTAGTTTTCAAGGGATTGAGACATGTGCAACGTTGAAGAGAAAAGTGATCATCGAGTCATTGACCTGCAAGGCACCCTACTGGGGCCCCTGCGGTTGAGTGTCATCACACCCGAAATCGTTCGGGTGCAGGTGGGACCTACACTTTCGCAACATTCTTATGCGGTGGACGGTGAGTGCAGCCAGGATGTCGACGTGGACATTGAGCATGATGAAGCACTAACTTCCATCACCACGTCCGCGCTTCGCATAGAAGTGGACTCCGACGGTTTTATAGATATGTATAAACGGGACGGAACTCCAGTTTTGTGTGACTATCGTGGCGAAAGATCGCCGTTGCCCCGCATGACGAGTGCTGAGCAGCTTGCCTTGATGGAGGCGGAGGGCCATCAAGCACAGAAGGATACAGCGACATCGACGCGCGAGGTGGTCAAGCAACTTCATTCGGATGAGCATTTTTATGGTCTCGGGGATAAAACGGGGTTCTTGGATAAGCGGGGCTACGCTTACGACAATTGGAACACCGATGAGGGAAATCAGCTTGAGTCCACGACCAAACTGTATAAGAGCATTCCTTTCATCATTGGGTTGCGCTCGAATGTCGTTTATGGAATTTTCTTTGACAATACCTACGCTAGCCATTTCGATCTTGGCAAGGAAAGCTCTGAATATTTCTATTATTCTGCCAAGTGTGGCCCTATCGACTATTACCTCATCGGTGGAGAGACGATGGCTGACGTAGTCAGAAATTACACATTTTTGACGGGGAGAACCCCTCTGCCGCAAAAATGGACACTCGGTTATCAGCAGTCTCGTTGGGGATACATCAACGAGAGCGAAGTCATGACTGTCGCCAAGACTTTGCGTAAATTTGGAATACCGTGTGATGCCATACATCTCGACATCGACTATATGAAGGGATATAGGGTTTTCACCACTGATCCTCGAAGGTTCCCCGATCTGAAAAAAATGGCAAATGAACTGAAGAAGAGGGGGATAAAGGTTGTTGTCATTATCGATCCAGGCGTGAAAATGGATCCAGACTACCCGGTGTTTACCGAGGGAGAGAAGAATCACTTCTTTGCCATGTCTCCAGAGGGGAAGACATATATCAATCGGGTGTGGCCCGGAGAATCCGCATTTCCGGATTTCGGTCGTGCCGAGGTCCGTGACTGGTGGGCGCACAAGCAGAAGTTCTTGACGGATAATGGCGTCTCCGGAGTGTGGAACGACATGAATGAGCCCGCTAGTTTCGACGGGCCGCTACCCGCAGACACGGTTTTCTATGACGAAGACAGGCCTTCCACCATTGAGCAGATGCACAATGTGTACGGGCATAATATGGCCCGGGCGACGTATGAGGGACAGAAGGAGCAAACCGGCAAGCGGCCCTTCGTCATCAGCCGTGCTGCATATGCTGGAACGCAGAAATATAGCACTGTATGGACTGGCGATAATCGCAGTTCGTGGGAACACTTGCGGATGTCGATTCCACAACTATGCAATCTAGGACTCAGTGGATTCAGCTTTGTGGGCGCAGACATTGGTGGTTTCCTCGATGACACCACAGGGGAACTGCTTTCCCGCTGGATTGAGGCAGCCGTGTTTTCACCGCTTTTCAGAAATCACAGTTGTGTGGGGACAAGGCTTCAAGAGCCATGGCGCTTTGGGGAGCCAACTCTTTCAATCTATCGAAAGTACGTCAGGCTGAGGTATTCCTTCATTGACTATCTCTATGATCTCTTCGCCAAAGAGGAGAAGACTGGTCTACCTGTGATGCGTCCCCTTGTAATGCATTATGAGAAGGATGAGGAAGTCAAGAATCTCAACGATGAGTTCCTCGTGGGGGAGAATTTATTGGTGGCACCGGTACTGACTCCCGGTACGGATCATCGGCTTGTGTATTTGCCTGCAGATAATTGGTTCGATTTTTGGACGGGCGAGAGATTCGAAGGCGGTCAGTATGTTGTTGTGAAAGCGGGTATCGACTCGTTGCCCCTGTTTGTGAGAGAAGGGACGATTCTTCCCCTGCGAGTGGTTACTGATTCTGTTGATGTGTCGTCCGAGAACAAAATCACCTTCAAGGTATGGGGAGATTCGGCAACGTATCTGCACTATCAAGATGATGGGGAAAGTTTTGCCTATCGTGAAGGTGCTTTCAACACATATCAGGTGAAGATGAGGGGACGGCACGCCGAGGTTTCCTTGGTTCATCGCGGATATGCCCCTCTTTATGAACGCGTTGACATAGAGGCTGGGGAAACGACGGTCTCATTGACGTTCGATCAGCAGGTGCAAAAGTACGTACGCTGCCCTCAGTAAGAGGAAATAGAATATATTTATCTTTATTTATACATAATGATTCAAATATATAAAAAGTATGTTATTATGTTCGTGGTAATGCAAGGAAGCATTCATCGAAGAAAGTGTCAAAGGATGACGGAAATCTCGGATTCTCTACGGAACAAGGTCTTTTCAAAGGTAAGAGACACAGTTTCGCCCAAGGCAGCGGCAATTTTCGAAAAGTGTTTTATGGACACTTTGAGCTCAGCCGTTTATTTTGATGACGATGGGACAGCCTTCATGGTTACCGGAGACATCCCTGCCATGTGGCTCCGTGATTCCCTGTGGCAGTTATTGCCTTACCTGCGCTTTATCGGTGACGATGAGAACTTACTCGAATTGGCGGTAGGTGTGTCGAGGAAACAGCTTGATGACGTCCTTCTGGATCCCTACGCAAATGCCTTCAACCCCAGCGCCAACTCCGCAGGACATCAGGACGATAAGACACAGATGAGTCCCTGGATCTGGGAGAGGAAGTATGAAGTCGATTCTTTGTGCTCACCTTTACTGCTTGCTTATGAAGTGTGGAGTAAGGGCGGCACGAAGGAGCATCTCGGCGACTTCGAGGACGCGCTTTCTGCGATTATCCGCGTATGGCGTACCGAGCAAAACCATGAATCACAGTCGACCTATCTGTTTGAGAGGCCGGACCCTCTGGCTCCAACAGACACCTTGGTGCGTGATGGGAAGGGGCCGGAATCAGCGTTTACTGGCATGACGTGGAGCGGTTTCAGGCCAAGTGATGATGCGACGGTCTATGGCTATAACATTCCTGGAAACGCTTTTGCTGTCTTAACTCTGAGATTGGCCGCAAAGATTGTGGAGAACGAGTTCTCCAATCATGAGCTGGCTCACCAAGCCCTTTCTCTTGCAAGTGACATTGAAAGGGGAATCGCAGAGTACGGAACGGTGGAGACCGAAAAGTGGGGGAAGGTCTATGCCTACGAAGTCGATGGCCGGGGCAATGTCCTGCTCATGGACGATGGGAATCTTCCCAGCCTGCTTTCAATGCCCTTCCTCGGATGGACATCGGACGAAGACACTTATGCGCGTACCCGAAAAATGGTTCTGTCCACTGATAATCCATATTGGTACTCGGGCTCTGCGGCTGAAGGTATCGGTAGTCCTCACACTCCTTCCGGATATATCTGGCCCATTGCACTTGCCACACAAGGCATCACGTCATCGGATGAAGAAGAAAAGAGTCGGTTGCTTGAAACTCTTTCCTCCACTGATGCCGGAACGGGTTTTATCCATGAGTCCTTTGATGCGAACGATCCCACTAAATACACGAGACCATGGTTCTCATGGGCCAATGCGATGTATTGCGAATTCGTTTTGAGACTTGCTGGTTTTTAGTGTGCGTTCTTGACATGAATGAGACAACTAATGATGGGAGGGACTGAAAATGAGTAGCCCAGATGTGGTAAAGCGGCGGCTAAAGATTGGGGGGAATCGTCGAGAGAAGAAAAAGAATCCAAGTAATGTGCTGATGGAAAATCCGAGAAATGTGTCCTTGCGCAAGCAGACTCATGCGGCATGGATGTTTCTGGCGATTCCTCTTTTATTCTTTCTCATTTTCTCCATCCTTCCGCTGATCCTTGCCGCGGGTACGAGCTTGACCGATTACTCAGTGATACAGGCTCCGAACTGGGTGGGTCTGCAGAACTTTATCGAGGTGTTCAAGGATCCGTTTTTCTGGGTGGCGATGAAGAACACCTTCTACTACACAATCCTCTTTGTTCCTCTTGGATTGGTGGTTTCCCTGGGCACAGCCCTGTTGCTTAATAGGCAGACGTGGTCGGCGAAGATCTTTAGAACGCTGTTTTACATTCCTGTAGTGTCTTCCAGCGTCGCCACTGCGATTATTTGGGCATGGGTGCTCAACAAGGACAAGGGAATGCTGAACTCCCTTTTGGGTTGGTTCGGCATCCCTGGACCAAGCTGGCTCGATGATCCTCGATATACGATGCTTGCGATTGTGCTGATGAGCGTATGGGCTGGTTTCGGAACCAATATGATCATCTTCCTCGGAGGCCTGCAGAGTGTGCCAACAGAGTTGAAGGAAGCGGCTCGTCTGGATGGAGCAAACTCATGGCAGGTTCTCCTCAACGTGACGATTCCCAGCATCCGGCCAACAATGTTTCTCGTGACGATCCAACTCATCATCGGTTCGTTCCAAGTGTTCGACCAAGCATACCTTTTGACAGGTGGAGGTCCTGGAACCGCCACGGTCACCATCGTCTACTACATCTTCAACCAAGGCTTCGGCTCCCTGAAGATGGGCTATGCGTCTGCACTGTCGTTTGTTCTTTTCGCCGTTATTCTTGTTTTTTCTTTGATCAATATGCGTATCGTAAATAAGGAGGATTCAGAATGAGTGCGGTACAAGCAGTCGACCTCCGTGCTTTACGAAAGCACGGGTTTACTCCTCGCCGTGTTGTCGCTCAAGTTGTCTGGTGGGTAGCTGTCTGTTTCATTGCAATGTTGACGGTTGTTCCACTTGTATGGACGGTTGGCACCTCGTTCAAGCCGGCGAATGAAATACTGG
>JALCQC010000014.1 GCA_022650895.1 Bifidobacteriaceae bacterium | reverse complement strand
GCACAAACAACGCTCTTGAGTTCTCAAACCACCACACCACACCCACCAGGCCAATCCCCTCAGGGAACCAACCCGCTGCGTGGGCAGCAAGAAAGAAATATACGCGAAACCACACACCAACGCAAATGCGATGAGATTCGGGCGTGTCGAACCGTTCAAAAGCCTTTCATTGCAACGTTTTCATTTTAAACTGCTATGACAGAGCTATGAAGAAAATAGCAGTACTGACAGGCGCAGGCATCTCAACTTCGGCGGGAATTCCCGATTTTCGTGGTCCAGACGGCGTGTGGACCCAGCATCCCGACCAAATGAGCGTCTACAACATCGATCGGTTCATGGGAAATAAGGAAGATAGGGAATACTCCTGGCGATGGCAGAAAGAGTCCCCCGTATGGAATGCACAGCCAGGGGCAGCTCACCGGGCCTTGGTCGATCTGGAGAAAGCGGGAATGCTCACCCTTCTTGCAACGCAGAACTTCGATGCGCTCCACGAGAAGGCGGGAAACTCCAGTGACGTCATCGTCAACCTGCACGGGACAATCGGAACAAGTCACTGCATGCGCTGCGGTAAGGAATATAAGACCGCCGACATCATGGAGCACCTCGACGAGACGCCGGACCCCCGCTGCACACGAATGATTCCCGCGAACGGTGACATTAAGGAACGTCCCTGCAACGGGATTCTCAAGACCGACGTGGTGTATTTCGGAGAAGCGCTGCCCGATGGCGCGATGGAGAAGAGCATGCGCTTGGCGACACGGGCGGATGAATTTTGGGTGATTGGCTCCACACTGGAGGTGTTCCCCGCCGCCTCCCTCGTACCGATCGCGGCACAGGCGGGCGTACCGATCACCATTATGAATATGGGCCACACACCCTATGATTCGTTGGCGACCCGGCTGATTTCGGAACCCATACAAACAGCATTGCCGGCGTTGGTCGCAGACACCATTGCGGGGCGCTGACCGAAAACCCTTGCAGCGCCTTTGAAAATCGCGACAACAAGGGGTCATGGCCTCAACTCTGATTGATGGATTTGCCGGCCGCCCAGACTATCGGTCAGTAGATCTGCTTCGGGTTATAGCCGGAACGACGGAGATCATCGAGAATCTGAGCGATGTGGTCGGGGCCGTTGGTCTCGACGGTGACCTCCAGCAATACCGCATTGCTGTAGTGCGCGGAAGCCTTGAACTGATCGTGATTGAGTTCGATGACGTTGGCACGGTTGGCGGCGAGATGTTGCGCAATTTGGACGAGCTGCCCCGGAGTATCAGGGAGCTCGACACTGAACTGCATGATGCGGCCACGCGAGATCATGCCACGCTGAATAACGGCACCGATGGTGACGGTATCGATGTTGCCTCCGGAGATGATCGGGACAATGACGTGACGACCCTCGGCGGAGCGGAAAACCTCCGACTTGGCCCGCAGCTTCTCCAATGCCGCCAATGAAACGGCACCCGCGGCCTCCACGACGAGCTTGTGCTTCTCGAGCATGGTGAGGATCATTTCGGAAATCTCCTGCTCGGAGACTTGGATGAGATCGTCGAGATAGCGATGCAGGAGAGCGAAAGTGAGTTCACCCGGAACCTTGACCGCAACACCTTCCGCAGAAGTGTGAACGGCGTCCGCTGGCACGACATGGCCTGCCGCTAATGAATCACGCCAGGCAGGCGAGCCCTCCGGAGTCGCGCCGATGACGCGGACGTTGGGAGCGAAGGTTTTGATCGCGAGAGCAACTCCCGCACCCAGGCCGCCACCGCCAAGCGGAACTACGACGTCAGTGACATTGGGAACATCCTTGAGGATTTCGAGAGCGATGGTGCCCTGCCCCGTCAGAACTTGGTAATCGTCGAAAGGATGGACGAGGGTCATACCCTGCTCGTCTGCCAGCTTTTGGGCGTAGGCCGAGCTGTCGTCGAAAACCTCACCCTCGAGCACTACGTCAGCGCCATAGGCCCTGGTGGCATCCACCTTCAACGGCGGAGTGTTGGTCGGCATGACGATGGTGGCTTTTGCGTGACGTTCCCGGGCCGCATACGCAACCCCCTGCGCGTGGTTACCTGCCGACGCGGTGACGATGCCATGGGCGAGCTGCTCATCGGTCAGCGATGCGATCTTGTTGTAGGCGCCACGAATCTTGAAGGAACCTGTGACCTGAAGATTCTCCGGTTTGAGAATGACCTCTTCTCCCACGAGATCGGTCAAAACTTTAGAAGGGACAGGGGTCGTATGCCGAACGGTTCCCTCGAGTCGGGCGGCCGCTTGCTTGAGCTCGGCGGCATGATCGCGATTGAGGTCCTCGGTGAGTTGTGATGACGTCATTTTTCAAACTATAGTGCGGCTTACCCGATAATGAGTCCCACGAAACCAGCAATGAGACTGAGAATCAGCATGCCACCAGTGTGCAAAAGCGCGGAGACGCCATGCCCGGCCTGAATCTGACGGAACCCTTCCACGCTGGCAGTGGAAAAAGTGGAATAGCCGCCGAGCAACCCGGTTCCAAGCACGAACTTGAGATCGGAAAGTGCCGGAAACGTTGCAACGACGCCGGTCAGCAGCCCCAGCAAAAAGCAGGCCGTGACGTTGACCACGATGGTTCCCAATGGAAAGCGGAGACGGTTGTGTCTGTTGACAGCCGAGTCGACGAGAAAACGGCAGACCGCTCCGACACCACCGCACAGCGCCGCGAGGACGAACAGGAAAAGTGTTGCAGTCGTCATTTTTCCTCCTCATCTTGCGCAGCAGTTCGCGCGTTTGTGGCGATTTTCCTTGCGGTGACCGCATCTGCAAGGACGATACCCGCCCCCGCCAGTATCACACCCAGCAGGATGCTCACCACCGCATAGCCGATACCGAGAGCCACATGGGTGCCGATGACGCGCGAGTCGACTTCCAAAATGAAGGTGCCATACGTAGTGAAACCACCCATGACGCCCGTGCCGGCGAAAAGACGGAAGAGTTTGCGACAGCCTTCGTCTTTGCCTGTGCGTGAGAGATATTCAAGCAGAAAGCCGAGAAGCAGTGCGCCAAGAGAATTTACGATGAACGTGACCCATGGCCATGCAAAATTTGTGGGTTGCAACAGGCTGAGAGCAGTGCGGAGCGCGGTGCCAATAGCCCCTCCTACGAAGACGCAGAGTGCGGGCACGACAGCCGAGAGACGCGGATGATTGTGTATGTGCATTTGTGTGTGCAACGGGACTCCTCCTTATCCCGAAAGGGGAAGCGTGCGGCGGCAACGCCAGCATCACAAAACTTCCCAACGGAATAGGAACCATCAGCGGTATGCGGTTCGGGCCACAGGCCCTGGCGAGTTCCATCACCACAGAACAAAATAGCACGAACCTTTCCCACAGGGTTCGTGCTCTTCACATGCCGCCTTTAATGACACACCGTCTTTACCGAAGCGCCCTCACGCGAAGAAGGCGCTTATTCGGATATGTTCCGAGCGACAGGTGCCCCAACCGCATCCGGGCCCAGCCGCCTCAGTCACCTCAGTCGATGAGAGAGTGGACTTCGATGATGTGATCGCGCTGGGGACCCGTGCCGATAGCGGAAATGCGGCATCCAGAGATCTCTTCGAGGCGGTGTACGTAATTCTGCGTGGTCTGCGGCAGATCCTCGAAGCGGTGGATGGCAGAGATGTCCTCGGTCCACCCCGGCATCTGCTCATAGACGGGCTGCGCGGAGGTGAATTCGGCCTGATCAACCGGCATCTCGCTCACGCGCTTGGTGGTGCCGTCGGCCGCCGTGACATCGTACGCGACGCAAATCGGGATGGAGGTGAGCCCAGTCAGAACATCGAGTTTGGTGAGCACCAAGTCGGTAAGACCGTTGACCTGCGTGGCATAGCGTGCCACCACGGCATCGAACCAACCACAGCGACGCGGACGACCGGTGGTGACGCCGAATTCATGTCCCTGCCGACGCAGCCACTCGCCGTCGTCACCGTCCAGTTCGGTGGGGAACGGGCCTTCGCCGACGCGGGTGGTGTACGCCTTGACCACGCCGATGACACGAGAGATCTTGGTGGGACCCACACCCGTGCCCGTGCAAGCACCGCCAGCGGTCGGGTTGGATGACGTGACAAACGGGTAAGTGCCATGATCGATGTCGAGCATGGTCGCCTGGCCACCCTCGAACAGAACGGTCTTGCCGGCATCGAGCGCCTGATTGAGGACAAGAGACGTGTTGGCGACGTACGGCTTCAGTTTCTCGCCGTAGGTGAGGAGCGAATCGACGGTTTCATCGATGTCGATGGCGCGGCGATTGTACAGTTTCACCAGCATCTGGTTCTTCTGGTGCAGACTCGCCTCCACTTTGTTGCGCAGGTGTTCGGCATTGAAAAGATCGTGGACACGGATGCCCACACGATTGATCTTGTCGGCATAGGCAGGACCGATGCCACGGCCAGTGGTTCCGATTTTGTGCTTTCCAAGGAAGCGTTCGGTGACCTTGTCGAGCGTGCGGTGATACGGCGCAATGACATGTGCCGATTCGGAAACCAGGAGGTGAGAGCAATCGACTCCCCGGGACTCCAATCCCTCTATTTCCTGGAAAAGCACCTCGGGATCGACGACGACACCGTTGCCGATGACCGGAATGAGGTTGGGATTAATAATGCCTGAGGGAAGCAGATGAAGTGCATACGACTCGTCACCGACGACGACCGTGTGGCCAGCGTTGTTGCCGCCGTTGAAACGGGCGACGTAATCGACTTTGGTGCCGATGAGATCGGTGGCTTTGCCTTTGCCTTCGTCTCCCCACTGGGCACCGATAAGAATGATTCCTGGCATGAGGCCTCCCCTACGTGCTGCGGCGGAAGGTACCAGCTGCACCGGCATGCGCAACCAGTCCGCCGCCCACAGGGTACGTCATCGTATGAACAGGGAGGTTAACCGCCGAGGAGTGCGTTGATACGTCAGCGCAACGCTTTGCCTGCGGAGCCAAGGAGTGCGCACGCCTCCACCACGCGGGCGGCCATGCCCTTTTCGGCGGCTGCTCCCCAAGACCGAGGATCGTATTCAGCCTTGTCTCCAACCTCGCCATCGACCTTGAGAACCTTGTCGTAGTTGGTGAACATGTGGCCAGCGATTGGACGCGTGAAAGCGTACTGGGTATCGGTATCGATATTCATCTTGATGACGCCATGGGAAACGGCACTGACGATTTCGTCCGGACGGGAGCCTGAACCGCCGTGGAAAACGAGATCGAAGGGCTTCTCCACGCCGACCTTCGCACCCACTTCCCGCTGGATCTCTCCCAGAAGATCCGGGCGCAGCTTCACCATGCCGGGCTTATAGGAACCGTGCACGTTACCGAAAGTGAAAGCAGCCATGTACCGCCCCTTCTCCCCCAGACCAAGCGCATCGTAGACGCGCAGGGCATCGGCGGGAGTGGAGTACAGCTTGTCGTCGATGGCGGCGCGGTTCCCATCTTCCTCTCCGCCGACGGCACCGACCTCAATCTCAAGAACTGTGTGCGCCTGGCGAGAAAGCTCCAGCAGTTCCTGCGCGATGCTGAGATTTTCCGTCAACGGCACAGCGGAACCATCCCACATATGCGACTGGAAAAGCGGTTCCTTGCCTGCCCCGACTTCATCGATTTCCTCAGCGAGAAGCGGACGGACCCACTCGGCGAGATACGGCTTGGCGCAATGATCAGTATGCAGTGCAACCGTGATGCTGGGATATTTGCGAGCCACTTCGTACGCAAAGGCCGCGAGCGCACGCGATCCGGTGACTCTGTCTCGGACCGACTGGCCTGACAGATAGGAGGCGGCACCGACGGAGACCTGAATGATGCCGTCCGATTCCGCCTCGGCAAAACCGGCGAGCGCGGCATTCAGCGTTTGGGAGCTGGTGACGTTGATGGCCGGGTAGGCATAGCCACCCTTCTTGGCGGAATCAAGCATCTGTGCGTAGCGTTCCGGAGTTGCGATTGTCATGCCTCCATTATCCATGGGGGCATGTCACAACGCTGTGAGAAAAGGCATCGTTTCCGTGAATTTCCTCACAAGGACAGGTAAACAGGTCGAAAACAGGAAGGGCTCACGAAGCTGGAAACAAGCGAAACCGCGTTCCGTCAACGGTAGAAGTAGCCAGTCACCTGCAGAGCCGTTTTCTCATGCGTGATTTTCAGTAATGGGGTCGTCGCTCCCGTGACCTTCGACGTGGTGGTGGTGAGTTTCCCGGAGGCGTTGATCCACGTGTTTTCACCGAGCGTGGCCTGGCCTGCGTACTCAGAGACAAGGCCGAAGGCCGAGATGTCTTCGATGCAGCACGTCATGAGCGGGCGCGAGACGATGAACTGGTTCTTGCCCAGAGTGGTCGGCACCCTATGGACGAACCCGGTGAGAGTGACCGTGTATCCGCTGAAGCGAGTGGGTTGCGCCTGCAGCAGGTCGTACCATGAACCGAAATTCTCGTTATCGATGGTGATCGTCTTTTTGGCGGAATCCAGCCCCGGAATGATGTCGGAATCGGTGTTGACCATGACGGGTTTGCCGTCTGCCACCCATTGAATCTGGAGAGGGGTGTTCCCGCCGAATTTGTCAAAGCTGGAGCCGGTGATTGCGGAGTGCGGCACCACGATCAGCATGGCGGGCAACAGCACGACCATGCATCGCGACAGCAGCCCTGTGGCGCTGAGGTGTGGCTTACGGACGAGGAGTTCCACTGTCCACAGCAGCAGGAATGCCAGAAGAACGTAGAGGCACCAGCCCATGCGGGGCGTGATGAACCGCAGATACTGCGTGGAAATCAGCAGATAGAGCACTCCTCCGGTGGCGGCGAGGCAGGAGAAGAATTCGAAAATCCAGAGGGATTCCATATGCGTGTGCGTGGCCTGCTCGGGCCGTTTGCTTGCAGAGCTGGCGGCACCCGAAGTGGCGGAAGCTGCCGAAGTGGCGGAAGCGGAAAGCATGCTGCTCATGCGATCACCCCCACTGCGGCGAGGACGCCGGTGAGCAGACCGGTTGCGGCGAAGGCGGACAACGCCACCCTCACGATGAAGCCACGCGAAAAGTGTGCGGACAGCATGAGAACGTTTTTGATGTCCATCATGGGTCCAAAGACCAGAAAGCTGAGAACCGGAGCAGTGGGAAGCTGGGCTGCGAAGATGCGGCCGACGACGGCATCGGACGACGAACACAGCGACAGTACAAAGGCAGCGAGCATCATCACCACGATTCCCACGGCGAGGCTCATGCCCGAGAAATCGACAAGGGAATACGCAGCATTCACATTCTTGAAAATCGACGCCAGCGCGATGCCCACGACCAAGTAACGTGCGATGTCGAAGAAGTCGGAGCGGGCATGATCGAGACAGCCGACCAGCTTCTGCGAAAGGGATGCCTGTGCGAAAAGCTGGGAGCTCCCCTCGCCCTGCCCCTGCTGAACGGCAGAAGCTTGGGAAGAAACAGAAGTCGGGGAAGAAGCGGAGAGAACGTGCCGCGGCGGGTGCACGAGCAGGCTCAGCGCCACGACCGAGGAAACCACGAGCCCCATGAGCACACGGGCAAGCACGATGTGCCAGTCGCCGTTGAAAGCAAAATAGGTGGACCATACCACCAGCGGATTCGCCACCGGCGCGGCGAGGAGAAAGGCGACGGCCGCAGGCAGCGGAACCTTGCGGATCACTAGGCTACGGAACAGTGGGATGGAGGAACAATCGCAGACGGGAAGAACCAGACTGAGACCCAAGGCGACCGCAATGGAACCCGGAAGCGAAGAGGGAAAGATGCGGCGCAGGACGTCGTCCGAAACGAAAACCTGCACAATGCTCGAGGCCAGCACCCCGATGACAAGGAAGGCGAGCGCCTGCAGACTCGCGCCTAGGAAGCCGTTGAGAATCGAAAATGCGGGAAAGCCAGCCTGCTCCATGACCGGAGAGAAGAAGATGACGGCCGCAAAAAGAAGGCAGATCGCCACCAGCCGCTGAATGACTGTGTTTGTCTCACTCACAGTTTGCCTCACTTTGCTTCACCCACAGAAGCAGCTTCCTCTCTTTTGCGAGCGCGCGCTGGCCGTCACGCGGTACTTGGCGCAGCCGCACGTGCCACAGGCGAACATTTTCATAAGTACTTTCTTACTCCACCATGGTGAAAGCCGACCGAATCCTCGCGAAAGCTGCGCATTTGCAAGCCACCCAGGATTTGGCAACCCCTGAGGGATAATGGAGGCATAGGAGAAATGCGTGTGCAGGGGCGTGGAGCCGGAGGGGGGATTTATGAAAGCCGTCGCGATCACCGCCAATCCCGAGGAAAAGAGCCTTACCAACACTGTGGGGCGCACTTTTCTAGAAGGATTCAGGGAATCGGCCACATCCTCAGAGAGAAGCACGGACTTTATCTGGCTTGATGCCCTCGACTTCCGCGCGGAGTACACGGCCGCCGACCGCGCCCACTACCTTGGAACCGCGCCGGTGCCCGCTGACGTAGCCGCGCTGCAGGAACGCATCGCCGATACCGACGTCATGGCGCTCTGCTTCCCCATCTATTGGTACACCATGCCCGCGCTCATGAAGAGCTTCTTCGACCGGGTTCTGTGCAGTGGCTTCGCCTTCGACCCCGTCACCGGCGCCCCACTTGCACTCGTGGGAAAGAAGGTGCGGGTCTTCATGTTGACGGGCAGTTCGGAACAGTGGTTCAAGGACTCCGGCATCGATACCGCTCTGCAATTGCAGATCCGCGAGCACACCTTCCGCAAATACTGCGGGGTGGAGGACGTTGAGCTGGTCTACGTCAGCGGGCTTACCACCCTCAACGATTCCGCGACCCGGACCGCGGTTGGAAAGCAGCTTGACCATGTCCGAGAAATCGGGCGTGCCATGGCATCGGAACTAACTCGATGACGAAAATGGATCCCGACGTTCTGAAGCGCCTCCACACAGGCTTCAAGTCTTTTTTGCACATACTCGGTTTTGTGATCGCGGCATGCTCCGTGATTCTGGCGGTCATTGACGCGGTGCGGGCGGTGAACCCGTCCCTGCTCATGAACCACCATGGGTTCCTGAAAGTGATTTTCAACTTCTACCCGGTCGTCCCGGCCCTGATCTTGGGAATCGTGGGATTTCTCTTCGCCTTCGGCTCCAAGATTCTCAGCGGCAGCGCGCGGCGCAGCCACCTGATGACAGCCTCGATCCTGATGTCGATCTTGGGAATTCTGCTGTCGGGCGCCTCGTTCACCATCACGCATATCTTCCCTGAAGGCATGATCCACGAAAGCACCACCGAAGCTTCCCCCCTCAGCGACTCCGACGAAGTGACCGAGCGCCTGACTTGGGCCTTCGGCGATTGCGCCTCGGGCTGGACCACCGTGGACACGGAAAAGTACCAAGGTGTGTCCTCCGTCAACACATGTGCCTCGGCGAACGTCCTCTTCATCGCCTATGACAGCACCACTTCCGCAAAGCTCTATAACGAGAGGATTCGCAGCAAGGCGACCGCGTATCTGGAAAGCGAAATCGGCGGAACATTGGGAGAACATCAGTATGCCTCGCTCTCGGGCGACCAATGGCTGATCGTGGGACCGGGAAAGGGTATTAAGAAGCTGCATTCACTGTGGGGCGGGGAAGTCGAGTGGGTCGAGCAGTCAGCCGGCTCCGGAGGAAAGTGAAAACAGGATCCGGGAAAAGCAGGAGACTGTAGGAAACAGCAGAAAAGCAAAACGGTGAAAAAAGATGATCCCGGTGGGCTATCAACCACCGGGATTTCATATCCATTGAGAGAGGAGAAGAGGATTAAGTTATCGGGATTCTCATCCTGGCCAGCAATTCCGAACCACTGCCTTCCTTGCCGACACCCCTATATAAGCGCTCAAGGCTGAGTATTGCGTGGGCAAATAGCTGTTAACGTCCAAGGAAGAACCTGAAGAAACTCTTAACGTCAACGTGGACGGCTCTCAGCTACCTTCCTCGCCCTGTTCGCAAAGCGATCCAACCGTTCGATGTTCGCCCCCGATTCCGGAGTGATGACCGGTTCGAAGGCACCGTACCGTAGTTCCGCGGCGCGGCGAATCAGGAAATCCGAGATCTCAGGGTTCTTGGGAAGCAGCGAACCGTGGAGATAGGTTCCGATGACATTGTTGACGCGGGCACCCTCGGTGGAATCGTCGAGATTGTTACCTTCCCCCTGCTTCACCGAGGCGAGGGGCTCAGTTCCTTCCCGTAAGAAGGTCTGGCCGGAGTGATTCTCATAGCCAACGATGGTGCCGAAGTCACTGGAGTCCTCGACGATGTTGCCAATGAGCCGCTTCTTGCGACCGACGGTGATGGCATCGAAGATGCCGATGCCGGGAATTCTGTAGCCGTCGATCGTCTCGAAGTATTTGCCGAACAGCTGGTAGAGGCCGCAGACCACCAGCATAGGTGTACCGGCTTCCACAAGGGCATGGAGCTGATCACTGCGGGCCATGAAATCGTCTTGAATCTTCCTCTGCCCCGAGTCCTGACCACCGCCGCCCAGTACGATGTCAATGTGGTTGGGCCAGGCGTCTCCCTGATTGTAGGAGTGCACTACCGGCTGGTAACCGTAGCATTCGATGCGGCGGGTGACGGTGAGCACGTTGCCCGAGTCCCCGTAGATGTTCATGTCCTTGGGGTACAGCGAGAGAACGTCCAGACGCCTGTCGTTGTTGATTCCTTGTGGATCGCCCATCTCACACTCCCACGTCAGTGACGGTTGTCAGTTCACCCAAGTGCTTACGAATGTCGAGCATGGCGGTATACGTGCAGTAGATACGCTTGTGCACACCTGGGTGAAGATGCACAAACTCGTCCACTGCGTCTTTGAGGGAAGGCTCTACCTTCGCCACGCCCACCTCATCGTAGCCAAGGCGCAGCGCCATATCCCAAGAGCGAACGCCCGAGACCATGGCCACTCCCTGTGCCCGCAACGACGTGAAGTCGACGTCCCACAGCCAGCTCATGTCCCGGCCGTCGGCATAGTCGTCGTTGATGGCGATCATGGTGTCGGCATCGGCCGCCGAGAACGATGCCAGTGCGAGTCTGAAGCCGGCGGGATTCTTGACCAGAACGAGCTCCACCGGGGTGCCGTCGACGTCGATGTTCTCTCCGCGTCCGAAGGCGGGTGTCACAGTGGACAGCGCCTGCAGCAGCTCCTCCGTCGTGGTGGCGGCAAGGCGGGGATGGGTCGAGGAGGCTGCGGCGATCACCGCACGGATGACACTCACGGCCGCCGCGGCGTTGAAGAGATTGTAGATTCCCGAGACCTTCAGCTCCGTGGAATACTTCCGTGCCGATCCTCCCGTTCCGACCATGAACTCCGCGGAATGTGGGTGGACGCCACACAGTGTGACGTCTGCGGGAAGAGGGTTTTCGGCCGCCGCGGCCTGAACCGCGAGCTCGATGTCGAAGTTTTCCGAAGAAGCAACCGGAGGAAGGCCGGGGTGGTCAGGATGTCCGTCTGCGGACGCCGCGTCCTCCGCAGACACAGAGGCGTCGGAGGACGCATGGAGTTCGTCATCCGTCGGGAAAGAGCTGCGCAGATTGGTCGCTAGACCGAAATAGCGGATATTCGAGGCATGCGAACCCTTAGCGAGCGCTGCGATGCGGCGGTCTTCGCGGTTGAGCACCAGTGTATCCGTCGTCGCCTCGGCGACATGGCTCAGCAAACGTGCGGTGTTGTCGATTTCGCCGAAACGATCAAGCTGATCACGCATCACGTTGAGGAGCACCGCATAGCGAGGCTTCACCTGCTTGACGAAATGCACGGCATAGGCCTCGTCGAGCTCAAGAACGGCGATATCGGCATCGAGGTGGCCGCGGGAGTCCACCAGAGGAATGAGCGCGGACACCACACCGCGTGTGAAATTGGATCCGGTCGGGTTAGTGAAGACCTTCAGCCCCAGATTCTCAAGCGTCTTTGCAATCATGCGCGTGGTGGTCGTCTTGCCGTTGGTGCCGCTCACCATGAGCACTCCGAGCGGCAGCTGGGACAGCGTGCGACCCATGAAATTCGGGTCGAAGCTCTCCACCACCTTTCCGGGCAACGCACTGCCGCCGCCCCTCAGACGTGCGACGGCGCGGACGGCTTTGCCGAGCGCCGGGGTGAGGTGCTGGCGCAACGTCGATGGACTCGAAGTCATTAGACCCCCTGTTGCATGTCGTCTGGCATGTCTTTGAATTTGGAGTACGCACCCAGGAATGCAAGCCCGATAGTATCAGTCGGACCGTTGCGGTGCTTTGCGAGAATGATGTCGGCTTCGCCCGGACGGTCTTCCTTGTTGTAGAAATCGGGGCGGTGAACCAGGAACACCACGTCGGCATCCTGCTCGATGGAGCCGGATTCACGCAGATCGGACAGCATTGGTTTCTTGTCGCCACGCATTTCCGGACCGCGGTTCAGCTGGGACAGTGCCACGACGGGCACTTCGAGCTCCTTGGCGAGCAGTTTCAGCGCGCGGGAGAAGTCGGAGACCTCCTGCTGGCGCGATTCCACGCGCTTGCCCGACGTCATGAGCTGGAGATAGTCGATGACGACGAGGCGAAGATCGTCGGTCTGCTTGAGACGGCGGCACTTCGCACGGATTTCCATAAGACTCATGTTCGGCGAATCGTCAATGTAAAGCGGAGCGTCATTGAAGCGGCCCATGGCGTTGTTGAGTTTGCTCCACGCGGTCTCGTCAAGACCTTCCGCACGGCGCAAGGCGGTCAGCGGGATGTCCTCCTCCGCGGAAAGGATGCGCTGCGCCAACTCGATCTTGCTCATCTCCAAGGAGAACACGACGGTGGTGAGGTGCTGTTTGAACGCCGCCGCACGGGCGAAATCAATGCCGAGCGTGGACTTTCCCATGGCAGGACGGCCTGCCACGATGATCATCTGCCCGGGCTGCAGGCCCTGTGTGAGGTTGTCGATCTTGCGGAAGCCGGTCATGACGCCCTGCTGCACCAGATGGTTCTGGATGGCGTTGATCTGATCGAGCGCATTCACCGCCACCGGGCCGATGGCCTCGTAATCCTGATGGACACGACCCGCACCCATTTCGTAGACCTCGGATTGGGCGAGGTTGACGATCTCCTCCGCCTGGGAGCCATCGGCGGAATAGCCGAGCTGCGCGATCTTCGTACCCGCGGAGATGACGTTGCGCAGAATGGCGCGCTGATGCACGATTTCGGCGTAATAGGTGGCGTTCGCAGCAGTGGGAACTGAAGCAACCAACGAATGCAGGTAGTCGACGCCACCCACCTTGTCGAGCTCGTTGTTCTTCTGGAGCTGGTTCGCCACCAGAACGGCGTCGACGGGCTGACCATCCGCGAACAAGGCGACGATGGCATCGAAAATGGTCTGGTGCCGTGGCTGGTAGAAGTCGGAGACCTCGATAATCTCACTGACCTCGCCCACGGCATCCGAACTCATCAGCATGCCACCCAAAACGGCCATCTCGGCATCGTCATCATGCGGGGGAACTCGATCGAACAGAATAGACCCTTCACTCATGCCTTGCATTCTAGAGAGAGGGGCAGATGCTACCCGCCCCCGAAGAGAAGTACAGCTCCGGAGAAAAGTGGAGTGAAATGCTCCCATCCGTGCAATGACGGGAAGAGTGGATAACTGGGTAAAAAGGGACTCCTTTCTGTGGATGAAAGAAAAAGTTATCCACATTTCAGGCGTGTTGCCGTGGATTATCCACCAAGTTATCCACAATGTGGGGATAACTCTGTGGATAGCGTGTGGGAAACTCCCGGCTTATGCACCAGTGGTACCGAGCACTGAAAAAATGTGATACTCGGAAAAACCCTCTTCTCTGACATCAATCAGTGCCCACCTTCCGACTCAACGCCGACGGCTCGGTTCCAACCCGATAGAGTGAGCATGTGAGCAGCGCGAATGGCATCGGCGGCACCGAGAACCCCAACGGAACCGATGGAACTAACGGAACCAGCACAGGCAATGGCACCACGCCAGGCACCTCCGTCCTCAAACGAATCTTCGGGCTGGCCCTTCCCACTTTCGGCCAGCTCATCGCAGAACCGGTTTTTATCCTCATCGACACCGCCATCGTGGGTCATATCGGAGACGATGCGTTGGCGGGGCTTTCCATCGGCTCCACCGTCATCCTCACCACCGTGGGGCTGTGCATCTTCCTCGCGTATTCGACCACCTCGCAGGTGGCGCAACTCATCGGCGGCGGAAAACGACGCCAGGGACTGCAGGCAGGCATCAACGGCATGTGGCTCGCTCTGGTGCTGGGAACGCTCATCAGCATCGGGGTCATGGTCTTCTCCTCTCAGCTGTGCTGGGCGCTCGGGGCACGCGGTGCCGTGCACACCCAGGCGCTGCTGTACACGCGGGCACTTGCCTTCTCCATTCCGGGTGCGCTGCTGGTGTATGCCGCGAACGGTATTTTCCGTGGACTTTTCAAAGTCCGCATCACGTTGGTGGCGGCTGTGGGCGGAGCGATCGTCAACACCGCGCTGGATTTCCTTTTCATCTACGGCTTCGGCTGGGGCATCGCAGGATCCGGTTTCGCCACGCTGATTGCACAGTGGTTGATGGCCGGCTTCCTGAGCGTTCTTGCGTGCCGTTGGGCCACCGCCTCGGGCGCGCGCCTCGCTCCTCAGATGAAGGGGATACTGTCCAACGCCGCCGACGGGCTGCCTCTTTTCATCCGGACGCTCGCCCTGCGCGCCTCCCTGGTGGCGACCGTCGCCGCCGCCGCGCACATGGGAACCGTGGTGCTGGCAAGCTACCAGGCCGTCAACTCCATGTGGAATCTCGCACTCAACATGCTGGACGCCATCGGAATAGCGGGACAATCGGTGGTGGGCGAGGCCATCGGGCGGCGGCGCAGGCAGCATCTGGGCACCGACGAGGTACATGCCCTCGTCAGCACCTCCGCGAAAGCCGGCTTCCTCATGGGCATTGCGGTGGGGGCCATCCTCATCATCTCCAGTTTCCAACTCTCGGGTGTTTTCACGCCGAATCCCATCATTCGCCATCTCATCGTCGTGGGCATGATCGTCGTCGGAATCTTCTGCCCCATGCAGGGCTGGGTCTGGGCGTTGGACGGCGTCCTCATCGGCGCCGGCGATTACCGCTATCTCGCCGTCACCAGCATCATCAGCAGTGCGGTGTATCTGCTGGCGTTGGGCGCGCTCATAGTGACCGTCGGCGAGAGCGGCGGCATGGGAACCGGCGATGCGACGGCGGGTTCAGCGAGCGCAGTGGCAGGGGCGAACGGACCATGGAATGCAACCTATCTCGTGATCGCCCTGTGGCTCGTTTTCAATCTCTTCTTCATGGGAAGCCGTGGCGTGGGCAATGGCCTGCGTGCACGCAGCGACAAGTGGCTTGCAAAAACACTGTGACTGCAAGGCCCGACGCGGGTTTTACACAGGTTTCATGCGAGTCTTACTCATGCGGATCACACAAGAGCGAGAGCGACCCGATCCAGACCAGCAACCGGCCCACGGTTCATCCCCGTTCCAACAGCTTTCTTCAGCGCACCATCCACGCACGAGTTGCACGGTACATCTGAGTCACAAGGCGTTCGCGCCACTCCGACCAACCGATGCGCTTGGTGAGCAGCTCTCCCGGCGTGGCCCCCAACGACGAGGCGTCTGCGCGAGTGAGGTCAAAGAGCATGTCGAGAAGGAAGGGGTCGCCTGCAAGTTTCTGTGAAAGTTCCTCGAGAACGCCCGTATCGGAGGGATCACGGTTGAGCGCGAAATCGGAGAGCGACAGATGCTCGCGGATCAGCAAGACCGCGTGGGCAATCGTATCGGTTGAGTAACCCATGCGATACAGGATGGTGGTGGCCTGACGCGCGCCCTCGGCACTGTGATCGGCGATACCGCGCCTCTTGCCGATGTCATGGAAAATAGCAGCCAGCAACAGCTCCTCATGCTGCCGTTTCGTATACGGCTCCCCCATCGGGGAGAGCTCACCAAGGCGCGATACGACTTCAACACTGTGACGGTCGATGGTAAAGCGGTGCACGGTCGAGGCGGAGGGACGGTTCCGGATGGCGTCCCACTCGGGGATGAGGCGGCTGGGCACACGGGCCATGTCGAGGGATTCCCACGTTGGCACGAGTGCGGGCCCTGTCGCCAGAAGATCGACGAAAAGTCCTCTCGATTCGGGCGTCCACGAGGAATCGTCCACCGGAAGCTCGGCAAGGCTGTTCACCGTGACGGGCGCGATGCCGATGCCGCGACGAGCCGCCGCCACACCGACGCGCAGCGGGAGGCTGCGGTCGTGAATCACGTCGGCACGGGTGTCAAGCACGATCTGCCCCTCGTGAAGGGACACCCCCGCGGCCACGGACTCCAGGCGGGGTGCGGCACGGCGACCGCTCGGTCTACGCGCCCACCATCCGAAGCGCGGACGCTCATGGATCAACGAATGACGGGCACGGTTCAGGGTCGCGTCCAACGAATACGAAATGCGCCTGCCGAGACGTGCGATCAGCGCCTGCACATCGGCGGCACTCTCGCTCTCGCGCTGCTCGGCGGGGAGCGTGGGATCCACGAGTCCCATGAGTGCGGCGATCTTCGCCTGGTACTCCGGCAGCAGCACGTTCGTTTCCTTACCGGCGGCGAGGTGGAGGCAATCGCGCAGATCGAGCAGCTGGCGGCGGGCGTCGTCGAAGACGCCGTGCGGACGATCGGCGAGCCATGAATCCGCGAGGGCGGAGACGAGAACGCCGTCGCGGAGGCCGCCACGGGCCTCTTTGACGTTCGGCTGGCTCATCGTGGCGAGCGAGCCGAATTCCTCACCCCGCACGGAGACCGAGGTCTCGATGGCGCCGATACGTTTGCTGGCGGCACCTCGCCAGCGGGTGAGAATGCGCTGCGAGACCCGGGTGACGAGCGCGGTGTCGCCGGCGAGGGGAAGAACGGTCAGCCAGCCGATGGCGGCGGGCAGGTCGGAATCCGTGACGGCGGTGCACTCACGAACGGTGCGCACCGAATAGTCAAGGCTGATGCCGGCATCCCAGAGTGGATACCACAGGCCGTCCGCTATGGCCTTGACGCGAGCGCTCTTCACGAGGGAATCGTCGTAGATGAGGGAAAGGTCAAGGTCGGAATGCGGCCCCAGCTCGCCACGGGCAACGCTTCCTACCGCCACCAGCGCGATGCCCTCCAGATACGGAGCGGAGTTGGCGGGTGCAGCGGGTGCAACCGGCGCCTGCGGGTTCAACGCAGCGGAGACCGAGCGGTTCCACACCATGCGCAGCGCCTCCGCCACCACTTCTGTCCGCTTCTGCCGACGGATCTCCCCCTCGCGATACACGCCATGGTCATTGGGGACACTGAGCTGGACGATACGTTCCTTCATAGCGGCGAGCTCTGGAAGCTCGTGAAGCGCTGGAGAAGAGGATGACATCACGGTTGCCTCGATTCATCGACTGTAAATAATCGCGCGGCACCGTGCCACGCCGCATCTCACAGGTACATGCCACATCATGGGGCTTCCACGTTTCCGACGCATGACTATTTCATTGCGCGGCATTTCGAAAAGTAACGCCCTCTGTAACGGTCCTCTCCCCTGCCCCCTGTACCCGCATGCAAAAGTCCCCACGGGCTTGACCCGCAGGGACTTCATACTGTTTTGTTGCGTGCGTTTATTGGGCACCCATTTATGTTGCGCCCGCTTGGCCTAACACCTGGCAGAGCAGAACACCACACAGCACGCCCGAAAGAGCAGTGAGGTGAGGCTCAGATCGCTGCCGAACCCGTCTCACCGGTGCGCACACGCGTCACCGAGTCGAGAGAGGACACCCACACCTTGCCATCGCCGATGGTGCCAGTGCTGGCGGCTTCCACGATGGTGTCGACGAGTGCGGAGGCGTCCGCGTCATCGGCCAAGACCTCGACGCGGATCTTGGGAATCAGATCGACCGTGTATTCTGCGCCGCGGTAGATCTCGGTGTGACCGCGCTGACGGCCGTATCCGTTGGCTTCGGAGACCGTGAGTCCGTGGACGCCGGCAGCGGCGAGCGCAGTCTTCACTTCTTCGAGTTTGAAGGGCTGAATGATGGCGGTTATGAGTTTCATATCACTTCACTCCTTTGAGAATGGAGCTTGCGGTGCCCGCGAAGTCGTAAGCACGCTCGCCCTGATCGGAGATATCGACGCCGGCGACTTCCTCTTCCTCGGTGACGCGCCAGCCGATCGTCTTTTCCAACGCAATTGCAATGATGCCGGTAATGACGGCGGAGTACAGAACAGCGATCACGGCAACCACGAGCTGGACCAGCAGCTGTTTGCCGTTTCCGCCTGCGAGCAAGCCCGTTCCCTCAGCGAAGAAGCCCACCAGCACCGTGCCGATGAAGCCGCCCACACCGTGGACGCCAACGACATCGAGAGAGTCATCGTAGCCGAGCTTGAACTTGAGGCCGACCGCGAAGCAGCATGCCACACCCGCAATGGCACCGAGGACGATGGACCACATGGGTGACACCACGTCGGCGGCAGGAGTGATGGCGACCAGACCGGCGACCATGCCGGAGGCCGCACCGATGGCGGTATAGTGCCCCGTGCGAATCTTCTCCGTGATAAGCCAGCCAAGTGTTGCCGCGCTGGCGGCAACAGTGGTGGAGACCCAGGCGTATCCGGCCGTTCCATTGGCTCCGAAGGCCGATCCTGCATTGAAACCGAACCATCCGAACCACAGAAGGAAGGCGCCCAACATCACGAAGGGAACGTTGTGAGGCTTGATGGGCGTGACACCGAAGCCCTTGCGCTTGCCGATGATGAGCACGATGATCAACGCCGCGACAGCCGCATTGATGTGGACCACCGTGCCGCCTGCGAAGTCGTGCGCCTGAGCACCGATGGCCTGCGAGATGGCACCCGTGGGCGAGAGAAGTCCGTTGTTCCACACCATGTGTGCCATGGGCGCGTAGTCGAAGGTGATCCACAATGCCACGAAGATCATCCAGGTGCTGAACTTGATGCGTTCCGCGAGTGCTCCGGTGATGAGTGCGACCGTGATCATGGCGAAGGTGACCTGGAATGCCACGTCGATGCTGTGCGGATACGCCGCCCCGTTCACGTCGACGGACGTGAAGACGCCGTTCTTCGCAACCAGAGTGTCCCGCAACAGGAAACCCGTGGCAGGATCGCCGAAGATGCCACCGATGTCAGTGCCGCCATAGGCGATGGACCATCCCCACAACGTCCAGATGACTCCGGTGACCGCGATGGCGCCCACTGACAGCATGAGCATGTTGAGCACTGCCTTCGCACGCACCATGCCGCCATAGAAGAATGCCACGCCCGGTGTCATGAGGAATACTAGGGATGCGGACATCAGCATCCACGCTGCATTTCCTGTATCCATGCTTACCTTCCTCTCCAACGAGCGGCTGTGCGCCACCCGAAATGATGACCAGAATTCATAACTTATGTTCTGCAGACGGTGTTCCGTTTCCTGCAGATTCGTAACACCGATGCCTTCATATAAACGAAAACGGGTTTCGTTCAGGCTTTCTCAGTGTTACGCGAAAATGACTTTTCCGTCACGAAGGACAAAAACTTACCTCCGCGTAACCTTCTCGAAAGGTGGACAGCGATTCGGAAGCGAATCCTTGCCTTCCCCCGTCCCTTCTTGTTTTATGGGGAAACGAAACTCACCCAGCACCCAACCTAGCAAACTAGCCGAGGATGCCATCCACGAAGGTGCGCGGATCGAAGGTGGAGAGGTCATCGGGCCCCTCACCCAGTCCCACCAGTTTGACGGGCACTCCCAACTCGCGCTGAACCGAAATGACGATACCTCCCTTTGCGGAACCATCCAGTTTGGTGAGGACCACTCCGGTGATGCCGATGGCCTGGGCGAAGACGCGCGCCTGTGACATGCCATTCTGCCCTGTGGTGGCGTCCAGCACCAGCAGCACTTCGTCCACGGGAACGGTTTTCTCGACCACGCGGCGGATCTTGCCAAGTTCATCCATGAGGTTCTGCTTGTTCTGTAGACGTCCCGCAGTGTCGATGATGAGGGCGTCGGCCTTCTCTTCCTTGGCCTTGGTCGCGGCGTCGAAGGCGACGGAGGCCGGGTCTGCACCGTCACGGTCCGAGCGGACCACCTCGATGCCCACGCGCTTGCCCCACGTCTCCAACTGATCGGCGGCAGCGGCGCGGAAGGTGTCGGCGGCAGCCAGAATGACCTTCTTCCCATCGGCCAGCAGCAGGCGTCCGAGCTTCCCGGCCGTCGTGGTCTTGCCGGTTCCGTTCACGCCCACCATGATGATGACGGACGGCGTCGAGGGCTCGGGCCGATTCACTGCGAGGGTGCGGTCCATGTCGACGCCCACCGCGACGAGCAGGCGTTCGCGCAGGAGCTGGCGGATTCCCGCCGGATCCTTTTCGCCAGTGATGCGTGCGTCGGCGCGGAGAGAGTCAACGATTTGCTCGCTTGCCTCGGCACCGACGTCAGCGAGGAGCAGGGTGTCCTCAACATCTTCCCAATCCTCTTCGCTGAGGTTGTCGCGGGAAAGAATCGAGAACAGGGCCTTTCCAAAGGGATTGCCGCTTCCCGCCAGACGCGAGCGCAGGCGCACAAGACGTGACGCGTTGGACTCTGGCGTCTCGATGACGGGTGCTGGCGCAGGCGCGGAAGTGGCTGTCGGTGCTGCGGATGCGGTGGATACTGCGCTCGGTGCAGCACCACTGCTGGATTGCGCAGAGGCAGCGGCGCCCATGCTGGCCCTCTGCAGGGTCTCGCTGCTCGAGGCGTCACCACTTGAGGCGTCACCGCCTGACTGGGCAGCAGAGGAAGAAATGTGTGCACTGTCGGAATCGCCACCGTGCGACTTGCGGCGCTTGACCACCACGGCCACGATAACGGCAACGATGACAATGACTGCGATGATGCAGATAAGTAATATCGATTGGTTCGTCGTCATGCCACCAGCCTAGGGAAAAAGTGGGACACTCGTGGCAAAATCGTCTCATTTTACTGCGGTTTTACTTCTGTTGCTTGCTGGCTTCCTTCGCCTCAGTCTTCGAGACGAGATGCGCCAATGACGCGGAGCCTTCGGGTTCCACGTCTTCCGCAGACGTCTGTTCCATGGAGGCCTCTTCCTTTTTGCGCTTGGGGAGAGGAAGTTCCGTCAGCAGTGAATGTTTCTCTTTCAGCGGACGCATGCCTACTTGGGTGGTTTCCGCGACAGTCGGCCGTACCGAACGAGCGACCGACTCAGTCTGTGAACCCTGCGCGGAAGGCGCAGTCTGCGAGCTCTGTGACTCCCGGACCGGGTGCGGGCTCTGGCTCTGATTCTGTGCGGTGCGCGAGCCGTGCGGAGATGGGGCCGTGCGGCGGGGCTGGAGAATTCCCTTCACCTCGACGACCTTGCGGCTCGTGGAGACGACAGGCTTGGTGACGGGGATCTCCTGCGAGGGATGATCCGGGACACGGGCCGGCTGCTCCGTAGCTCCGGGAGCGACCTTGTTCGACGGTTGAATCACAATTCCGGGAGCGACGATGCGGGCCGAGCTGCGACGCTCCTCCTCGAGCCGCTCCTGACGGGCCTCGTATTCGACGCCATCGGGAATGCTCGCCGAAAACTTTTCGTCATGCGACTCCGCTCGGGCAAGCAGAAGTACCGCCACCAGTATGGCGATGATGATGAGAAACCAAATAAGAATTGCAATCCACACATCTCAAATACTGCCATACAGAGCATGGAAAAGTATGCCGTTCGCACAAATGTCGCACGTTTTCCGCTTAATTGCGCAACCCTCGGAGTTGCGGACAGCTCAGAAAAACAACCCGTCCGTGCCACAGTGAGAAAATAGAGGCATGGCAAACAAGTCGGCACGCATGACGTCAGCAGAGAGAAGAGCACAGCTCATCGAGGTGGGACGGACTCTCTTCGCGTCCAAAGGCTTCGAAGCCGTCAGCGTGGAAGAGATCGCAAGCGCCGCCAAAGTGAGCAAACCCATCGTCTACGAGCACTTCGGCGGAAAAGAAGGACTGTACGCGGTCATCGTAGACCGCGAAATGCAGGCACTCACCAATGCGCTCATCTCCACCCTGGACAACCCCGACCAGCATCCACGCCAAATTTTGGAGAGGGCAGCACTCGCTCTCCTTACTTATATAGAGGAGAACACAGAGGGTTTTCAGGTTTTGGTCCGCGACTCCCCCTCCACCGACCCCACCGGCTCCTTCAGCTCTCTGCTCGGAGACGTGAGCACCCGGGTGGAGGACCTGCTTTCCGAGACGTTCCGACTGCACAAGATTCCCCTGAAGGGCGCTCCCTACTATGCGCAGATGCTGGTGGGTATGACCGTTTTCACCGGGCAATATTGGGCCGATCTGCGCAAGGTTGACAAGGAACAGCTCGCCGCGTACATCGTGAACCTGGCGTGGAACGGGCTCAGCCGCATGGATGCGAAGCCGGAGCTGCGCTTCGAGTCGGCGGCTGCCAAAAATCGGCGCCGTAAGGATGCAGAAAAGCGGGAGAAGGAAGCGGAACAACAGAAGAAGGCAGCGGCCCAGAAAGCCGGTGACGACGCAGAGAAGGCAAAGAAGAAGGGCGTCGAAAAGCAAAACTCAGAAAAACAGCCCCCGGAGAAGCAGGGCGCGGAACCTACGCCTACATCAGACCACTCGTGATGTTCATGTCCAAAAGCCACGTGCGCAGGTCATCCACCTCCTGGTAGAACAGTCCGTGCCCCAATCGGCGATAGCTCTTCTGCTTGAGATAGGTGTTTTCCTCCAGCCACGCGCCTGTGGCGGAAAGCTCGTAACGCGGAACGACCTCATCGTCCTCCCCGAACCCAAAGAAGACAGGGATCTCAAGGGATGGCAGGCGCTCTTCGGCCGGCTTGGTCTCTGCGAGGTTGCCCGGGGCATGGAAGCCCGAGAGCACCACCGCCGCGCGGAACCGTTCCGGATTCACCCGCAGCAGCTGCGTCACCATGAGGCCGCCCTGCGAGAACCCGATCGGGACGATGTCACGGTCAGAGGGGATATGAGCCTCAATCCACTCATTGATAGCCAGAGCACCCGCAAAAGCCTCGCGGTCGAGCTGATCCCCCTGTGGCATCATTTCGGTAAGCCATGAGAAACCCGTCTGACCGGGAGTCATGTTTTTGTAGAGGTCCGACAGCGCGATGGGCGCACGCAGGGACGCATAGTCGTTATAGGGCGCGATGACCTGCAACAACTCCGCAAAATCGTTCTCGTCCGAGCCCCACCCATGCAAACCGAGAAAAATGGGCCTGCTCGGATTCATCTGGCCGTCTCTGGCCGACCATGCCGCTGCCGTGATGTGCAACTTCGCGGCATTCGATGCCGACTCATCGCTATCGCTTCTCATGCTTTCACTCTAACGCCCCTCCTCCGTTTTCAATGAGGGACGCCGCCGCGCAGAGCCGTCTACTATGATGAAAATGTTGAGCAATCCGAAGATGTTGAGACCGAGGTTGAGACCTTGCGGATGTCCCGACTTTGGGATGTGCCGGAAGGTGAAGGAGAAACCATGCTGCTGAGTGACCGCGATATCCGCGCCGCCATCGAGTCTGGAGAGGTGAGCCTGGACCCCTACACTCCCGAAATGGTGCAGCCGGCCTCCATAGATGTGCGGCTGGATCGCTTCTTCCGCATCTTCAACAACCACGAATACACGTACGTCGATCCCGCAGAAGATCAGGGCGATCTTACCGAGCGCTTCGAAGTCGCCTCCGACGAGCCATGGATTCTACATCCGGGCGAATTCGTGCTGGGGTCCACTTGGGAATACATCAAGCTGTCGGCGTCCACGGCGGCACGTCTCGAAGGAAAAAGCTCACTGGGGCGTTTGGGGATCCTCACGCATTCGACTGCGGGATTCGTCGATCCCGGTTTCGAAGGACACATCACGTTGGAGCTGTCGAATGTGAGCACACTGCCGGTTAAGCTGTGGCCAGGAATGAAAATCGGTCAGATGTGCTTCTTCCAGCTCTCCTCGCCCGCCGAACATCCGTACGGTTCCACGGGAACAGGGTCGCATTACCAAGGGCAGCGCGGTCCCACCCCGTCACGTTCGTACATCAATTTCTACAAGGCGGATATCAACGACTGACTGCTGACTAACGGTTCTGCGCGGTGGCACCCATGCCACCCCTCGGCGACGCCTATTTCCCGCCCACCGCGGAATCGCGCCAGACAAGCGTCGGCTTCAGGAGTCGATGCCAGCGCGGCTCATTGCTCACCTTTACACCCTTGAGGATCTCGTTGATCATGCGAACCAGTTCGGTGGCGACCTGATCCAGCGGCTGCGACACCGAGGGGAATGCGAAGGCACGCGCCAAACGTGAGTTATCGAAACCGGTGACAATGACGGGCCGGGCGGAAATGTCCTTTTCAGGATCGTCGTCCACGACGGTGTATTTCGTCAGCCGGCTCACGGCCAGCAGCACGCCCACGGCAATGTTGTCAGAGGGACACACGATGGCGTCAAGGTCGGGGTGGCGCTCCATCAGCGCCGCGGCCTCCTCCATGCCAGCCCCGAGGCCCTCCTCCACTTTCTCGGTCCACGAGGCGAGATCTTCGTCGTTGGAGGCATAGGGGATGTCAGCTTCTTTAAGGGCGGTTTTCCAACCGTCGTAACGGTCGGAGCCCACGCCGGGGTCGGAGGACCAGCCGATGTAGCCGATATGGGTGCGGCCGGCGGCGATCAGCCGCTGCGTCATTTCCTTGATGCCGGCAAAGCCGTCGACATCCACCCAGGGAATTTCTACGGCCTTTTCCTGTGGGAGACCCCAGGGGCGGCCAAAGAGTGCGAAAAGCTGATGATGCTCCAACAGCCACAGAGGTCGGCGATCCTGATGCTCGAGACCGTTGAGGATAATCGCGTCGACGTCGGACTGTTCCCGAAGGCTTTCGAAGAGCTCGATGTCCTTGTCCTGGTCCGTTTTCGCGTACAGCATGACTTTCTTGCCGTCTTTACCCGCGGCCGAAGCGAGCTGATGAAGGAAGGAATCGAAGATAGGAGAGGGAGAACGATCGGAGGCCGGGGAAATCCCCAGGGCGAGAACGTCGGAATGTCCGGACCGCAGACGACGGGCGGCCGCATTCGGCTTGTAACCCAGCACCTTGATGGCTTTGTTGATACGTTCGCGCGTGGCTTCCGAAACAATTTCAGGAGTATTCAGCACGTTGGAAACGGTCTGGTGCGAGACGCCGGCCACTTTTGCCACATCGCGAATACTCACCATCGTAAAAACTCCCCTCTCGCTGACAAATCAATTCTCGTCGTCAAAAATACACGGTTTTCACGGCCATAACAGACTATCAGAACGTTCAAAGCTTGATATAGCAACGCTCTGGGCTTAGTCAAACACGCGGTTTTAGCTGCGTGGCTGCGGACATGGGCTCTCACGTCGCTGATTTCCCTAAGGAAAAATTGGCAGAAAATGAAGGCGGGCGCGAAGCTGAAGAGGGGGTGCTTCGCGCCCATTGTCCGATTCTCTGCAGAAGGTGAAGAGGGGAGCAGAGGACCGGGGTTCTCATATTGAGTTGTTCCGATGAGCCGCCGACTCTTCGTTGAGCCAGCCGCACATCCTGGAAAAAGTATACGCATGTAAAAACCTTGGAATGATAGTACCTATGGAATAAAAATGAACAAATTGATGATAGATTTCGCTGGAATGAACTCTGTTGACAAATGAACGAACAACAATGACATGTTGACTTTTCGGCGTCATTCCACAGGAAATTCGGCGTGTTGAATCTTGAACAAGATTATTCCATATGTTTATTTTTTGAACATTGAGGGCGGCGGATTTCACCTTAAAAAAGAGGTGATTCGCCGCCCTCCGGCGTGTCGTAGAAACTCACGGCAGTATCGCTCAGCAGTATCGCTTAGTCAGCCTTGCCCTCAGCGGCATCGTCCAAAATCGGCTCGGTCGGCCAGCTGCTCAGCTCGAGGTGCTCGCCCTGCCCGGTCTTATCCACCAGAACGGTGTCTCCGTCGTGGACGTTGCCAGCCAGCAGCATGCGCGCGAGCTGATCTCCAACCTCCGTCTGCACAAGGCGACGCAACGGACGGGCACCGTACGCGGGGTCATAACCCATATCAGCCAGCCATGTGCGCGCCGAATCGGTGACATCCAGAGTGATGCGGCGGTCGGTCAGACGAGCCGCAACCTGCTTGATCTGGATGTCCACAATGCCGCCCAACTCATCGCGAGTCAGTGGGTTGAAGATGACCAACTCGTCCAAGCGGTTGATGAATTCCGGCTTGAAGTGCGCATGCACGGCATCCATGACGGCCTTGTTCTTCCCCTCTTCGTCCAGATCGGGCGAAATGAGGAACTGCGATCCAAGGTTGGAGGTCATGATGAGGATGGTGTTCTTGAAGTCAACCGTACGTCCCTGCCCATCGGTCAGACGGCCGTCGTCAAGGACCTGCAGCAACACATCGAACACCTCGGGATTGGCCTTCTCCACCTCATCGAACAGCACCACCGAATAGGGACGGCGGCGCACCGCCTCGGTGAGTTGGCCGCCTTCCTCATAGCCCACGTAGCCGGGCGCGGCACCGATCAGGCGGGAGACGGAGGCCTTCTCCATGTACTCGCTCATGTCGATACGCACGATGGCCTTCTCGTCGTCGAACAGGAAGTCGGCAAGCGCCTTTGCCAGCTCGGTCTTGCCCACGCCGGTCGGTCCCAGGAACAGGAAGCTGCCCGTGGGGCGATTGGGGTCGCTGATGCCGGCACGAGCGCGGCGAACGGCGTCAGAAACGGCCTGAATTGCCTTCTTCTGCCCGATGACGCGCTTGCTGAGCTCAGACTCCATGCGCAGGAGCTTCTGGTTCTCGCCTTCCATCAGACGCCCGACGGGAATGCCCGTCCATTCGCTGATGATTTCGGCGATGGAATCGGCATCCACCTGATCCGGAACCATCGGCTCGCGCCTACCGGAACCGTCCGTGCCCTGATTTTCCACGCTTTCGGCATCCGCCTGCTCGGCCGCCTCCACTTGCTTCTGGATCGATGGAATCTCACCGTAGAGAATGCGGGAGGCCTTTTCAAGGTCGCCCTCACGCGTGGCCTTGTCCGCCTCGACGCGTTTGGCATCGAGTTGTGCACGCAGTTCACCGACCTTGTTGTGCCCTGCCTTCTCAGCCTCCCAGCGGGACTGCAGGCCACTCAGCTTTTCACGAGAATTGGCGAGGTCTTCCTCGATCTTTTGCAGACGCTCCTTGGAGGCAGGATCTTCCGCCTTCTTCAGCTGCATCTGCTCCATCTCGAGACGCGTGACCCTACGCTGCAGCTCATCGATCTCCTCAGGAGAAGAGTCGAGCTCCATCCTCAGGTGGGCGGCTGCCTCATCGACCAAATCAATGGCCTTGTCTGGGAGCTGACGACCCGAAATATAACGGTTGCTGAGCGTTGCGGCGGCAACGAGCGCATCGTCGCCAATGGTGACCTTGTGATGGGCCTCGTAACGCTGCTTGAGACCACGCAGAATGGCAACAGTATCCTCAACACTGGGCTCTCCCACGAACACCTGCTGGAAACGACGCTCCAGAGCGGGATCCTTCTCAATGTTCTCACGGTACTCATCCAACGTCGTTGCGCCGATCAGGCGCAGTTCGCCACGGGCCAGCATCGGCTTGAGCATGTTGCCGGCGTCCATGGATCCCTCGGCGGCTCCCGCTCCCACGATGGTGTGAATCTCGTCGATGAAGGTGACGACCCGTCCATCGGAGGCCTTGATCTCGTTGAGTACGGACTTCAGGCGCTCCTCGAACTCGCCACGGTACTTGCTTCCCGCCACCATGGAACTCAGATCCAGCGCGATGAGCTTCTTGTCCTTGAGACCCGTGGGCACATCGCCTGCGACGATGCGCTGCGCAAGACCTTCCACCACGGCCGTCTTGCCGACGCCGGGCTCACCGATCAGCACCGGGTTGTTCTTGGTGCGCCGGCTCAGAATCTGGATGACGCGGCGAATCTCCTGATCACGGCCGATCACCGGGTCCAGCTTGCCTTCCTTCGCCTGGGCAGTGAGATCCGTGGAATACTTTTCCAGCGCCTTGTAAGTTCCTTCGGCATCCGGACTGGTCACATGCGTGCCCTCACCGCGGACGCTCGGCAACGCCTTTCGCAACGCCGCGGGCGTAACGTTTTCACCCTTCAGAATGTCGGCGGCCTGCGAGGGGCCCTCGGCGATGGCGATGAGGAGATGCTCAGTAGAGACATACTCGTCCTGAAGCGAGTTCATCTCCTTTTCGGCATTCGCAATGGCGACCGTCAGCTGCCGGCTGGCCTCCGGCTGCGACGTCGAGGAACCCGAAGCGCTCGGCAGCTGCGTCAACGCGTTGCGCACACGCGCGCCGATCTGCTGAGTGTCACCACCCGCAGCCTTGACGAGCCCCGCGACCACTCCGCCGTCCTGACGAAGCAACGAATCCAGCAGGTGAAGCGGATCGACCTGCGGATTCCCCGCAGCCGAAGCACTCTGAATTGCGTCACCGATGGCCTGCTGCGCCATCATAGTGAACTTCTGCTCTTGCATTGCCATAAAAGCCTCCACGTTCCGCACTCGTATCTATGTCTGCTTCCTTCAACAGACAGGGAGGCGATTTATTCCAAACTTGAGTGAGATGCACTCAAGTTTTTAAAATCATGATCGCATCTTTCACTTCAGCTCCTACCAGCCCTGAGCGAAGGGCCACATCTTCGCTACAATTGTTTACAACTGTAGACAATTTAGATAAATGTTCGCATCACAAGGAGTTCTAATGAACACAAACAACAGCACGATCACCGCGAACACTAGGCCTAAAACACGTGACGCCCATGGCGCGCAGCATACGGAAGCGATCACCCCGGCGGAATGGGAGCTCATGCGCATTATCTGGACGGTCGGCTCCATTCCCACGCGCGAGATCATCGTGCTGATGCAGCAGAAGCGCGACTGGTCCGAATCCACCATCAAGACGCTGCTGGCCCGGCTGACGAAGAAAGGCTTTCTCGCCACGGAGCGCGAAAACCGAAAGTTCATCTATCATGCGGTCATTCCCGAGAACCAAGCCATGGACGATTCCGCCGCACAACTCTTCAACCATCTCTGCTCCATGAAAAAGGGCAAGGCTCTCATCAACCTCGTGCGGGACCAGGCCATGAGCAAAACGGATATCCGCGCCATGATCGCAGTCCTGGAGGAAAAGCTACCCGATGCACCCGATGCGATGACCTGCGACTGCCTACCCCCATCGGCGCGCACGGAGAACGCAACCCGTAAGGAACCACTGGCGCAATTCAAGAAAAACTTGCTGCGCGCGTAACCCACACATAACCATTGACAGATGTAAACGTAACCGGTATATTCCATAGTAGATGTTGTTTACAGTTGTAAACGGAATGACCGCCTCGATTCTGTGACTGTTGCGGCGCAACGGCTCTGTGAGCACAACGACTCGGCACATCAGCTGAGCGCAACAGGTTCAGCTTGACGGCTGAAAAGCCGCGAACAGGGAAGGCATTCCGTTCCAGGAAGGGCAAGAGATGACAGATCTACTCAAGACGGCAGGCAGGGCGGACAGCACAGTCAGTACATCCAGTGAGGCCGTCATGCCCGGTATGCCCAACGCAACCGGCGTGCCAAACGGCGCCTCAGCACCAAATGGAATCTCCGCGCCAAACGAGACGTCTACAGACGGGACCGCCCTCTCCAATTACGACATCACCGGAATGGTGTGCGCCTCGTGCGCGCAGACTATCGAGAAATCGGTCAACGGGCTGCCGGGCGTCTCCAAAGCGAACGTCAACCTCACCACCGAGAAAATGCAAGTGCACTATGATCCGCATGACACCACCATCGACGACATCATTCGTGCCGTGTCGGATGCTGGCTATGGCGCCACCCAGATAGAAGATCTGAAGACACAGGCACAGGCCGAGGCAGAGAATTCCGCTCGGACAGAGCGCAAAGCGGCGGAAATGCAACACACATGGCGTCGGTTCTGGATTTCGGCAATTTTCGCGGTACTCGTGCTGTACCTGGCAATGGGACCGATGATCGGCCTACCCGTGCCCAGCTTCCTGAACCCGGACATATATCCCGCGACCTTCGCCACCACCCAGCTTGTGCTGACACTGCCAGTGCTGTGGCTTGGCCGGTCCTTCTTTACGATCGGCTATCGCACATTGTTCAAAGGTCATCCGAACATGGACTCGCTGGTGGCCCTCGGTGCCAGCGCGGCCGTGCTTTACAGCCTGTACGGCACAGTGCAGATCTATCTCGGCAATACAACTTTCGCGCACAATCTGTACTTTGAGTCCGCGGCGGTAATCCTCACGCTCATCACGCTCGGCAAGTACTTTGAAGCGGTCTCCAAGGGCCGCGCCTCTAGCGCCATCACAGAACTCATGGGGTTGGCCCCCAAAACCGCGCACGTCATCCGCAAGTCCGGCGTGGCGGGCGGCGGCGGAGATGCCGTGGTCGACCTCTCCCCCGACGAACTTCTGACGCTCAACAACGGCACCTCAGTTCCCACCACAGCCGGCAGCACCGCCATCGCTGGCACTGCGGGCCATGCCAACACCAACCATGCCAACACCGACGCGACCCTTGCGAGCAGCACCGCCACCAGCAGCTCGGAATCCTCCGAAATGGAGATACCGCTCGACGAAGTCGTTGTCGGGGACATCGTGGTGGTGCGTCCCGGCGAGAAGATTCCCGTCGACGGCGTGATCATTGCGGGCACCTCCACAGTCGACGAATCCATGATCACCGGAGAATCCCTCCCCGTCACCAAAGGCGAGGGTGACTCGGTGGTCGGAGCGAGCATCAACAAAAACGGTACGTTCCGCATGACGGCAACCAAGGTCGGGCGTGACAGCACACTTCAGCAGATCATCACGCTGGTGGAGAACGCGCAGGAGGACAAGGCCCCCATCGCGCGCATCGCCGACAAGGTGAGCGGCATTTTCGTGCCGATTGTCATCGGGCTGGCGGTCGTGGCCGGTCTCGCATGGTTCTTCCTCGGACAGGAATCGTGGATTTTCGCGCTGACGATCACGATCTCGGTTCTCGTTATCGCCTGCCCTTGCGCATTGGGACTCGCCACGCCGACCGCCATCATGGTGGGCACTGGCAAGGGTGCCGAAAACGGCATCCTCATCAAGTCCGGCGAAGCACTTGAGGCCGCATACAAGATCCAGACTGTCGTCTTCGACAAAACCGGCACCCTCACCGAAGGGAAACCTGCCATCACGGATCTTCTCACTTTCGGGGGTGCTAACGAGGAGGAAACGCTCTCCCTGGCAGCCGCTGCTGAAAAGGGATCGGAGCATCCGCTCGCGGAAGCCATCATCTCCGGCGCACAGGAGCGGGGCCTCTCAATTCCCGACTTCAGCAACTTCCAAGCCCTCCCCGGCCACGGAATCACAGCGACAATCGGGCAATCCCATGTGCTTCTGGGCAACCAGAGGCTGATGGCAGAACACGGAGTCACGGTCTCGACACAGGCAAAGGCCGCGTCGGAACGGCTCGCAGCCGAAGGTAAAACCCCACTGTTCATCGCACGGAAGGCAGAGGCAGGAATGCCGGGCACAGCGTCTGGCGAGACGTTACGCCAAACGGCATCTTCACCTTCGGACAAAGAACCGTCTTCAGAAGAAAGACACACGGATGCCACCGCCCTCATGGGAATCATAGCGGTCGCGGATCCCGTGAAGCCCAGCAGTGCCAGCGCCATCGCACGTCTGCACGAAAAGGGAATCCACACCGTCATGATCACCGGCGACAACCAGCGCACCGCCGACGCCATCGCACGACGCGTCGGTATTGATCAGGTGCTGAGCGAGGTCCTGCCCGAGCAGAAGGCAGCGAAAGTGAAGCAGCTGCAGGCCGACGGCCTCAACGTGGCCATGGTCGGCGACGGCATCAACGACGCTCCGGCACTCGCCCAGGCGGATACCGGCATCGCCATTGGATCGGGAACAGACGTGGCCATCGAGTCCGCCGACATCGTTCTGATGCGTTCCGACCTCATGCAGGTGCCGACGGCCATCGAACTGAGCCGCGCAACCATCCGCAATGTGAAGGAGAACCTGTTCTGGGCCTTCGCTTACAACGTGCTCGGAATTCCAGTGGCGATGGGTGTGCTGCACCTATTCGGAGGGCCGCTGCTCAACCCCATGATCGCAGCCGCGGCAATGAGTTTCAGCTCTGTCTCGGTGTTGCTGAACGCCCTGAGATTGCGCTGGTTTAAGCCGAGCGAAGCCGGTGCCGCAGCTCAGACAGTGGAGGCGGGCTCAGCAACAGAAACAGGGCCAGCAAGACCAGCAACTCAGACGGTGGAGGCGGAAGCTGCTGAAGGCAGAAGCGCCACGCACCAGAAATTAGTCATGAACGGGCGCTGAAAAGGATCTCCATAATTTAAGATTTGGGCTTCTGCGGAGGCGAAGCGAACTCGCACCACCGCGGTTGCCCAGAGGCCCACAAGGGTCTGCAACAGTCAATCGACCAACAGACAAAGGAGTTAACCATGGCAGATACACATACCTATCAGTATTCGATCGAAGGAATGAAGTGCGAAGGCTGCGCCACCAAGGTGCAGGACGCCTTCGTGAAGGTTCCCGGCGTGATCAGCGCACAGGTGAACCTCGCTGACAAGTCGGCCACGGTGGAGGGCAAGTACGACGAGCAGAGTCTGCTCGACTCGCTCAAGGACACGCCCTATTCCGCCGCTCCCGTCAAGGAGTAAAACGACTCCGGATGGAGAATGCCCGGATTGGTGGCAACGCATAAAGTAACAGCGCCATCAATCCGGGCATTCATGCTCCCCGCAACGATGCTGGGACCGCGAACCTTCGGTTGTGCGGCAAGTTCGGCAATGAAAGCTATAAAAACATTGAAATCTCGTGACGCCACCTCACGTTAAGGGCACGTATGCGGAAAACTTACCGCACAACCGCGTCTCTGACGTCACAGCATCCCAAAAATAGCAGAAATCCCCGCTCCAAAAGCAATAGCTCGGAACAAAATACGGCACAAAACTCAAAACTAAAGAAAGCTAAAGGCTAAGGAACGGGGAAAATAAAAATATCTGAGACCACGTGGGCTCTATCGCGCCACCACGATGTTGCGCAGCGACCCAATGCCCGCCACCGTCACCACGGTTTCATCGCCAGGATGAAGAGCGCCGGTCGCGTAAGGAGTGCCGGTCATGATGACATCACCTGGAAGCAGGGTGGAAAACGTCGAAATGAAGGCGATTTGATCCGGAATGGAATGGATGAGGTTCTCCGTATTCCCCGCTGCATCCTTCACTGGCTCACCATTCAGGGAGAAGCTGATGTCCGCGTGGGCGTAATCGAGCTCCGTCTGGATCCACGGGCCCAGCGGGCACGCTGAATCGAAGCCCTTGGCGCGCGTCCACATGGGGTCGTTGCGTTGCGCATCGCGGGCCGTGACGTCGTTCACGCAAGTGAAGCCAAGCACGTGCTTCATGGCGTCTTCCGGACTCACGTCACGCGTGACCTTGCCCATGACGACCGCAACTTCCGGCTCGTAATTGAGTTCATGACTCCAGCTGGGGTACACAATCGGGTCATCTGGCCCCACCACCGCCGTAGAAGGCTTGGAGAAAATCATCATCTCGTCAGGCGGTGCCACGGTTTTCCAGATGTCGCCGGCCATGAACTTCGCATGGGCCTCATAGTTCTTAGCAAGACCGAACACTTTCGAGGGGATGATGGGCGCCAGCAGACGGACCCCATCCGAATCGACGGCGAAGCGCTCACCAGTCGGTTTCACCTGCGCACCCGACAGCGGATAGCCGTCAAGGGCGATCAAATAATCCTTGCCGTCGTTCTTGTCCTGCTGGACAAATGCATAACGCGGCTGCTGCTGATTCCCTGCAATGAAACGTGCAATTCTCATGTGCTCCAGCTTATCGCGCCACCGGTGACACTTCGGTCTCGGCGGCCCTCGGTGAAACGCAACTCCCGGCGATGCCATCAGATGCACCGTAAAGGCTTAGTAAAGGTGCAAAGGAGTGAGGCAAGAAATCGCTCAGATAAAGGCGCGCGCGCCAAAGATTCCGGTGCCGACGCGAACGATGGTCGACCCCTCATCAACGGCAAGGGCCATGTCTTGGGTCATGCCCATCGAAAGATCACGACACGAACTCAGCGCAGCCCCACCGTCGGCGAGCAAACGCTCCCGCAATTCCCGCAAGTGCGTGAATCCCTTGCGGATAATAGCCTCATCGTCCACGTGGGCGCCGATGGTCATGAGACCAGTCAGAGTCACGCCGTCAAGGGCCGCAATGGCGAGAGCCTCGTCATAGGCACGGTCGGGATCGCAGCCGGACTTCGACTCCTCACCCGATTCGTTGACCTCCAAAAACAGATTAAGGTGCTTGCCACGAGCAAGCGCACGAGTCGCGATTTTCTGAGCCTGAGCTGCGGAGTCAACTGATTCGATGGTGTCCACCAACGGCAACACCTTGTTGATTTTATTGGTCTGCAACTGTCCGATGAGATGGAATCCAAAATCAATTCCCTCGCTGGATGCCCCACGCCGCAATGCCTCTGCCTTGATCTGCACCTCTTGCGGTCGGTTTTCACCGATCACCCGAATGCCGGCACGCAACGCCGCCATGATCTCCCCGACGTCGCGGGTCTTGGTGGCAGCAAGCAACGTCACCTCACTGGCATCCCGACCGGCAGCCTGCGCTGCCTGCGCAACGCGGTCAAGCGTGCGATGGACGCCGTCCGCGATCTTCGCCGCCTTCTCCGGCGCAATCTGCTGATTGGCCAAATTCTTGTGTTCAAGATAATCCGTCATACTGTCTACTCCCTACGCTTCAATTCCACCGCTCAGCGACTGCCCGCCTGAAGTTACGGCGGCACAGGCCCGCTGCGGGCATCGAAAATTCATCACCCTCCGATGCCGCACCCGTACGCTCTATCTAGCGAGGATACTCGTGTCAGTTTGCCTGTCGGCAAGCCCAGCCGCCCTGATCTTCTCCCATGAGAATTCCGGGACGAGATCTGCAGGTGTGCACGGCTCCGGACGCGCAATGATACCCAGAAGATACGCCAAGTACCCCACAATTTTCTGTGGTGCAACTCCCTGTTCCCGCAAAGTCGCCACCTCAAGACTGTGGTCACGTTTGGCGAGACGCCGCTGTCGTTCGGAAAGCAGCAGCGGCAAATGTGCGTATTCGAGATCTAGCGCCTGCGCGGCTTGCGACACATGTGGCGCATGTGCGGCCTGCGCGACCTGCTCCACCTGTGCAAAGGGCAACACCTGCGACACGTGTATCACCTTCGTAACCCATGTGCGCACCCAAATCTGCGCCGCCGTGGAGCGCAGCAAATCGCGACCGCGAACGATCTGGTTCACTCCCTGCAAGTAATCGTCCACGACCACCGCGAATTGGTAGGCGAAAAGGCCGTCGCTGCGCTGCAACACGATATCGCCGACCTGAGTGGCGAGGTTCCATGACTGCTGACCGAAAATACGATCCATAAAACGCACGTCAGCCCGCGGATCGTGGGGATTTTCCGGCATGGCGAGGCGCATCGCGAGCGCACGATCGGCGGAGGCGCGGACACCCCCATGCCGGCACGTTCCCGGATACAGCACGAAACCGTCGGATTCCTGCGGGGCCGAAGCCGCCCGTAACTGCGCGCGCGTGCAATAGCAGGGATAAACAAGCGGCTCAGGCGCAGCCGACGTACCTTCGGCGGCACCCAGCCGTTGCGCACTGAGCTCACGCAGAATCGCCTCATAAATATCGGTATGTTGGGATTGGTACACGGGCTCACCCTCCCAATCGAGGCCAAGCCAGGAAAGATCCTCCATAATCCAGCGGTCGGCACCCGCAACAGCGCGCGGAGTGTCGATATCCTCGATGCGCAACAGCATGCGGCTCCCGGCACCCGTGCGCTTACCTTCCGCCCGCGCCGCCAGCCAAGCACCCAAAGCCGCAAAGGCATTGCCGAGGTGCATGCGCCCAGTCGGGCTCGGCGCGAAACGCCCCACTATGGGAGTGGGTATGGGAGTGGGTGACACTCCTTCGGAGGAACCCGTGCCGCTGGAATTGGGGAAATCGCTGGGGTTACCGGGAGTACTGGGGCCACTGGGGTTTCTAAGGCCGCCGTTCACAGACACCACCTCAGCACAGATCGTTGCAGCTGCGACAGCAACGCAGAGGCTAGGCACAGAGGCTGATTCATCACACCATGATTCTACGTGGGGGTTCTTTGAGGGCATTTCTGCGACGCCGGCACCCGTTTGGGGCCTCGAATGTACCTCGGAGGCGGAGGCAGAACGTTGAATGATCGGTTGTGCGGCAAATTCAGCGGAGACAGCCCCTGAAATCAATGAAGCCCGTGATGTTTTCTCACGTAAAGGGCGAGTTAGCCGAAAGCTTGCCGCACAACCGACCCCTTGACGTCCCTAACCCCCATAAAACGACAAAAATCCCCGTGCCGGAGAATCGGCACAGGGAAATACGCCCATCAGAAGGCATGGCACAGGACTCCGAAACATGGTGCAGGGCCCCACAGAAGACCACGCCGGCGGACATCACTTGGGACAGCCCTTGAAGCTCAGATGAAAATCTTGAACAGCGCCGCGCCAATAACAGCCCCTGCGATCGGCGCAACAACTGGGATCCACGCCTCGTTCCAGCGTGAGCCGCCTTTGTGAGGAATCGGCAGAATCCAGTGAAGGAGGCGAGGAACGAGGTCACGGGCGGGATTGAGGCCAGGACCGGTGGGCCCGCCAAGCGATGTGACCAGTCCCCACACGATGAAGCCGACGACGATGGAGGCAGCAGCGGGATCTTGCTTGCCCCATGGCAGCATGAGGGAGCAGAGCGCAATGACGACGAGCAGCATGGTTCCGAAGAACTCGTTGATGAAGTAATTCCACTTGTTGTTTTCGGCATCGGTGGTGGAGAAGGTGGCGAAGATGGCGTCGGCACTCTCGGTGTCGCGATAGTGCGGCAAGTAAGCCACATACACAATCAGCTGTCCGACGGCGGCACCCAGCAGCTGGGACAGTATGTAAGGCAGAACCTCGGACCATGGGAAAAGCCCCATCACGGCCTGGCCAAGAGTCATCGCCGGATTGATGTGCGCGCCTGAGACCGCGCCGAACATCAGGACTGGGAACATGACGCCGAAGCCATATCCCATCGCGATCACGGACCATCCGGAATGATGTCCTTTCGTCGCCTTCAATTCAACGTTGGCGACGGCGCCGTTTCCAAAAACCATAAGGATTGCCGTGCCGATGAATTCAGCCACACAGCGCACCAGAAGCGAGTATTCCACCCTCTTTTTCCTCTCATTTGTCACTTCATTCATCGCTCAGTACCGATGCGGACCAGCGATAGATCACCACAATCCCGCTTGCAACGGGCGTCACCATAGTAACGAGAAGGGTGACAGAAGATGGCAGCAAGGCGCGGCGCGGAAGTGGCGAAAGTGCAACGCAACAAGCGGTGATGGCGAAACACGGAGCATGACGGACGCTAGGCAGCGTTTACCATGCACATACCGGATTACGGTTGCACAGAGTTGCGACCACCGAGACGGGACACACCTACTCAGGGCTAGGGGATGCGATGAGTCCATTCCGGAGTCGAGAATTTGGAGGCCGCAAGCTCACGCGCTTCGGCGATGACGTCCGCGGGCAGATCGATGGACTGGATATGCGGAATATTTTCGTGCAAATACCGCGAGAACGCAGCCAGCACTTGCCGTCGGCTCATCCCGGACTGACTCTTCATCGGGTCCACACGCTTGGCCGCCGATTTCACGGCCTTGTCGCTCATCTTCTCCTTGTTGATACGCAGTACTTGCAGCATTTTGTTGGCGTCGATGTCGTAGGCCATGGTCGTGTGGTGCAGCACCGCGCCACTCGCTGATACATACGCGGGGAGCGCGGAGATGGATACACCGGTATCGGCCGCATGCTCGGCAGACACGGCAGACATGGAAGTCACAGCAGGAGTCGCAGCAGGTGCGGCGTTCGTGTCACTCGCGCCGTTAGCAGCCGCGCTGGAGCGATACTGGTGCGGAGCCGGATATCGCCGTTGCGCCGCGCCACCGATCTTGCCGGCAGGCGAGGAAATGTCGTTGATCGGTTCGTGCGAGGCTGCAATTCCTATTGAGTGCAGAGCCGAGAAGGTCCAGGATTCGCACAGGCCGTAGGAATCGTCGGCAGAGAGACCGGCAACAAAACTCAAAGGAGCCGTCAGCGAATAGGTGATGGTATTACCCGGCTCCACAAACATTGCGCCACCGCCAGTCACCCGCCGCACAACGGCGATGCCGAGCTCACGAGCGCGTGCAAGATCCACCTCATTGCTCACCGACTGATTGAGTCCCAGAATGACCGCCGGACCCGCCCATTCCCAGAAACGCAGGATGGGAGGCAAATCGCCGCGAGCAGTGCGACGGGCAATGACGTCATCGAGGGCCATTTGCATGGCGGGCTCATAGGGTTGGGAGGCCGCAGTTTCCGGATCCTCGAGGCGTACATCCAACTGTTCCCAGCGTTCTGCGATGAGCTGCGGCGTCAGAGGAATCTGATGGTTGGGATGCGCAGAATTTTCAGGAAAGCGGTCCGGAAGCACGGAAGCCCAAGCAGATCCCTCATCCTCACGAAGGTTGTGCAGCGCCAGGCTGTCCGTGAAAACCGCGGCGGCACGGGCGACGGCGAAGGCCATGGCCTGGGCATCGATGCCCACCAATCGCACATTCTGAGGGATGGCATGCTCCAGAACATGCTGTAGATCCGCGATATTCGAGCGGACCGAAAGTCCGACCAATGCTTCCGCCACGGAAGCGAGATTCACGTCACGACCGTCAGCGCGTTCGGCGAAGTAGTCACCGTCAAAGGCGACGTGTGCAATGCGGCCTTCCGCGTCCACTGCCACGGTTGCGCTGACGAGCTTCCCGCCGGGCTGTTTGTAGGAGCCTCGTACGGTTTCCGCGTCCGACTCCCCCATCGGCGCAACGATGGCCTTCAGACCGCCACCATCAATACTCAAAGCATCATGCATTGCAGTCTCCATCCGCTACATCTCCGTGTGTGGGGCCTGGAGGTGAAGCCGCCGATGGCCCTTCTGAAATTATGGAAGACGGCACTGACGAAATCTCACTAGCTGAGATTGCACTGTCCGAGACTACGCCCGAGATGCCACCCGAAATCCTATTCCCCAGACTTTTCCAACCGAAATCCCGCAGACCGGTGCTTTGCTGACCGACGTCTTACTCACCAAGTCCATCGACTAAGACTCTGCTTATGGAAATGGCCAGGGTGCGTGCCCTGGCCATTTCTGTATTCAGTTATTCATCTCTTCATCTGGTTGTTCAGGAGCCGCTCACACCTCGATCGTCGGCCGAACCCGCTTCTTCTCTCCCGCACGCAGCCAGATCTTGCGGATCTCAGTCGCCCACAGCACCACGGAGGAGAGCAGGATGCACTCGATCCAGGCGCCAAACGACAGCGGAACGGTTCCGAAGGCGGTGTTGAGGAACGGAACGTAAATGACCACACACTGCAGGAGGATCGAGATCGCGATGGCACCCCACAGCCACTTGTTCGTAAAGAAGTCATGGAAGACGGAGCGGTGAGCCGAGCGCGATGCCAGCGCGTTGAACAGCTGTGCGAACACGAGGATGGTGAAGCCCATGGTGCGCGCCTCCACCATCTGATGCGCATGGTCGAGATTGCTGACGGAGCGATCCGTGAACAGGCCACCCGCCAGGTGCATATCCATGCCAATCAGCGTGATCACGGCCATGATGATGCCCACGTAGACGATGTCGCCCCACATTTCGCGGTCGATCACTCGCTCGGTGGACTTGCGTGGACCGCGATTCATCACGTCCTCGGTCTGGTTGTCAACACCCATGGCGAGCGCCGGCGCGGCATCCGTCAGCAGGTTGATCCACAGAAGCTGAGTCGCCAACAGCGGCACGGTGATTCCAACGGTTCCGGGCTGGGTAATGCCCAGGAATCCTGCAAAGATCACGCCACCGAAGACGGTGAAGACCTCGCCCACGTTGGAGCTGAGCAGGAAGCGCAGGAACTTGCGGATATTATCGAAGATTCCGCGGCCTTCCTTCACCGCCGCCACGATGGTGGAGAAGTTGTCGTCGGCCAGAATCATCTTGGAGGCTTCCTTGGTGACTTCCGTACCGGTGATGCCCATGGCCACGCCGATGTCGGCGGTCTTTACGGCCGGCGCGTCGTTCACGCCGTCACCTGTCATGGCGACGATGTTGTCCTGACGCTGCAGCGAATTCACAATCTTGAGCTTGTGTTCCGGAGCCACACGCGCATACACGGAGACCTCGGCGGTCTTCTTGTCCAGCTCGGTCTCGGAAAGCTCGTCCAGCTCGTCACCGGTGAGCGCCTCGGCACCCTTGGAGACAATGCCCAGATCGGAAGCGATGCGCGTCGCGGTCAGCGGGTGGTCACCCGTGATCATGACGGTTCGGATGCCGGCCCTATGTGCCTCGGCCACGGAATCGCGGACCTCGGTGCGCGGCGGGTCGATGATGCCAACCATTCCAGCCCAAATGAGGTGCTGCTCGATCACATCATCCTGCTCGGCAATGTCGATCACATCGCCGGAAGCGTCAGAGCGGACGCCTGGAATGGCACCCAGCGAGTTCACTTCCAAGGGCCTATAAGCCTGGCCGAGAGTGCGGTAGGCGTTGGAGGAGAGCCGCTCCACATGGGAGAGGATTTCCTGACGGTCGCCTTCGGTGAGCGGACGCACGTGGCCTCCCACGTAGATGCGATCGCAGTAATCCAACAGCACATCTGGGGCGCCCTTCGAAAAGACGGCAAGCTTGCCCTGTTCGGACTTGTCGGCGGCGACGGTGCTCATGCGCTTGCGGTCAGAGGTAAACGGCACTTCCGCCACACGCTCGTAACGCTCAAAGTGTTTGTTGGCCTTGACCTTGCGGGCCGCGACCACCAACGAAGCCTCGGTCGGATCGCCGATGATCTCCCAGCGCGAATCCCCGGACTTCTCGCCCGCAACCTCACGCAGCTCGGCATCGTTCACCAAGGCGCCCACGCCGAGAGTGACGGAAACCTCACGCGGCAAGGGAGAACCAGCAGGAATGTCGTTTCCATCGGTGCCCACCAACTGTCCGTGGGGTGCATAGCCGGTGCCGGTGATCTTGGTTTCGCCGGAGGGCGTCACCACGGTTTCCACCGTCATCTCGTTGCGGGTCAACGTGCCTGTCTTATCAGAACAGATGACCGACGCAGAACCCAGCGTCTCCACCGAGCTGAGTTTCTTCACGATGGCGTGGTGCTTGGCCATGCGCTGCACGCCGAGGGCCAACACGACAGTCATGATGGTTGCCAAGCCCTCGGGAACGGCGGCGACCGCGAGCGATACCGCCAGCAGCAGCGAGTCGATGACATCCGTGACGGAATGGAAGCCCTGCGTGATTGCCAAGACGACAATGACCAGAACGGCGATACCGCACACCGCAATGCCCAGCAGCTTGGAGACGTGCGAGATTTCCTTCTCGAGCGGCGTCGCCTCGTCCTTGGTCTGGGAAAGCATGTCAGCGATCTTGCCAACCTGCGTGTTCATGCCGGTTCCGGTCACGATGCCGCGACCGGTTCCCTGCGTCACGGACGTGCCGTTGAAGATCATGTTGGTGCGGTCACCCAGCGCCTTGGCCTTCGTCAAGGTGCCGGTACTCTTGGCGACCGGGACGGATTCACCGGTCAGCGAGGCCTCGGCGATGCGCAAGCTGGCGGAGGCGAACAGGCGACCATCCGCCGAAACCGTATCGCCCTCGCCCAGAACAAGCACGTCCCCAGGAACGATGTCGGCAGTAGCCACGCGGGATACCTGGCCGTCACGCAGCACAGAAGTGGTGGGGGCACTCATCTTTGCGAGCGCATCCACCGCCTGCTCCGCTTTCGCTTCCTGCAGGTAGCCCAGAATGGCGTTCACAATAAGAATGAGCACGATCACGATGGCGTCGAACGGCACGGCTTCACCCTCGCCGGGGTGCACTGCGCGCTCGATGAACCATGCGATCAAAGAGATGAGGGTGGCAGCCAGCAGCAGATACACCAACGGATCGCGGAACTGGTTGAGCAGCTTCTTCCACGTGGGTACCGGGGGCGCGGATTCAAGCTCGTTGTGCCCGAATTTTTCAAGGCGGCGTGCGGCTTCCGCCGACGTCAGGCCTTTGTCGAGAGAGGTTTCAAGAGCGGTTGCAACTTGTGCGGCATCGAGGAGGGAGGGGTCCTTATCAAGGTTTTCGGCAGGCTGTGCCATGTCGACAATCTTGTCGCCCGGAACCGGCTGCGACTGCTGAGGCTGCGGCGGTTGGGCACTCCCTGGTTCTCTTTGCTTGTACTGCTCTTTCGGGGACGGAGAGGTCATTATTCCTCCTTGTCGGCCGCGGAGTAGTCAACCACGGACGCTCTCGGAGACGAACTCCACAGAGCTGTTTGGCCAAGACTCCTAGGGGACTCACTGGACGGGTGCGCGTGGCTGCGCGGTTAGTGTGATGGCGCGGCAACGCACCATGTTTATACATTTTTCGATTGTAACAAGTCGGTTGGTGCGAACCGCGAGAAGCCGATGATTACGCGGATCGAATAAGAGGAAAGTTCCATCAACCTCTCACCTTGGACACATATTGTTTTCAGCAAACTCACTCAAATATCTCTCTTACTTCTACGGAAAAAATCACAGAATCGTGCGAACATAGGTAATAGTTAACAAACCCGCTTAAAGACGGCGCGACCACGACGCAACGATCAGCGACAACGGCGTAGCCAAGCACGCCGTGAAGTAACGGACAACGAAGGAGTCATCATGACGTACGAACAACAGCCCGAGGGCAACGAGTCCCAGGACCCACAGGCACAGCCGAACCAGCAAGACTCAGCACAGAAGGATTCGTCGGCGCAGCAGGAGCAGGGAGACGCACAGCCGCAGCCAGTTGGCGAATACACTCCCTATGGCGAAGAACAACAGGTGCCGCAGTATCAGCCGTATGGGCAGGAGACTCCCCCTTACCAGCAGGGACAGGCGCAGGAGCCACCGCAGGAGCAGTACAGCCAGTACCAACAGCAGCAGTATTACACGGAACCGAACCAGCAGTACGGCACGCAACAACAGCCTTATCAGGACCCCGCGCAGCAGTACGGCACGCAGCAGCAGTACCAGCAGAATGCCTACCAGCAAGCCCCCTATCAGGGATACCAGCAGTATCCGGTGACGGCGAAGTCCAAAATCGCGGCGGGACTGCTCGGAATCTTCCTCGGCGGCCTGGGAATCCACAACTTCTACCTCGGCAACACCACCAAGGCCGTGATCCAGCTCCTGCTCACGATCATCGGCTGGATTGTCATCGTCGGTCCCATCGCTTCGGCGATCTGGGGACTGGTCGAGGGCATTCTCATCCTGACCTCCAAGCCAGGAATGCCGTGGCACCGTGACGGACACGGCAACGAACTGATCGACTAGGAGCGGGCAGGACTAACGGGCGCGAGCAGGACAGACGCAACCAGAGCGAGCGTAAAACCAGCTCCCCGAGATGAAAATCAGTCCGGATAACAGGCCCTGAAGTCCCTTGAGACTCTCACGCAGCGGCAAACGCGTGAGAGTCTTGTTAAACATGCACTCGTCTGCGCTATCACAGCCATTGTGCTTGTAATGTTTTCAGTGGTTCATTCGTTGGGTCGGAGCTATTTTCGGCACACGATCGCCCAAAACAGCGGAGGAAGCATGAGCGTACTTGACAAGTTCGAGAAAGGCGTTGAAAGCGCCGTGAACGGAATGTTCTCAAAGTTCGGCTCGAAAGACCTTCAGCCTGTGGACCTCTCGAGTGCCCTTGAGCGTGAGATCGACGCCCAGGCCATGCCAGTGGGCCGCGAGCGCACGGTCGCCCCGAACGAATACCGCTTCGAGCTGTCTACTCCCGACTTCGACCGCATCGAACAGTGGGGATCAGAGGCACTGGCCAACGAACTCGCCGACAACCTCACCAAGTACGCCGAGAGCCAGCACTACGCCTTCGTGGGGCCGGTCGTAGTGATCTTTGAGGAGAACCTCGACCTCGCCAAGGGCAACTTCCAGCTCACTTCGGAATCGGTACAGGGCAACGCAGCCCCCGTCACCGACAAGTCAGAGTCCAAGGACTTCCCGGTGCTTGAGATCTCGGGTCGCCAATACCTGCTCACCGCCACCAAGACGGTGATCGGCCGCGGCTCCATGTGCGACATCGTGATCGACGATCCCGGCATCTCTCGCAAGCACCTTGAAATCGACATCACCAAGAACGGCGTGATCGCCCGTGATCTTGGCTCCACCAACGGCACTTATGTGGAAGGTCATCTCGTACCGGCGGCGACGCTGCTCGACGGCAACACCATCACCATCGGCCGCACTCGCATCCTCTTCTGGGCTTCGTCGGAGCCGCAGGACTAACCGCAGGGAAGCGGCCTCCATGACTGAACTTACTTTCACGATTCTCAAATACGGATTCGTCATTGCTCTCTGGCTTTTCGCCTGGATGGCAGTGCGAAGCCTGCACCGAGACATCACATCCTTCCTGCCCTCTTCCAAACGTTCGCGCGCAAAGCGCAAGCACAGCAAGAACGCCGTGATGGTCGGAGCCGGAGACGCGGAAGGCGGGCGCACACCCCCTGTCCACGTGGCCCAGAACATCCGCGAACCGCGCTCGGTCACCAACGAAATGCCCACCGGCCCCATTCAGCCCCTCCACAGCATGGCAACGACGCCGGCGGACGACGAAGGCACCGAGGGTATCGCAGCACGTGCGGCAGGTGCAGCTGGTTCTGGCGCGGAACCCACGCTGCTTATCGTGATCGACGGTCCACTCGCCGGGGCAACGGTGCCCTTGACCGGCCAGCCGATTACTCTTGGAAGAGGTACTTCCAACACTGTGGTGCTCGATGACGAATTCGTATCGTCGTCGCACGCGCGCGTATCTCTGGATCCACACACCCACCAATGGATGATCGAGGACCTGAACAGCACGAACGGCACCTTTGTCAATGAATCGAGGATCAACGGGATCATGACACTTGCTCCACGTATCCCCGTGCGCATTGGTGCCACCACGTTCGAGCTGAGGTGACCATGTCCGAGGCCGAACTGTTTCTCCATTCCACTGCATTGAGCGATGTGGGCTATGTGCGCGCCAACAACCAGGACTCCGCGTTCGCAGGCTCCAACATCATCGTGATCGCGGACGGAATGGGCGGACATGCGGGCGGCGACACTGCCTCGACCATCGCGGTTCGCACCTTGGCCCATCTGGAGCGTTACGAACGCCGCGGCAGCATCGCCGCCGTCGCAGCCGCACTTGAGAAATCGATCCTCGCGGCCCATGATGCCATCGTCGGCAAGGCCAAGAAAGAAAACGAACTCTCGGGAATGGGCACCACCGTGGACGCCGTCGCCCTCGTGCGCGGCCATTGGATTCTGGCGCACATCGGCGACTCACGCGCCTACCTACTGCGCGGCGGCAAGCTCATGCGCATGTCGAAGGACCACAGCTACGTCCAACATCTTATCGACACCAAACGCATCACGACGACGGAAGGCAAGAACCATCCGCAGCGCAACGTGGTGATGAGAGTGCTGGGAGACTTCGACATCGACCCCCACCCCGACATCTCCGTCCGCGACGCAGAGCCGGGAGACCGTTGGCTCCTCTGCTCGGACGGCCTGTGCGGCCCGTTGGAGGACGCCACCATCGAGGAAGTGCTGTCCTCCACCATCAACCGCGAGGAATGTGCGCAAAAACTTGTCAACATGGCCCTGAAAGCCGGAAGCACCGACAATGTTTCGGCCGTCGTCGGCGACGCCGTGGCCGTCACCCGCGAAGAAGCACGGAAGAACCCGGAGCTGCGCTCTCCTCAGGTGCCGCTCGTGGCCGGAGCAGCGGCCGCAAGCCTTGCCTCCATCGTGGACGTCGTGCGCCGACCCATCGCCTCCGCGCCCAAGCTGCGCGGCGAGAAAACACCCGCGCAAAAGGCTGCGGAATTGCTCGATCATTCCGACGCGACCGGGGAGACCGATGACCGCGCGGCCCTTGATCTCAACCACTTGAGCGCCGACCAGCAGATAGCCACCCCCAGTGCCGAAAGCGACCAGGATCTGCCACTGCCCGACACCGGTGAGATTCCCATCGTCAGAAAGTCCGATGGCTCCATCGTCACCGACCCCAACGATCCCGCTGTAGTGGAAGCCGTGCGCGACTACGACAACGAGGCCCGTCTGCGCGACCACCGTCACCGCATCCACCGGCGCATCGCCAAGATCATCGGCGTCTTCGTGCTGCTCGTCGGACTCGGCGCGGGAACGTATGCGGCATGGAACTGGTCGCAGAGCCAGTATTATCTGGCACCTTCCGATGGCGTGGTGGCCATTTACCAGGGCGTTCCCACCAACATTTTCGGCTATCAGCTCTCGCACCAAGTCCTCGCGACCACTACGGAGGTCTCCACGCTTCCGAAGACATGGCAGGACCAGCTGAAGGCCGGCATCACCGCGGATTCCTATCAGGAAGCCGTCGACCACGCCAACGTCATCGCAAAACAGGCGGAGGCATTCAAGGACCAGGAGAAGCGGGCGGACGCCAGCAGCTACAACGACACCACCAGCTCCGGCAGCTCCGACACCTCCGACACCTCAAGCGACGCCGAAAACGCCAGTGTTGCCAGTGTTATTAGTGACACCAGTGGCACCAGCGATGCCAGCGCAGGTGATGCTTCATGATCCTCACGAAGCTCCGCCAGGCATGGCTCCTTATCTTCTCCCTGCTTATCAGCTTCATGGCCTTCTGGCAGATGATGATGCGCGCGAACGGCAGCGTTCCCTCCCGCTATCTCATCGCATTGGGGGTCATCGCGGCTCTCTCCATCGTGCTGTCGATCCTTCTGGGATACCGGCTTCCGCGGAGCGCACAGGCGATTCTGCCGTGCATCCTCCTGCTGAGCGCGCTGGGCATCACCATGATCACGCGCATCGACTTGGAGACGATCGCCAATGGAGGCGCCTCCGACGTCGGCATGCGTCAGGTCATCTGGGTTGGCATCGCCATCGCCGTGAGCGCGGTCCTCATTCTCGTCGTGCGCGATTACCGTCAGCTGCGCAAGTTCTCCTACACTTCCATGGTCATCGGCATCGTGCTGCTGCTCTCCCCCATGATTCCGGGGCTGGGCCGCGAGATCAACGGAGCGCGCATCTGGATCCATGTCGGTTCCTACAGTCTGCAGCCCGCCGAGTTCGCAAAGCTCTTCCTGGCGGTCTTCTTCGCCGCCTACCTCTTTGACCACCGCGACACCCTGTCGGTGGGAGGCCCCAAGATTCTGGGCATCCGCTTCCCCCGCATCAAGGATTTCGGCCCGATTCTCGTGGTCTGGATCATCTCCATGGGAGTCCTGGTGCTGCAGCACGACTTGGGCACGTCGCTGCTGTTCTTCGCCATGTTCGTCGGCATGCTGTATGTGGCCACGGGCCGCAAGAGTTGGATCATCATCGGCGGCGTCTTCTTCGCGGTGGGCGTGGTCCTGGCGGCGCGGATCTTCAGCAATTTCTCGAACCGCGTGACCATCTGGCTTCACCCCTTCGACCAGACCATCTACAACAGGAAGTGGGGAAGCTCCTACCAAGTGGTTCAGGGGCTTTTCGGTCTCGCTACCGGCGGTCTCATGGGAACGGGACTGGGTCGGGGACACCCTTCCATCACTCCCTTCGCCAACTCCGACTTCATCTACGCGTCATTGGGCGAGGAACTGGGACTGACCGGGCTCATCGTGATTCTTGTTCTGTACTTGATCATCATCGGCGCTGGCTTCATCACCGCCATGAAAATCAAGGACGGCTTCGGCAAGCTGCTGGTGAGCGGACTCGTCTTCTCCATGGCGTTCCAAGTGTTCGTGGTGGTGGGTGGCATTACACTGGTCATTCCGCTGACGGGTCTCACACTGCCCTACATCGCGGCCGGCGGCTCAAGCCTCATTGCAAACTGGCTGCTGGCGGCGTTGATTCTCATCATTTCGAACGCGGCCAACAGGGCCGACGATGAGGACGCCATTGACGACACCGCCTTCCGCATGGAAGCCATCAAGGTACTGCACAGAAAGGAGCACGCACGATGAACCGTTCACTGCACCAGCTGTTCATTGCTGTCGTCGTGCTCTTCGCGGTGCTTGCGGCCTCCACCACCTACATCATGACGTTCCGCTCCACTTCACTCAACGAGGACTCGCGCAACACGCGTGCGCTCTATCACGAATTCAGCGTTCCCCGTGGCGCCATCCTCGCCTCCGACGGAACCGTGCTGGCGGAATCCACCAAGTCCAACGACGCTTTCGAATACCAGCGCTCCTACCCCAAGGACTTCACCTACGCCCCCATCACGGGCTACTTCTCCATCACCAATCGCGCCGACCGCGGCATCGAGGCCTCCGAGAACTCGCTGCTCAACGGCGAGAACGACAGCCTCTGGATGGAAAAGCTCAAGGCCGTCTTCAAGGGTGAGAACAACAAGGGCGCCACCATCGAGACGTCCATCGACACCAAGCTGCAGACGTTGGCCACCAAGCTGCTGGGCGACAACACCGGTGCCGTCGTTGCCATCGAACCCTCCACGGGACGTATTCTCGCCATGGCGAGCACGCCCAGCTACGATCCGAATGAGCTGGCCACGCACGACGCCACGGCGGCCGTCAAGAACTTCAACAACCTCGTCAAGGCCGATCCCAGCCCGCTGATCAACAACGCGCTCTCGTCGCTCTACCCGCCAGGGTCCACCTTCAAGCTGGCAGTGGCGGCCGCAGCCCTTGAGTCCGGCGACTACGACACCTCCACCGAGATCGACGCCGGCAGCTCGTACACGCTGCCCGGCACCAAGACCAACCTCACCAACACCACGTCGGCGGCAGGCGGACTCAACGACAAGATCACGCTGAGCGACGCCCTTGCCTACTCCTCCAACACTGCCTTCGCGCGATTGGGAGTGAAGCTCGGTTCCTCCGCGATCAGTGAGATCGCCACGAAACTGGGCTTCGGCACCTCCATTACCGTTGACGGCTCCGATTCCACCGGAACACCTATGAAGGCCGCGGCCTCTGTGTTCCCCACCAACCAGACCGATGACAAACTGGCACTGGCCTCCATCGGACAGGGAGACACCACCGCAACGCCATTGCAGAACGCCATGGTCGCCGCCGCCATTGCAAACGACGGCAAACTCATGCGCCCCACGCTCGTGGACCGCGTGCGCTCCTCCGACCTCAGCATCATTTCGCAGACGTCCCCCTCCGAATATTCGGAACCCTTCTCCGCTGACACCGCCAACAAACTCACGTCGATGATGGAAGCGGTCATTGACAAGAGCTACCCCACGCTGAAGATCAACGGCGTCAAGGTGGCCGCGAAGACTGGAACCGCTCAGACGGGCAACAACTCCACCCAAGACGGCTGGATCACTGGTTTCGCACCCGCCGACGACCCGAAGATCGCAGTCGCCGTGGTCATTCACAATGCCTCCAGCTATGGCGGAGACACCGCCGGCCCCATCATGAAGCAGATCATGGAAGAGGCCCTCAAATGAGACTTATTGAAGGCCAGTTGATTCACCGTCGCTACCGTCTGGACGAGAGGCTTGCTCAGGGAGGTATGGGCGAGGTATGGAAGGGCTATGACCTTGAGCTGGGTCGCGTAGTGGCCATCAAGGCGTTGCGTGGCGACCTCGCCGCCGACCGCGCCCGTCTCGCACGACTGCGTGCGGAGGCCCATAATTCCGCCAACCTTGCGCATCCGAATATCGCCGCGCTCTTTGAATACTACGAAAACGACGGCATCGGCTTCCTTGTCATGGAGTATGTGCCAAGCAAGTCGCTGGCGGAACTGTACAAAGAAGAGGGGCCCCTGCGTCCCTCCACACTGCTGCCGATCCTCATTCAGACCGCACGCGGCCTCTACGTTGCGCACTCACACGGTGTGATTCACCGCGATGTGAAGCCTGCCAACATCATGGTCTCCGACACCGGCGAAGTGAAAATCACCGATTTCGGCGTCAGCTACTCCACCAATCAGGCCCAGATCACGCAAGACGGCATGGTGGTGGGAACCGCCCAGTACATCTCTCCTGAGCAGGCGCAGGGTGAACAGGCCACTGCTCAGTCCGACATTTACTCGCTGGGAATCGTGGCGTATGAAGGCATCGCAGGACACCGGCCCTTTACCGGAGCCACCGCAGTCGACATTGCCGCGGCACAGGTGAACGACCCCGTTCCTCCCCTTCCTGACTCCACCGATCCGAACCTGGCACGCTTCGTGATGTCGATGCTGGAGAAGGATCCGAAAAAGCGCCCGCACGACGCGCTGGAGGTATCCAGGGAGCTGAGTCGCATTGAGCAGGAAATTCTCAATGCCGAAACGGGCTCCTTCCCCAAGCAGGCCAAGACGCCGCGAGCTCCGCGCAGCATCCGCAGCATGCCGCACCGCATGCAGTACCATATCCACACGGATCTTCCGGCACACAAGGAACGCACGCAGCAGACGCCTGCACCTCCCGGCAGTGACCAGAGCAGCGTCCACGCCCACGCCGCACACCCACAAAACTTTGACGCACATTTTGAGATTGACGAGCAGAAAAGAGGTTCGAGATGAGGCAGAATATCCCGGATTCACTCGCAGAGGGACGTTACGAAGTCGGCGCACTCATCGGACACGGCGGCATGGCCGAGGTCCATCTGGGGACGGACACTCGCCTCGGACGCCAGGTCGCCATCAAGATCATGCGCTCGGACCTTGCCAACGATGCCATCTTCCTGAGCCGTTTCCGCCGCGAAGCACACTCCGTGGCCATGCTCAACAACCCGAACATCGTTTCCATCTACGATACCGGTGAGGAACCCGTGGTGGGCTCGGACGGGCACCAGGAGTCCGTTCCCTACCTCATCATGGAGTATGTGAAGGGCCAGACCCTGCGCGACATTCTCAAGGAGAACGGCGCACTCAGCCAATCCGACGCCGAGCAGATCATCATCGGCGTGCTGAACGCCTTGGAATACTCGCACCGCATGGGCATCATCCACCGTGACATCAAGCCCGGAAACATCATGATTTCCGATCAGGGCGTGGTGAAGGTGATGGACTTCGGCATCGCCCGCGCTCTTGACGATTCCTCCGCCACCATGACGCAATCGCAGGGCGTGGTGGGAACCGCACAGTACCTTTCGCCCGAGCAGGCCCGCGGCGAGAACGTCGACATGCGGTCTGACCTCTACTCCGCAGGCTGCGTGCTCTACGAAATCCTGACTGGCCGCCCGCCTTTCACCGGCGACTCTCCCGTCGCCATCGCCTACCAGCACGTCTCCGAAGTCGCCACGCCTCCGTCATCGTTGGTGCCCGGCCTCCCCAAGATCTGGGATTCCGTACTCGCGAAGGCCATGGCGAAGGACCGCCAGAACCGCTACTCCACCGCCGCTGAGTTCAAGCGAGACGTCATGGCCGTCATGAACGGTGGTCAGGTTGCCGCCGCGGCGTTCAACCCGTTGACCGACCTCGCCAACCTGCGCCAGCGCAAGCAGGAGGAACTCGCCGCCACCCAGGCCATGCCGGCAGGGGCAGGTGCGACCGAGGCCACCCAGGCCTTCAACCCCATCGCCACCGCGGCGAACGCGGCTGAAGAACCGAGTCGACTGGCCCAGAGGGAAGCACAGAAAAAGCGCAAGAAGAAACTCATTATCATCTGGTCCATCGTGGGTGCCGTCGTTCTGGCGGCCCTCATCGCCGGTGGATTCATGCTGTTCGGGAACCATCAGGACGACGAGATGGTGACGGTTCCCACCATCACCTCTGAGATGAGCGAGACCCGGGCCAAGGAAAAGATCGTAGCCGCAGGGTTCAAGTACAAGCAGGAGAGCGACACCGACTCTTCCGAACCGAAGGGAACCTTCACCAAGCAGAATCCCGCGGGTGGGAAGAAGGCGAAGAAGGGTTCGACCGTAACCGTCTGGTTCTCTGCCGGCCCGGCCAGCGCGACGGTACCCGACGTCACCGGTCTCACGCAGAGTGAGGCGAAGGAAGAGCTTGAATCGGCGGGATTTGTCGTCGGATCCACCAGTTCCGAAGACTCCGCGAACGTGCCCAAGGACCGCGTGACGCGCACCGATCCCGCCGCCGCAACCTCCCAGCCTAAGGGGACGAGCATCATCCTCTACATCTCCACCGGCCAGACCAGTGTCCCCGATGTCACCGGAAAGAGTTCCACCGAGGCTCAGGAGACCTTGAGCAAGCAGGGATTCTCCATCACCATACAGTCGCAGAACTCAAACAGCGTGGCAAAGGGAGTGGTGATAAAAACCGACCCCGTCAAGGGCTCCACGGTGACGCAAGGCTCGATGATTACCGTCTATGTATCAAACGGCAAAGAGCAGGCCACGGTCCCACAGGACATGAAGAGTAAAACCCTTGACACCGTTCAGGCACTGCTGCAGAACGCCGGATTCACCAACATACAGATCAGTGGATCCACCGAGAGTACGGCGGTCGTGACCAAGGTGACCGCGAATGGTAAGGATGTCACCAACGGAGGCTCTCAAGTGGACAAGGACGCCACCATTGTGGTGACCACACAGGCTCCCGCGACAACCGACAACAGCGACAATACGGGCGGAACAGGCTCTGACGATGCCGGCACCGGCAGCAGCGGCGATGCAGGTAGCAACACCGACAATGACAGCAGCAACCAGAACTAAAAGGTCACTGAAGTGGCTGTCTGCTCGACCGCTTCAGTTAACGCTGAAACGATATTGCACCCGGCGTTCATAAGGCGTGTTCGCCGTCAGAACCGGTTGAAGATCCTCCGGGTCATTGTTGATGGAGTTCGGAACGAAGCCTGGTTCGAGGCATACGCCGGCACGGGCTCCATAGCGGTGTCCTGACTTCCCGGGGAAATCCTCAAGATAATCCGCCGTATACACCAAAACCGAGGGCAGATCGGACCACATCCGCAGACAGATCCCACTGCCCAGAGCACACAGCCGTGCCACGGGCTTCATATCCGCGAGTTCGGAAGCACTCACCTGACTCGCGCCCTCCACAAGGAAACAGTGGTTCAGCCCCTTGCCGTAACTCAGTTGGGGATCGTCACTCTGCAGCACTGCCCCCAGTTCCGTGGGCTCGCGGAAATCACAGGGCGTGTCGGCCACCGGCCGCTTCCCCGTGGGGATATAGTCCGAAGACTCTACTGTGCACATCACCGAGGAATTGAGCTGAAGAATATTCTCTTCGATGGTGGTATCCGAGTCGGCGCCTTCAAGATTGAAGTAGGTGTGAGTGGTGGGGTTGAGAATCGTGTCACCGTCGGAAAGTGCGCTGAAGGTGAGGTCGCAGCGGCCACTGTTGAACAGGGCATAGGTCACCGAGAGCCTGAGATTTGCGGGCATTCCCTGATCTCCGTCAGGACTGGAGAGGCTGAGGGTGACGCTGGAATCGGTGAGATCCACGCACTCCCACAAGCGATGCTCGTATCCATCGGGCCCACTGTGTAAGTTATTAAGCCCCTCGTTGGCATTCAGGCGATACTCGATGCCATTAAGACTGAAACGTGCCCCCGCAATGCGATTCGCGTTTCTCCCCGGAATCGCCCCGAGGCAATCGGTGTCAGCGACATAGGCGGCAAGATCGTCCGTTCCCAAGACGACATCGCGACGCACGCCTTCCCTGTCAGGAACATAGAGGGAGACCAGACGTGCGCCGTAATTCGTGATCTTTGTCACGATGGATCCATCCGGAGCGCTCACGGTATAAAGCTGAGCGCTCTGGCCACTGGAAGGAAGCGTGCCGAAATCGGTGACGCGGGCGCTCCCGGAGTAGCCGGAGCCCGCGGGACCGGAATCTGCAGTATCTGGACCGTGCTCGGAAGTGGCACGTGGATCTGGAGGAAGCGAGTTCATACTCCTCATGCTATCTGCCGTTTAAACACGTTCAAGGTCAAGGGTCACACTTTCGAAATCCGCGAGGATTTCAAAACATTCAGTGGTATCCGTGTCATTAGTCCAGTTCTATCCTGTCTCAAGGATTCCTTTCAGAACCGTTTCTTTATCCAGATAAAGTTAAATACACCACAGCAATTTTTCTATGTTTTTTGACAATTTAACCTCAGAGAGCGCGCAATATCACAGTTACTCTGAAGATTGATAGGTTAAATAGCTTGAAGAAGCACATTTAGCCGCAAAGTACGAGAGCAATGGAGCACTCACCTCGCGTCAATAGCGATGTAGGTATTCATTCCTTGAAGATTTCATTCCTGTCGTACTTTCATAACTAACTGAAAACAAGGAGCAATTATCGTATATACGAGGTAACTAGTAGTGGCAAATCAGTACTTGCTCTACAGGGTTGTGGGGCAAAAGGAGAAGATATGAAATTCATTAAAAAGACAGTCGCCACACTCAGTGGTGCCGCTCTCATCTTCGGACTTGCAGCCTGCGGATCTGGCAGCAGCAACACATCTTCCACCAGTGCAAGTGGAGATAAAACGACTCTTACCGTCTGGGCTTGGGAGCCTTATCTTAAGAAAGCCGTTCCGGCCTTTGAAAAGGCGAATCCGAATATCAAGATTAAGCTTGTCAACGCTGGCACAAACGTCGAAGAATATTCGGCACTCAATAATGCAATACAAGCAGGGTCCGGAGCTCCTGACCTTGTTCAGCTTGACTTCGTGGCGATTTCTCAGTTTGCACTCCAAGACTCCTTAGAGCCCTTAGACGATCTAGGTGCAACTAATGACGTCACAAAATTCACCGACGCGGTGAAACAAGATATCAGTTACAACAACAAAATTTATAGTATGCCTCTCGGCCTTGGACCAATGGCCTTCTTCTATAACAAAGAAGTCTTTGATAAAGCTGGCATAGCGAATGCTCCAACCACTTGGGACGAGTTCTACCAAGACGCGAAAAAGGTGAGAGCTCTCGGCAAGGATTATTATATTGCAAACGACAGCGGCGACGCAGGTATGATCACCTCGATGCTGTGGGCAGCAGGTGCGCACCCCTTCAAGGTGGATGGTCAGAAGGTTACCATTGATTTTTCAAGTCCAGAGGTCAAAAAATACACCACCTTCTGGCAGAAACTTATTGATGAGGACCTTATTGATACGCAAACTGTCGGCTGGTCTGATGACTGGTATAAAGGCATTGGATCCGGACATATTGCATCACTTGCAATCGGCTCGTGGATGACAATCACTCTGGAAGACAGTATTAAGGATCTCTCGGGGAAGATGCGCGTTGCTGCACTTCCCGGCTGGTCGAAAGATGACCATAGAACTTCTGAGAACGGTGGGGGTGGTCTCAGCATCGTAAAGGGTTCTCAAAATGCTGAAGCCGCATACAAGTTCGCACAATTCATCTCGGTCGGAGAAGGAAGCCAAATCGCTGTAGATGCGGGCATGACACCTGCGAATAAGGATATTCTGAACTCTGATGAGTTCCTGAACAAGGAATACCCCTACTTCGGGAACCAGAAGATCAACAAAATCGTCAGCGAATCTGTAAAGAATGTCGGCACTGATTTCCAGTTCCTCCCTTACACAGCTTACGCAAATAAGATTTTCGCGGATTCAGCCGGTAAGGCATACACAGACAAGACAATAACTGTGCAAGACGGCTTAAACGAATGGCAGAAACAGCTCGTTGACTATGGAAATCAACAAGGATTCGAAGTAAATAAGTAACCATAATTTCAGAAGACGATTGTGGCGTTGTATCTGTCTTAACAGGTGCAACGCCACATCTGTCTCTAGATTTTCGGCAAGAGCCGCCGCCGCAAGCAACTGTCATACATACCCTTATTCAGTCACGGCAAAATGAAATTATTCTGCCCCAAGAGATGTGGTGGGACGACTTACTGTGAGTCATCCCACCACCATCACAAGCTCCTCCGACACGTCCTATTTCTTGCATTAGTGCCTGTCCCATTGAGGGAGTGCGGGTCGGAACGAATCAGGGATCCGGAACGAAAAAGGAGAACCTCATAGACGAGGACACCGCAGACATAATACGACCATTCCACCCAACATCTGGCCCGAAAACCAGCGAAAACCACCCACACGCCACCGGGGACGCCTCCTTGCGCTCATTGTGGGAGGCATAGTTTTTACACACACGTCTCCGGCACAGGCAAGTGCCTCGCGGCGGCCGGGAGCATCCGTCCCCTCCTGCGGGCACGGATGCGGACGGGGGCCTACGAAGTCGTCACCACTGGTAAATGGACCACTGCTCAAAGAAGTAAAGACGCTTACGGAGCCATAGGTAGGAATGGCTTCCCCCGTATCTCTCTCTGCACAGTAAAAAGGTCCACACATCTTTGTTCTCCGTAACTCCAGTTTTGCTTCTACATACATATTTTTCGTTCTTCGGACAATTCTTTTCCCCCGGTATAACGCAACAAAAAAGTGGGGGTGGAAATCCACCCCCACTAAACATCACTACGAGACCTCTTACGCCCTCTATTCCTTAACAGCGCCTGCAGAAAGTCCCGACTGCCAATACTTTTGAAGAGCCAGGAATGCAATAATCAACGGAATAATTGTTATCAAAGAACCCGTAACAACAAGATTCTGGATAGCTTGGCCACCCGCAGTCGCTGACTGCGCATTCCACTGTTTAAGTCCCAGAGTCAATGGATACCAAGTCTCATCCTTCAACATGATCAGAGGAAGGAAATAGTTATTCCATGTACCCACAATGGCAAAAAGCGCAGTGGTCACAATGCCAGGAGCCAACAGCGGCAGGCTAATCGTGAAGAAGGTTCGCGTTTCGCTTGCACCATCGACCCTGGCCGCTTCGATCAGTTCTTGTGGAACTGACTGATCCGTGAAAACCCACATGAGATAAAGACCAAAAGGTGACACCAGCGAAGGAATTATCACAGCCCATGGAGTATTCGTCAGTCCCATCTTTGCAAAGAGGAGGAACTGCGGCACAGCGAGCGCAATGCCAGGAACCGACATCGCACCAATGATGACGATGAGAACAGCTTTACGCCCCGGGAAACGAAACCGCGAGAGAGCGTATCCGCCCATCACCGAGAGCAACACCGCTCCACCTGCTCCCACGACAACGTAGAGAAGAGTATTTACAAGCCACCTTCCAAAGATTCCGTCCTGGTAGGTGAAAACAGTCTGAATGTTGTCCCACAGCGCGAAACTATGTCCTGGGCCAAGACCGAACGTTGATAAAAAGTCACTCTGTGTCTTTGTTGAATTAATGAGCAGCCACACCAGAGGAAAGAGGCAATATAAGGCAAAGAGCCCCGTGGCCAGCGTCAGAATCCATGAACGTCGAGGGTTGGCAGGATTTTGGAAGCCTGAGCGAGCTGATCTTTTGCGTTCTTCCCGGAGTGCTCGATCTACTTTGCGCTGGTATTGACGTTCCGTCTCTGGTTTCAAATCAGTCAATGCATAGCTCACTTGATCTGCTCCTTCATAGTCTTCAGCTGCACCACATAGGCAATTGCCATCGTGATGACGGCCATGACTATTGCGAGTGCCGCAGCATAGTTTGCCTGTCCTCCAACGAAGGAGAGGTTATAGGCATACATATTCGGTGTGTAATACGTCGGGATAACATTCCCGCCAACCATATTTGCGAGGATCGATGGCTCATTGAAGAGCTGGAACGAACCGATGATGTTGAAGATAACGTTTATAGCGATTGTTCCGCTCAATGCCGGGAGTTTAATGGCACGGATGATCTGCCACTCTGACGCACCATCAATGGCAGCTGCTTCGTAGAGAGAACGGGGAATCGTCGTCAGAGCAGCATAGAACATCAGCATGCTGTAACCGGTAAATTCCCAAGTGAAGATGTTGATAATTGATCCCAAAATGGAC
>JALCQC010000013.1 GCA_022650895.1 Bifidobacteriaceae bacterium | reverse complement strand
TCAACGGCGATTGGCTCGTGTCGCGTCAGCGCTTCTTCGGCGTCCCCTTCCCGCTGTGGTACCCAGTGAATGCAGCCGGCGAAACCGACTACCAGCACCCCATCACCCCCTCCGAAGACGTTCTGCCCATTGACCCGACCACGGATGTCCCCGAAGGCTTCGACGAATCGCAGCGCGACCAGCCCAACGGATTCACTGCCGAAAAGGACATCATGGACACGTGGGCTACCAGCTCACTGACTCCCCAGATCGTGACGCATTGGGAAGAGAAGGACGGGGCCGACCTGTTCAGCAAGACCTTCCCCATGGATCTGCGCCCGCAGGGACAGGACATCATCCGCACGTGGCTGTTCAGCTCCGTTGCGCGTGCCCACCTTGAGAACGGTGTCCTTCCGTGGAAGCACGCCGCCCTTTCCGGTTGGATTCTCGATCCCGACCACAAGAAGATGAGCAAGTCCAAGGGCAACGTCGTCGTCCCCAGCGAGCCGATCGAAAAGTTCGGTGCCGATGCGGTGCGGTACTGGGCCGCTTCCGCACGTTTGGGAACGGATGCCGCCTACGACATCGGTCAGATGAAGATCGGCCGCCGCCTCGCCATCAAGCTGCTGAACGCCACCAAGTTCGCGCTGTCCATTGGACGCGAGGACGAGAATCACCACGTCAGTGAGCCCGCACAAGCTGCATGGGATCCCAGCGCCGTTACCGAACCGTTGGACCGCGCCGTGATGGCAAAGCTCGCGCATGTGGTGGGCGTCGCGACCACAGCGCTGGAAGAGTTCGACCACGCCAAGGCACTGGAGACCATCGAGACCTTCTTCTGGGAGTTCTGCGATGACTACATCGAGTTGGTGAAGAACCGCGCCTACGGCACCGCCGATGAGAAGGGCACCACGCCCAGCAACCAAGCAATAACATCGGCCCGGACGACTCTCGGCATTGGTCTCGACGCCTTCGCACGCCTGTTTGCGCCCTACCTCCCCTTCGCCACTGAAGAGATCTGGCAGTGGATGCATGAAGGCGAGGGTTCCGTGCATGTGGCTTCATGGCCTGAAGCTGGCTACTATGCCGGCATCGCACAGGACGTTTCACCGGAATTGCTCGACCACGCAGGACAGGCGCTTGCCGCACTGCGCAAGATCAAGTCGGAAGCAAAGGTCTCCATGAAAACGCCGATTCTTGCGGCAACGCTGAAGGCGACTCCAGAGGGGCTGAAGCACATCACGGCCGCTCTTGACGACATTGCGCAAGCGGGACGTGTGACAGGTGAACTCACCTTGACCGCATTTGCGGAAAGTGAGGCTGACGCCAGCATAGCTACCACGGACACCGATGCAGCCACGGCAGAGAACACGGAGGATACCGTGGTGGTCACGGATTCCGAACTCGGTGAACCACCGGCCAAGAAGCCGAAAAAGAAGTAGCAGCACGGCGCAAAAAAGCAGCGCCCAAAGAATACAGTAAAAAGCACGAAGTCGCTGACTTCGGCACACTGGGGCGGGAAGCATGACTTCCCGCCCCATTTTCATCTCCCAGTTATTTTCAACTCCCAGCGTTTTTAACTCACAGCGATTTTCACCTCACAGTCATTTCCAGTTCACAGTCATTTTCAGCCCCGATAAGTTTCCCCTCCGATGACTTTCCGAGAAAAATCACACCGAAAACGTTTCGTTCAGGGCCTTTTTGTGAAATTTCATGCAACATTCCCGGATACTCCAAGAATGTGACGCTCGTCACTTTTCGTTCTAAAATGCATGGTGGTGGAAGAAAGACGTGGGTCTGCTCAATGGCGAACGGGCCCACCCACCACCACCGATTTCACTGCTTCATCTCACTTTATTTCTCAGGTATCCACACCACGTGCACTGTCGCGACCGACGCTCCGACGGTTTCCTTTGCACCTTGACTTCCCTTATGTTGGTGCTCATGACTGAAATACAGCACCACCACACCATCCCACAGGAAAAACTTGACGTGATGCACTCCGGCGACGTCTACATCTGCGGAGACTCCTTCGTCGACCAGCAGTTGGATTCAATGGAACTTCTCTACGACTACAACTCCAGTAGGCCCCGCGAACAGGAAAAGCGCGCCGAACTCTTAAAAAGATTCTTCGGCAGCGTCGGCGACGGTCTGTACATCGAACCGCCACTCCATGCTAACTGGGGACTCAATACGCACTGGGGTAACGGCTGCTATGCGAACTTTAACCTCACTCTGGTGGACGACGGCCCCATCACCATCGGGAACGATGTCATGTTGGCGCCTAACGTCGTGATCACCACGACTGGCCATCCCATCAAGCCGGATCTGCGCCGCGTCCATGCACAGTATTCACTACCTGTGGTCATTGAGGACGATGTGTGGGTGGGGGCAGGTGCCATCATTCTTCCGGGAGTCACCATCGGCAAGAACTCCGTCATTGGAGCAGGTTCCGTCGTGACAAAAGACATTCCCGCAAACAGCGTCGCTCTCGGCACTCCCTGCGCAGTGGTTCGTGAGATCGGCGAGCACGACGACGTGTATTACTGGCGAGACAAAATGCTCAACAAACCGATCCCCACACTCTAAAGCACCTGCTCAAAGCCACTAGTACTGGAGGAAGTCCGGGTAGGTTCAAAGCGTGTGCTGAGAATCTAGGCTAAGAGTCTGGGCCGAGAATCTAGGTTAGGCGAAGAGATCCAGCACACCCGGATTGTCGCCATCCTCCGCAATGCGGCGGTGACGCTTCTTGGCTTCCTCGACAACGAATTCGCGATACTTTTCAGCGATTTCGACATCCAGACCGGCGTCGTTGGCGATGCGACGTAGCCGTGCCATCTGACGATTTTCACGCTTGAAATCGGCGGGAGCAAAACCCGCCTGCGCCTTGAGCACACCCACCTGTGCCGTCGCCTTGAAACGCTCAGCAAGCAAGGAGACAACGGCGTTGTCGATGTTGTCAATGGACTGACGCAGCTGTGAAATCTGGCGAACCACCTTCTCCGTCTCCGGATCAAGGGAGTCATCCGAGACATCGATGACGGTCGAGATCTCCTCCTGGCGTTGTGCGGCAACTGCTGCGGGAATCACTCCCGCCTCCGCATCAGACCGTTCGTGAGATTCCTTTTCCGTCATCGATACCTCCTTGAGAGTTCAGCGACTCAACGTCAACGCTCACAGGTCACAACTCATCATGCTCCACTGCGAGCGACGGGGATTCCTCAGTTCGCCTGCGGCATCGTCGAGACGATGGCACCGAGGAATTCGCGGTTGTTGCGCGTCTTCTTCAGGCGCGGCACCAGAGTCTGGTATGCCTGCTCGGGCTCGAGACCACCGATGGCGCGGCGGAGGCGGTACACCACAGCCAGCTCGGTCGGAGGCGTGATGAGCTCTTCGCGACGGGTTCCCGAAGCGTTGATGTCGATGGCCGGGAAGAGACGCTTGTCCGCGAGTTCGCGGGACAGACGCAGCTCCATGTTGCCGGTGCCCTTGAATTCCTCGAAGATGACCTCATCCATCTTGGAACCAGTCTCCACCAGTGCGGACGAGATAATCGTCAACGAACCGCCATTCTCGATGTTACGGGCGGCGCCGAAGAACTTCTTGGGCGGGTAGAGGGCCTGTGCATCAACACCACCGGAAAGAATGCGGCCCGAGGCCGGTGCGGCGATGTTGTATGCGCGGGCAAGACGTGTCATGGAATCAAGCAGAACGACAACATCCTGTCCCAGCTCCACCAAACGCTTTGCGCGTTCGATGGCGAGTTCCGCGACGATGGTGTGGTCAGTTGCCGGACGGTCAAAGGTGGAGGAAATGACCTCACCCTGAACCGTGCGCTCCATGTCGGTGACCTCTTCAGGGCGCTCGTCCACCAGAACCACCATGAGATGGACCTCAGGGTTGTTCGTGGAAATGGAGTTTGCGATCTGCTGAAGGGTGATGGTCTTGCCTGCCTTTGGCGGCGAAACGATGAGGCCACGCTGGCCCTTGCCGATAGGCGACACGATGTCAATGAGGCGACCTGTGATCTTGGTGGGCTCGGTCTCCATGCGCAGGCGTTCCTGCGGGTAGAGGGGGGTGAGCTTGCTGAAGTCGGGACGCTGGCGAGCCTGCTCCACGGTCATTCCATTGATGGAGTCGATTCCCTGAAGGGGCACGAACTTCTGACGCTGAGAACGGCGGTCATTCTCACGCGGAGGACGGATGGTGCCTTGGACGGCATCGCCCTTGCGCAGGCCGTACTTCTTGACGAGTCCCATGGAGACATACACGTCGTTCGGCCCCGGCAGGTAGCCGGAGGTGCGGATGAAGGCGTAGGAATCGAGAATGTCAACGATGCCGGCAACAGGAACCACTGCCTGCTCTTCGCGGCTCTGGCCACTCTGCTCCGACTCACGATCCTCATAATCGCGCTCGTTACGCTCATTGCGCTCGTTACGGTCATTGCGATTCCGGTTACGGGAATTCTTGCCGCGACGGTCATTGCGGTCATTGCGATCATTACGGTCGTGGTGGTTGCGGGAACGACGGGTGAATTCACGATCGTCGCTCTCGGAAGAGTCGCGTGACGTCTCAGCAGAAGACTGCGATTTCTTGTGCGCATGCTCCGAACGATCCGGAAGCACCGCCAGAATGTCATCGAGCCCCTTCACTTCCGGCACTGCCGGTTCCTCGTCTGCCACACTCGTGGAAGCAGATGAGGACGGGCGCTTGCTCGGTGCCGAAGATGCCGAGGAATCAGTATGGCGGGTCGGGAGTTTTATGCCCAAATCAAGATTTTCGATGCCGGCCTTTTTGCGGTGTGTCGTCCGCGTGGGGCGCTTGGCCGCACGGTTTGAGGAAGATTCCTCACGCGCAGGAAGGGCGGAAGACAGCAGAGGCGCGGAAACTGTTGCGCCAACAGGAGCCTTTGTCGCCACGACGGGCTTGGCAGGCGCTGAGAAGGTCGATTCCATCTTCTTAACAGCGGGAGCGCTCGCAACCGGAGCCTCATCCGCCGCCTTCTGAGTGGCAGCAGGTTCCTGAGTATCGGTAGCCTTCGCTTCAGTCGTCGTGTCATCAGACACCTTGGGAGGCCTACCGCGACGTACCACACCGACCGTGACACCTTTAGGGGCCTCGCCACCAGTGCGCGCTGCATTGATGGTTGCGACGAGATCAGGCTTGCGCATCGTCGAAGTACCCCGAAGACCCATTTGTTTTGCGAGATCCTTGAGTTCCGCCAACTTCATATCGGCAAGATTCTGGCCAGTTGCCACGTGTGTACCTTTCGTTTGTCCTCTATACGGATACCCGCAATCAGACTGGTAATAATATCGAGAAGAAAATCCTCATCGGTGAAGTGCCGAATGGATCGACGAAAACTCAATTGGTTTCCTCACATCCGGACGATGTCACTATACGACGCCTGTGTCGACATTTCAATTCGCCACACCGAAAAGGGCGGTTCAGACCGTAGTCCAAACCGCCCTTTTCACAGATTTAGCGCAAACTACTCGCTATCTGTCGTGCACTCTGCCATTCGCTGCCACTACTTGCGATGTGCGCGGTAGAAGTTGATGAGCGCACGGGTGGACTGGTCCTGCTTCGCCAACGCGTCGTCGTCCTTAGAGATTGCGGGAGCGATTTCGAGAGCGAGCTTCTTGCCAAGCTCAACACCCCACTGATCGTAGGAGTCAAGGCCCCACACGGTGCCTTCGACGAGAGTGATGTGCTCGTAGAGAGCGATCAGTTCACCGACGGCGGCAGGCGTAAGGGTGTCGCCGAAGATGGACGTGGTCGGACGGTTGCCGGTGAAGATGCGCGCGGGAACGATGTTCTCCGGCGTTCCCTCTGCGCGAACCTCGTCGGCGGTCTTGCCGAAAGCGAGTGCCTTGGTCTGCGCCAGGAAGTTGGCGAGGAAGAGCTCGTGCACATCCTGATCTCCGTCCTTCGTCGGGTTCGCAGTGTTGGCGAAAGCGATGAAGTCGGCGGGGATGAGGCGGGTTCCCTGGTGAATCAGCTGGTAGAAAGCGTGCTGGCCATTGGTGCCCGGCTCTCCCCAGAAGATCTCACCGGTCTGTGTGGTGACAGGGCTGCCGTCCCAGCGCACGGACTTGCCGTTGGACTCCATGGTGAGCTGCTGCAGATAGGCAGGAAAGCGGTTGAGGTACTGGTTGTAGGGCAGAACCGCATGGGTGTGCGCGCCAAAGAAGTTGACATACCACACGTTGAGCAGTCCCAGAAGAGCGACGACGTTCTTCTCGAAGGGTGTGGTGGCGAAGTACTCGTCGATGACGTGGAAGCCCCTGAGGAAGTCCTCGAAACGCTCCGGTCCGAAGACGACGGCGAGAATGGTGCCGACGGCGGAATCAACGGAATAGCGGCCGCCGACCCAGTTCCAGAAGCCGAAGGCATTCTGAGGATCGATACCGAACGCCTCGACCTTGTCGAGTGCTGTGGAAACTGCGACGAAGTGCTTCTTCACCGCTTCCTTGCGCTGTTCCTCGGAGTCATCGATGGCACCCTGAGCCTTGAGCCCGTTAAGCATCCAAGTGCGCGCCTCGCGGGCGTTCGTCAGCGTTTCGAGCGTGGTGAAGGTCTTGGACACGATGATGAACATGGTGGTTTCGGGATCGAGATCCTTGGTCTTCTCCGCCATGTCATTGGGATCGATGTTGGAGACGAAACGCGCCGTGATACCCGCGTCCGCGTACGCCTTCAGTGCCTCGTACACCATGACGGGACCCAGATCCGAACCACCGATGCCGACGTTGACGACCGTGGTGATCTTCTTGCCGGAAATGCCGGTCCATTCGCCGGAGCGAACCTTGTTGGCGAAGGCATAGATGCGGTCGAGGGTTTCGTGAACGTCCTTGACGACATCCTGCCCATCGACAATGTACTTGCCCTCATCAGATGCGGGACGGCGAAGTGCGGTGTGCAGAACGGCACGGTCTTCCGTGCTGTTGATGTGAACGCCGGAATACATCTGCTTGATGCGCTCGTCCAGCTTCACGTCCTTGGCAAGCTGTGCCAGCAGAGGGAGAGTCTCGGGCTTGATGAGATTCTTCGACAAGTCAAAATGCAGGTCGCCAGCGTCGAAGCTGAGCTTGGCGGTACGCTCGGGGTCCGACTCGAACCACTCACGCAGGTTGATTCCTTCGGACTTCAGTTCGTTGTAGTGCTTGTCAAGAGCAGTCCATGCCGCGGTCTTGGTAGCGTCAATTGGTGGATTGATGGCCATAATGGTCCTTTCTCGCACCCGGTTGGAAAGAAGTATCGGGTACAACAATTTCAACTGTTTTGAGCCATATCACTCATTACGCTACTGCAAATAAAGGACAGATTGGAACGTGCGCATACCGCGAAAATCGTGGCTTCACGCATCTCTTCCGAGAAGGGCGAAACGACGGCTTTACTTTGTCAAATGCACCGCCGACAGAATAGGGTGCGCAACGAGACGGTCGAAAAGCAGAACCACCGCCACAAAACCCACACTGATGCCAATGCCCGCTCCGGCGAAGCTCACGAGGCCGGGCACGGAAAGCGTCACTCCGGTGGAATTTGCCGCCGAGGAGTCGATCCCCAAAAGATTCAGCAGAACGGACTGAGTCGTCTTGCTGACAAGTCCATCGAAAAGTGCGTTGGCGACGTAAAAGCCAAGAATTCCCGCCGCGAAGAAACGAATCAGCCGCGCCACGCCAGGAGCATTGGACGTGGATTCCGATGCAGATTCTGACACAGATTTTGGTGCGGAGCTGGACGCGGCGATCAGACCGCCCAATGCCATGAGGAAAGCCAGCAGGGACGTCGATTTGAAGGACAGAGCGCCCATGAGACTCGCATCATGCATGGCGGCGACACAGGTTACAACCGCCACCGTCAGAACCACGCTCCCCCACGCCAAGGAGGCGCCAAGGCTGCGGAAAGCAGACCAGCGCGAACCGATGAAGCCCGCGAGAATGAAGGCGACGCCGTAGGTGGCGGCACTCATGAGTTTGCGCCAATCGGTGAGACCACGTTCCACACCTCCCTGCGAGAAGAAGGCGATGTAACAGTTCAGCATCATGACGATGAAGAATGCGGAGACGACGAAAATCGGCCACGCCCGAGAGAAACGACCCTGCAGCCATGCGACGACCGGGGCAGCGAAAACGGCGACGAGATACAGCCACACGAATTCCAGACCGCCCACCAACCAGCTCCATGAGTGCAGCGAAACGCCTGGGATATCAACGATCCACGTGTCAACGCACACCGCAATCACGGCATAGAAAGCCACTGTGGCCACCACAATGACGGCACGGCGCACAGTCTTGCGCAACTGACGGCTCCAGAAACCGGGTAACGCACTATCCCTCTGCAGGGAGGGAATGAGGTAGAACCCTGAGATCATGAAGAAGATGTTGTTGCCCATGGAGCCGAGAAGACTGACGAATCCGAGGAAGAACAGAGCCACACCGGACTGCGAAAGGGCGGAAACGTCCGTGCCGGAGATCAGGGACGTCCCGTATGCCACTGAGTTGAAGAAGGGAAGGAAGGTGTGGAAGATGGCTATTCCGACGATGGCGATGAGACGCAGGGCCTCCACGTGGACGTTGCGTTCCGCGCTGTGTCCTGAGTTGTGCCCCGCCGTCGGCTGCGCAAGCGCTTGAGCGTCAGTATCGCTGTGCGACCGCTTGTCTCCGCGATCACCTCGTTCTCCGCTCTTGCCGAGCCCCGGTGACTGCGGAGCCACGGCCTTCTCCGTCGTGTCTTTCATCGCCCTCAGCCTACTTGAAGCACTCCCGCAAACCACTGCATTAGTGCGATATTCGCGAGGAAAACACAGAACACGGCGCCGCGAACTAGACAAAACTCCATGATGCGGTAAACTGTTGCCGTTGTCTCACGCAGGTGCGAGTTCTGTCGCATGTGCTCGGGAAAACGCCACTTTAGCTCAGTCGGTAGAGCGTCTCACTCGTAATGAGAAGGTCGACAGTTCGATTCTGTCAAGTGGCTCCGAAACCCTAGGTGTTCGTCGAAAGCCAGAATGCCCGGGGTTTTTCTGAATCAGAACTCACATCGGACGCTGTCTCTGCAGACGGTCTCGGTGAAGCTTCTGGAAGGGTCACGCGCGGGTGGCGGAATTGGTAGACGCGCAGGATTTAGGTTCCTGTGTCTTCGGACGTGAGAGTTCAAGTCTCTTCCCGCGCACTCACACTAAAAAGCTCAGTCACCTGGCTCAAAGCCAAGAGCCGCGACGCACACAAACTCACACTATGCGACGATAGGCCGCCCACCGCGCGAGTTCTCCTCGATTGGAGAGCTGAAGCTTCCTCAGGACCGCAGAGACATGGGTTTCGACCGTCTTCACGGAGATAAACAGCTCCGCAGCAACTTCCTTGTATGAGTACCCACGCGCGATAAGGCGCATGACTTCCTGCTCGCGCGGACTGAGAACGTCGATCTCCGAAGGATCGTAGGCTCCGTTGTTCTGCGGGACAGACCGCTGATGTCCCAACAATTCTTCGGCATGCCGTTTCTCCCTGGCCACACCTGTCTGTTCCGGCGACGCCGTCTCGCCAGAGAAGGCTCCATGATCGAAGGCGGTCAGAACAAAACCGGCCAGCTTCGGACTGAAGACCGCATAGCCGTCAGCTACCTGACGCACCGAGGCGATGAGATCGGAAGCAGTGATGGTCTTCGTCACATACCCGCGAGCGCCCGCCCGGATGACGGCACCGACGTCTGCCGGCGAATCCGAAACCGACAACGCAAGGTACAGGGTCTGGGGAGAAAGAGGCACGCTGCGCAGAATGATTTCCGAACCGCCTCCGCCCTGGCCACCGGGAACGTGAACGTCAAGGAGGACCACATCCGGCTGGGACTGCCCGATCATGGCGATGGACGACTCGACGTCCCCCGCCTGCCCAACCACCTCAAAATCGTTCTGAATGGTGGAGATGACACCCGCACGGAACATCTCATGGTCATCGACCACCGCAACCCTGATTGATCCGGTCATTGTTTCTCTTCCTCTTGAGGGGATCCTGCATGTTGAGAAGAATCCACATGCAGCGTCAGCTTCACTTCGGTGCCCCAGCCGGGGCGCGAATCAATGTCCGCGGTGCCGCCGTTGCGCTTCATACGCCCCAGAATCGATTCGGACACACCCAGATGCCCCGCAGGCAAATGCGCAGTGTCAAAACCGGAGCCGTGATCACGGACGAACAGTTGGATGAGCCCTCCACTCACCTCCAGATAGACGGAATAAGGGGGCGCTCCATGATGGGCGGCATTCAGCATGGCCTCCCTGGCAGCAGAAAGCAACGGCACAGTCTGTTCATCCGCCCTGGCATCGCCGACTGTGACGAGTTCGATCTGGCGCTCGGTGGTGTCTTCGACGTCGGCAACGAGACGTTTGAGTGCACGCGACAGGGATTCGGGAGCGCTGTCCGTGCCCGTATATGGGGCAGCGGTAGAAGCAGCACCTGCCTCGGCCGGGGAGACACCCTCGGCGGTAGCGCCTGCGGAGCTGGGTCCACCAGCGGGCGAACCTGTCTCCATGTCTCCGTAAAGCCATTCGCGCAGATCGCGTTCCTGAGCATGCGCGAGTGCCGCAACCTTTTTCGGATCATCGGCGTTGAGTTGAATGAGCGCCAGGGTCTGAAGAACGGAATCGTGCAGATGTGCAGTGAAATCCAAGCGCAGCTGCTCACGAGCGGTTTTGGCCTCCTGCATACCGAGATTGGCGACAAGTGTTATCCACCATGGGGCGATGATCAATGCCACTGCGGCGAGGATGACAAAGCCCGCGAGCGCACCGAAAAGAACCTGTCTCGGTCCCAAAACGCCGCCAAAAAGAACCAACACGCCGGCAATGGTGACAACGACACTCAGAACGGTCATTGCGATCCCGACCTTGCGCGAACGCAAACTCGCGGCAGCCAGCGCCTCATCGTCCCCTGAACCGACACCTCCGAGCGGCTGGTTCATGATGAAGCTGAGCTGCGACCACCCGCTGACGATCCCTAGGAAAATAGCGGCAAACCCGAGAGCTATATGGAATTCAATACCGCTCACCAGCGCCCACACGACGCCTACGATGGCGAGAAAGAAGGCAAGGGACGTCACATTCCGCACCGTGGCGGGATGCACCCTACCAGAGGTGTTCTCACTTGCCTGCGCCGCAGCATCCACCAGATGCCCCAACCGCGTCTTCCGCTCGGTCATATGCCTGCACTTTCCGTGAAACACCCTGAGGGCTTCCACCTTCCGAATACCCGGATGCCTGAAACCAACTCTATAGTTTTCCGGGGTTCGGCGTCATCACTTCCGGGCGAAATCAGGGATAAATCAGGGTGTCCCCCCATAGCGGCTCATGGGGAAACCGACTGTACTTGAAAGCAGTGAAAGGGGAATGAGATGACTTCACCGAATCAACATGAAAACCCGACGGGCTCTGCCCCGGGTGCAGGTACCGGTGCCGGAGCTGGCGGCTATGGCCCGGCCGGCGCCCAACAACCGCCACAGCAACCGCCTCAACCACCACAGGGGCACGAATTCTTTCAGTCGATACGCCACATCGGGCTCCGACGTGGAACAAACCGCTGGGTGGGAGGCGTGTGTTCCGGCGTGGCACAGCGCCTCGGCTGGGACCCTTTGCTCATCAGGATCATCTGGTTCGCGCTCTGCTTTTTCGGCGGCGCCGGCATCGCCCTCTACGGCGTGGCGTGGCTGCTGCTACCCGATGAACGCGACGGCAGCATCCTCGTGGAAGAGGTGACGTTCGGACACGTGACACCGGGGTTCATTCTCAGCATCCTCATGGTGGTGGGCGGAGTCACCGGCAGCACCGCGACAATTCCCTTCATCGGTGTGGGGCTCATTATCGCCATCGCGTTGATCGTTGTGGCCAGCGCCATCCTCTCCGGCCAGAACAGCCACGGAAGGAACACCGAATATCCCATGGGAACGAACACCGGCTCCGGCACGGAATCCGCCACGACATATGGACTCGCCGCCACAGGACACCCGACAGGCAACGCCTACGGGACAAGAACAGGAACAGGACAGCCGCAAGGCTCTGCCCCGCAACAACCAGGGGCAGCCGCACCGCAGTCGACACTTAATTTCCAGCAGTCGCCCGGGGCGCAGAAAAGTTCCACGGGCCAGCCTCCGCTCACGCAACCGTGGACGACGCAGCCGCCAACACCCGTCAATGACAAGGCGTGGGCAGCGGCCGCAGTCCGCAAACCCGCTCACCCCGCCGTCATCAGCGTGATCTACGGCCTCCTGTTCCTTTCCGCTGCAGCCATTGCCGCGCTCGCGTTCCTTCTTCCCAACAACGTGGGATTTAACGGATGGCAGCTGTTCGTGATCTGGGCACTGGTGGCAGATCTCATTGTGGGAGTGTCGCTCATCGGCTTGGGAATCGCAGGACGGCGCAGCGCCTCCGTCGGGTGGATGGTGGCACCTCTTCTCATCATCTCCCTATTTGCGATTCCGCAATGGGGTGCGCGAAACACGACCACCCTGCAACCCTCAGCGAGCACCATCGTCATGAGCTCGGCGAGCTACACGTCGAAAGATTTTTCGACGATCGCGCCAGGCATTGATGCCGTGATGGCAAGCGTCGACATCGATCTCAGCGACTGGCAGGACAGTTCTGCGAGCAACGGCACCTCCTGTCCCACCGGCACACTGAACCTGGAAGCACGGTTTTCGAGTGTGACCATCACTCTTCCACGCGGCTGTGGATGGTCAGTGGGCGAACTCGTTCCCATGGCGTCCTCCATCGATGCGGATGGCGCGGAATCGGGCCTGAACTCGCATGAATCCACTGATGAATCAGAGATTTTGTCCATCGCCGGCAGCAGCTTGCTGGGAAGCATCGACATTGAGGAATAGGAGACGACCATGACCGAAAAAAACACCGACAGCTCCATGGACGAGACGAAGCGACTGCAACAGGCCGATTCCTCCGCCGCCGAAGAGACTGTTCCTTTGAAAAGTGCTTTCGACTATTTCGATCCAGAAACGAAGCCGATTGCCCAATCCCCTGCCCCGCAGGAGCCGCTGACGGCAGCCGAGCAACGGCAACGGAAAGCCGCATGGAAACAACAGCAACGGGCGGCGAAGGAATATCAGAAGGAGGCGGCGCGCAACGGCTACCCCGGAGGCTACGCCACGCCGAACACGCCGTACTACGGTTACCCGGCTGGAAACGTCGGTGCCTCCGGCACACGGGGCGGGGCCGGCACGGGGCCTGCCGCTTCAGGAGGCAACTGGAACGGCTGGTACCAGCAGCCATACCCACGTCCCATCTATCGCAAGGGTCCGAATGTCGCCGCCATCGTCTGGGGTGGCATCACATTGCTAGCTGGCGTGATTGCGCTGTTCTGGCTCTGGATGCCGGGACTCCTCTCTGACGCCTCACTCTGGGCGGTCATTCTCAGCATCTGTTTCGCCGTCATCGGCCTGAGCCTGGTCATCGGAGCAATCGTGACCTCGCTCTCGGGAATCCGAAAGAAGAAAAGCACCTCCACAACTGGGGACTACGACACTTCCAAATGAGCTCTCAACGGTCTTTCCGGCGGGTTCCTTCGAAGGAAGCGACTCGCCGGAAAAGTCAATGAAAATCAAAAACCTTGTAGTCCGTCCAATCCCGGAATCCGGAGATCTATCCTCCGTTTTTCGGGGATACCCCGGAATATCCTCAAAACGATCGCTCACAGCGACCGAGCCACGCAATGCTGCGACACTTATCGTTTGCCTGTGAGCATGCTTTTTGAGGAAGGAACACCATGGGGGCCATTCTGCAACCGCTCGCCCTTCTTGCCATCGTGCTTGGCGGGTATGGATTGAAGCGTTTCGGGGTCATCAAACCCACTGACTACCGTGTCCTGCAGAAAGTCGTCTTCACCTTTACGCTGCCAGCCGCCGTCATCTACTCCTTCGCTCAGAACAAGCCAACGGCATCGCTGCTCTGGATTTCCGTCTTCGGCTTTTTCTGCGCACTGCTGCCTCTGCCGATTCTGTTCGTGGCGAGTCGACATCAAAAGATCCGTGACCGCTTTTTCCTCATGCTCAATGCCTCGGGATTCAATGTGGGAAATTTCTGTTTCCCGGTGATTCAGTCGTTGATGGGTGCGGGCGCCGTGCTCCCCGCCGTCATGTTTGACATTGGCAATTCCTTCATGCTGTCCGCCACCTCGAACGCTCTGACCTCCACCATGCTGGGGATTCCGCCGAATCGCAAACTGGAAGAGGTTGTGGGCGAGGATGCCGATGGCCACGAGCACATGCTCTATGTGAAGCCTGTTGACAAGGACGCAAAGCGCCTGGCACGCAGGGCGCGGGCGCGGGCCATTCTGCACTCGTATGTGACCTCCGTCCCCTTCGACGTCTATGTCATCATGATCGTGCTGATGATCTTTGACATCACCATTCCCACCGTGGTCGGTAACTTCGTTCAGCCGATCGCCGTAGCAAATTCCTTCTGCTCCATGCTCATGGTCGGAATGCTGATGGACTTGCCCGCCTCGCATGAGGACGTTCGCCATGTGGGTCAGATGTTCATCTGGCGCATTGCCTTCGCCATTCTCTTTGGGGTGATCGTGTGGTTCCTGCTACCCTTCGACTTCCAGACACGCAAGGTGTTGCTCATCGTGTGCGTCGCCCCGTCACCGGTCTTCGCAACGCTTTTCACTGACAAGGTGCTTGGCAATGCAAAGCTTGCAGGCTTCTGCTTGGCGTCGACAGCCATCGTCTCGCTCGTGCTGATAACGGCAATCAACATCTTGATCTAGGCAAAGAGTCCGACGACAGGCAGATAGGCCGGTCTGGCTCAGTGCAGCAGACGCTCGATATCTGTGGCAAGGGCTCGGAAGGCCTTTCCCCGATGAGAGATCGCATTTTTCTGTTCGGACGTCATCTCGGCGGAGGTCAGCTGACGTTCCGCACCTTCGCTCCCCTGCTCATCTGGTACGAAGAGCGGGTCATAGCCGAAACCGTTCTCTCCACGGGGAGCGCGAAGGAGATGTCCCGGCATTTCACCAAAACGCACGGCATGCCATCCCTCCGTTTGCGAATCGGTCGGCGGAACCACCAGAGCCGCGCAGCAGACAAAACGTGCACCGCGAGCGGCATCCGGAATATCCGCGAGCTGATGGAGCAGTAAGGCGTTGTTGGCGGCATCGTCACCGTGGACTCCTGCCCATCTGGCGGAAAGAATGCCGGGAGCCTTGCCCAGAATGTCGACAATGAGGCCGGAGTCATCCGCAATCGCGGGGCATCCCGTTGCTGCGGCGACGGCACGTGCCTTGAGCATCGCGTTCTCTTCAAAGGAGGTTCCCGTCTCGACCGGATCCTCAAGGTGCAACGTCTCCGCCGTGACCAATTCCAAACGATCCGCTTCGGCACCGAGACGCTCACGCAGGATGTCCTGCAACTCAACGAGCTTTCCCCTGTTGTGGGTGGCCAGAATCACTCTCATCGCAATGCTCCTCGCTGCCGTGGCACCTGCTGTCTATTACTTACGTCCGTTGTTTCCGGTTATTGCCTGTCACTGCTCCCGGTTACTTCTTTACTTCTCCGATGCCTTCTCCAAGGCTTCACGCTGGAACCTCTGTAGCTCCTTGTTGCCCTTGGTGGCGAGGTCGAGCAGAGTGTTGAGTTCGTCGCGATCGAAGGGCCCGTGCTCGGCGGTGCCCTGAATCTCGATGAACTTCCCGGAAGCCGTCATCACTACATTCATGTCGGTGCCCGCGGAGGAATCCTCCGTGTAGGGCAGGTCGAGCATCGGCGTGCCGTCAATGATGCCAACGGAAACCGCAGATACCTGTTCGAGCAACACTTTTCGTGATTCCTTCAGCACGCGCTTCTTCTTGGCCCACGCAATGGCGTCGGCAAGTGCAACATACGCACCGGTGATGGACGCGGTGCGAGTGCCGCCGTCGGCTTGGAGCACATCGCAGTCGATGAGGATCTGGTTTTCGCCCAGTGCCTTCATATCCACAACGCCACGCAGGGAACGGCCGATAAGACGGCTGATTTCGTGGGTACGTCCGCCGATGCGGCCCTTGACGGACTCACGGTCAGTGCGCTGATCGGTGGCACGCGGCACCATCGCATATTCGGCGGTGACCCAGCCCTGACCAGAATCCCTCCGCCAGCGCGGCACCCCCTGCTGGAAGGTGGCGGTGCACATGACACGTGTGTTGCCACACTCAATGAGGACAGACCCCTCGGGTGCCTCCGTCCAGTTGCGACGAATGGTGACAGGGCGCAGTTCATCGACCGCACGCCCATCCACACGCAGCACCTTACCGTCACTCAACATGTCTTTGATCTGAACCATCTCAGCCCTCCCGCATCGCGCGTTTATCTGCCTTGACGCTATCGTTTCGAGCCGACATCCGTACATGTCATTTATGCTTGAACCATGCGTTTGCTCAAACAGTTTTTCGTGGCGATTTTCCGTCTTGCTGTGGCATTCTTCGCCATCGCCGGAACCTTCGAGGCGTGGACCGGAGAGAACCCGACGAAGCTCGTCTACTTCACGTTCCAGACCAACATCGCGCTTGGCATCGTGATGGCATGGGCGGGGTTGGCAACATTGCTGCGCGGCGTCCAGCCACCGGCCTGGCTCAAGGGCTGTCTCACACTGTACGCCGCCATCACCGGGCTGGTGGCCTGGCTCGTCCTTGACCCTGCGGACCCCGCTACGACGCCGGTCCTGTTCGGCATCATGACCTCGACCATGGTCCACATCATCGTGCCCATCGGCGCAGCACTCGACTTCATCCTCTTCGATCCGCATCGCCGCTATCAATGGACCTACGCTCTTCAGTGGCTCCTCTACTTTCCGCTGTATCTGGCGTTCGTGCTCATACGAGCCCAGATCTACCCACATTCCGGCCCCGGTGACGGCGGCGACCCCTATCCCTACCCTTTCATCAACCTGCCAAACATCGGGTGGGAACAGTTCCTCATCAACATCGTCTTTTATCTCGTGGCGTTCTTGGTGCTGGGTCTGATTATCGTTGGTATCGATAAGGCATTGCCCGCAAAGGCACTTGTCAATACGGCAAGGTCCGGTAAATAGCTGGCGGCACTGTGCTGCCACACGCCTCGCTGTCATACAGGCGCCAGATTTAAGGAGAAACGATGGCCTTCACAGATTCTGATACTCTTTCGCCAGCGATGATGACGGATATGTATGAATACACCATGCTCGACGCGGCGCTGCGGGACGGCACCGCCTCACGCCATTGTGTCTTCGAAGTCTTCGCACGTCACCTTCCCGTCGGCCGGCGCTACGGCGTCGTAGCCGGATTGGGCCGCATCATCGAGCTGGTTCAGCAGTTCCACCCCTCCGACTCCGACATCGCTTTTCTGCTGAAGCGCTCCGTCATCTCCAAGGAGACCGCGGAGTGGCTGGAGAATTTCCACTTCAACGGCACCATGCGCGCCTACCGCGAGGGCGAGGTCTACTTCTCGAATTCCCCGATCCTTCAGGTGGAGGGAACCTTCGCGGAATGCACTCTTCTGGAGACGCTGCTGCTTTCGGTTCTCAACTACGATTCCGCGGTCGCGGCCGCAGCATCCCGCATGTCCGCAGCCGCGGGAGACCGTCCCTGCCTTGACATGGGCGGGCGGCGCACCAACGAGTACGCGGCGGTCGCCGCCGCACGTGCCTCAATCGTCGGCGGCTTCGTCGGAACCGCAAACTTGGCGGCTGCCAAGAAATACGATCTTCCGGCCATTGGCACTGCCGCGCACTCATTCACCCTGCTGCACGACTCGGAGGAAGACGCGTTCGCCTCACAGATCGCAGCACTCGGCAAGTCCACCACCGTTCTCACCGACACCTACAACATCGAACAAGCCATCACCACCGCAGTCAAAACTGCAGGAACCGAACTCGGCGCCATCCGCATCGACTCCGGCGACCTCGCCTCTCTGGCACAGAAGGCCCGCAAGCAGCTGGATTCGCTGGGAGCCGTCAACACCAAAATCACGGTGACCAACGACCTCGATGAATACGCACTTGCCGCTCTGGCAACCGCTCCCGTGGACTCCTACGGAGTGGGAACTCAGCTCGTCACCGGCTCGGGAGCACCTACGTGCGCCATGGTCTACAAACTGGTGGAACGCAAGGGCAACGACGGAGAAATGCACCCTGTAGCGAAGAAATCCTTCGGCAAAGCGACGGATGGGTGGCGCAAACGCGCAGTACGCGCCTATGAGTACGCCTTGGCGCAGGCGGAGCTAGTGGTGGCAGGATCTCAGGATCAACTGGCCGCATGGAAGGCTCCCGCCGAGGTCTCAGAGACACGGGATCTTCTCATCACCGCCATCGACCACGGAAACATCGACCAGCATCTGGCCAGCAACGAGGCGCTGCTTGAGGCACGCAGCTATCACAAGAAGGCGCTGGATGAACTGCCGATCACGGCTCTGTCATTGTCTGCCGGCGACCCTGCCATTCCTACACAGGTCATCGAGCTGTAGGGAACTGTAAGGGTCTCAGATCAGATCTTGCCCATTTCGTCGAAGATGCGCTTGCAGTCGGGGCAGATCGGGTAGTTAGAAGGGTCCTTCTTCGGCACCCACACCTTGCCACACAGCGCCACCACAGGACGCCCAGTCAGGCGAGACTCCGCAATACGTTCCTTGGAAACATAGTGAGCATAGCGGTCGCGGTCTTCGCCATCGTCCACGGAGGCGCTCTCCGACGTCTCAGGACGCTCCAAAACCGCTGTGCCGGCCTGCTGGTCCGGCCCGGGGGCGGATTCCGGCTGCGAGCGCGGCGGCTCTGCAAGATCAATGAAATCAGGCGACAACGAATCAGTGCTCATGCTCATACACACCATTCTACGAAGCCCACCACGCCGGTAGTGAAATCACCACGCGGCAAGTCCCTCGATTCGGTGATTTTCCAGTATTCGCGCTAGCCTGATGATTATGACAATCGCCGTCTGCCCAGGTTCCTTCGACCCCGTCACCGCGGGGCATCTTGACGTGATCGAACGGTGCGCAAAGCTGTTTGACAAGGTCTACGTCGTTGTAGCCATCAACGCTGCAAAACGCCCCGTCTTCACCGAAAAAGAACGTATTTCCATGCTTGAGTCGGCACTGAAAACCGACCAGTGCACCAACGTGGAGGTCTCTTCGACCGAAGGACTCATCACGGACTTCTGCACCACAGTAGGTGCCAGCGTCATCGTGAAGGGTCTGAGGCAGAACGGTGACTATGAAGCGGAACTCGGCATGGCACTGGTGAACCGCCAGATCGGCGGCATCGAAACCATGTTCATTCCCGCCGACCCCATGAAGGAACACATCTCCAGTTCCATCGTCAAGGATGTGGCGCGCCACGGCGGCGACATTCACGGCATGGTTCCGGATCCTGTCATTCCACGCCTACTTGAAGCTCTCAATTCGCAGGAGGAAACATGAGCGATTACCGTAACGATTCCGATGACACTGGCGAAGCGGAAATCTCCTCCCAGTTCATTGACGATGCACATCCAGCCACCGACAATGGCGGTTCGAAAATCTCAAATTTCAGTGAGAGCAGCGATCAGCTCGACCAAACCGACAGCCACACCATTCTCACCGACGTGCAGCACACAGGCACCGCAGAGAAAATCGTGAGCGACAACTCTGATTCGCAAGCCTCACAGAATCCGGAGGAGACACAGGCCTCCAACCCCTACTCATCACAGGCATCTTCGTCGCAGACATCGGAGAATGCCTCGAGTTCCGCCACCGCTGGAGACTACGGCGCCACATCAAACCGCGCCCCCGGCTCACGTGCGGAATTCACCACGGCCTTCGACATCATCGATGAAATGCAGAAGACCCTCGACGCAGCGAAAACCGCTCTCTTCTCCCCTCAATTCGCGAAAGTGGACAAGGAGCAGTTCGGTGAGTATTTGGACGAATTGAAAAAGGTATTGCCCGTCCAGTTGGAACGCGCGTCGGCCCTCATGCGCGAATCGGAGCGCAGGCTTGAGGCAGCGCAGGATCAGTCGGAGGCAATTGTGCGTGCAGCGAGCCGCAATGCCGACGAGATCATCAACAAGGCGAACGAACAGGCCGATTTCCTTGCCGGTCATCAAAACGTGGTTGCGCTGGCAGAAGAAAAGGCGCGCACTATTATCAACACCGCACAGGCAAAGGCCGACAAGGTGACTGAAGGTGCCAACGAGTACTCCGCCACCATGCTCCAGGGCCTAGATACAGAACTCGATAAACTCTCCCGTGATGTGAAAGGCGGTCTCTCCATTCTGAGAACCCGCCAGCAGGAAGCAGAGTCGAAACTGCAACGCATCGACACGGATTCTGACGAAGGAAATGATTGATGGCACACCCCACAACTTCTTATCCCAACCAATCACCATGGGCAATACCCGTGGCACAGGTGGGTTCACGGGCTGGGCAGAGCCTTGAAGTGGACCGAGACTTCCCCGCCCCGAGCGGCATCGGCGACGAATTCTTCGGCGTGAAAGAAGGCAGCGACATTCACGTTGCCGCCCGTTTCGATTCCATTGTCGACGGACTCATCTTCACCGCCACGGCCACCGCACGCGTTCAGGGTGAATGCGGCAGGTGCCTCACCCCCATCGACCGCGACATGACGATCAATCTCAACACCTTCATGCCCTACGAGTCCGCAGAAACCCAGGACCGCAACTCCCGAAGCAGCAAGAAGCACAGCGGAAAAAACGATGAAGATGTCATCATCGCCGGTGAGGAAGAGACGGAAGACATCTCTCCGTTGAGTGCCGGCGGAGATTTCGCCAATATCGAGTCCCTGCTACGCGACAACTTCACACAGGAGATCCCACTGACGCCGCTCTGCCGTGAGGACTGCTTGGGTCTGTGCCCCCAATGCGGCATCAATCTCAACGAACACCCGGATCACGAGCACAAAACCGTTGATATTCGCTTCTCTGAACTGGCCGATCTGAAGGCCAAGTTGGAGCGCGAAAATGGCGATGCATGACAAAATCGCGTGGGTGCGCTAGTATATGCAAGGCTTAAGCAAAGTTATCGATCGAAATAGAGGACACCATGGCACTGCCAAAGTATAAGATGTCGCGCGCAAATACACATATGAGGCGCGCAGCCTGGAAGACCAGTGCGGCTGCAACCGTCGCCTGCCCGAACTGCGGAGCACAGACGCTGCCACACATGGCATGCCCGTCGTGCGGTCAGTTCCGCGGACGCACTTACCGTGCAGCTCTGAAGAACGCCTGAGACGACGCACTTCCAATGAAACCCTGCCATCGACGGGTGGCGGGGTTTTCTATTACCCTAGAAGACGTAGCGAGTAACGAGTAACGGAGTAAAAGAGGACGAGAGGAACGATGGTGAAGAAGAACGACCATTCTGAAGAGTCGTACCATCTCATTACCGACGGCGCACACGACCTTCTGAAGGCACTGGGCACCACTCTCGAACCTGATTTGCTGGTCCATGCCCTGACCCACCGTTCCTTTGCCCATGAAAATCCCGGCCTGCCCAACAACGAACGGTTAGAGTTCCTCGGCGACGCAGTGCTGGAACTCGTCGTCACCGAAACCATTTACAACGATCACCCGGATTTCTCAGAGGGACGACTCGCGAAAATGCGCGCAAAGGCCGTTTCGGAGGATTCCCTCTCCGCCATTGCCCGCACCAAACTCAATCTGGGCCCCTACATTCTTTTGGGAAATGGCGAAACCGAGCAGGGTGGAGCGAACAAGAACTCTATTCTGTGCGATACCGTCGAAGCACTTTTGGGCGCAACCTTCGTCGCGCACGGAATCGACGAAGCGCGCAGAGTGGTTCATCGTCTCATTGACGACACCCTTGCCGAAGTCGCCACCGAAGGCCCCGCCCTCGACTGGAAGACCTCCCTCACCGTACTCAGCCACAAACTCAACATCGCCGAGCCCACCTACCGCATGGAAGTCGGTGGCGAGGAATCCAAACCCGAGTTCACCGCACACGTCATGCTCGACGATGGAACGGTTATTGCCACCTCCAAGGGATCCTCCAAGCGCAAGGCACAGTTGGCGGCGGCAGAAATCGCCTATAACCGCTTGTCGGGCCACACAGGGAACGACACGGAACAGAAGTAGTTTCAACACGCTACAATGACTGTTAGCCAGGGCCAAAAGCCACCGACTTCCTTTCTGCGAGTACACCCACTCAGACCATATTGTGGGCGTTCACAGCCATCTCCCTTTATGGGGTAATAATCTTTCGAGAATTCACACCGCTAGTTTCGGCGCTCACGTCGGAACAGAAATATGAGAGGCACGCAATTATGGCATTACCAACGCCACTGCAAGCTTTCAGCGCCCTTCCTAAGGAGAGCCAACACGAGAAAGCCGCCGTTGTATCCGGAGAGAAAATGACCGGAGCCGAAGCGTTGGTACGTTCCTTGGAAGATCTCGGTGTCACGGATGTCTTCGGTATTCCCGGCGGTGCGATCCTTCCTGTATACGATGCCATCAGCGAGAATACGAAATTCCGCTTCATTCTCAACCGCCACGAGCAGGGCGCTGGCCATGCCGCGGAGGGTTATGCGGTCGCCACAGGCAAGGTTGGCGTTGCAATCGTGACCTCCGGCCCCGGCGCCACGAACATCGTGACCCCCATTCTCGATGCAGCCATGGATTCCGTCCCTCTGGTTGTGATCACCGGTCAGGTGGGAGTGGGCGCCATCGGTACCGACGCCTTCCAGGAGGCCGACACCCTCGGCATCACCTACCCTGTGGTGAAGCATTCGTTCCTCATCACCAATGCGCAGGACGTTCCGCGCGTCATGTCCGAGGCCTACTACATCGCCCAGTCGGGCCGTCCCGGCCCCGTGGTGGTTGACTTCACCAAGTCGGCGCAGAACGCCTCCATGTTCTATTCGTGGCCGCAGGAGAAGATTCTCCCCGGTTACAACCCCGTGGAAAAGGCGCACGGCCGCGTGCTCAACGATGCCACCGAACTGTTCCAGACCTCTCATCGGCCCGTTCTGTATGTGGGCGGAGGCGCAGTGCGCTCGGACGCTGGCAAGCAGGTCGAGCATCTTGCCAAGCTCACCAATGCGCCCATCGTGACGACGCTGCCAGCACGCGGCATCGTTCCCGAATCCGACCCGCAGGTGCTCGGCATGCCGGGCATGCATGGCACGATCCCGGCCGTGGGAGCGATTCAACAGTCGGATCTTCTTGTCGCCATCGGCGCACGCTTCGACGATCGCGTCACGGGTTCCCTCGAGCATTTCGCACCAACCGCCAAAGTGATCCACATCGACATCGATCCTGCCGAAATTGGCAAGAACCGTGTTGCAGACGTGCCGATTGTGGGCGACGTCGCCAAGGTGCTCGACGATCTCATTCCAAAGATCGAAGCCTCGCAGGCGGAGCACGGCAAACCGGATCTCAGCGCCTGGTGGAACCAGATCAACGGCTGGGTGAAGGACTACCCGCTCACCTATGACGAGCCCAGCGACGGAACGCTCGCACCGCAGTGGGTCATCGAGCAACTCTCCGCAAAGGCCGATCCGAACACCATCTGGGTTGCCGGCGTGGGCCAGCACCAGATCTGGGCGAGCCAGTACATCGACTTCGAAAATCCGCATTCCTGGATCTCCTCCGGAGGTTCCGGGACCATGGGCTTTGGTCTTCCCGCCGCCATGGGTGCACAGGTCGGTTCAGAACGCACTTTCGGTGGCAAGAAGCCCGTGTGGCTCATCGACGGGGACGGCAGTTTCCAGATGACCTCGCAAGAACTGGCTACCGCTTTCCAAGAGTCCATGCCGATCAAGATCGCGATTATCAACAACTCCGTCTACGGCATGGTGCGCCAATGGCAGACCCTGTTCTATAAGGACCACTATTCTGCCACCAGCCTGCACGACGGCGACGAGCCGAACCACGCCTTCCCCACCGACGTCGACACCACTCCGCTACCAGACAAGGACCAGTATGACGTCCCCGATTTCGTGATGCTCGCTCAGGCATACGGCTGCATCGGTCTGCGTGTCACCACCAAGGAACAGGCGCTCAAGGCCATTGACATCGCGAATTCGGTGACCGACCGCCCGGTTCTCATCGATTTCCGCGTTTGGAAGGACGCCATGGTGTGGCCCATGATCGCCGCGGGCGAGTCCAACGACACCATCATCTACCGTCCAGGCGTCGAACCGCTCAACACGGGCGAACCCACGGGCGTCGGCACCGCCGCACCCACCGCTGCATCGGAAACCACCGACCAGGCGAATCAGGAGGAGAAGTAATGGCAACGACTTATCCGGCATCACGTCCCGGTTCGAAAACGCACACTCTCTCCGTTTTGGTGGAGAACCGTCCCGGCGTTCTGGCCCGCATCTCCGGCCTTTTCGCACGCCGCGCATTCAACATCAACTCGCTGTCGGTGTCACCGACCGAGCGCCCCGACATCTCCCGCATCACGGTGACCGCGGAGGTGGAGCAGGTTCCGCTCGAGCAGATCATCAAGCAGCTCAACAAGTTGCTGCACGTCCTCAAGGTTGTGGAGCTTGACTCCGCGACCTCCGTGGAGCGCGAGCTGGTGCTCATCAAAGTCGCCGCCGATGAACACAACCGTTCGGACGTCCTGGAGATCGTGCACCTCTTCCGCGTGCGTGTGGTGGATGTGCACCCGCAGTCGCTCACCATCGAGGCCACCGGAGCAGAGGGCAAGCTCGACGCACTCCTCCGGCTGCTTGAGCACTATGGCATCATCGAACTGGTCCGCTCTGGTGCCGTCGCCGTGATGCGCGGTCCGAAAGCGCTCAGTGAAAAGGTCATCGGTTCCGAAGTCACCGGTCGTTAACGGTTTCCGCAGGAATCAGCGCGTAGAGATATCTATAGGCACCTATAGAAGAGGGGGCCGGAGGAAAATTCCTCCGGCCCCCTCTTCGTATTCACTTCACACTGACGGTCAGAGCGTGCGCTACCCACGCTGAGAGCTGTCAGAAGGTGTGCCTTGACCTCAGCCTTCGACGAATTCGCTCAGTTCCAGCCACTCGGCCTCAAGCTCGTCTTTTTCCGACTCAAGTGACTGCAGCTGCTTGTTGAGCTCCCCCAACGCCGCGAAGTCGCTGCCTGCCTGCTGAGCCATCTTCTGCTCGATCTTTTCCTTCTGAGTCTCGATCTTCGCAGTACGCCGTTCGATGGCGGTGACGCGTTTCGACGCGTCGTACTTCTTCTGACGAAGGGCCTTCTCTTCCTCTTCGGAAGATGCATCGGCAGAGGATCCGCCCTGTGCCTGCGCAGATTCCAAAGTGCCGGTTTCCGACTGTCCGCCATGAGCGGATTCCCCGGCGTCCTCGCCATTTTCAACCATACGCAAGTAATCGTCGATACCTCCGGGCAGGTGCAGAATCTTGCCGTTGATCAGCGCATACTGTGAATCGGTGACGCGCTCCAGCAAGAAACGGTCGTGGGAGACCACGATGAGCGTTCCCGGCCACGTATCGAGCAGATCCTCCATCACGCCGAGCATGTCGGTGTCAAGGTCATTGCCCGGCTCATCCATGATGAGTACGTTGGGTTCGTCCAGCAGAATCAGCAGGAGTTGCAGTCGGCGCTTCTGACCGCCGGAGAGGTCACTGACAGGAGTCATCAGCTGCGCGGACTCAAATCCCAAGCGCTCCAAAAGCTGTGCGGGACTCATCTCCTTGCCGTCGATGACGTAACTCGTCTTGTAGCGGCTCAACACCTCTTTGACGCGCGCGGTGCCCAAGGCCTCCACCTCGTCAAGACGCTGGGAGAGCACGGCGAATTTCACGGTCTTCCCGATTTTCACGTGGCCGGAAGTCGGTTGCAACGAGCCGTCAATGATGCCGAGCAGCGTCGATTTTCCGGCACCGTTCGCACCGACGACGCCGAAACGATCGCCGGGACCGATGAGCCACGTCACATCGTCCAACACTGTCCGCACAGGTGCGGAATCCCCCGAAGCTGCGGCCTCGGTATCAGGCAGTTTGGATTCGTCAACGGGCACGTCTTCCGGAGCAACCTCCCCCGCACGTAGCGGGTAGGACTTCGTCACATTCTTGAGATCCACCACCTGCTTGCCCAAGCGCGAAGTGGCCATCTGCCGCAGTTCGAGGGTGTTGCGCACCGGCGGCACATCAGCGATGAGGGTCTCGGCCTCTTTCACGTGAAACTTCTGCTTGGTGGCACGCGCACGTGCTCCGCGGGTGAGCCACGCAAGTTCCTTACGGGCGAGGTTGCGCCGCTTCTCCTCAGCCACGTCGGCCTGACGATCGCGCTCCACGCGCTGAAGGATGTAGGCGGAGTAGCCTCCCTCAAAAGGATCGATCACGCCGTCGTGGACCTCCCACATGCGGTCGCACACCTCATCGAGGAACCAACGATCGTGGGTCACCACCAGCAAAGCGCCTGTTCCGGCACTCCACCGGTTCTTCAGATGCTTGGCGAGCCAGTGGATGGTCACGATGTCAAGGTGGTTGGTGGGCTCATCGAGCGCCAGAATGTCCCAGTCACGCAGCAGAAGGCGCGCCAAGTCCGCACGCCTGCGCTGACCGCCGGAAAGATCGCCAATATGTGCATCGAGGGAGATGCCCGCCAACAGCGTCTGCACAATCTCGCGCGAGCGCGAGTCCGAGGCCCACTCGTGGTCGGCACGGTTCTCCAGAGCCGCCTCACGCACCGTCGCGCCGTCCTCCAGAGAGTCCCGCTGTTCGAGAACGCCCATGACGAGACCGCCACGCCGGGTAATACGCCCGCCGTCGGGCGTCATCTCTTCGGAGAGAAGCTTCAGCAGAGTCGACTTTCCGTCACCGTTGCGGCCGACGATTCCAATGCGGTCGCCTTCGAAAACCCCCTGCGTCACATCGGTAAAAATGTTCTTTGTGGCAAAGGAGAGGGAAACGTGTTCTAATCCAAGATCGTAAGTAGGCATCGCCTCACAAGTGTAGGCGGTGGGCTATAGCGAGCGCGCATACGTTACGCAACGAGCTGCAAAACCCGAGAAAATCGCGTCCGCGAACACGGCGATCTCGGAGTCATACTTTTCGAAATCGTCACGGATCGACTGGATCTTCGACTTCTTCAGACCACCAACCATGGCGGGATCCTTCAGCCAGTCGTCAAGAGTGGACGCCTTGACTTCGGCATGAAACTGCAGACCGAGCGCCGAGCCCATGCGGAACGCCTCGTTCTTCGTGTGTTTGGAGGAAGCCAACAGCTGCGCGCCCTGCGGAAGGGTGACAGAATCCTCATGCCAGTTGAGGACGGTCAGCTCTTTTGAAAACATTGGAAAGAAGTCATGACTGCCCACATGTTGGACAGGAGCATACCCAATTTCGGGTTCCTTGCCCTTCTTCAACTTTGCTCCCAAAGCGGTGGCAATGATCTGATGCCCCAGACACACACCGAGCAGGGGCTTGCCACTGGTTACACACGCCCGTGCCAATTTCGCCTCGGCCTTGAGACCCGGGTATTCCTCATAATCGGTGGCCCCCATGGGACCACCCATGAGGACAACGCCCGCCACCGAACCGAAGTTTGGAAGTGTGGGATTTTTTTCATCGACGACGGAGGTGATCTCCACATCGATGCCGGTGTCATCGAGAGAGTCGAGAATGCGACCGGCACTCTCCGAGGGAGTATGTTGAAGCACGAGAACTCGAGGCTGGGCCATGCTCCCATTGTGACATGCCATGCAGAAAAGCCCGTGCACTTCTCTCATCGACGAATGCGAAACTCACAGGCCACACCCACCCTCAACGTGGGTGAGCGAGCAATCCTCGACATAAGAGTGAACAACTCAGGCCCGCCCTCAGATGGATGCCCCGAATCGCCGGGAACCACAGTAAAAAGTGTCGCAACTTCCTTCTATTCTCAAGGCATGCTCAACGATGTGACGACAACACCTTCAACGGCCCTTCGTCTCTACGATACGGCCACTCATTCGGTCACGCCCTTTTCTCCGCTGACCCCCGGTGTCGTACGCATCTACGTGTGCGGGGCAACAGTACAGAGTTCACCCCATGTGGGGCATCTGCGTGCCGCTGTCGCCTTCGATGTGATTCGCCGCTGGTTCATCAAACTCGGCTACAAGGTGGTTTTCGTCCGAAACGTCACCGATATCGATGACAAGATTCTCGCAAAGGCCAAGGCCGCCGGTCAGGAATGGTGGGAACGGGCCTACATTTATGAACGGGAATTCACCCGCGCCTACGATCTTCTCGGCGTGCTTCCCCCAACCTACGAACCACGAGCCACCGGCCACATGCCCGACATGATCAGTCTCGTGCAGCGTCTTCTTGACCGCGGCCACGCCTACATCATTCCAAACTCGGACGGAACCCCCTCCGGAAACGTCTACTTCGACGTGCCGTCATGGCCCGAATACGGAGAACTGACCCATCAGTCCGGCGGAGCACAGGCCGCGGATTCCGACGCCGCCATCGCCGATCACATGGGTCCTTCCATCGACACCGCCGGCAACGACAAATACAATCCCACCGACGCCGCTGACGAATCCCCTGATAAACACGATCCACGTGACTTCGCGCTGTGGAAAGCAGCAAAACCCGACGAACCGGCAACGGCCTCCTGGGATGCTCCCTTCGGAAAGGGCCGCCCAGGCTGGCACCTCGAATGCTCAGCCATGTCACACCGGTACTTGGGTGATGACTTTGACGTTCACGGCGGCGGCCTCGACCTGCGCTTCCCTCACCACGAGAACGAGATGGCACAGTCGCGGGCTGCAGGCTGGGGGTTCGCGCACCGGTGGATGCATTCCGCATGGGTCACCCAACACGGTGAAAAGATGAGCAAGTCGCTCGGCACCGGTCTCTCGGTCGACGTCGTCTTGGCCAATCATTCAGCATGGGTCGTTCGCTACGCACTCGCTGCCGTGCACTACCGTTCAATGCTCGAGTGGAGCGATCAGACCTTGACGGAGGCGGAGTCCGCCCACGAGCGCATCTCACGTTTCATCGAAGCCGCCGGAACCGTACTCGGCTCGCAACCCACCCTCGATGAAGTCTCTGACGTTGCCGCAGACGACCTCCCTGAAGACTTCGTTGCCGCCATGAATGACGACATCAATGTTTCCAACGCTCTGGCTGCTGTCTTTTCCACCATTCGCCGTGGTAACACCACCATCTCGAACTACTCGGACGGAAATTCCCAGCACGCGGCGGCTGACAGCAACGAGCAGAGGCAGACCATCGCCTCCACACTCCTTCAGGTGCGAGCAATGCTGGATGTCATGGGACTGGACCCCTTGAATCCGCACTGGTCCACGGGTTCCTCGATCGAAGACTCCGCCGCCGAACAGGCACTCGATGCCCTAGTCTCCTCGCAGCTCTCCGCACGCACGCAAGCCCGTCAGGAGAAAGATTTCGCGACGGCAGATGCAATCCGCGCTTCGCTCTCGGCCGCTGGCATCGAGATTGAAGATGGCGCCGAGGGAACAACCTGGCGTCTGAAGAAGTCGTGACCGGAGAACCCGTAAGAAGGCTCGCCACCCTCGCACAGCACGCCAACCACTGAATCCGTGTGTGGCGTTAGACTAGCAACTATGCCTACAGCTTTCAGTTCTCTCACCGATCGACTGTCGAATGCGTTCAAGCACCTTCGTTCGAAGGGCAAGCTTTCGCAGGCCGACATCGACGGCACCATTCGTGAAATTCGCCGTGCCCTGCTGGACGCGGATGTCGCGCTTGAGGTAGTCCGTTCTTTCACCGCCCGCATTCGTGAGCGCGCGTTGGGAACCGAGGTCTCGGAGGCGCTGAACCCGGCCCAGCAAGTGGTCTCCATCGTCAACGAGGAGCTCACGCAGATTCTGGGAGCAGGCGTTGACCGCCCCCTCAATTTCGCGAAGAATCCGCCAACAATCATCATGCTCGCTGGCCTTCAAGGTGCGGGTAAAACGACACTTGCCGGAAAGCTGGGCTACTGGCTCAAGGATTCCGGTCACACCCCACTGCTCGTCGCAGCGGATCTGCAGCGTCCGAACGCTGTCACGCAGCTTCAGGTGGTCGGTGAGCGCGCAGGCGTTCCCGTATACGCACCCGAACCTGGTGTTTCGTCCGAGGTCTCCGATGTGGTGACGCCAGGCGCCTCCACTGGTGACCCCGTCAAGGTGGCACGCGACTCCATAGAGGTCGCCAAGCAGAAGCTTTATGACACGGTCATCATCGATACCGCCGGCCGTTTGGGCGTCGACGAGGAATTGATGACACAGGCACGCAACATCCGCGACGCCGTGAATCCCAACGAAGTTCTGTTCGTCATCGACGCCATGATCGGTCAGGATGCTGTTCAGACCGCCGAGGCCTTCAACAAGGGCGTGGACTTCACCGGCGTTGTTCTCTCGAAGCTCGATGGCGATGCACGCGGTGGTGCCGCACTCTCCGTGGCCTCCGTCACCAAGAAGCCGATCCTGTTCGCCTCCACCGGTGAGGGCCTCAAGGATTTCGAGGTCTTCCATCCCGATCGCATGGCGTCACGCATCCTCGACATGGGCGATATTCTCACCCTCATCGAGCAGGCGCAGAAGCAGTTCGACGAGGAGGAGGCCAAGAAAGCCGCCGAAAAGCTCTCCGAAGGCAGCTTCGGTCTCGACGACTTCATGCAGCAGCTTCAGCAGGTACGCAAGCTCGGCTCCATGAAGAGCCTGCTTGGCATGATTCCAGGCATGGCCCAGCACCGCGAAGCTTTGGAACAGTTCGATGAAAAGGAAGTCGACCGCACCGAAGCCATCATCAACTCCATGACCCCGGAAGAGCGCCGCGAACCCAAGATCATCGACGGCTCACGCCGCGCCCGCATCGCCTACGGTTCCGGTCAGACGGTTTCCGCAGTCAACGGTCTTCTCCAACGCTTCGAGCAGGCGGCGAAGATGATGAAGCGCATGTCCAATGGGTCACGCTCCATGCCAGGCCTCGGAGGATTCCCCGGCGCAGGTGGCGGCTCGAAGAAAAAGGGCAAGGGAAAGAACAAGAAGAAGCGCAGCGGAAAGTCCGGAAATCCTATGAAGCGCGCTCAGGAAGAGCAGGCTCTGAGAGACCGGCTTTCCGGTAAGAGCTCCTCCGGTTCGAGTTCGGGTTCCGCTTTCGAGAAGCCGAAACCCGAGCCGGAGCTGGGAGCCGACGGACTTCCCACTCTCCCACCATCGCTGACCGGCGGATTGTTCGGCCGCGGGTAAGTCCGGCTCTGAAAACCAAAATTTCGAAACCACAGTTCCGCAAATAATAAAGAACTATGACTGAGTGACGGCAGAAGAATGTGCGTGGATGCACGATTTCCTGCCGTCGCTCATGATTTTCCGCCATACATGGCAAAACACTGGTCCACATTGCACGGAGTCGTGCACTTGTGTTTAAATTAAGAGTTGTTATCTGCGTTGGTGGACCCTCTCATGCCATTCATCGCAGGGGACGATCGCTGACCAAGGTTCTGAGCCCCACTCTTAACCGCGGAAAGCACTTATGCACTACAAGGAGAGCCATTTTGGCAACCAAGATTCGTTTGAAGCGTATGGGCAAGACGCGTTATGCGTTCTACCGTGTGGTCGTTGTTGATTCGCGCAAGAAGCGCGACGGCAAGGTCATCGAAGAGATCGGCACGTACGATCCGAATACCCAGCCTTCAACCATCAAGATCGATTCCGCACGTGCCCAGTACTGGCTCGGCGTTGGCGCACAGCCAACCGAACCACTCCTCGCACTCCTCAAGGTCACCGGCGATTGGCAGAAGTTCAAGGGCCTGCCCGGTGCCGAGGGAACTCTGAGGACTCCAGAAGACGCGGCAGACACCAAGTCCCGCGTCGATGAAGTTGCAGACGAGGCTCAGAAGCTCAAGGCTGCCAAGGCCGAAGCTGCTGAGAAGGCAAAGAAGGAAGCAGAAGCTAAGAAGGCAGAAGAGGAAGCCGCCAAGGCTGAGGCTCCTGCTGAGGAAGAGAAAGCTGAGTAATTATGCTCGCTGAAGCGCTCGAACACCTCATTAGCAACATCGTGGATTTTCCCGAGGACGTTTCCGTTAAGTCTTACGAAAATGCCCGCGGAGAACTTCTTCGAGTCCGCGTGAATCCGGAGGACATCGGCCGCGTGATCGGTCGCTCCGGCCGCACGGCTAATGCCATTCGCACTGTGGCACAGTCCCTTTCGGACCACCGCGTGCGCGTCGACATCATGGACGTTCGCCGATGAGCACGAGTGCTTCTTCTTCCACTCACTCAGACCCGCAGCAATCAACTTTGTTGCGGGTCTGTCGTATCGGCAGAGCCCAAGGGCTCAAGGGTGAAGTCAACGTACTTGCTTTCACCGATGAACCCGAAGTTCGGTTCGCCCCCGATTCCGTTCTCCTCACCGCGGCGGGAACGGACGGTCAGAAGTTCGTGGTGGAGCACGCCCGCAACTTCAAAAAGCGTTGGATCCTCAAATTTGAAGGTATCGACGACCGCACCGCCGCAGAGGCACTCAACGGGACTCAGCTGTACATCGAGCCAGAAGTCACAGATACCTCCGTACCCGACGACGAAGAGGACGGTTACTACCTCAAGGATCTTGTCGGTCTGGAGGCGCAGAGCGACGACGGTACGGTTCTCGGCACAGTGTCTGGCGTGCTGGACCGACCGGGACAATCGCTGTTGGAGATCACCGAGCCTCTGGGTGCCGTGAGTCTCATTCCCTTTGTGGAACAGATTGTTCCGGAAGTCGACATTGAGGCCGGCGTCATCGTGCTCGATCCACCGAACGGACTGCTGCAGGAACACTGAACCGAGCGGGCAACACCACTCTCACAAGGGGGAATTTGAGCTCGTCAGGTGGAAAGTCCCTGTGGATCTCGTTCAAGGCCGCCTGCACCCGCTCTCACAGCCGGTGTGGAACTCGGAAAAAAGAAGTGCCGAAAACGACGGCGTTCATGCCTTTCGTTAATCTGAAACCATGCAGATAGATATCGTTTCCGTATTTCCCGAATTCTTCGACAGCCTTCACGTCAGCCTTCTGGGCAAGGCGCAGGACTCGGGGCTCCTCGATATTGCAACGCATAATCTTCGTGATTGGACGCACGACGTCCACCATTCCGTTGACGACACCCCTGTCGGCGGCGGAGCCGGCATGGTGATGAAGCCGGAAGTCTGGGCCGAATGCCTCGATGAACTTCTCGGCCTGACTGCCGCGAGTACTGGCGTCACACCCGAAAAGACCGCGTCCGAAAAGGAAAAGACCACACCCTCGCAGTCCGCAGCAGAGGAACAACAGCAGCCGTCCGGGGAATCTCTCCCAGGAACCGTTCTTATTTTCCCCAATCCCTCTGCCCCGCTGTTCACACAGCAGGCGGCCACGGATCTATCAAAAAAGCAGCGCCTTGTCTTCGGCTGTGGCCGCTATGAAGGCATCGATGCCAGAGTGCCTCAGTATTACGCCCAACGTGGCGTCGAGACGCGCGAATACTCCATCGGTGACTATGTTCTCAACGGCGGGGAAGTGGCCGTCTATGCGATGATCGAGGCCATCACCCGCCTCATCCCCGGTTTCATGGGAAACCCAGAGTCAATCGTGGAAGAATCCTATACTGGCGAGCCGTTGCTCGAACATCGGCAATTCACCAAACCGGCCACATGGCGCGGAATCGACGTACCGCCTGTATTGACGTCCGGCGACCACGGCAAGGTGGCTCGTTTCCGCCGCGACGAAGCCTTGGAGCGGACCTCACGAATGCGCCCCGATCTCATCGAGAAAATAGAGACGGCTGCATTGGATAAGGCAGACCGAAAAACGCTGATAGGGCTTGGCTGGGAGGTTTCCTCCACGCACCCGCGCAAGAGGGTCCCCTCACCGAAGCATCAGTAAGTGGCTGCTGGCATTCCACCTCGCCCAACAAGGCCAACCCTTCGAGTAGCGTGGTGCCAAGCACAACTAAGCGGCGAAAAAGTCTGAAGAAAATCGTGAAAGAAGAGGAAAGCACATGGCACTGACCAAGAAGCAGATAAAGCAACTGCGAACACTGGCAAACCACCTGACTCCGCAGCAGTACATCGGGAAGAACAACATCACCGACGCCGCGGTTAAGCAGGCGCGGGAAGCCATGGAGACCCATGAGCTCATGAAGTTTGCAGTTCAGGACGGTTCCAGTGTTGATACCAAAGAGGCGGCGCAGGAGTTTGCTGAGCGTCTGGGCGCCGAGGTCGTGCAGGTGATCGGCTACCGCTTTGTCCTGTACAAGCCCACCGACCGTGACGACGTCAAGAAGATCGCGCTCGTTCGAGGCTGATGCCCACAGGCCGCCGACTCCCCTTCGTTGGCTATGACAGGATGTGTTCCATGCCGATCTTGTAGGGGACCAAGCCCATAGCCTCATAGAACCGCTGTGCCTTCGGATTACAGCTCCACACGTTGAGTGTCACGTTGTAGCAACCTGAGGCTTTTGCATAGCCAACCACGTAGTGGTAGAGGGAGCTGCCCACATGCTCTCCCCGCACGCTCTCGTCCACACACAGATCATCGATGTACAAAGTGGTGATGTCGGTGAGAATGTTGTCATGGGGATGCCTCTGGAAAACGCAGAAGGCGTAGCCAAGTATGTCGGTGCCATCAGAGTTCGCGTCTGTGGGAACGGCGACGAAAACAGGAGTGGCATCATCCGCCAGAATGCTACGGAGCTGTGCATCCGTGTACTTGCGGGCACCTGTTTTGAAAAGATCGGGACGGCCCTGATGATGCACTTCCAGAACCTCGCTCAGCAAGCGGTCGATCCCACTGATATCCTGCACTGTGGCACGTCTTATTTGCATGATGCTCCCTTCACGTCCGCAACAACATCGTCAAAGGCCTGCCGGTGTCGCCCTGCCAACCGCACCATGAAGCCATGCTCGGAATCTGGGTACTTTCTCACCGTCACGTGGGAACCCGCACCTTCCACACGCCGCGCAAAACGCTCGCCCTCGGCAGCCAGAGGATCATTGGCAGCCGTATGGAGAAAGAGCCGTGGGAAATTTTCCAGCTCGGAGTTGGCTAACAGGACCGGAGACACCAGGTCATCTCCCAAAGGCACCTTCCGCCGATAAGCCTCGGTGAAGAGCTCCGCCCTCCGTTGTAAGGCGACTTCCTGCTGTTCCGAAATACCGGAGGTTTTCTTCTCGGCGGGTGGGGTGTCCATGTCGAGAATCGGGCAGTCGAGCATCAGGGCGTCGGCCGAAGGCTTCCCCGCACGCCGCGCCAATATCTGTGCGCTGACGGCGAGGTTACCGCCCGCGCCATGCCCCATCACCATCACCGGCATCTCGGAAGTACCGCCCACGGCTGCAGGGTCCTCCATGACCTTGTCAAGGAACCAGTAACAGCAGTTCACTGCCGCCGGAAACGGGAAAACAGGCGCCAGCGGATATTCCATGTCCGCAACAATGCATCCAGCCGCCGCACTGAGGCGATGACAGAAGTAAGAGTCAAAGGAGCTGCGTTCGTGCACGAAGCCGCTGTTCCGAAAGTTGATGACGATGCCACGCGGAACCGCGGATACGGGAGCATGGCGGTACACAGTCACCTGCGTCTGATACGCCAGACTCACTGTGAGAGTTGTGACGGTTGCGGCCCCATCGCTGCATGAAAGTTCCAGCGTCGCCGCCTGTTCCTCCAGACGACTCCGCTGCCGGGCCACCTCTGTCCCTACCTCTTCGAAAAGATCCATGCGCGCCTCCGCCACACTTCAGTTTCAGCACCGGGCCGATTTCCGTCAAGTCGAGACATGAAAAGAGCCCGGCATATAACCGGGCTCACCCTATCACTGCTACTACCGATATCACTGCACCATGCTGCAGAGAGTTATATCACTGACTGCGGCGCCAGTGGACGGTAGGAACCGTACCTGAGAATTACTTCTCCAAGCCGAAGACCTTAACGCGATCTTCGATCGGAGCGAATTCCTTCTCGCCTGCGGGAGCTTCGATGCTGCCGAACGGCATTTGAGCACGAAGGCGCCATGCAGTAGGAAGACCGAAGGTGGACTTGACCTCATCATCGATCAACGGGTTGTAGTGCTGCAGAGACGCGCCAAGGCCAACCTGTGCGAGCGCAATCCACACTGCGTGCTGAGCCATACCGTTGGACTGTTCTGCCCATGGGTCGAAGTTGTCGGCATAGAGCGAGAACTGCTTCTTGAGGTTCTCGGTGATCTCGGTGTCGTCGAACCAGAGAACGGTGCCGTGTCCAGCCGCAAAGCTGGCGATCTTGTTCTCTGTCGAGCTGAAGTTGTCCGCAGGAACGATCTTGCGCAGAGTTTCGAGCACGATGTTCCACAGTTTCTGGTTCGCCTCACCGAACAAGACCACAGCGCGTGCCGACTGGCTGTTGAAAGCGGAGGGAGAATACTTCACAGTATCCTGAATGAGTGTGACGAGATCTTCGTCTGAAATGGGTGAGGAATTCCCCAATGCATAAATGGAACGACGCTTCTGCAATGCCGCTTCGAAATCCTGGACTGCCATCGATAGCCTCTTTCTCTGATGTATTTCTCTGAGTACGTTCACTGTAATGGTGAAGTGCAAAGTGGTGCCACAGCACCTCCACCATTGAGATTATCGGAAGATCTGTATGTTTTTCCGGAACTACGCTGAGCGGAAAGCAACGATGAACATCGCCACATTTGGGAATAATCAGCTAGCTGCGTACTAGATATTCGAGGGCCGTTTCACCGTAGCTGCGATTCTGTTCGATTTCCCAACCCTCAGGTGGCACTGGCGCGGCGGATCTGCTGGAACGTTCCGTCACTATCATTGCCTCCTCGCTAAGCGCTGCGGAATTCGCAAGGGCAACGAGCAGTGCGTTGAAGTCCTCCTCGGAGAAGTCATAGGGCGGGTCAAGAAAGACCAGTGAGTAATCCGTTCCTTTCTCCATATGCCGCACGAAAGCTTGAGCCTTTGCACGACGCACCTCCACACGAAGGCTAGGATCCCAGCTTCCCAGCTTCGTGAGACGCCGTGAGGACCGCTTCAGCAATGCTATGGCCGAGGGCGCGGCATCGACGAGGGTTGCGCTCACAGCTCCGCGAGAGAGCGCTTCAAAAGACAATGCGCCGGTACCAGCGAAAAGGTCGAGGACGCGAGCGCCTTCCACGGCATCTGCAAACTCGAGATGAGAGAACAAAGCCTCCTTCACCCGATCCGTGGTGGGTCTGGTCCCCGTTTTGGGAGTGTCGAACGAAAAGCCCTTGAATCGTCCTGAGATAACGCGCATGGTTCCCATGCTAGAGGGCGGCGGCGAAGATCTCACGCGCGTCCACGCAAATGGTCAACTGTGCACTCACGTACGTGTAAGGAATTTTTCCTTGCCCCGCATGAAATCGAGGGCGGCACCCGCCAACTGCGCGTGCTCCGTGAGATCGGGGTTCTTCTCGAGAACCGCACCGGCATCCTCACGAGCCTGCGCTATGAGTTTGGCATCCTTGACCACGCGCAGTAGCTTCAAGGAAGACCGGCCACCTGACTGGGCATCGCCCAAAACGTCGCCCACGCCGCGCAGATCAATGTCTGCCTGAGCGATTTTAGCCCCGTCCGTGGAGGTGCGGATGACCTCAAGCCGCTGTGCCGCCACGGAGTCCGGCTCCGCGCGCGAAACAAGGAAGGCCCAGCCCGCTGTGCCACCTCGCCCCACGCGTCCACGCAGCTGATGAAGCTGGGAGAGCCCGAAACGATCCGCGTCGAAAATCACGATGCAGCTGGCCTGACTTACGTCGACGCCGACCTCGATCACGGTCGTCGATACCAGAAGAGGCGTGACTCCTTCCGAGAACTCCTGCATGACGCGCGCCTTGGTCTCTTCGTCGTCGCGCCCGGTGAGTGTCGCCAGCTTGATGCCGGCAAACTGTGGCAGTGCCGCAAAGCGCGTCGAGATCTCCTCCACGGAATGCAACGGCGGCTTCGGCTCTGCATTCTCGGCACCGGTTCCGGAATCGGCATCGGGAGCGGAGAAGAGATCCACGTAGTCGGCATCCTCCTCATCACGGTTACCGCCTGCGGCTTTCCGCGCTCCCGCGGCACTAGAGGCCGCCCCTGATCCTGATGACACGGCAAACCCTGCACCAACTTGCTCACTGGACTCGGCGTCGATGGCCGGACACACCACATAGGCGCGCTCACCCGCCTCGATCCGCTTGCGAAGGTGCCAGAGCATGGTCGCCATGAGAGGACTATCGGCCTCAGGTATTACGAAAGTTGAAATTTGTTTGCGCCCGCCGGGAAGCCCCACCAGTTCTGAGATCTCAAGGTCTCCGAACCATGTCATGGCCGCCGTGCGCGGAATGGGCGTCGCCGTCATCACTAACAGATGCGGCGTCTTCTCCGATTTCTGCGTGAGGGCATCCCTCTGTTCCACACCGAAACGGTGCTGTTCATCAATGATGGCAAGCGCCAGCCGCGGCACCTGGAACGTCTTGAAAAAAGCGGAATGCGTGGCAATGACGATACACGGCTCACCGCTGGCCACGTATGCCAACGTCTTACGCCGCTCCGCCAGCCGTAGTGCGGAGGTGAGCAGCATCACCTTGGGGACGTTCTCGCCTAAAGTTTTGCATTGCTCGGAAATCGTATGGAAATGCTGTTCCGCAAGCACCTGAGTCGGCGCCACCAAGACCGCCTGATAGCCGGCGGACACCACCTGCAGCATCGCCAGCAGCGCGACCAGCGTTTTGCCGGAACCCACCTCTCCCTGCAGGAGACGCTGCATGGGGTGGTCCTGTGCCACATCGTGGGAGATGGCGGCGACAACCGTCTTCTGCCCTTCGGTGAGTTCAAAAGGCAGCGAACGAATAAAGCGCGAGACCAAGGAATCGGGGAGATTGCTGTTGTCGGGGCAGGCGAAGGCCTCGGACTGCTGGATGGTCTGGCGGGTGTGCAGCAAGGCGATTTGGGAGACGAAAGCCTCCTCGTACCGCATGGAGTGAATCCCCTGCTTGAAATCCGCGACCGTCTGCGGACGGTGAATGGCTTCAAAAGCCTCGAGCCGCGACATAAGTCCGCGTTCCTCCCGCAAGTCCGCGGGAACGACATCGGGAACGATCTGTTCGCCCGTTTGTTCTGAATCTTGCTGCCCTGAACCCTGTTGCTCCAGGGCGTCAAGGATGGTGAGAATGCTCTCGTGGAGACGCTCCGATGAAAAGTGCGCCGTGGCATGATAAACGGGAATCGGCATCGTCACCTTTGCGAAGGCGGTCTCTACCGAATCTGCGTCCCTGCCGATGATAAGAATCTCGGGGTGTGTGAACTGCAGCGTGTTGTTGAAGACGGTGGGTGTGCCACTCACCACGATTTCCTCGCCCTGCTCGAGCTTGGACATCATCCACGCCACATACTGCTTTTTGTAGGAGAAGAAAACAAGCTGGGCGACACCGCCGTATTCAGTGAATTCCGAATCCTCCACCGTGGCTTCGATGCGAGAGCCTCGTCTAGCGCTCAGTGGAACGGCACGAGCTGTGGCGATTCGCGCTCGGAAGGCGATGGGATTGCCCACCTTTGCCTCGCGAATGCTGCCACGCGGAACCGGATCAGTGACGCGAAACGGATAGTACGTCAGGGCGTCCTCAACCGTCACGATGCCGAAATGCTTGAGGTTCGAGACCCGCCGCGCATTGCTGATGACGGAGGAGACCAAGCTGTCCATACCGAGCGACATAACTCTCCTTCCGCTGCGTCCCTACACCATCACATACAAAAAACCCGAGGGGAATACCCTCGGGTAAAAGAATACCTGTACCGTATCAGACAGCGCGCTGAACCTTGCCAGCCTTGATGCAGGAAGTGCATACGCGCAGGCGAATGGTTGCGCCATTGCCGGCATCAGTGCGAACCGTCTGAAGGTTCGGCATGAAGCGACGCTTATTACGGATATGTGAATGTGAAACGCTGTAACCGGTCTGCGGTCCCTTGCCGCACACTGCGCAACGAGCTGCCATGATGTGCTCTCCTATACTATTGCTGACTCAAGCCTACGGTGTTGACAGGCGACATGAGTCAGCCTGAACACGCAACTTCACAAGAGTACAGCAGATTTTGATATCAATCAAGCTGAGGGAAGAAACGTCCCTCGCCCACAACAACCATCAGTCGTTCAGCACGCCCTCGATGAGTTCGGTGATGACCTTTTCATAAGGAATTCCGGAAGCCTCCCATGCACGCGGATACATGGAGATGGAGGTGAATCCGGGCATGGTGTTGATCTCATTGACCATCACCTGGCCGTCGGGAAGCACGAAGGTGTCGACACGAGACAGGCCCTGTCCATCGACCGCGACGAAGGCCTTGGCGGCGGTGTCGCGAACACGCTGCAAGACCTCCTCGGGAAGGTTGGCGGGAACCTCCACATGCGAGGCGGTGTCGTCCATGTACTTGCTGTCGAAATCGTAGAAGGCGTCATCGCGGCTGCTGCACGCGTCAAGAACGATCTCACCCGGCCAGCTGGTACGTGGCTTGTGGTGACGTGTTGCCGAAAGGACAGCGCACTCGATCTCACGGCCCTCAATGGCCTGTTCGATGAGGATTCGCCAGTCGTGTGGAGCCGCGGCCCAGACCGCGGGGGCAAGGTCCTCCGGCTTCTCCACCTTGCTCACACCGAAGCTGGAGCCGGCGCGGGAAGGCTTGACGAACAGCGGATACTGAAGACCTGCCTCCACGACGCGTGCCGAAATCTCATACTGATCCTTCTGGAAATGAGAGGCGGCATCGAAGTCACGAGCGTCGACGGTGATACCGGGAGCCACTGGAACGCCAGCGGCCTGCAAAACGATTTTTGTATAGTGCTTGTCCATGCACGCCGAGGACGCAAAGACGCCACAACCGACATACGGCAGGTCCATCATCTCCAGCAAGCCCTGAATGGTGCCATCCTCACCGTACGGGCCATGCAACACGGGAAACACGGCGTCGATATGCCCAAGGGATTCAAGCTGCTGGCTCTCCGATCCGTTGGACGCATCAGAGGAACCCGTTCTCACGAAGAAACCATCGCCACGCTTCGAGATGTCGAGAACAACGGGCTTCGAGCCAGCCGTCTTCTCGACAGTGGGCAGTGACTCCCCTTCCAGACTCCAGCCACGGGGATCCACGTCACTGACAAGCCACTCACCGGCCTTGGTAATGCCGATGGGGACGGGATCGAAAAGGTCACGATCGATGGAACGAAGCAAACTCGCCGCAGAAATACACGAAATGGAATGCTCATCGGCACGCCCGCCGTAGAGGACCACGATGCGCTTCTTAGACATACTTCAACTACCTTTCCGAACCGGATGCCGGCCAGGGAGCACTACGAAACCTCATTGATGACCGTTGAACCGCTTATCTGCTTGACTGCTTACTTGCTCTTTGTCTGCCTGTTCACTCAGCGGTGATCTCAGTGCCGAAAAGCTCTGTCATCACCTGGTCGAAAGAATACCCGTCGTTGATGACGTGGCTCATGGCCGTCGCCAGCGGCATTTTCACACCGAGATTGGCCGCCAGTGCGACTGCGGCGCTCGTGGTGGGAACACCTTCCGCCACACCGTTACTCTCCTCCGTGGCCTCTTCCACGGACATACCCGTTCCGAGGTTGTACCCGAAGGTGAAGTTGCGGCTCAACGGAGAACCGCACGTGGCGACGAGATCGCCGAAACCTGCAAGCCCCTGGAAGGTCTCCCGTTTCGCACCTGCCGCAATCCCGAGGGCCGTGAGCTCCGCAAGCCCACGCGTCTCTATCATGGCTGCGGTGTTCTCTCCGTTGCCGGCGCCACGGGCCATGCCGACCGCGAGCGCGACCACATTCTTCAAAGATCCACACATCTCCAAACCAATGACGTCATCGGAGATGTAGGGCTTGAAATAGCTCGTGGAGCAGGCATGAGCAACCGCGTGCGCAGCATCAGGGTTGGTGGAGGCCACCACAGTGCCACCTGGTTGGCGCAACGCAACCTCTTTAGAGAGATTGGGGCCTGAAACCGCTACGAAGCGGGCATCGGAAAGATTGAGCGCCTCGCACACCACTTGGTCCATGCGTTTCTCGGTGGTCCGCTCAATGCCCTTCATAAGGCTCACCACTAGTGCGGAGCGCGGAATCAAGTCCGTAAAGCTGGACAGCGCCTTGCGGGCGGCCTGAGCAGCGATGGCAACCACGACGATGTCGGCATCTGCCACCGCAGCGGCACGATCTCCGTTCGCAGTGACCGCATCCGGAAGCCGGTCGACTACAGGGAGCCGGAAGGAATTGCGGTGGTTCTCATTGATGTCGTCCACGATGCGGGGTTCCATTGCCCACATTGTGACTGAGTTGCCGGCATCCGCCAGCACCTGACCGAACGCAGTTCCCCACGCACCTGCACCAAGAACAGTGATTTTCGCCATGGCTCACTACCCTACCGCGATGCGCAGAAAGAATCAGAGAGCCGCTCCGCATCATGGAGTAACCCTCCGCCTTTTCTCTACGCTCTCCTGTTTTTCTCCAGCTCTGTTGCCACAATCAGTTTCAAAGAAACCGTCTGCATGTGTTACCCAAGACTAGGTCTCAGCCATGAAGCTGAGGCCTGGGAACGCGCTTCATGGAGCGGTAATCCCACATCCCCTCAACGGGCGGCTTCTCACCGCGAATCTCCGCCATGCGTGCTTCCATACGAGCACGAACCCGTTCGGTGAGCTCCGCGATGGCTTCAACAGGCGGCTGACCGTCTTCCCACTCATCGGCGTCAACCAACAGATCGGAATAATCCACGGCATCATCAAAGGCAAGAACCACATTCTTACGAGGCCACGGCCAGAAGTGGTTGATGCTGGCCGCACCCCACGTGACAGCCGGGAAAAGCGGAATCTGATACCCGACTTTTTTGGAAGCAATGAGTGCGATCTCTGCCATGCCACGCTTGAGCGACATGGGCCATTTCTGGGGATCCCGGCTGAGAGTTCCCTCCGGCCATATGGTCAAAGGACGCCCTCCAAGAAGAATCTTGATGGATTCCTCTTCGATGGCACGCGCCTGGCCCCTGCGCCGAGGGACCGACTGCATGCCGACATGGCGGAGCGCCCAGCCGATGAACGGCCACTTACTGAGCTCCTCCTTCGCCATGAAACGGGGACGGCGGCCCAGATGAAACATCGTCATCATGGGAATAAGAACGTCGAACTGGGTCACATGCGTGGCGGCGCAGATATAGATTCCCTCACCGGGAATCTTCTCCATTCCCCACGCCTTGACCTTCGCACGGGTGCGCACCACGAAGGAAGCGGCATCCAGCAAGCGTTTGGTGACCTTGGGATCCTGCTCGTTGATTTCAACTTCGTTAGGTTGATGAAACTCACCAAAAAGATAGCGAGTGGGATCGAGCATCCGGTGGGAACGACCCAAGCGGGCCACCTGCTCATCTGAAAGTGCCGGAACAGACTTGCCCGGAGAAGGTTTTCCTGGAGAGACCATACATTCTATTGTGCCTCAACGGCAGGATAGCAATAGTATAAGCGACCGCTCACTGGCCACGATGAGCATTAGTTTGAACTACACTTCAGCCCTCACCGCGATGAAGCAGAATGAGGGCTGAGCTGAGAGAAACGTAAAGCCAGGCTTAGATGATCTCCGCACCCAGAGCACGCAGCTTGCCACGGAAGTCCGCATAGCCACGGTCGATGAGTGAAATGCCGTGAATGGTGGATTCACCCTTTGCAGTCAGCGCTGCGATGAGGTGGCTGAAACCACCACGCAGATCCGGAACATCGATATCGCGGCCCTCAAGCGGCGTGGGTCCAAAGATCACTGCCGAATGCTCGAAGTTGCGCTGCTGGAAGCGGCACGGCAATGAGCCAAGGCACTCCTTGTACAACTGGATGGTCGCACCCATCTGTACAAGCGGCTTGGTGAAGCCGAAACGGTTCTCGTACACGGTCTCGTGCACGATGCTGAGGCCCTTGGCCTGCGTCAATGCCACGACAAGTGGTTGCTGCCAATCCGTCATGAAGCCTGGGTGAACATCGGTCTCGATGGCGACGGGCTTGAGATCCCCACCCGGGTGCCAGAAACGGATACCGTTGTCATCAACGTCGAACTCGCCACCGATGCGGCGGTACACGTTGAGGAAGGTCATCATGTCGTCCTGATCGGCACCCTTGACGAAGATGTCGCCATGCGTTGCGAGAGCTGCCGAGGCCCACGAAGCCGCTTCGATGCGATCGGTCAGAGACGTATGCGTGTAGCCGCGAAGGCTCTCAACGCCTTCGATGCGAATGGTGCGGTCCACGTCCACGGAGATGAGGGCGCCCATCTTCTGCAGCACAGCCACGAGATCCATGATCTCAGGTTCGATGGCAGCACCAGAGAGTTCGGTCTTACCGTCCGCAAGAACTGCGGCAAGCAATGTCTGCTCCGTAGCACCCACGGAAGGATACGGAAGGTGAATCTTCGCGCCGTGGAGACCATCGGGAGCGGTGATGTGAATGCCGTCCTTGTGCTCCTTGTTGACTTTCGCACCCAGCTTGCGCAGGGTTTCGAGATGGAAGTCGATGGGACGATCACCAATGCGGCAGCCACCCAGCGCAGGGATGAAAGCCTCCCCGAGGCGGTGCAGCAGTGGACCCGAGAACAGAATCGGAATACGCGACGAACCGGAAAGCGTGTCCACATCGGCAACATCCGCAAGTTCAACGTGCGACGCGTCGATGGTGACGATGCCCTCGGCACCGTTGACATCGACCTGCACGCCGTGCAGACGCAGCAGATCGGAGACGACCTGTACGTCACGAATTTCAGGCACGTTCTTCAAGACGGAGGTTCCCGGCGCAAGAAGCGCGGCAACCATGGCCTTGCTGACGAAGTTCTTCGCTCCGCGAACGCGAATGGAGCCTTCCAACGGCTTGCCGCCGAAGACCTTGATAACGTCATCGCTCTTCTGATCTGACTTCACGAGGTTGGTCATCATCGAGCTGTCAATTCCTTGATTCCCCATGGTTATTAGTTTTGCACAACCGATGTGGTGAGGACGTGAAGCAAAGCCGTGAGCGCAAGCGGTGGACACACTCTACTTTCTATCTACTTTCTGTCGCTCAGAGGACCGTCCCACTCGACTTCGGATTCGCGCTCGGAAGCGACCGGCTCCTCCGGCAGATGCTTCGCAGGAATCGTGGTCGGTTTGAACGGGAATTTCTCGGCACGCATCTTCTCGTAGGCCACGATGTCGTCCTCGTGCTGCAGCGTGAGGTCAATGTCGTCGTAGCCGTTCATAAGACGCCAGCGCACGTAGTCGTCCACCTCGAATGGCAGCGTGACGTCACCGCACGTTGCCGTGCGCTTTTCAAGATCGACGGTAATCTCACGTCCCGGCTCCTCCTCCAGCAGCTTCCACAGCAGCTCGATGGATTCCTGCGGCATGATCGCTGCCAGAACGCCATTCTTAGCGGTGTTTCCATAGAAGATGTCGGCGAAGCGCGGTGCAATCACGCATTTGAAGCCGTAGTCGTGTAGCGCCCACACCGCATGTTCACGGCTGGAACCGATGCCGAAGTCAGGGCCCGCAACCAGCACGGAACCGTTCTTGTAGGGCTGCTGGTTCAGCACGAAATCCTTGTTGCGTCGCCAGGCGTAGAACAGTGCGTCCTCAAAGCCGGTGCGGGTCACGCGCTTGAGGAACACCGCGGGAATAATCTGATCGGTGTCGACATTCGACTTGCGCAGCGGAACGCCGACGCCAGTATGTACGGTAAATTTATCCATTTCTCTGTCCCCTTACAGATCAGCCGGGCTTGCGATCGTTCCCTTGATGGCCGTCGCCGCAGCCACCATGGGCGATGCCAGATGTGTGCGGCCGCCCTTGCCCTGACGCCCCTCGAAATTGCGGTTTGACGTGGAGACGCACCGTTCGTGCGCCACTATCTTGTCGGGGTTCATGCCTAGACACATGGAGCATCCCGCGTTACGCCATTCCGCACCGAAATTGGTGAAGATCTTGTCGAGCCCCTCACGCTCCGCCTGCAGCTTGGTGCGTGACGATGCCGGAACCACCAGCACGCGGTGAATGTTCTTCGCCTTGTGGTGCCCCTTCATGACGGAGGCGGCGGCACGCAGATCCTCGATGCGCCCGTTCGTACACGAACCGATGAAGACGGTGTCGACCGGAATCTTCTTCAGAGGCGTTCCGGGCGTCAGACCCATGTATTCCAGAGCCCGTTCGGCGGCAGTGCGGCTTTCCTCGTCCGCGATGGCGGAAGGATCGGGAACCTGAGCGGTGATCGGAGCGCCCTGGCCGGGGTTGGTTCCCCAGGTCACGAAGGGCCCCAGAGTTGACGCATCGATGGTGACTTCCTTATCGAAGACGGCGTCATCATCGGTCTTGAGCGTCTTCCAATACTCAACGGCCCTGTCCCACATCTCACCCTGTGGTGCGTGGGGGCGGCCCTTGAGATACTCAAAGGTGGTTTCGTCAGGAGCAATCATGCCTGCGCGCGCTCCACCCTCGATGGACATGTTGCAGATGGTCATGCGTGCTTCCATGGAGAGCTTGCGAATGGCCTCACCACGGTATTCGATGACGTGCCCCTGGCCGCCGCCCGTGCCGATTTTGGCGATGATGGCCAGAATGATGTCCTTCGCAGAGGCATCCGGGGGGAGCTCTCCCTCGACGTTGACGGCCATGGTCTTGAAGGGTTTCAGAGACAGGGTCTGCGTCGCCATCACATGTTCGACCTCGGAGGTTCCAATGCCGAAGGCAAGCGCTCCGAAAGCGCCGTGCGTCGACGTGTGGGAATCACCACAGACCACCGTCATTCCAGGTTGCGTGAGCCCTAGCTGTGGTCCGACGGCGTGCACGATTCCCTGATCGGCATCACCCAGTGGATGCAGCCGCACCCCGAATTCCTTACAGTTCTTTTCAAGGGTGGAAATCTGAATGGCCGACGTCTTATCGGCGATGGGAAGGTCGATATTCACGGTTGGCGTGTTGTGATCTTCCGTGGCCAGAGTCATCTCGACGTGGCGAAGCTTTCGTCCCGCGTTGCGCAACCCTTCAAATGCTTGGGGGCTAGTGACCTCGTGCATCAGCTGAAGGTCAATGAAAATAAGGTCTGGTTCGCCATTTTCGCCTTTGCGGACAAGATGATCCGCCCAGACTTTCTCGGCTAACGTCGTTCCCACGACACCCTCCTTCGATTGCGTGTTCGTCACGCATATCCATCACTCATGGCCCAGTATTATCGCGTGCCACATTTCAGACACTTGCATTTCGATATATGAGATGGCATACTTTGTGCATGAGCAATAGCACAGAAGGACAAAAGAAGACAGCATCGTCTCAAAAGGCAGATACCAATTTTAACCTGCCTGCGTCTTCTTCCAGCACCAGCCGAACGTCCCCCTCCGACTCCACTGTGATTCATTCCGGCGTCGGCGTCCTCGACAAGGCGGCGCGAATTCTCGATGCTCTCGAAAAAGGACCGACCACGTTGGCCAGCCTCGTTGCGGAAACGGGCCTTGCACGCCCCACTGCACACCGTCTTGCGGTCGCACTGGAGCGTCATCGCTTCATTGCCCGTGACCAACACGGCCGCTTTGTGCTTGGCTCCCGCTTCGCCGAATTGGCTGCCGCCGCCGGTGAGGATCATCTGCTCACAGCCTCCGGCCCCGTCCTCAACACTCTTTTGGAACGCACGGGCGAATCCGCCCAGATCTACCGTCGCCAAGGCGACCAGCGCATCTGCATCGCCGCCGTCGAACGCGCCTCCGGACTGCGTGACTCCATTCCCGTTGGCGCCGTTCTCTCCATGGAGGCAGGCTCCGCAGCGCAGATTCTGCTCGCATGGGAGGAATCAGACCGCCTTCACCAAGGTCTGCGTCACGCAAAATTCTCGGCGACCCAACTTGCAACGACCCGCAAGCGCGGGTGGGCGCAGTCCATGGCCGAGCGCGAGCCGGGCGTCTCTTCTGTCTCCGCTCCGATCCGCAACGCCACCGGTCAGGTGATCGCCGCCATCTCCATCTCGGGTCCCCAGGAGCGCATGGGCACCCAGCCGGGACGCCTGTACGCCCCCATCGTGATGGCAGCCGGCAAGTACCTGTCTGAGGCGCTGGCCAAAGCGCAGTCTGCTCCGCGGCTCTGACTACTTCTTCTTATCGCCTTTTCCAAGCCGACCGAGAAAAGCCGCACCGATCCCTGCCACAGCTGCGGCGGCTCCCGCCAGCACACCTGGCTTGCGTAATAGATTCGTGGCGTCGGCAGGTCCTTTGGGCAGATGGCTCATTGCAAAGGTGTAGACGGCGCGTGAACTCGGCTTTCCTACGATGTCACCGAATTCAAGAAGCTGGGTCCGTGGGTGGTAAGGGTGACGGATATCAAACTCCAGCAAGCGTGCCGCACGCTTCGGAGCCGGTGGACCATAGGAACCAAAGCCACACGTCGGCGTGGCACCCAGCATGATGCCGTCGTATTCGCCCACGTAGGCATTGCGGTGGTCGTGCCCTGCGAAGAGCGCAAAATAGCCGCCGGAGTCCTTCATCGCCGCGAATTCTCCAGCATCGGTATCGGGGCAACTCACTCCCTCACCGAGATAGCCGCCGGGCTGGGTCACACTGTCATCGATGACGTAGCACTGCTTGTCGTAGGTCCGGTATCCCTGTATCGCATAGGCGGTGGTGGCAGGAACCGGCTTCAGCAGATGGTAGAACTGCGGCAGAGGAATGTGCTGGAACACGATCGACTTCGTGCGCAAGACCTGAGGAATTCTCCCCATCCATTCGACGGCCCGCTCTGAGGGAGTTCCGTAACCGCCTTCGCGCGCATAGTCGCCCGAATCCGTGATGACAATCCCTATGACGTTGTTGTCCCGTTCGAGGGACGATACCGGAAGCGCAAAGGTGCCCGGCTCGCAGGCGTAGGCCACCTGATCCTTCAGCCCGGATGTCGGTACCGCTTTTGCGCGTAGAGCCGACGTTCCGGAGACCTCGGGATTCAGGCACCCGGGAAACTCACGGTAGATGGCATCCAACTCCGAGGTTTCCAACCCGCATTGGAAGTCATGGTTACCGTAGGTGACGGCAAATGGAATGCCACGATCAATCAACGGCTGCAAAAATTGTGCCGCCTGCTTCCGCACCATTTCTCGGGTAGAGGCATACGGATCCTCCTCGGTGGAGTAAACGGGTGCCGCAGAAGGCGTTGCCGACTCACGAGCGTCAGCAGAGTTGACGCCGGCAGCAACGTTTGATGCGGCGGCGATATCGCTACCGTCATCACCGAAAGCAGCGGTGCTCCCGGCACTCCCCTGCGGCTCTGTGGACTTCGGCGCAGACTTCTGTGTAGATGACGACGCGGGATCCTCTTGGGAAGTCAGCCCGCGCATGGCGGCGTCTACCAGAGAGTTCACGCCTTTGCCCACCGCACGCGAGGTGGCATAGACGCCATCCCATGCCGTCGGCCAGCGGCGCTTTCGGCAAGTGGCCATGAACGCGGTGTCGTAGCCGGCGATCTGATCACCGGTGAAGATGACAAGATCGGGGCGTGCCGCATCGCAGGTGGCCTCGATGAGACGAATAGTGTCCGGAGACACCGTGGGGCCGTCCTGAATGTCAGTGAACTGTAGGATTCTGAATTTTCCGGAGGCATGAAACTGGAGTCTCCCAAGACGAGCCGAAATGGAAACCGGCTGGTTCACAGGCTCACGTTGCCCGCTGGAGAGTGGTGACTGACTCGCGTATGTCATGCTTCAAGGGTACGACACCCACATCGTGATTTACTGGGTGCTGCAACTATTTTCCGTGAACGAAAGTCTCCACTGAATAATGCGGGCCCTGTGCTGCCGTATTGACCTGATTCACAAACAGCGCCGCGGCATTTGCCTGCGCAGGAGAAGCCCCAACCGGAATGGACCATTCGAACGTCTCCGACGCCACAGTGAGCGTGTCGCCTGCCACACTGAGCGCGGCCGTCACTCCGTCGAGGTCAAAACTCTCGGTATTATCCGCAGTCTTTTTCTCAATGAACTCCGAATGCAGAACGATGAGCGCTCCGTTGCCACCCAAAAACTGTGCCTGCGCCGACTGCGCGAAAGCGTCTTTGATCTTCGATAGGAATCCCATAGGTTCAGATTACCCAGCACCGACCGTCAGCGGGCAGTCTGACGCAGATAGCTTTCCAATTCGGGATCCAGATAGTAAGGAATCCGAGCGGCCGACTCCAATGAATCCGTACCAAATAGGGCAATGAGCTCGGCGAGCTGCGTTTTCCACACAGCGATCTTTTCGTTCAGCCCCTCTTCGCCATGGTCGCGCCACGTCTGGAGGAAACCGTTGCTGATGCCAACAAAACGAGCCCCCAACGCCACAGACTTCAGGACGTCGAACGGGTTGCGCACACCGCCTGACGCGATGATGGTGACGGAATCCTGGTGCGACGAACCTAGATCTCTCCTTTCATCCCCCGTTTCCTCGGCGGACGCGGAATCATCCCACTCTTCGTGAAGAGCACGACGTTCGAGAACACGGCCCGCGTTAAGCAGAGATTGAACGGTGGAAAGCCCCAGTCCCCTCAGATATTCGAAGTCATGATGTGGACGCCGAGAATTCTCGATCTGCACAAAATCGGTGCCACCGCTTCCAGCCACGTCCACTGTCATGATGCCACTGGCGAAAAGTTTCTCGAGAGAGGCCTCATCGAAGCCAAAACCCACTTCCTTCACGATGACAGGAAGGTCTACCGCCTGCCGAATCGCCATGATTCTTCCGAGCCAGTGAAAGTCCCTGTCGCCCTCTGGCATGACGGCTTCCTGCACCGCGTTGACGTGTATTTGCAACGCCGCAGGCTGCAATTCCTCGATGAGGAGCTGAATGGTGTCGAGAGAAGTCGCCGGATTAACATTGACCAGCAGAGCGCCGTCCGGATTCTCCTCGCGTGCGACAGCAAAACTTGCCAGCGCTTCCGGCTCACGTTCCACGATGTTGGCGGAACCAAGTGCCATGGCGATGCCCTGCTGCTTGGCAACTCGAGCAAGTCCGCGATTGACCTCCGCCGCCTTCTGCGACCCACCCGTCATGGCGTTGATGAAGAACGGCGCCTCTACGGACACACCAAAAAACTGCGTCTGCAGCACGTCCGGCAGGACGGAGGTCTCGGGAAGTGTAGGGCGTAGGAGATGGAGACGATCGAAGTCATTTGCCGCGCCCTCCTGGTAGAACGCGTGTGCCAACGCCAGATGGTCATTCTTCCGGCGAGCGGAACGGCTGATCGTTTCAGACATGGGAGCCTTTCTCTGATGCAACCCGAGGAGTCTGCGCCATCAGTCAACCTGATGGACGTGAAGATCGAGCGGCAGAATGCCATTCTCCCGCCATTCGGCCTTCATGGCAGCGACATCGGTCGCTTCGTTGGCGAGAACGATGCCACAGTCGCCGTTGCCCGCTCCTGAGGTCTTTGCAGCACCGTGATATTTTTCGGCGATGTCGATGAGGCTGGTGAGGCGTGGAATCTCAATGGGGACGGTGCTGAACTTGCTCAGCTGCTTCAACAGTTCGCGATTATGACGAATCTGACACATGATGAGTTCGATATTCTTCGTCTCAAAACCGTGGATGATCTGTTCCACACAGGCGCGTGAATCGGCAACGAACCGGTCGTACAGCGCCTGATTATCGACTTTCTCCTCATCCGTCTTCTCCACCAGCTGCGAGGTGGAGGCGGGCTTCTGAGTCCAGCCGATCACCAATTCGAGTCCCTCGACGGGCTCCAACGATTGAATCTTCAGCCCCGGCCACTCGGCATTCACCAAATCCGTCAGCCGCGACACCTCCAGCTGCGAGCGCAACCAATCGCGATCGAAGGAACAGTAAGCGAGCCAACCTCCGTAGACGCTGGCCGCAACATCTCCCAACGAGCCGTTGCCCTGGACGGTGAGGTGCGCAATGGCCGCCAGCTTAAAGACCACATCCTTCACAAGGTCGAATCCGTAGAAACGTAGGAGGGCCTTGACTGTCGCCACCGTCACCGCGGCGGAAGATCCCAGACCGTACTTCTTACCATCTGCGGAATCCAGCTCACTGTTAACGATGAGGTTGTAGACCTTCAGTTTGCCGCCGTTTTCGGAGACATAGCGTTCCGTGAAGTCAATGGCCGAGAGAATGTAGTGGAAGGGGTTGTCGCGATTGTCCACCACGAGCTGATTGCCCTTACGAGTCCAATGAACGGAGTCCTGCGCGTATTGCTTGGAGTGGATGATGCCGGTGGTATCGCTCTCCTGGACGCGCACACGCACGAACTCATCAATTGCCACCACCACTGCGGGGTTGGTTTTCTCGACGACGGCATACTCTCCGGCAATATACAGCTTTCCAGGCGCCTGCTCAGTAATCACGCTTAATCCTTGCTCTCTTACCTTAGGAACTCGACCCCTGGGCCGAAAGAAGACGCTGCAATCGTAACTTCAGGCAGCACCTGTTTGAATCGGGAAACGATTTCTTCCACATTTCCCGCTCTCGTCAGCACCTTGATGTTGGGACCGGCGTCGATGGTGAAGTAGCATTCCACGCCCGCTGCGTTGAGCTGTTCCACCGTTGAGATGGCAAGGAGCGTTTCGGGTTGGAAGTAGGTGAAGCCAGGACGGGCTGTGAGATTCAAGGCATGCATGTCGAGCGCCGACTGCTGGGCGATCTGCCCGATGCGCGTGAAATCCTCGGCGCGGATGGCCTCTTCCATGAGTGTGCACGCCCGTTCAGTGTCCTCCACCCACGTGGGGTAATACGGTGAGGTTTCCACAACGCGGCGCATTCCCACCGTTGACGGCACCAGCTTCTGTTTGGTGTTGATTTCCACGGCGAGAAGAGTGAGGTCTATGGTGGGGGCTTCGACGAGCGGAATCGCGATGGACGATGCGTCATCGGTTCCTTTTTCCCATTTGACGAATCCGCCGAACACCGACCGGCAGGCGGACCCGGAGCCCAAACGCGCCATGCGGGACAGTTCCTCACGTGACACCTCCAGCTCATAGGCCTTTGCGAAGGCCGCAGCGAGGGCACTGAATGCCGAGGAGGAGCTGGCGAGCCCCGCGCTCATGGGAACATGATTTTCCGATACGATGCGAAAGTTACCTGAAACGGAGAACCGTCGCTGGAGCAACTTCACGTATTTCATGACGCGCTCAGCCGCCGCCGGGCGCACCACGGCACCATCAAGAATGAATTCAGATTCGCCGGAAGCCGGCAACACTTCGAAGGTCGTCTGCGCGTAGAACCGATCCAGCGTCATCGAGATGCTGGAGGTGAAGGGAAGCCGAAGTTCGGCATCCTTCTTGCCCCAGTATTTGACGAGTGCGATGTTGGTGTGGGCGCGTGCAGTTGCGGCGGAAGCCATCAAATGGCCTCAATCCACACATCCCGAGCCACGCCGAGAAGCTTTTCGCGCAGATTCCGGGCAGCGTTGGAATCGCGGACGAGCGAGATCACCACTCCCCCCAAGCCAGAGCCGCTCAGCTTGCTCCCGATGGCACCGTTCTCCAAGGCCGTACGGTTGATGCGGTCGATGGCGCGGGTGGACAGCGAGAAGCTGGAGAGAATCTCCTGTGCCTTGTTGAAAAGAGAACCGAACTGATTCACGTTACTGGAGTTCCATGCCTCGATGGCGTTGTTGGCGAGGTCTCCCAATGCGTCGAGATTCGACTTCTTCTCGTCGCTGCTCGCCACCTGTTCGCGCACCTGACTCACTGCCTCCTTGGTGCTGCCGAGCTCGCCGGAATCGCTGATGACCAAATAGGCGCCCAGCTGGCTGGTGATCTCCTGAGGGCCGTCCGTTTTGTTGAAAGAGACGAGATGATCGCTTTTCACCGTTGCCACGTCGAGACCGGAGGCGCCCCCATGCGTGATGTCTTCCGCATGGTTGGCCCATTCGACAATGTCCTTCTCCTCCATGCCGAGGTGGTAATAAGCATTGATGGCACGAACCGTGCCGATGGCGACGGCGGCGGAGGAGCCGAGACCACGCTCCATCGGAATCTCCCCGGTATAGGTGAGGGACACCTTGGAGGGAAGGTTCTGATCGAGGATCAGCCCCTGCACCAATGAATGCAGTCCGGCGTACTCTTCCGGCGCCTCGGCGAAGAGGCCGTGATAATGAGTGGTGTAGAGGTTGGGGCCCTCGCCGTTATCCGACGGTGTCACCGCTGTGGTGAGGGTGAGTCCCTTTACCGGTAGGCAAAGCGCGTTGTATCCGTAGACCACCGAGTGTTCACCCATCAAAATGGTCTTGCCATGTGAAATGAATTCCGCCTGCACTGAGTCCTCCGCATCCATGTTCAAACTATCAACGTCGACGCCTATCGACAGACAAACTTCCTTGCATATTTTCCACTGATAGAGGCAAGGAAGAAAGACAAAGGTGGTTATTTTTTCCGAAAGACCACGTATAGGCTTTTCGTGCAATCATCCGAAGGTTGGAAGAATAAGGTATTCCGATATAAAAAAACCGCTGCTCTCGCAACGGTCTTCATTGGCTGGGGTACCTGGACTCGAACCAAGAATGGCGGTACCAGAAACCGCTGTGTTGCCAATTACACCATACCCCAATGGGATTTGTAACATCCGAACAGAGAGTATAAGACTTTCGCACGAATGCCGCAACCTCGTACCCCCGACCGGATTTGAACCGGTGTTTGCGCCGTGAGAGGGCGATGTCCTAGACCGCTAGACTACGGGGGCTTTTACTTATCCGCCACGCAAATAGCGCAGCGGATTAAAAATATACAGGCTCAGAGGTTTTTTTGCAAATTCGTGAGTCGTGCGAGTGTCACATCTTTGCCGATAATCTGGAGAGACTCAAACAATGGCGGGGAAACACGCCGACCCGAGACTGCGACACGCACCGGTCCGAAAGCAAGGCGCGGCTTGTATCCGCCCTCCTCCACCAGCGCGGTGGTCAGGAGCTCATGAAGATGATCGGTCTTCCATTCCTCTTCGGGAACTTCGCTCAAAGTGGAGATGGCGAGCGTCAGAACCTCATCGGCGGAAGCCTTAAGCTGCTTGCGGGCATCGGGAGCCGGGGCGATGTACTCGTCGTCGCTGAGCAGGCTTGCCACCATGCCGGAAACCTCTCCCAGCAGACGCACGCGTGGCTGAACCAGCGGTGCCGCGGCGGTGAGTACCTCGCGCTCATGGCCGGTCAGAGCGTCCCAATTGTCCGCAGACACCACACCGTCTTTGAACAGATACGGAACGGAACGGCGCAGGAAGTCGTCCTCCGTCAGCATGCGGATGTGCTCAGCATTGATGGCGGTGGCCTTGTCGATGTCGAAGTGTGCAGGATTCGCTTTCACGTCGCGAACGTCAAACTTCTCGATCATCTCGTCCATGGAGAACACATCGCGGTCCGGACCGATGGACCAGCCCAGAAGCGCCAGGTAGTTCAGCAGGCCTTCGCGAATGAAGCCGTGCTCGCGGTGGAGGAACAGATTGGACTCGGGATCGCGCTTCGACAGCTTCTTGTTGCCCTGTCCCATCACGTAGGGCAGGTGGCCGAACAACGGGGTGACCTGTGCGACTCCGATCTTCTTGAGGTAGTCGTACATCACAATCTGGCGCGGAGTGGAGCTGAGGAGGTCCTCGCCACGCAGCACGACGTTGATGCGCATGAGTGCGTCGTCCACAGGATTGGTGAGCGTGTAGAGAGGATCGCCGTTCGGGCGCACGATGACGTAATCCGGAACCGAACCCGCCTTGAATTCGATGCGTCCGCGAATGAGATCGTCGAAAGCAATGTCCTCATCCGGCATCTTGATGCGCAGAGCGGGTTTGCGGCCCTCTGCACGGAAGGCGGCCTTCTGCTCGTCGGTGAGAGTGCGATCGTAGCCGTCATAGCCAAAGGCGGCAGGGCGTCCAGCGGCCTTGTTGCGCTCCGCAATCTCGTCGGAGGTGGAGAAGGACTCATACGCATAGCCGGCGTCAAACAGCTTCTGAGCGACATCCTTGTAGATGTCGGTTCGCTGCGACTGGAAATACGGACCGTCGGGCCCACCGACGTTCACGCCCTCATCCCACGTGATTCCAAGCCATTCCAACGCTTCGATGATCTGATCCAGGCTCTCCTGGGTATCACGGGCATTGTCGGTATCTTCGATGCGGAAAACGAAAGTTCCGTGGGTATGCCGCGCTGCCGCCCAGTTGAAGAGTGCGGTACGCACCATGCCGACGTGCGGCGTACCGGTTGGTGACGGACAAAAACGAACACGAACGTTTTCAGGCAATTCAGGCTTGCTGTTTTCTTCAGTCATGTTTTCTATTTTGTCCCTTGGCGGGGACGCGCACCCGCTAGGTCTCTCGGTATACTGGAAAAGTTCGTGCGGTTGGGGCAGCAGCCGCTCATTGGTAAATAAACAAGGGCACAGTCATGCCCTCCAGACCAGTGTTCCGCGCGGGCTCTTTCACCTTCCCGCCTCCGGCACACGGTCTGAGCGATGCGCACCCGCGCAGAAGGTAAGGTGACCGAAACAATGGGTAAAAAGACGCTCAGTCTTTTCCTCTCTCTTGCAGCAGCCGTTTCACTGACGGCCTGTGGTTCTCCGGACGGCGATTCCACTACTGGTTCAGGTTCCGCTAGTGGCGACAGCTCTCAGAACAGCATTTCGTTCATGCTCGATTGGACGGCGAACACCAATCACATCGGCGTCTACGCCGCCGAAAAACTGGGCTATTACAAAGACGCGGGAATCAACGTCTCGATTCTGCCGACCTCGCAATCCGGGGCCGAAACTGCCGTCGAGACAGGCGTCGCCAACGTCGGCTTCACCACGCTGAGCAACGTCGCCGCCTTCGACGAACAGGGCTCACATCTGAAATTCGTCTTCGATCTCACCCAGAAACAGGTGGCCCGCTGGTGCGCCCTCAAGTCCCGCACCGACATCAAAACTCCAAAGGACTTCGACGGAAAGACCTTCGTCACCTTCGGCTCCGCGGAACAGACCGCCGTCCTGCAGCAGATGATCAAGACCGCCGGCGGAACCGGAAAGTTCGATACGGCGACAGTGGGAACCTCCACCTTCCAGACGCTGACAAGCGGCAAGGGCGACTTCGGGGGCTTCTACGAAACATGGGAAGGCGTCGAAGCGAAGCTCGAAGGACCTGCCCTCAACTGCTTCGTGGCATCCGACTGGGGCGTTCCCGGTAACCCCGATCAACTTGGCTTCGCTGTGAACACCAGCTGGGAGAAGAATCACAAGGAGGCGTTGCAGAAGTTCATCGACGCCACGGCTCGCGGCTATGCCTACGCCCTCGCCCATCCCCAGAAGGCCGCTGACATTCTGGTGGAGCAGGCAAAGGACGCCAACCTCGATTCAACGCTCACCCGCACCTCCATGGAGACGATCGCCAAAGGCGATTATTGGGGAGACACCAGCGCCATCGCAGCAGCCTCCGACGACGCCTCCACGGCTGCCGACCTTGCCGGCCTAGGCGTCACGAACACCGATGAGGCACAGGAATACATGGATTTCCTCTGGAAGAACGGCGTCTACAAGAAGGACGGCAAAAATCCCGCATCGCCCCCTTCGGCAACCACCCTCGCCACCAACTCCTACATCAACAGTGAGCAGAAATGACAGCTCACAGGGCATCGGCAGCACAATCGGCGTGGGTGAGGTATGCCTGTGGCATCGCCACCCTGGTTGTGCTGCTTATCGCGTGGGAAGCCGCCGTTGACTTCGGAAATGTCTCCGATCGCGTCATGGCAGCGCCCTCCGCAATTGCACGCTCCTTCGTGGAGTCGGCAGAGGTTCTGTGGAACGCAACCCTCATCACGGCCTACGAAGGTCTCGTCGGATTCCTCATCTCGGTGATCGCAGGCCTTGTCATCGGCATTTTGCTCCACCTATCGCGGATTTTCTCGGCGGCGTTCTACCCGCTTCTCGCCATGGCACAGACACTGCCGCTCATCACGGTGGCGCCCCTCTTCGTCATCTGGTTCGGATTCGAGCCTCTCGGCAAGATCGTCATGGTCGCCATCTTCTCCACCTTCCCCATTGCCGTGCAGACGTATCGCGGCCTCAACGCGGTGCCGCAGTACTTCTCGGATGTCGCGCTGACGTGCGGAGCGGGGCGGATGTGGACCCTGTTTCACGTGAAACTGCGGGTGGCGGAGCACCATATTCTCGGAGGAATGAAGATCGCGGCGACCTATGTCTTCGCGACTGCCGCCACAGCGGAATATCTCGGGGCCCGTAACGGCCTGGGAATCGTTCT